>NZ_JBIWFZ010000010.1:41856-269363 GCF_044763325.1 Streptomyces sp. NPDC096136 | reverse complement strand
CCGGAAGGACAGTGGACTGGCGGAAAGCCCCCGGCCCTCCACGCACCCCGGCCCGGGGGTGCACCGCCCCACCCCCGGCCGAAGCCCCCGCCCCACATCCCCTCCCCACCCCCTCCCGCCCGCCCCGGCCCCGCCGTACGCTGCGTTGATGAGAACTCCGCGTCAGGCAGCGCGCATTGTCGTCCTCTCCCCCGGCGGATCGGTGTTCCTCTTCCGGGAGAACAACGTCGAAGTCGGCATCCACTGGTTGCCCCCGGGCGGCGGGATGGATCCCGGCGAGACCCCCGAGGAGTGCGTGCGGCGGGAGCTGCGCGAGGAGACGGGGTGGACGGACCTGGAGCCGCAGCGGCTGCTGTGCACCTGGGAGCACGACTTCACCCACGAGGGCGTCCCCGTCCGGCAGCACGAGCACATCTACGTCACCACGGGCCCCCGCCGGGAGCCCGTCCTCGAAGACCCCGGCATCCACTGGCAGTGGGTCTCCCCGGAGCGGCTGGCCACCCTCGGCGAGCCGCTCTGGCCCCCGCGGCTGCCGGACCTCCTCGCCGACGCCTCGGCCGCGCCGGTCCACCTGGGCCTGGTGGGATGACGGGGGGCTAGCGCGGCGCCGAGCGGTGGGCGCGCCAGGCGGCCAGGGCCTCGTCCCTGGTGCCGGCGGGGTGGTCGGCGTGCCAGGCGCGGAGGAAGCGGTTGAACTCGAACTGTGCGCCGATCTCCTGGGGTCCGGCGGCGGCCGCCCGGGTGGCGTGCCAGTGGGCGACCGCTTCGGCCAGCGTGTGGCCCGCGTGCTCCGCGACGTACGCGCGCATGTACCCGTCGAAGTGGAACGCCGGGCCGATCTCCCGCCGGAAGAACTCCCGCAGCACCTGGCTGCACCGCTGCCCCTCGGGGATGACCGTCGTGCCGTCCACCGGGGCGGACAGCCGGCGGGCCGCCGCGGGACGGCGGGCCGGGGCCGCGGGGAGCGGCCTGCCGTCGAGCGCGGCCCGCAGCCGCTCCGTGAGCGCAGCCTTTCCGCCGCCGCGCGGTACGTCGAGCCGCCGGGCGAGTGCGTTCAGCTCGGCCAGCGTCCAGTACCAGCGGGCGAGTTCGTCACCGGTGAGGGCGGGCGTGAGGGGCGGGCGCGCCTCCGAGGGGTCGGCGGACGGCCCGGTATTCGAATTCATGTTCCCATGCTAGGCCCCGGGTGGGACCGCACCCGGGGCGCTGAGGCGGTAGCCGCCCGCCGTCAGTCCCGCGTCGGGCTTCGGGGTCGAGCAGGGCGGCATGTCCTGGTCGCCGGCCGGGGCGAGGATGCCGACGCGCGCCGCGTCGCCGCCGCCGGGGCCGGGGACGTGGAAGCCGAGGGCCATGCGGGCGGGCAGGGGTTTGCGGTGGAGGTAGTCCTGCCACACCGGTCCGGCGTCGACGAGCCGGCCCGTCACGGACACCTCGGTGCCGTCCACGCGCAGGCAGTCGACGCGGAAGTCGCCCCAGTTGAAGTGGGCGGGCTCCCCGTCCTTGGGGGGCGAGTAGTGCTGGATGCGGAAGCCGCCCCAGGAGCGGACCGCCGTGGAGGGGCCGGACGGCGCTCCGGCCGCCGGCCGCGTGAACAGCCCGTGGGCGTCGACGGATATCCGGACGTCGTCGCGGGGGTCTCCGTAGGCCATGCGGCCCCACCCGCTGATGCCGCCCACGGCGGGAACCACCCCGGCCGTACCCGCGGCGGCGGCCGGAGGGGCGGTCGGGGGCGAGCCCGCCGCCGAGGCCGGGAGGCAGGCCGTGGCGGCGAGGGCGGCGGCGAGGGCGAGGGGAACGGCGAGGCGCAGGGTCGTCCGGTGCACGGCGGTGGTCTCCTCCGGGAGCAGTGGTCGGGTCGTTCCCGATCCTGCTCGCGGGGCCCCTGCCGGGCGTCGGGCGCGGGAGTGAGCCGTCCTCCCCCGTGCGGGGGAGGGCATGTGCGCCGGGGGGAGGGTCAGCGCTTGGGGGCGGTGGCCTTGGCATAGAGCTGGGCGGCGTAGTCGCCGAGGACGGTGCTGGTGGAGACGTCGTCCGTGTCACCGCCCGTCAGGATGCCGATGATCTTGCCGTCGCGGCCGAGCCAGGCGCTGCCGCTGGTTCCGCCGGGGAAGTCGGAGCAGTCGAAGCGCTGCTCGCGCTCACTGGTGCGGACGGCGACGGCCGTGCAGGTGCGGGGGACCTTTCGGTCGGCGGGGTAGCCCGTCACCGTGACCTCCTCGCCCGCGCGGCCGGTGGTGTCGAGGGGGGCGCCTCCGGTGAGGTCCTCGATGTTGCGACCCTTGCCGTCGGGGGCGACGCGGGCGAAGGCGAGGTCGTAGTCGTCGTCCGTGTCGTCGGCCCAGCGCTTGTCCTCGTAGACCTGCTCTATCTTCCAGACCCCGTACGGAGCGACACCGTTCGCGTACGCGGGTGCGAACACCGCACCGCCGTCGCGGGTCTGCTCGCCTTCCAGGAGGCAGTGGCCGGCGGTGATGAGCAGGTTCTTGCCGGGGCTGCGGACGACCGTCGCGGTGCAGAAGTGGTCGCCGTCCAGGCCGCCGGTGAACAGGGCGCCGGTGAAGGTGGCGGCACCGCCCGGCTTGGGCGTGACGGGCGCCGACTGGGGCTTGCCCAACTGGGGTTTGGATGCTTGCGAACGCGAAGGGCCACTCGGCGATCCGGAGGGTGCGGCCGACTTCGCGTGCACGGGGGCGGCCCCTTCGGGGGGAGGCGCCAGCTCGGCGACCGCCGCCGAGGCGCCCAGCGCCGCCACGGCGCACAGCACCGCCGTCACCACGGACCGCTTGTCCACCGCCATGATCCCTCCCGCTTTGCCCTGGCGAAGCATGCCCCGGCGACGGGCCGGGGTGCAAGGTCCGGACCTCGCGTGGCGCTGGGATGGCGGGATTCCGGCCTTGGCGTGCGGTCCCGGCCGCTGACACCAACCCCCTTTACAAACACGGGTCTTGCCGTAATCTCCTCCTCGTCAGCAAAACAGCGTCTGGGGGAAACAGTAATGCTCGGGATCATCGCCGCCACCGCCGCCGCCACGCTCGCCGCTCCGGTCGCGGGCCTGCTCGCCCACCGCGCCGTGCGCCGGTCCGCGCACGCCCGCCTGATGCGCATCGACACGCCCAACGGCATCGGCGAGCAGGGTTTCGTCCGCATCGGCGGGATCGACCAGTGGATCTCCGTGCGCGGCGAGGACCGGGCCAACCCCGTGCTGCTGGAGCTCCACGGCGGACCGGGCGCGGCCAACTCCCCGTACGGGGCCCGGACCCGGGCCTGGGAGGAGCACTTCACCCTGGTCCGCTGGGACATGCGCGGGGCCGGGCTGACCTTCGCCCACGGCGGCCCCGCCGGCCAGGGCGGGGAGCCGACCTTCGAACGGCTCTACGCGGACGCGCTGGAGGTCGTCCACCACGTCCGGGAGCGGCTCGGCGTGGACCGGGTGGCCCTGCTGCCCAGCTCCTTCGGCACGGTGTTCGGGCTCCGGCTGGCCCGCAGCCACCCCGAGCTCTTCTCGGCGTACGTCGGCACCGACCAGAACGTCCTGGAGGCGGGCCGGGACACCTCCGCCTACGACGCCACCCTGGAGCGGCTCCGGGCCGCCCGGAAGGCGAAGGACGTGGCGACGGTCGAGGCGATGGGCTCCGACCCGAACCGCTGGACCTCGGCGCAGCGGACGGCGTACGACAAGCTGTGCGCCGGCAGCGACCCGCTCACGCTGGACACCGTGAAGAAGGTCGTCCTGGGCTCGATGTGGCTGTCGCCGCTGTACTCCCTCGGCCGGATCGCCGCCTACTTCAAGGGGCAGGGCTTCTCGGCGCCGGTCACGGTCGGGACGCACGCCTTCGACGACTGGGCCGACGGGACCCGGTTCGAGGTGCCGTTCTTCGTCTTCCAGGGCGAGCTGGACGTGATCACCCCGGCGGCGCGCGCCCAGGCGTACTTCGACGCGGTGGATGCTCCGGTGAAGGCCTTCGCGCTGATCGAGGACGCGAGCCATTTCGCGGCGCTGCGCCGCCCGGACCGCTTCCTGGAGCTGCTGCTGACGCACGTCCGCCCGGTGGTGGCGGGCGAGCGGGCGTCATCGGCCGCCGGCTGACGGCTGATAGCGCTCGACAGGGGGTGGGACCCGGGGCCCCACCCCCTACCCCCGTCTCAGGCTCCCGGCCACAGCCCTTCCGGGGTGAGCCCCAGCAGGTCGATGGCGTTGCCGCGCACGATGCGTTCCACCACCTCCGCGTCCAGGTGCCCCATCTGGGCCTGGCCCACCTCGCGCGACTTGGGCCAGGTGGAGTCCGAGTGCGGGTAGTCCGTCTCGTAGAGGACGTTGCCGACGCCGATGGAGTCCAGGTTCCGCAGGCCGAAGGCGTCGTCGAAGAAGCAGCCGAAGACGTGCTCCGCGAAGAGCTCGGACGGCGGGCGGTGGACCTTGTCGGCGACGCCGCCCCAGCCGCGGTTCTCCTCCCAGACCACGTTCGCGCGCTCCAGGATGTAGGGGATCCAGCCGATCTGGCCCTCGGCGTACATGATCCGCAGGTTCGGGAAGCGTTCGAACTTGCCGCTCATCAGCCAGTCGACCATCGAGAAGCAGCAGTTGGCGAAGGTGATGGTGGAGCCGACGGCCGGCGGCGCGTCGGCCGAGGTGGACGGCATGCGCGACGAGGAGCCGATGTGCATGGCGATGACCGTGCCGGTCTCGTCGCACGCCCGGAGGAAGGGGTCCCAGTCGTCCGTGTGGATCGACGGGAGCCCCAGGTGCGGCGGTATCTCGGAGAAGGCGACGGCGCGCACGCCCCGCGCGGCGTTGCGGCGCACCTCCTCGGCGGCGAGGCGGGCGTCCCACAGGGGGACGAGCGTCAGCGGGATGAGGCGGCCCCCGGCGAGGGGTCCGCACCACTCCTCCACCATCCAGTCGTTGTACGCGCGCACGCCGAGGAGGCCGAGTTCGCGGTCCTTGGCCTCGGTGAAGGTCTGGCCGCAGAAGCGCGGGAAGGTGGGGAAGCAGAGGGCGGACTGGACGTGGTTGACGTCCATGTCGGCGAGGCGCTCGGGAACCGAGAAGGAGCCGGGGCGCATCTGCTCGTAGGTGATGACTTCCAGTTTGATCTCGTCGCGGTCGTACCCGACGGCGGTGTCGAGGCGGGTGAGCGGCCGGTGCAGGTCCTCGTACACCCACCAGTCGCCGATGGGGCCGTCGTCGCCCTTCGCGCCCATGACGGGGGCGAACTTCCCGCCGAGGAAGGTCATTTCCTTGAGGGGGGCGCGGACGATCCGGGGGCCGGTGTCGCGGAACTTCGACGGGAGCCGGTCCCGCCAGACGTGAGGAGGTTCAACCGTGTGGTCGTCCACCGAGATGATCTTCGGGAAGGTCTCCATGGCTCTTAAGGTAGCGTCGATCTGACGAACCGTCAGCTGTTTGGGCGCCGGGCCTTCGCCGGCCGGGAGCGGATGGCTCCGCCGCGGGCTGACGCGTACGTGCAACACAGGGCAGACTGACCCTTGAACCGACGGAAGGCAGGGGGAGGACAGATGGACGGCGGACCGGCCATCCCGCACCAGCCGAGCGTCTCCGACGGTCCCGGAGCACCCGGAGCACCCGTCCCCGGAGACAACCGCTTCGCCGTGCTCGGACCCATCCGGGCCTGGCGCGGCGGCGAGACCCTGCCCTCCGGCAGCCCGCAGCAGCGCGCCCTGCTCGCCGCGCTGCTCCTGCGCGACGGCCGCACCGCCACCGCGCCCGAACTGATCGACGCCATCTGGGGCGAGGACCCCCCGCAGCAGGCCCTCGCCACCATCCGCACGTACGCCTCCCGGCTGCGCAAGGTCCTCGACCCCGAGCTGCTCGTCAGCGACGCCGGCGGCTACGCCATCCGGCTGCGCCACCAGGAGGCCCTCGACCTCGGCATCGCCCGCAGCCTCGCCGCCGACGCCGACCGGGCCCGCACCGCCGGGGACCGCGCCCTCGCCCGGACGCTGCTGGCCCGCGCCCTGGACCTGTGGGACGGCGAACCCCTCGCCGGGGTCCCCGGCCCGCACGCCGAGACCGAGCGCACCCGGCTCACCGAATGGCGCTTCCAGCTGCTGGAGACCCGCCTCGACCTGGACCTGGAGGTCGGCCACCACGCCGAGGCCGTCTCCGAGCTCACCGCCCTGACCGCCGCCCACCCGCTGCGCGAGCGGCTGCGCGAGCTGCTGATGCTCGCCCTCTACCGCAGCGGCCGCCAGGCCGAGGCCCTCGCCGTGTACGCGGACACCCGCCGCCTCCTCGCCGAGGAACTCGGCGTGGACCCGCGCCCCGAGCTCTCCGCCCTCCAGCAGCGCATCCTGAACGCGGACGCGGAACTGGCCCGCGCCGAGGACCCGGCCCCCACCGCCTCCGCCGTACCCGTACGGCCCGCCCAGCTGCCCGCCACCGTCCCGGACTTCACCGGCCGGGCCCCCTTCGTCAGCGAGCTCGGGGAGATCCTCTCGGGCTCCGACGGACAGGTCATGGCCGTCTCCGCCCTGGCCGGCATCGGCGGCGTCGGCAAGACCACCCTCGCCGTGCACGTCGCGCACGCCGCCCGCCCGCACTTCCCCGACGGCCAGCTCTACGTCGACCTCCAGGGAACCGAGCCCCGCCCCGTCCTGCCCGAGGCCGTCCTCGGCTCCTTCCTGCGCGCCCTCGGCACCCCCGACACCGCCATCCCCGACTCCCCCGCCGACCGGGCCGCCCTCTACCGCTCCACCCTCGACGGCCGCCGCGTCCTGGTCCTCCTCGACAACGCCCGCGACGCCGCCCAGGTCCGCCCGCTGCTGCCGGGCACCGCGGGCTGCGCCGCCCTGGTCACCAGCCGGGTCCGGATGTCGGGCCTCGCCGGCGCCCATCTCGTCGACCTCGACGTGATGAGCCCCGAGGAGGCCCTGCAGCTGTTCACCCGCATCGTCGGCGGCGAACGCGTCGGCGCCGAACGCCAGGCCGCCCTCGACGTCGTCGGCGCCTGCGGGTTCCTGCCGCTCGCGATCCGCATCGCCGCCTCCCGGCTCGCCTCCCGCCGCACCTGGACCGTCTCCGTCCTCGCCGCCAAGCTCGCCGACGAACGCCGCCGCCTGGACGAGCTCCAGTCCGGCGACCTGGCCGTCAAGGCCACCTTCGAGCTCGGCTACGGCCAGCTGGAGCCCGCCCAGCAGCGCGCCTTCCGCCTGCTGGGCCTCGCCGACGGCCCCGACATCTCGCTGGCCGCGGCGGCCGCCGTCCTCGACCTGCCCGAGCACGACACCGAGGACCTCATGGAGGCCTTAGTCGACTGCTCCCTCCTGGAATCCGCAGCACCCGGCCGCTACCGCTTCCACGACCTCGTACGCCTCTACGCGCGTGCGTGCGCCGAACGCGACGAGCAGCCCGCCGGCGGGCGCGAGGCCGCCCTCGACCGGCTCCTCGACTTCTACCTCGCCACCGCCTCCCGCGTGTACGCCCTGGAGCGGCCCGGCGACCGCCTCCCCGCCCACCTCTCCGGGACCCGCCACCCCGGACTCGTCCTCACCGAGCCCCGCGCCGCCCTGGACTGGCTGTTCGCCGAGGCCGACCCGCTGCTGGCCTGCGTACGGCAGTCCGCCGGGCGGCCGGACGCCCTGCGCCGGGCCGTGGACCTGCTGTGGGCCGCCAAGGACCTCGCCGAGTCCGGCGCCAACTCCAAGCAGTACGAGTCCGCGGCGGAGACCCTGTGCGAGGCCGCGCGCGCCGCCGGCGACCCGCGCGCGGAGGGCCGGGCGCGGACCACCCTCACCATGGTCCACCTCTTCGCGGGCCGGTTCGCCGAGGGCGACGACCAGGCCCGCCAGGCCATGGACCTGGCCCGGCTGGCCGGAGACCCGCTGCCCAGCTGCTGGGCGCCCAACGACCGCGGGATCATCGCCCTCTACCAGGGGCGGCACGCCGACGGCGAGCGCTTCCTGCTGGAGGCCATCGAGAACTTCCGGGCCGACGCCAACTTCATCGGCGAGGCCAGCGCCCTGTGCAACCTCTCCCGGATCCACGTCGTGCTCGGCCGGCTGTCCAGCGCCATCGACCTCGCCCAGCAGGGCATCGCCATATACGACCGGATGGGCCTCACCCTGCGCCTGGCCAACGGCCGCTACGCGCTGGGCATCGCGCTCACCCAGGCCGGCCGGCTCACGGAGGCGCTGGAGCAGCTCGGCGAGGCCCTGTCGCTGTTCCACGACAACCGGCAGCCGCTGTGGGAGGGCGTGACGCACTTCCGGCTCGCCGAGGCCCATCTGGCCGCCCTGCGGCCCACCCTGGCCGCCAAGCACGCCGAACAGGCCATCGCGCTGCGCGGGATCGGCGGGGAGTGGCGCCGGGCGACGGTGCTGACGGTGCTCGGCAAGGCGCTGCGGCGGCTGGGCCAGCCGGACCGGGCGCGGGCGTGCTGGCGGGACGCGGAGACGGTGTTCCGCCAGCTGGGGTCGGCGGAACTGGCCGAAGTGCAGGCGCTGCTGGCGTCGGAGCTGGCCGCCTGACCTGCGATGACCGCCGATGGACGAACACGTTCATCGTTCGTTTATCGCCGCGCGGCAGGATGAGTGCATCGACCCGGGGCGTCGGGGGGCACTCGGGCCGGCTGGTTGAACAACCCGTTCGGCGGTCCACGGGGGAATCGCCGAACGGGCCCGACCACCATCAGGCGCCACACACGATCAGGAGAGAGTCGATGGCGACGAACGAGAACATCCTGCCGCTCGACGGCGACATCAGACCGCTCGACAACCACGCTTCGGGCGCCGACATCAACCCGCTGGGAGACCCGGCGGCCGAACCGCCGGTCGTGGTCAAGCCCGGCGACAAGCCGCAGGACAACCACGCCTCGGACGTCGACATCGTGTCGATGGACAACCACGCGTCCGGTCCGCGCCCGTAAGGGCACGGACCGGCGTACGGGGGAAACGTACGGGGGGCCTTGAGCGGTCGTACGGGGGACGTACGGAGGGACCGCCCGAGGACGTACGGGAAAGACAGCGGGGGAACCACGGGGGAGCACCACGGGGGATGCACCACCGGTAGGGAACACGGGGGACCGTACGGGCGAGCCCACGGGGGATTCGGGGGAATCCGGGCGAGCCGGTACGGGAGAACGGCACGGGGGAGCGGCGGCCGCGGTGGCCGGAGGGGGACCACCGCGGCCGCCGCATGTCCGCATGTCCGCGGAGGGGTCCCGTCCGCTCCCCCGGTCACTAGGCTGGGCCCGTGTTCACCTCCCAGGGCCCGAGCCTGCGCGAACTGGCCGTCCAGGCCCTCTCCTCCGTCGAGCGGGGCTACGACCTCCTCGCGCCGAAGTTCGACCGGACGCCCTTCCGCACCCCGGACCGGATGCTCGACGCCGTCGAGGAGGCCCTGGCCCAGGAGGAGGGCTCCTTCGGCTCCGGGCTGGACGTCTGCTGCGGCACCGGCGCCGGGCTGGGCATGCTGCGCCGCCTCTGCCGCGACCGGGTCACCGGGGTCGACGTCAGCGCCGGCATGCTGGCGCAGGCCCGGCGCGCGCACCCCGAGGGCGTGGAGTTCGTCCGGGCCGACGTGCTGGCCCTGCCCGAAGGGCTCTGGAACGCGTACGACCTCGCCGTCAGCTTCGGCGCCTTCGGCCACTTCCTCCCGGCCGAGCGGCCCGCCCTCTTCGGCGCGGTCCACCGCGCGCTGCGCCCCGGCGGGGTGTTCGCCTTCCCGGTCGGCGCCCCGCTCCCCCCGGCCTCGCCCGTGTGGTGGGCGGCGGCCGGGTTCGACGCGGCGATGCGGGTGCGCAACGCGGTGTGGCGGCCCCCGTTCGTCATGTACTACCGCACCTTCCCCTTCGGCCCGGTCCGCGCGGACCTGAGGGCGGCCGGCTTCACCGTGGAGACGGTCCCGCTGGCCCCCTTCGGCCGGCGCGAGGACGGCAGCCCGCACTGGCGGCTGGTGCTGGCGCGCAAGCCGCGCTCCTAACCCGCGAGGCGGTCCCGGAGGGTGCGGCACAGGTGCTGGACCTCTTCGTCGTGGGCGATGCTCCCGAAGCGGCCGGTGCGGCGGGGCAGTGCCAGTTCCTCCTCGATGCGGGGCAGGGCCGGCGCGGCGGCCGGGCCCATCCGGGACAGGCAGGCCAGGACGTGGTTGGAGGTCGCGCCGTTGCCGGCCCAGGCGGCCAGCAGGACCGGCACGAGTGCCCCGGCCCCGGCCTCGCCGCCGATCTCCCACAGGGCGGCCGCCGCGTGGATGCGCGTCCAGTCGTACGAGGCGGTCAGCATCTCCCTCAGGCGCGGCGCCGCCGCCCCGGCGGGCGGGCCGACCAGGGCGAGCACCTCGGCCGCCTCGCGCAGCCGGTAGCCGTCGAGGAGCGCTACCAGCCTCGGGACGGCGTCGGCGGGGTCGCGCGCGAGCGCCCACAGGGCGGCGGTGGCGGCCGCGCGGAGGTCCACGTCCTGCGCGTCGGCCAGCGGGCGGACCACGTCCAGGGCGCAGGCGCCGGCGGTACCGAAGGAGGCGAGGGCCTCCAGGGCGGAGGCGGCGGGTCTCCACTGCTCGTGCCGCACCGCCGCTGCGACGGCCCGCGCGAGCGCGGGGACGGCGGCGGGGTCGCCCAGTTCGGCCAGGGCACCCACCAGGGCGCCCGCGCTCATGTCGGTCCACTCCTTGGCGAAGTCGACGGCGTCCAGGAGGCGGGTCAGCCGGGGTACCAGCTCACCGGCGGCGGCCGGGCCCAGGTCGCCCGCGACCTGCACCGCGCGCCAGGCGTCGGTGCCGCCGTCCAGGGCCGTGAGCAGGCTCGGCAGGGCGCGCGGGTCGCCGAGGCGGGCCAGGGCCATGACGGCTTCCTGGTGGGCGCGGCGCAGCTGCGGCCGCGGGGACGCCCAGACGTCCGGGCCGTGCGCGTCCCGGTGTCCGGCGACGCAGTCGGCCAGGGCTTCGCGGGCGGGTTCGGCGACGGGGCCCAGGGAGCCGAGGCACTCGGCCGCGGCGGCGGTGGTGTAGGGGTCGCGGGGCAGCAGGCACTGCGCGACGAGGGCGACCAGCGCGGTGTGGTCGCCGCGCCAGGAGCCGATCAGGTCCTTGGCCATGGCGATGGCGTCGTAGCGGGTGGCCGGGTCCGGGCTGCCCAGCTGGGCGGTGAGCAGGGCGGTGCGCTCGGCGACGCGGTCGTCGAGGACCGTGTGGAAGGTGCGCAGGAGGGTGGTGGTGGGGGCGTGGACGCGGCCGTGCCGGTCGAGGTCCTCGAAGGCGGCGGCTATCTGCGGGGGGACGTCCTGGGCCGGGGGCCCGTCGGCGGGGGCGGGCTCGGGGGCGGGGGCGTCCTGGGCCGGGGCGTGGTCGGCCGGGACGTCGCCGGCGGGGGCGTCCTCCTCCGGGGCGGGTGCGGCCTGGGCCTCGTCCGTGGTGGCGGCTTCGGGGGCGGGTGCGGCGCAGGCGCAGGTGGTGGGAGCGCAGCCCTGGGTGTCGGGGGTGTCCGGCGGGGGTGCGAGGGGGCCCAGGAGGGTGATCGCCGTCGGTACGGTGTCGGCCGCGATGTCCTGCGGGGCGCACCGGGCGCGGTGGACGAGGGCGCCGAGCCGGATGTCGGGGTCCGCCGCGGGGTCGTCGGCGAGGGCGGCGAGCCAGGCGGTGGCGGCGGGCCGGGCGGCGGGGAGGCGCAGGGCGAGGCTCGCCATGGTGCGGATGACCAGCAGTCGTTCCTCCGTGCCGGGTTCGGCGGGCAGCCGGTCGCGGAGGATCGCCACGGCCCGGTCGGCGTCGTCGAGGAAGAGGCCCACTCCGCAGATCCCCGCGTGCCGTACGCCCGGGTCCGGGTCTGCGGCGTGGCGGACGAAGGCTTCGGCGCGGGCCCGGAGCAGGGCCATGGCGTCGGCGGGGGCCGTGGACTCGGTGCCGTCCGGTGCGAAGCGGATGCAGTCGTCGTCCCGGTCGGCGGCTTCGCGGCCGATGCTGAGCACGAGTGCGGCGACGGCGGCCCGGTCGGGGGTGGCGGGGTCGTCGGCGAGGCCGAGGAGGAACGGCAGGCTGGCGACCGTACTGGGGTAGATGTCGCCCTGGTGGTGGACCGCGCCGTAGAAGCCGCCGAACGCGTCCCGCCGTACGTCGGGGTCGGGGTCGGCCATGCCCTTCAGCCATCCCGGAATGTCACCGCCGGGGCCGTACGCGTGGCCCATCGAGGTCCAGTCGATGCCGTCGATGCCGTCGAGGTCGTTGATCACGCACGCCACTATGGCAAGGGGTACTGACAACCCGGGGGCCGGTCACCGGATGCCGTCGAAGGGGAGGTGGACGCGTTCCTCGTCGGTGACGTCGTGGCCGTCGCGCAGGCGGGCGATGTCGTTGCGGGACAGGGCGCGGCCGTAGATCCGTACGTCGTCCAGGGCGCCCGCGTAGAAGGCCTTGTAGTCGGGCTGGGTGCCGAGGTGGATGGTGAAGGCGCCGGTGGGGCGGAGGTCGCCGGCCGGGCCGGTGGGAGCGGGGGCGGTCGCGGGCGCCCTGCCGTCCACGGAGAGTTCGAGGCGGCCGCCGCTGCGCTGGAGGACGACGTGGTGCCACTTGTCGTCGTCGGTGCGGGTCGGGGAGGTCACGGTGACGGGGCCGGTCCCGGCGTTGACGGTGGCTTCGAGGCGGCCGGTGGCGGGGTCGGCCTCGATGCGGAACTGCTTGGTCGCGGGGCCTTGTCCGTAGGCCCACAGGAGGGGCTGGCGCAGGCCGCTCTTGCGGTCCTGGCCGCGCGTCTTGTACTGGACCCAGGTGGTGACGGCGAAGTCGTCGGCGCCGACGCGCAGTTCGTCGGGGCAGTCGATCAGGCGGAGGAAGTCGTCCTTGCCGTCGAAGCGCATGCTCTTGCCGCCACCGGGGCGGTTGCCGAGGCGGGGGGCGCCGTGGACGACGGCGTCGTTGCGGTGGGGGGTGGTGTCGGTGGTGGTGCGGGGGGTGAGGTCCTCGGCGGCGGCGTGGAGTTCGCGGGGGCCGAAGGCGGTGAACTTGACGTAGCCGTGGGGGGTTCCGTTGGCGGTCTCGTAGACCAGGCCCACGCGTCCGCCGGGGAGGGCGGCCATGTCGGAGTAGCCGGCGCGTTCGCGCAGGACGACGGCGCCGTCCTCGGACCAGGTGCGGCCCTCGTCGCGGGAGGTGCGCACGGCGAGGGTCCAGCGGTCGTTGGACTCGGCGCCGGGGCGGCTGGGCGCGGACAGCAGCAGGGGGCCGCCGGGGAGCTGGAGGACGGATCCGGAGGCGGGCGGGGCGGGGAGGTGGGCGACGGGGACGAAGCCGGGGGCGGGGACCTCGGGGGCGGCGGCGTCGTCGATGATCGCGGACAGCCGGTGGTCGGTGGTGCCGCAGGCGGCGGTGGAGCGGGCGTTGACGTAGATCCGGCCGTCGGGGAGCTGGGTGAGGGCGGGTTCGCTGGGGGCGGGGGTGCCTTCGGGGGCGCCCCAGCGGGCGCCGGGCCGCCAGGTGAGGCCGGCGTCGTCGCTGTAGAGGAGCTGGGCGCCGGATTCGCCGGAGTCGGTGCGGTAGTCGGCGCCGACGACGAGGCGGCCGGGCCGGTCGGGGCGGGTGGGGGTGAGCTGGACGCCGTGGCCGGGGCCGACGGAGATCCAGGACCAGTCGGCGCGCCCCAGCTGCGGCTGCGGGGCGGGGTCGGTGGTCCAGTCGGCGCCGTCGTCGGTGCTGTGGGCCAGGCGCAGTTCGCGGGGGCCGCGGACGCGGTTGCCGTCGGCGTCGGTGGTCCAGGTGCTGTAGGCGTGGAGGAGGGTGATGCGGCCGGAGGCGGAGTCCACGACGGGGGCGGGGTTGCCGTAGGCGCCGGGGTCGCCGGCGCCGCGGATGACCTGCATCGGGCCCCAGGTGCGGCCCTCGTCGGTGGACCGCTTGAGGACCAGGTCGATGTCGCCGACGTCGCCGCAGCCGGAGGTGCGGGCCTCGGCGATGACCAGCAGGGTGCCGGACCTGGTGGTGGTGAGGGTGGGGGTGCGGTAGCAGTCGTAGCCCTCGGTGAAGGCGTTGAAGGGGGCCGAGACGGCGGCGGTCAGGCCGGGCTTGTGTACGGGTTCGGGGCCGTCGGCGTCCGCCTTGCCGCCGGGTGCGTCGGGCCGCAGGACGAAGGCGAGCGCGAGGGCCACGGCGAGGGTCAGCGCGAAGGCTGCGCCCGCGCGGGCCCCGGCCCGCGCCACCACGCTCTCCCGGCGGATTCGTTCGACTGTTTGACGCACGCTCATCGGTGCAGGCTAACGCGGCCGCCCCCGGCGCCGGTCAGGGGTGCGTCGGGGTCGTCTCGGGGTGTCGGTGGGGGTTGTGCCGGATCCCGCGCGGGGGGCGGGGCGGACAGGATCGGGGGCATGACCAACGAAGCTTCTGCGCAAGGGAATTCGGGTACCGCGGCCAGGGCCGGGCGGGTGCGGGCCGGCGGGCGGCCGTGGGGGCGGCGGCGGAGCGCCTTCGTGCGGGAGGCCTTCGTGGCGGGGCCGCTGTGCATGCTGGCGTACGGGGGGATCCGGCTGGCCGACCCGGGCCACGGGCCGGGCCCCGCCTGGACCGTCGGGCACCTGTTCCTGACCGCCGGGGTGCTCCTGTTCGGGGCGGTGTTCCTGGGGCTGCGGCGGCTGGTGGCACCGGCGGGGCGGGCGGGTCGGGTGGGGGCCTGGATGGCGACCGGGCTCGGGCTGGCCGGGGTGGCGGCCGTCGTGGCCCAGGCGGTGATCGACCTGGCCGTCGGCTTCCGGTCCGCCGACCGGGAGGGCATGAACCGGCTGTTCGAGCAGGTCCAGAGCCGGCCCGGGGTGGAGCCGGTGGTGTACTCGGTGGGGCCGATGCTCTTCTACGTGGGCCTGCTGTGGATCGTGACGCAGCTGGCCGTGCGGCGGCGGACCGGGGTGTGGCGTCCGGTGGCGGTGCTGGCGGGCACGGCGGTGATGGGCGTCAGCCTGGACCTGATCCCGCTCGGCGCGCTCCTGTTCTGCGCGGCCCTGGCCCCGCTGGGCCGCGACCTGGCCGCACGCGAGTGCGCCGCCCGCGCCGACCTGGCGCACTCGGGCGGCGCCCCGCACCCGGCCGGGCTGCGGGCGGTCGCGTGAGGGCGGTCAGCGGCGGGCGCGCAGTTCGGTCTTGAGGACCTTGCCGCTCGCGTTGCGGGGCAGGGAGGCGACGAACTCCACCTCGCGCGGGACCTTGTAGTTGGCCATCTCACGGCGGGACCAGGCGATCAGGTCGTCGGCGGTGAGGGTGGAGCCGGGGCGGCGGACGGCGTAGGCCTTTCCGACCTCGCCGAGCCGGGGGTCGGGGATGCCGACGACGGCGACGTCGGCGACGTCGGGGTGCAGGCCGAGGAGTTGCTCGATCTCGGCGGGGTAGGCGTTGAAGCCGCCGACGATGAACATGTCCTTGATCCGGTCGGTGATGCGCAGGTTGCCGTGCGCGTCGAGGACGCCGACGTCGCCGGTGCGCAGCCAGCCCTCGGGGGTGAGGGTGCGGGCGGTCTCCTCGGGGTCCTCGAAGTAGCCGCGCATCACGTGGTGGCCGCGGACCCAGACCTCGCCGGGGGTGCCGGGGTCCTGTGCGGTGCCGTCGGGGCCGGCGATCCGCAGCTCGGTGCCGGGGATGGCGCGGCCGGAGGTGGCGGCGATGACCTCGGCGGGGTCGCCGCGGCGGCACATGGTGACGATGCCGGCGGCCTCGGAGAGGCCGTAGGCGGTGAGGACGGTGGCGATGCGCAGTTCGGTGCGGAGCCGTTCGACGAGCTGGAGGGGGACGACGGCGGCGCCGGTGACGACCAGGCGCAGCGCGGAGAGGTCGTGGTGGTCGCGCTGGGGGTGGTCGAGGAGGGACTGGTGGAGGGTGGGCGGGCCGGGGAGCACGGAGATCCGCTCGGCGGCGATGTTGGCGAGGGCGGTGTCGACGTCGAAGACGGGCTGGGGGACCATCGTGGCCCCGCGCATCAGGCAGGCGATGATCCCGGCCTTGTAGCCGAAGGTGTGGAAGAAGGGGTTCACGATGAGGTAGCGGTCGCCCTCGCGGAGTCCGGCGAGCTCGCTCCAGACGGCGTAGCAGCGCAGGGTCTGGGCGTGGGTGATGACGGCGCCCTTCGGGCTGCCGGTGGTGCCGGAGGTGAAGACGATGTCGGAGGGGGCGTCGGGGGGTATCGCGTCGGCGCGCGTGCGGACGGCGGCGGCCGGGACCCGGTCGCCTCCGGCGAGGAAGTCCTTCCAGGTGCGGAAGTCGGCGGGGGCGTCGTCGGCGAGGACCACGACCTGTTCCAGGTGGGGCAGTCCGGGCAGCGGTCCGCTGCCGGGCCCTTCGGCGGCGGCGCGGCGCAGGGAGGCGACGTAGGAGGTGCCGAGGAAGGTGCCGGTGACGAAGAGCAGGCGGGCGCGGCTGCGCCGCAGGACGTAGGCGGCCTCGGCGCCCTTGAAGCGGGTGTTGAGGGGGACGAGCACCGCGCCGGCGGTGACGGCGCCGAGGGCGGAGACGATCCAGTCGGCGGTGTTGGGCGCCCAGACGGCGACGCGGTCTCCGGGTTCGACGCCGACGGCGAGGCAGGCGGCGGCGGCCCGTTCGACGCGGTCGCCGAGCTGTGCGTAGTCGAGGCGGGTGCGGCCGTCGACGACGGCCTCCCGGCCGGCGTGGCGGCGGGCGGCGTCCCGCACGAGGGCGGCGACGGTCCCCCACCGCAGGTCCCCGCGCGGGTCCCCCACCCGGCCCGTAACCGTGCCCGCGTCCGCCGCGTCCGCGTCCGGCGCGGCCGGGCCCACCGTGTCCGTTCCCGCTGGTCCGAGCCCGAACGCGCCGGTGCCGCCGTGGTCCTCGTGGTCGCCTCGGTCCATCGCCCGCCCCTCCCCCTGGAAACCAGTAGCTGACTATCCGTCAGATTAGCTGTAGCCTTCGCGGCTGTCAGCAGTACCGGCGCACTGCGGAGGTGGCGATGGCGGCAACGCTCAAGGACGCTACGGCAATCGTCGGCATCGGCCAGACCCCCTTTGCCAAGCGACTACCCGCGCCGGAGAAGGAACTGGCCTGCCGGGCGATCCTGGCGGCACTCGCCGACGCCGGCATCGACCCCGGCGAGGTGGACGCCTTCGCCTCCTACACGATGGAGGAGACCGACGAGGTCGAGGTCGCCAAGGCCATCGGCGCCGGCGACGTCACCTTCTTCTCCAAGGTCGGCTACGGCGGCGGCGGCTCCTGCGCCACCGTCGGACACCTCGCCGCCGCCATAGCCACCGGCCAGGCCACCGTCGGCGTCGCCTGGCGCTCCCGCAAGCGCGGTTCCGGCCCGCGGCCCTGGAAGAACACCGCCGTCCAGCTGCCCACCCCCGGCCAGTGGACCCGCCCCTTCGGGCTGCTGCGGCCCGCCGACGAGATCGGCATGCTGGCCCGCCGCTACATGCACGAGTACGGGGCCACCCGCGACCACCTCTTCAACGTCGCGATGGCCTGCCGCAACCGGGCCAACGAGAACCCCGCCGCGATGATGTACGAGCGGCCGCTGACCCGCGAGATGTACATGACCTCCCGCATGATCAGCGACCCGCTCTGCCTCTTCGACAACTGCCTGGAGACCGACGGCGCGCTGGCCTGCGTGATCGTCTCCGCCGAGCGCGCCCGCGACTGCCGCCAGAAGCCGGTCTACGTGCACTCCGCCGCCCAGGGCCTGCCCGCCCAGCACCACGGGATGGTCAACTACTGGAACGACGACCCGCTGTCGGGGCCGGCCTGGACCGCCGCCCGGCACCTGTGGAAGCAGGCCGACTTCGGACCCGCCGACGTGGACGTCGCCCAGATCTACGACGCCTTCACCCCCCTGATCCCGCTCTCCCTGGAGGGCTACGGCTTCTGCGGGCGCGGCGAGGGCGCCGCCTTCACCGAGGGCGGGGCGCTGGAGATCGGCGGCCGACTCCCGATCAACACCGGGGGCGGCGGGCTGAGCGAGGCGTACGTGCACGGCTTCAACCTGATCAACGAGGGCGTCAAGCAGCTGCGCGGCACCTCCACCGCCCAGGTGCCGGACGCCGCGACCTGCCTGGTGACGGCGGGCGAGGGCGTCCCGACGTCCGCGATCCTGCTGCGCGCCTGAGCCCCCTTCCCCGAGGAGCCGCACGATGACCACCGCCCCCGGCGCCGACGAACTCCAGCTCCTGCTCCCCGTCCCCGACGAGGACGGCGCCCCCTTCTGGGAGTACGCCGCGCGCGGCGAGCTCCGCGTCCAGGCCTGCGCCTCCTGCGGCAGGCTCCGCTTCCCGCCCCGGCCCTGCTGCCCGCACTGCCGGTCCTTCGACTCGCAGTGGCGCCTGATGAGCGGGCGGGGCCGGATCTGGTCCTACGTCCTGCCGCACCCCCCGCTGCTGCCGGCGTACGCGGCGCAGGCGCCGTACAACGTGGTCCTGGTGGAGCTCGCCGACGCCCCGCACATCCGGCTGGCCGGGAACCTGGTCGCCTCCGCCGGCGCCCGGCTCGACTCGGTGGACCCGTCCCGGCTGCGGATCGGCGCGCGGGTGCAGGTGGTGTTCGCCGAGACGGGCGGGACGGCCGTGCCGCGCTGGATCCTGGAGCGGCCGTGACCCTGCGGGTGGAGCGGGAGGAGGACAGCGGGGTCGCGGTCGTCACCCTGGACCGGGAGGCCCGGCACAACGCGGTCGATCTGGACACGGCGGCCGAACTGGCCGCGCTGTGGCGGGAGCTGCGCTTCGACGAGGAGGTGCGGGCGGTGGTGGTGACGGGCGCGGGCACGGCCGCGTTCTGCACCGGCATCGACCGCTCGGCGCAGGTGCCGCAGCCGGCCTCCCCGTACTCGGTGGACGACCCGCTGGTCGCCATCGGGCCGAAGGCGAACGACCTGTGGAAGCCGGTGGTCGCCGCCGTCAACGGCATGGCCTGCGGCGGGGCCTTCTACCTGCTGGGCGAGTCGGAGTTCGTCGTGTCGGCGACGACCGCCACCTACTTCGACCCGCACACCTCCTACGGGATGGTCAGCGCCTACGAGGCCGTGTACATGGCCCAGCGGATGCCCTTCGGGGAGGTCGCCCGGATGTCCCTGATGGGGACGGCGGAGCGGCTGTCGGCGCGGCGGGCGTACGAGATCGGCCTGGTGTCGGAGCTGGCCGAGCCCGGGGAACTGCTCGCGGCGGCGGTGCGGTCGGCGCGGACCCTGGCCTCGTTCCCGACCGAGGGGGTCCAGGGCACCGTACGGGCGCTGTGGTCGGCGAAGCAGGCCGCCCTGCAGCAGGCCCTCGCCCAGGCCCCGGCGCTGATCGCGCTGGGCAACCTGCCGCCCGGCCGCCAGGCGGAGCTGTTCGCGGGCCGCCGGCCGGGCACGGAGTTCCGGCTGCGCTGATCAGGGGGTGGGGGCGGGCGTCCCGGAGGGGCTCGGGGACGCGGTCCCGGTCGCGGTGGTGACGGCCCCGATCCGGCAGTCCTTGACGTCCCCCGCCCGGGCCGTGGCGCGCAAGGGGACCACCGCGGTACGGGTCCGGCGCGGCTCCAGGGTCACGAGGGCGGAGGCCGTCTCGATCAGGGTTCCGCCGACGCCCTCGCGGCGGAGGGTCACGGAGAAGGTGGCCGTGCGGTCGAGCCGCGAGGTGACCTCGACGGTGCTGGAGGGGCGGGAGGCGTCCGCGTCGACGCAGGACACCACGACGGCGGTGGCGGGCCCGGTGCTCGCGGTGGGCGAGGCGGAAGCGGCCGGGCCCGCGTCGGTGTGGATGCCGCTGCCGCGGCCCTTCTTCTTGCTCTTGCTCCTGGAGCCGGAGCAGCCGCCCCCGCCGCCGTCGCCCTTGCCGGTGCCCCCACCGCTCGTGGAGAAGCCGGTGAGCGAGAGCACCGCCGCCACCAGCACCGCGCCGAATCTGATCCGCCGTACCCGCCCAGCCAGCATGGCCCGAGTCCCTCCCCCTGAGACAAACGGCGGTCACGCTACCAGGAACCGGCCGATCCGTGGTTGCATCCCAGCACCGAACCCGGCGGCAGCCGCACACCCCCCGCGTCCCTTCGGTGAGCACCACGTCACCACGAGGAACACGGGCACATGCGACGCAACATCACCACCGAGATCACCATCGACGCGACCCCCGAGGAGGTCTGGGAGGTCCTGACCGACCTGCCCCGCTACTGCGTCTGGAACCCCTTCATCCGACAGGCCGACGGGGAGGTCGCCCCCGGCGAGCGCCTCCGGCTGACGATGTACGCCGAGTCGGGCAAGCCGACCACCTTCCACCCGACGGTACGGGTCTGCGTGCCCGCGGCCGAGCTCCGCTGGACGGGGCACTTCCTCGTCCGCGGGCTCTTCGACGGCGAGCACTTCGTCCGGCTGGCCGAGGGCCCGGGGCGCACCACCCGGGTGGAGCACGGCGAGCGCTTCCGGGGGCTGCTCGTCCCCTTCCTCGGCAGGCTGCTGGAGGGGACGGCCCGCAGCTTCACCGCGATGAACGAGGCCCTGCGCGCCCGCGTCGAATCGACCCGCTCCACCTCCTGACGCCACGGCCGGCGTGCGGGCCCGGGGGTGCCGGGCTAGCGTCGGGATCATGATCCCCACCCCGGAGGGCCGGGCATGATCCGCAACGCAATCGGCTCGCTCCTGGGCCTGGCCGGGGCGGCCGCCGCCGTGTGGAGCCCCTTCCGCGCCTGGTACGACGGCCGGCCCGGCCGCCACTACCGCGTCGAGGAGCTGTTCTCCGGCTCCGGCGTCACCACCGACCCGCCCGCGCTGCTGGGCTCGCTGCTCCTGCCGATGCTCTGCGCCGCGCTCCTCGCGCTCTGCGCGGTCCTGCGGCGGTCGCGGGCGCTCATGGGGCTGGCGGGCCTGGTGGTGCTGGGCGCGGCGGTGCTGTGGATGGTCCGCCAGGGCCAGGCGGCCGGGGGCCTCGCGCTCGGCGTCGACGGGGAGGGCCTGGGCGAGGGCCTCGCCTGCGCCGTCGGGGCGGGCGCGCTGCTGCTCCTGGCGGCCGTGGTCATGCGCGGCCGGCGCCGCCGGCCGCGCGGCCGCGACCTGGACCTCGAACCGCTGCCGCCCCGGCCGACCCCCGAACCCGAGCCGTGGGGGCCGGGCGGCCGGTACTAGGGGCTGTCAGACGATCCTGCCGACCTGGCAGCGCTGGACGTCGTTCACCTTCCCGGGGCTGGCCATGGGGACGGTGACCGTCTGGGTCTCGCGCGGCTTCAGCGTGACGCGGACGGAGGTCCGGTCGACGGTGCCCGCGTTGCCCTCGAAGGTGAGCGGCACCTCGACGGTGCGCTGGGTGTCCAGGTCCGACGTGACCTGGAGGACGGCCCTCGTGCGGCCGGGCGCGGCGCAGGAGACGACCGTGGCGTGCGCGGGCGCGTCGCTCTTCTTGCTCTTGCCGCTGCCGGTGCTGCCGCCGGTGCTGCTGCTGTTGTTGCTGTCGCTGGTGCTGCTGTGGCTGCTCTTGCCGGACGAGCAGCCGTGGCCGCCGCTGCCGCCGCCGTGCCTGCCGTGGGCGGAGAAGCCGGTGAGCGAGAGCACGACGCCCACGAGTACTGCCGTGAACCTGATATGACGACCGGCCACCATGGCCCGATTCCTTCCCCCGAGGACAACGGCCGGTCACGCTACCAGGAGCCACCGACAGCGCGGCCGCCGCGCGCGGCGGCCCGAACGGCGGCGGCCCCGCTCCCCGGGTAGGGGGGCGGGGCCGGCCGGTGTCCGTGGAGACGGATCAGGCGGCGTCGACGACGCCGGAGGCCGCGATCTCGACCTTGCCCTTCGGGGCACCGGACTGGGAGCCCAGGGCCTCGATCTGGTCGACCAGGGCCTGGCCCTCGACGACCTCGCCGAAGACGACGTGCTTGCCGTCGAGCCACGAGGTCACGACGGTGGTGATGAAGAACTGCGAGCCGTTGGTGTTGCGGCCGGCGTTCGCCATCGACAGGAGGTACGGGCGGTCGTGCTTCAGGTCGAAGTTCTCGTCCGCGAACTTCTCGCCGTAGATGCTCTTGCCGCCGGTGCCGTTGTGGTTGGTGAAGTCACCGCCCTGCAGCATGAACTGCGGGATGATGCGGTGGAAGCCGGAGCCGGCGTAGCCGAAGCCGTTCTGGCCGGTGGCCAGCTCGCGGAAGTTGCGCGCGGTCTGCGGGACGACGTCGTCGAAGAGGTTGAAGACGATGCGGCCGGCCGGGGCGCCGTTGATGTTGATGTCGAAGAATACGTTGCTCATGGGTCCCATCCTGTCACTCCCGGTGCGGAACGCGACCCGGCGGGGCCCTGGAGCACGTCGACACACCGCCCGTATGGGGCGTTCCGGGCATGCCTGAGCGGGGCCGGGACGCCGTGCGCCCCGGCCCCGGCCGGTCAGCCCCCCGTGCGGGTGCCCGTGCCCTTGGCGGCGTCCAGGGCGTACACGCAGCGGTCCTTGCTGCACGCGTACACCACGCCCGCCTCCGCCACCGGCGCGCCGGTGATCTCGCCGCCCGTGGCCAGCTTCCAGCGCAGCTGCCCGCCCGCCGCGTCCAGGGTGTACAGGCAGTGGTCGGCCGAGCCGAAGTGGACCCGGCCGTCCGCGACCACCGGGGGACCGGTGATCTCGCCGCCGGCCGCGAACCGCCACTTCGGGGTGCCGGTGACCGCGTCGAGCGTGTACAGGGCGCTGCCCGCGCCCAGGTGGACGTTGCCGCCCGCCACCAGCACCGGGTCCGCGGCCGGGCGCGGCTCGGTGGCGATGCGCCAGCGGTCCTTGCCGGTGGCCGCGTCCAGGGCGTAGACGGTGCCCAGGTAGTCCGCGAGGTACACCCCGCCGCCCGTGACCGCCGGGCCCGGCGCGAACGCGGGCGGGGCCAGGAAGACGGCGGGCGCCTCGAAGTGCCAGCGGACCCGGCCCGAGGCCCGGTCGACGGACAGCACCCGGGTGCCGGCGGCCACGTACACGTTGCCGTCGGGCGCCGGGGTGACGCGGACCGGGACGTTGCCGCAGGAGGCCGCGTCCCCGACCGGGTACGACCAGGCCTCCAGCCCGGAGCGGGCGTCGAGGGCCCGCAGCCGGGCGTCCTGCCAGACGTAGACCGTGCCGTCGTGGAGGACGGGGGCCGCCTCCGGCGTCTCGAAGTCGGACTGGGCGCCGGTCAGCTCCCACAGCCTCTGGCCGGTGGAGGCCTCCCAGCCCTGGACGCCGCCGCCGCGCGTGGCGGTGATGACGGTGCCCCGCTCGGCGCGCAGCGCGTACACCCACGCGTCGGCGTTCAGCCGCCACCGCTCGGAGCCGTCGGTGGCGTCGAGGGCGAAGAGGGAGGGCCCGTCGGAGGCGTGGATGCGGCCGTCGGCGACCGCCATGGACCAGGCGACGTCACGGGTCTTGAACTGGCGCCGCCCGCTGCCCACGTCCAGGGCGTGCACCTCGAAGGAGGTGACGTACAGCAGGTCGCCCGCGACGGTGGGGGTGCCCCAGACCTCGTTCGACATGCGGAAGCGCCACGGCCGCCAGCGGCCGCTGTCCGGGGACGGCCCGGGGGTCGGTACGGACGGGGTCGCCACCGGGGCCGCGGCGGACGCGGCGACTCCGGCCGGCGGGCGCACCCAGCCGGTCGCCGAGTCCGCGGAGGCGTGCCCGGACGGGGCCGAGGCCGTCGCCCGCGGGCCCGGCCCGATCGGCACCGGGGAGCCGCCGAGGCGCACCGGCGCGCCCGGCAGCGAGGACGCGGGGGCCATCGGCGGGCGGTCCGGGCGCGGCGGCAGGGCCTGCCCGGTGCGCGGGTCGGTGAACGGGTCGGCGGTGCCGCGCGGGGGCCTGCGGTGCGTGGCGGGGCCGGAGACGGGCGGCGCGGAGGCGGGCCCGGGGGCGTGCCCGGACGGCGCGGACGCCGATGCGCCCCGCGGGGCCTGGGAGGGGCCGCCCGGCGACGGGACGCCGGGGACGGGCGTGCGGTTGCCGGCGCGCCGGGCCTCGATCATCGCGACGGCCCGCGCCGGGAGCCACGCCGAGGCGGTGCCGCTGTCGTCGCCGCCGTCGAAGAGGTGCGGGGCGAGCTGCGCCTGGAGGTCGGCGGGGGTCGGGCGCTGGGTGGCGTCCATCTGCATGCAGGAGTCGATCAGCGGCCGCAGCTCGTCCGGGAGCCCGTCGAGGTTGGGTCCCTCGCGCAGCAGCATGAACACCGTCTCGACCGGGTTCGCCCCGTGGTACGGCGGGTGCCCGGTCGCGGCGAAGACGAGGGTGGAGCCGAGCGAGAACACGTCGCTGGCGCCCTTGACGCTGCGCGAGTCCTTCGCCTGCTCCGGCGACATGTAGGCGGGGGTGCCGACGGCCACGTTCGTCATCGTCAGCCGCGTGTTGGACACGCCGCTCGCGATGCCGAAGTCGATCACGCGCGGCCCGTCCTCGACGACCAGCACGTTGGACGGCTTCAGGTCGCGGTGGACCAGGCCCGCCCCGTGGATGGACTGCAGCGCCTCCGCGATGCCGGCCGCCAGCCACCGGACGGCCTGCACGGGCATCGGACCGCACTCGTTGACGATCTCCTCCAGCGAGGGCGCCGGCACGTAGGCGGTCGCCAGCCACGGCACGGCCGCGCGCGGGTCGGCGTCGACCACGGCCGCGGTGTAGAACCCGGACACCGCGCGCGCCGCCTCGACCTCGCGCGTGAACCGCACGCGGAACAGCTGGTCCTCCGCGAGCTCGGTGCGCACCGTCTTGATCGCGACCCGCCGACCGGACGCCGACCGCGCGAGATAGACCAGCCCCATGCCGCCGGCGCCGAGCCGTCCCAGCACCTCGAAGGGGCCGATCCGTCTCGGGTCGTGCTGCGTCAGCTGCTCCACCACTCGCCTCCACACCTCCCCGTACGGACCCTCTGCCCGGGCCCGCTCTTGCAAACAGCGCGTCCACCAGCGCGCACCGGCACCGCGGACGGCCGCCCGGCGTCCCGTACGGCACCGCGGGCGGGGACGGCACCCCGTCCCGCCGCGTGCGGCGTCCGACTCCGGGCCCGTGGCCAGGAGTCGCGCAATCCCGATTCTGTCAGGCCCGCGCCTGGTCCGGCCCCGGCTCCCGGTCCCCATTCCCGCGCGACTGCGACAGGAGGGCGAAGACGGCCCCCTGATTGTCGGCGACGACGGCGATCCGGCCGTACGGCGTGTCGAACGGATCGGCCGTGACGCGCCCGCCGAGGCGCCGCACCGTGGCCACGCTCGCGTCGCAGTCGGGGACGGCGAAGTAGGCCAGGAAGTGGGCGGGCATGATCTCCGGGAAGGCGTCGGTGATCAGGCTGCGGCCCAGGACCGCGGTGTCGGCGCCGGGCGCGCTGCCGGGCGGGGACCACAGGCGGTACTCGGCGTCGGAGGCGGCTCCGGTGGTTCCTGTGGTGCCGGTGGTGCTGGTGGTTCCTGTGGTGCCGGTGCCGTCTTCGGTGTCGTACTGGTCCTCGGGGACGTAGCCGAAGACGGTGGCGTAGAACACGTCGACCGCGTCGCGGGCGCGGGTGTAGAGCTCGGCCCAGCAGTACGTGTACGGCTCGTCCTGGGCCTCGAAGCCGTGGTGGGTGCCGGGCTGCCAGAGCCCGAAGACGGCCCCGCCGGGGTCGGCGGCCATGGCGGCGGTGCCGTAGGGGCCGACGGGCTGGGGGTCCATCACCATCTGCCCGCCCGCGGCGCGGATGCGGGCCGCGCAGGCGTAGGCGTCGACGGTGTACAGGTAGACGCCCCAGACCGTGGGCATGCGGCCGTCGGGCTTGGGGGCGAGGGCGGCGACGTTGCGGCCGCGGCTGTAGGCCTGGGTGTAGCCGCCGTACTCGGGTCCCGCGCTGTCCGCGAAGGTCCACCCGAAGAGCTCGCCGTAGAAGCGCTTTCCCGCCTCGACGTCGGGGAGCGAGGCGTCGACCCAGCAGGGGGAGCCTTCCGCGAATGCGACCATGGGGAGGTTCCTTCCGTTGCGCTGGGTCTGGCAGGGTTTTTCACGGACTCGCCGGAGATGGCGGGGGTGGTGGGGTTGGTCGCCCTTCTCGGTTTTCGCCCCTGGTGGACAGGATCCGCCCGAAAGGTTGTCCACACCCTGTTGATAAGACTATTCGGGGGATAAGCGGCGATACGGCGGGGGGTCTCCGCCGGCGCGCCCGCCCCGCGCCCGCGCCCCACCCGCCCTGCGACGGCCGTGCAATTCGGCTGAAATCCGCCGGCGCCCGATGCCCCGAGGCCGCTCCAGGGCTGGTCGGCGGGCCCGTAACCCCATTTGCAGGCGGCCGAATAGCGCGCCGGAGCCCCCTCGGTAAGCTGACGGCATGACAGGACAAGTACGCACCGTCGACGGGCGTGTCGCCGGCCGGCGCGGCCAGGCGACGCGGCAGAAGCTGCTCGACTGCCTCAGCGAGATGCTCAGCTCCTCGCCGTACCGCGACGTCAAGGTGATCGACGTCGCGCGCAAGGCCGGTACCTCCCCCGCGACCTTCTACCAGTACTTCCCGGACGTCGAGGGTGCCGTCCTGGAGATCGCCGAGCACATGGCCACGGAGGGCGCCCAGTTGACGGCGCTCGTCGAGGGCCGCAGCTGGGTCGGCAAGGCCGGCTGGGCCGCCGCCGAGGAACTCGTCGAGGGATTCCTGGACTTCTGGCGGCGCAACGACGCGATCCTGCGCGTCGTGGACCTCGGCGCGGCCGAGGGCGACAAGCGGTTCTACAAGATCCGCATGAAGATCCTGAACTCCGTCACCAACTCCCTTACGGAGTCGATGAAGGAGCTCCAGGCCAAGGGCAGGGTCGACAAGGACCTCAGCCCCGCCGCGATGGCGGGCTCCCTGGTGGCGATGCTGGCCGCGGTCGCCTCGCACCAGAAGGGCTTCCAGACCTGGGGCGTCAAGCAGGCGGAACTCAAGCCGAACCTGGCACTGCTCGTCCACCTGGGCATCACCGGCAAGAAGCCGACCAGGTGACGGCGGACCCCTGCGAGGGGTCCGCCGCCGGCGCTGGTTCCCGTACGCCTGCGGTCAGCGCCGCTCCAGGCGGAAGAGCCTGATCTCCCGCTCGATGCGCGCCTGGTACGTCGCGTAGGGCGGCCAGAACCGCAGGACCGCCTTCCACGCCTCGGCCCGTTCGGCCCCCTCCAGCAGGCGGGCCCGTACCGCGATGTCCCGCCCCCGCCAGTTCACGTCCGCGTCCGGGTTCTTGAGCAGGTTCCCGGTCCAGGCCGGATGGCCGGGGCGGCCGAAGTTGGACCCGATCAGCAGCCAGCTCGCGCCTCCGTCCTCCGGCATGCAGGCGAGCGGGGTGGTGCGCGGCTCGCCGCTCTTCGCCCCCCGGGCGGTGAGGATCACGCCCGGCAGCATCCGGGCGCTGAGCAGCACCTTTCCTCCGGTCAGGCGGTGCACCGCCTTGTCCATGGCGGGGATGAAGTGCGGCGCGATCTTGGCGAAGAGGAGGGTCGAGGAGACCTTCTGCATGAGTTTGACGGGGAGGGTCGCACCGGGAGCCATCAGACGGCCGCCTTCTGTGGAGTCGCGGAGGTGGGCGTGGGCGTAGGCGTGCGCGTGGCCGAGGGGGCGGCCGTGGCCGCGGGCGTCGCAGGGTGCGGGGCGTCGAAGAGGCCGGCCCGCTGCGCGGCGTGCGCGCGGAGCCGGTGGACCGGTCCGAAGAGCAGCTCGTCGGCGGCCGCCCGCTTGAAGTAGAGGTGCGCGTCGTGCTCCCAGGTGAAGCCGATGCCCCCGTGCAGCTGGATGGCCTCGCCCGCGGTGGTCCGCAGGGCCTCCAGGGCCTGGGCGAGGGCGAGGGCGCCCTGTTCGGGGTCCCAGGCGGCGTAGTAGGCGGCGGAGCGGGCCGCCTGGACCTGGACGTAGAGGTCGGCGAGGCGGTGCTTGACCGCCTGGAAGGAGCCGATGGGCCGACCGAACTGCTCGCGCCGGCGGACGTGCTCCACCGTGCGGTCCAGCGCCCGGCCCGCCGCGCCGACGGCCTCGGCGGCGAGGACGGTGGCGGCGTGGCGGCCGGTGGCGGCCAGGGCCGTGAGGGCGGCGGCCCCGCCGTCCGCAGGGTGGGGCTCCCCCAGCAGCCGGGCCTCCACGTTCCGCAGTTGGACGCGACCCTGGGGGCGGGTCTCGTCGAGGGTGGTCTGGCGGGTCCGCACGAGGCCGGGCGCGTCGCCCCGGACGAGGAACAGCAGGGTCCGGGCCCGGGCGAAGCCGCCGGTGTGCGCGGCGACCAGGAGCAGGTCGGCGCTGTGCCCGTCGAGGACCTGGGCCGCCTCCCCGTACAGCCGCCAGCCGTCGGCGTCGGCGCGCGCCTGCACCCCGCCCGCACGGCCCCCGCCGGCCCAGTCGCCGGGGGCGTTGTCGCCGGTCAGGGCGAGGGCGGTGGCGAGGGCGGGGCCGGGGACGGCGAGCGCGGCGGTCAGCTCCCCGGCCGCGAGCGCGGGCAGCAGCTCGGCGCGCTGGGCGGCGGTGCCGAGGGCGCCGATCAGCGGGGCGGCCAGGGCCGCGGTGGCCAGCAGCGGCGAGGGCAGCAGCACGCTCCCGGTCTCCTCGCAGGCCAGCGCCAGGTCGGCCGGGGTGCAGCCGACGCCGCCGTACTCCTCGGCGATGGCGATGCCGGGCAGGCCGAGCTGCCGGGAGAGCAGCTGCCACAGCTCGCGGTCGTGTCCGGCATCGGTCCGGACGGCGGTTTTGACCTCGTCCGGGCCGCAGTGTTTGCCCAGGATCTCGCGCAGGGTACGGCGCATCTCGTCCTGTTCCGCGGTGAAGGCGGCATCCATCGTCGGGCTCCTCCCCGTATCTGACGGGGCGTCATGTTAGGGCGGCGGGATCGAGATGCACAGGGGCGGGACGGGTGTCGTCGCGGGGGCCGGCGGCGTACGGGGGCTGGCATCTGACGCATCGTCAGCTGTACCGTCCCCCCATGCCTGGACCCATGCCTGGACCCCTGTCCGCACCGCCCCTGCCCCCCTCCCCCGCCGCCCCCCGCCGCCGGGTCGCGGTGGTCGGCGTCGCCCTGTCGGACTGCGGCCGGGTGGACGGCCCGACCCCCTACGCCCTGCACGCGCAGGCCGCCCGGCGGGCGCTGGCCGACTCCGGCCTGGACCGCTCCGTCATCGACGGCTTCGCCTCGGCCGGCCTCGGCGTCCTCGCGCCGGTGGAGGTGGCCGAGTACCTCGGGCTGCGGCCCGCCTGGGTCGACTCGACGTCCGTCGGCGGATCGACGTGGGAGGTGATGGCGGCCCACGCCGCCGACGCCGTCGCCGCCGGCCACGCCAACGCCGTCCTGCTCGTCTACGGCTCCACGGCCCGCGCCGACATCAAGGCCCGCCGGCGCACGTCGAACCTGTCGTTCGGCTCGCGGGGGCCGCTCCAGTTCGAGGTGCCGTACGGGCACACGCTGGTGTCGAAGTACGCGATGGCCGCGCGCCGGCACATGCACGCGTACGGGACGACGCTGGAGCAGCTCGCCTCGGTGGCCGTCCAGGCCCGGGCCAACGCGGCGGCCAACCCGGACGCGATGTTCCGCGACCCGATCACGGTCGAGGACGTCCTCGCCTCGGAGCCGATCGCCGACCCGTTCACCAAGCTGCACTGCTGCATCCGCTCCGACGGCGGCTGCGCGGTGCTCCTGGCGGCGGAGGACTACGTCCCGGACAGCGCCAAGGCGCCCGTCTGGATCCTGGGCACGGGTACGTCGGTGTCCCACACGACGATGTCGGAGTGGGAGGACTTCACCGTCTCCCCGGCCGCCGCCTCGGGCCGCCTGGCCTTCGCCCGCGCGGGCCTCACCCCGGCGGACGTGGACCTCGCCGAGATCTACGACGCCTTCACGTACATGACGCTCGTGACGCTGGAGGACCTCGGCTTCTGCGCCAAGGGGGAGGGCGGCGCCTTCGTGGAGAAGGGCCGCCTGCTGCGGGACGGCGAACTCCCGGTCAACACGGACGGCGGCGGCCTCTCGGCCTGCCACCCGGGCATGCGCGGCCTGTTCCTCCTGGTGGAGGCCGTGCGCCAACTCCGCGGCGAGGCGGGCCCCGGCCGGCAGGTCACGAGGCGCGACGGCACCCTCCCGGAGGTCGCCGTGGCCTCGGGCACCGGCGGCTGGTTCTGCTCGTCGGGGACGGTGCTGCTGGGGCGGGGGTGAGGCAGCGGCCGGCCGGCCGGGGCCGCCCGGCCCCGCTCTGCGATGCTGGGCTCCGGTCGACGAGGAGGTACGGGCATGCGGTGGACGGTTCACGGGGAACGGCCGGTCTACGAGAACCCCTGGCTGAACCTGTGGCTCGCCGACGTGCAGACGCCCGACGGCAGCCGGTTCGAGCACCACGTGGTCAAGCTGCGGAACCTGGCGGTGGCCGCCGTGGTCAACGAGCGGCGGGAGGTGCTGATGATGTGGCGGCACCGGTTCATCACGGACACCTGGGCCTGGGAGCTCCCGATGGGGCTGGTCGAGGCGGACGAGACCCCCGGGGAGGCGGCCGCGCGGGAGGTGCTGGAGGAGACCGGGTGGCGGGCGGGCGCGATGAAGCCCCTCGTCTACGCCGAACCGGCCGCCGGGATCACCGACTCGCAGCACCACCTGTTCCGGGCCGATGGCGCGACGTATGCGGGGCCGCCGACCGAGAAGAACGAGTCCGACCGCATCGAGTGGATTCCGCTGAACCGGATCCGGGGGATGATCGACCGCCGCGAGATCGTCAGCAGCGGGACGCTGGTACCCCTTCTGTACGTGTTGATGGACGAGGGGATCCGCTGATCCCGCTCATCCGCCCTGTTGTGCGAAGTGGTTCTCCAGCCAGGTGAGCAGGGCCGCGAACTCCTTCGTCATGGCGATGTCCGACTGCTTGAGGACCGTCGGGCCGCCGCCGTTCTCCACCGTGATCGCGTAGGTCATCGCGTCCGCCGCGCCGCCGGCCCGGTCCTCGTTCGGCGCCGCTCCGGCCGCCGCCACCAACCGGGTCAGCTCTGCCGCGGTGTCCGCGGACAGGGTCGCCGTGTCCACCGCCCGGGGCGGGCGGCGGAGGTCACTCGCCGCCGCCAGCCCGCCGTGTGTCTTCAGGGTCACCTTCACTGGACGCCCTTCAGGGTGGCGAGGTCCTTGGCGAGCCCCGTCACCTTGGTGCTCAGGTCCCCGATCTGCCGGGTCAGGGCCACCATGCCGTCCTCCCGGCCCGCGCGGCCGTTCCCGTTGACCGCGAAGCTCCGCGGGCGGGCGAGACCGACCGGGACACCGCTGATCTGGATCTCCACCTCCGCCCACGCCGCCAGCACGGCCGACTGTTCGGGGCCGCCGGCGCCGAACAGGTCCCCGGCCTTCCGGAAGGTCGTGTCCGCGAATTCCTGGAAGGTGGCGGTGGCACTCGACGCCTTGAGCGACTCGTACCAGATGGATCCCGCGCTCTCCCACGCGAATCCCCCGATGGCCGTGGCCGTCAGGAAGAACGCCTTGTTCGGGATGCCCGAGTTCTCGTGGACCCCGCCGCTGTCCCCTTCCTCGGTGTCGGGCAGGTGCATGAACCTGCTCATGCGGTCGGGCTGGGGGTCCTTCCCGAACGGCACGTTGTCGTAGGCGTGCCCGGGGGCCTTCATCGAACGCAGTGCGTCACCCGCGATCCCCGGGGTCCACACGTCGGCGCCGATGAGCCAGTCCGCCTCCTCGGCCGTCTGTTTCAGCGACCGCTGTTTGACGAGCGAGCCGAAGACGTCCGACATCGATTCGTTCAAGGCTCCGGACTGATTGCGGTATTCGAGTTTCGCGGTGTGGTCGGTGACTCCGTGCGCCAATTCGTGGGCGATCACCTCGAGCGATCCGGTGAGGTCGCTGAACTTCTTTCCGTCCCCGTCACCGAACACCATCTCCCGACCGTCCCAGAATGCGTTCTTGAACTTCACGCCGAAGTGGACGTACCCGTCCAGGCGCATCCCGTGGTCGTCGATCGAATTGCGGTTGAACACTTCCCTGTAGAAATCGCGCGTCAGGCCGAACGCGTCAAAGGCCCGGTTGACGGACGGGTCCGCGGATTCCGGGCCGTCCTCCGTCCGGGCCACGACGGCGAGCTCGGGGAAGCGCCCGTGCTCGCAGTCGAAGATGGTGCGCCGCCCGCTTCCCGGGGCGGCCGCGCCGGCGAAGTCGGCCCGGACCGAACGCTCACCCCGCAGGCGGGCCGTGGTCAGAAGGGTGTCCAGGGCACCCTGGCGCACCTCCCTGTCCTCGCTCTCGAGGAGCTTTTCCAGGATGTACGGGGGAATAATGCAGTGGACTGGTCGGCGGGTCCTGCTCATGAGGCACCTCCTGAGCGAGAGGACCTACGGTTAAGAATTCATCATTTGACGTTTCATCATTTGATGCGAGAATGTTCTCAGACCTGGATTTCAGCGGCCATTTCACGCTGATATCGCCAGTCTCGCAGCCGCCACTGGCGACTGGCAACCTTCCGGACAGCCGTTTGGCGCTGTGATTTCGGCAGTGTGCGGCGGCCTCCGGCGAGGGCATCGCGGACGTCGGGGCCGGCGCGGCGCGCGCCCCGCGTGCGCCGGGGGCGCGTCATGGGGCGCACGGGGGCGGGGAGGGGGCGCGGCCGGGCGTGTCGCGGCGGCGGCGGTCCGTTTCCGGGTCTGTCCCGTCATGGCCCGCCCCGTCGCACCTCGTGCATCATTGAGCCGGCTGGTTCTTCATCTGCGACCGAATTCCTTCTGCTTCAACACCCTTTCTGGCTGCGGAGGTTCGCGATGGCGGTACGGACACGCGTCCACCTCGTGCTGGTGCACGGCCTGTTCTCCTCCGCGAAGGTGTGGGACGCGTTCCACGGGCTCCTGGCCGACGACCCCGAACTCGGCGACTGGCTCAGCGTCCACCGCTTCCAGTACGACTCACCCCTCGTGCGCCTGCGGCCCGACCGGCGTGTCGCCGAGACCGACGACGTCGCCGACCAGTTCGGAACCTTCCTGGAGACCGGACTCGCCGACGCCGAGCGGATCGTCATCGTCACCCACAGCCAGGGCGGTCTGGTCGTCCAGCGGTTCCTCGCACGGAAGCTGTGGAACGGCGAGGGGCGCGACCTGCACCGCATCAGGCACTTCACGATGTTCGCCTGCCCCAACACCGGATCCGGCTTCTTCCTCACCGTCCGCAAGTGGCTCAAGGTGCTGTGGCACAACCCGCAGGAGCAGCAGTTGCGCCCCTTCGACCGGGCGGTGACCGAGGCCCAGCGGACCGTCCTGAGCGCCGTCGTGCACGCCCGCGCGTACGGGGACATGGAGTGCCCGATCCCCGTGCGCGCCTACGGCGGGTCGGCCGACGACGTCGTGCCGCCGGTCGTCGCGCGCGGCGTGTTCCCCAAGGGCGGGGTGGTCACCGCCGACCACTTCTCCATCGTCCAGCCCGCCGACCGCACCGCCGCCGCCTACATGGCCGTGCGCGGCGCCCTGCTGGAGGTGGCCCGGGGGGAGCCCGGGCGGGAGGAGTCCGAGGTGCCCGCGCCCGGCCCGTCCGTCAGCGCGGACGAGTGGGCCGTTCCGCCGGAGGGCCCCGGCGACGAGCTGGACCTGGCGCCGTTCCCGCCGCCGCCCTACGGGCGGCTGGAGGAGGGCCAGCTGAAGGGCCAGGAGCGGCTCGGGCTGGTGGCGCACCTGCTGTCGGAGCAGGCCCGCCAGCAGGTCCACGTGCTCACCGGGCTGGGCGGCTCCGGCAAGAGCCGGCTGGCCCTGGAGACGGCCGACCGCGCGCAGCGGGACGGGCGCCGGGTGTGGTGGGTGTCGATGCCGGAGCTGAGCCTGCGCATGCGGATGATCGCCCGCGACCTCGGGGCCCCGTCGATCACCGTGGAGCGGGCCTGGCTGCTGGGCACGGCCATGGACCTGGTGTGGACGCTGCTCAACGACTGCCCCGACCCCTGGCTGCTGGTCTTCGACAACGCGGACGACCCCGCGCGCCTCGGCCCCCGCGACGGCGACGTCTCCAGCGGGACGGGCTGGCTGCGCCGGCCGCAGAACGCCCGCGGCACGGTGCTGGTCACCAGCCGGGCGCGCCGGCCCCAGACCTGGGGCGACGGGCTGCGCATCCACCGGATACCGCTGCTCGACGAGAACGACGGCGCGTCCATGCTGCTGGAGCGCACCGGCGGCCTGGGCGGCACGAACGAGGACGCGCGCCGCCTCTCGCGGGAGCTGGGCGGGCTGCCGCTCGCGCTGCGCCACGCCGCCGACGTGATCAGGGCGGTCAGCGAGAGCCGGATCTCCCTGGACAGCGACATCCGCGACTTCGAGGCCTTCCGCAGTACGGTCGCCGCCCGCGTCGGCACCGCGGCGGGCCAGGACGGGCCGCACCTCAGCGAGCTGCTGGGGCGGGAGATCGTGGAGAAGTCCTGCGGGATCGCCCTGGACCTGCTGGGCCGGCGGGGGGTGGGGCAGGCGGCGACCCTGCTGAAGGTGTTCGCCTGCCTGAGCATCGCCCCGGTCCCCTACCGCTGCCTGCTCGCCGGTGCGGCCCTCGACCGCTCCCCCCTCTTCCCCGGTGCGAGCCCGGCGCGCACCGGCGCCGCCCTCGCGGGCCTGGAGGAGTTCGGCCTGGTGGACGCGTACGAGCGGGAGGGCGTCGGGGAGCGCGATCTGGCCCACGTCCTGGCCATGCACCCGGTGGTGCACGGGGTGCTGCGCGAGGACGAGGAGGTGCGCGACCGGGCCTCGGACTACTACGGGCTGGCCGTGCGGATGGTGTTGTCGGCCGCCCACCTGCGCAATCCCGACCACCCGGCCAACTGGCCGCTGTGGGCCGCGCTCGCCCCGCACGCGATGGAGGTCTCCCGGGCGTGCCTGCTCGGCGACCTGAAGCTGTCGGACCGCACCGTGCGCGCCGAGGCCCTGGAGCTGGCCCGGCTGACCTCCCGCTACCTGATCGCGACGGGGCTGCTGGGGCCGGCGTACGACCTGGTGCTGCCGATGGTGGAGCGCTGCGCCTCCTTCGGGTTCGACGTCGACGACCGGGAGATCCTGGGCCTGCGGCACGAGCAGGGCCGCATCCACCTGGACCGGGAGCAGCTGCCGCAGGCGGAGCGGGTGCTGGAGCGGGTGGTGGGGGCGCGCACCCGGGTCCTGGGGGAGAACCACGCCGACACCCTGGCCAGCCGGCACAAGCTGGCGCGGTCGATCGTGGAGCAGTCCGGGCGGGAGGAGGAGGCCGAGGCGATGCTGCGCTCGATCGTCGAGGCCGAGAACGAGGTGCGCGGCCGGGAGCACTACGACACGCTGGTGATGCGCAACACCCTGGCCCGGACGATGCTGGCCCTCGGCGCGCACGGGGAGGCGGAGGCGGAGGCCCGGCAGATCCTGGACATCAGCCGGCGCAACCACTGGCCGCCGTCGACGCCGGAGATCCTGCGGGCGCGGGAGACGCTGACGCACGCGCTGCTGGGCCTGGACCGGGCGCACGAGGCGGAGCAGGTGATCGGTGAGGCGCTGCGGGACGCGTCGCAGCCGTCGGACTCGAACATGGTGATGAGGTTCCGGTTCACGTTCGTACTCGTGCTGCTGGGGATCCGCGGGCGTACGAGCGAGGCGGTCGAGCGCCTGAAGGCGCTGGTGCGGGACCTGGACCGGGTGGTGGCCTCGGAGCATCCGCTGTCGGTGCAGGCCAGGGCGCTGCTGGAGAAGACGCTGCGCGAGATGCCCACGTGAGGGGCCGGTGGACGTCCGTCATCCACCCGGATTCGGGGCGAATTCCGGCGCCCGGTGCGGACTTGCGCGTAGCCTGACGGTGCCTCACTCTGTGTGACGCGTCCCACACCGAAATGCGCGGAGGTCCGCCGATGACTGCCGTCCCGGCCGATACGAACGACGACCGGTCCCTCAGGTGGGGTGCGCCGGGGAGCGCTCTGGAGGAGCTCCAGGCGGAGGTCGGCCGACGGATCGCGATGGAGGCGCTGGAGGCCGGACGACAGGCACTCGAACTCGACGCCAAGTCCGCCTTCCGTACGACCAGTGGGACGCATCCCGTGTGAGTGCCGTTGTTCCCTGTTGTCTTTCCGAGTGCCCGGGGGGCCGTCGAATGACGTCAGAACAGGCAGGACGATCCACGCAGAGCGTGTTACCGGCGCCTTCGGCGCCACCGACCCCGTCGCACGACCCGTTCTTCCGCGCCGTCACCGCGCCCGCGTTCACCCACGAGCTGCTCGCCGGCCTCGCCGCCGGCCGGTACGCGGCGGTGCGGGTGCCCGGCTTCCTCGCGCGGGAGCGGTGCGCGGAGGTGCTCGGCGCGCTGGAGGCGCGGCCGTTCGACTCGTACCAGCAGGACCGCATCGATCCGCCGGTGATGCGGTTCGGGGTCGGGGTCAGCGACCACATGGCGGACGGCGGGGTCGCCGACGGCTACTGGAAGGCGCTGGAGGGGCACCGCGAGGCCTGGCGGGGCCTCGGCCTGTCCTTCGACCCGTTCCGTACGAGCCGGGAGGCGCTCGCCGCGGCCTGGCCGGGCGGGGTGGCGGTCGGCCGCCGGGGCGGGCTGGAGATGGGCGACGGGGTGGCCAGGGAGCCGAACGGCGGGTTCCAGGTGCACTTCGACGACGCCCTGCGCGAGTACGCGGGGGACCTGCTGGACGTGCCGCTGATCGGGCAGTTCGCGTTCAACCTGTACCTGAGCGTGCCGCCCGAGGGCGGGGAGACGGTCATCTGGCGCCACCGCTGGCAGCCGGAGGACGAGGCGCACCGGCTGTCCGCGTACTACGGGTACGACGAGGCGGTGGTGCGGGGCGCCGAGTCGGTCGAGCTCGCCCCGCAGGTCGGCGAGGCGCTGCTGCTGGATCCGCGGTTCTTCCACGCGGTGCGGCCGAGCCGGGGGGCCCGGCGGATCGCGCTCGGGTTCGCGGTGGGTGTGGGGACGAACGGGCAGCTGCTCACCTGGGCGTGAACGGATGCACGTCCGTACGTCAACTTCCGCATGCCGTGCGGGTTTTGACGCTCCATGAGGACCCCCGCTACGTTCTGCCCATGGATCTTTTGCGCTACGTGGCCTTCAGCACCGATCCGCTCGGCGGGAACCCGGCGGGTGTGGTGCTGGACGCCACCGGCCTGGACGAGGCGACGATGGCCGCCACGGCGGCGGAAGTCGGCTACTCGGAGACGGCGTTCGCCGTTCCCCGGCGGGACGGGGAGCTCGACGTGCGCTACTTCAGCCCGCGCAACGAGGTGCCGTTCTGCGGGCACGCCACCATCGCCACCGCCGTCGCCCACGCCCAGCGGTACGGGGTGGGCGAACTGCTGCTGCACACCCAGGCCGGCCCGGTCCCGGTGACCACTTCGGCCGGGCCGGACGGGGCGGTGGTCGCCACGCTGGTGAGCGTCGCACCGCGTACGGAGGAGATCTCCGAGGCCGATCTGGCGGAGCTGCTGTCCGCCCTGCGGTGGTCGGCCGCCGACCTGGACCCGGCGCTGCCGCCCCGGGCGGCGTACGCGGGGGCCTGGCATCCGGTGATCGCGGCCGCGAGCCGGGAGCGGCTGGCGGACCTCGACTACGACATGGCGGCGCTGGGCGCGCTGATGGCGCGCCGCGGCTGGACGACGATCACCCTGGTCCGGCGCGAGTCGCCGACCGTCTTCCACACCCGCAACCCCTTCCCTCCGGGGGGCGTGGTGGAGGATCCTGCGACGGGCGCGGCGTCCGCGGCGCTGGGCGGGTACCTGCGGAGCCTGGGGCTGGTGGAGGTGCCGGCGGTCCTCACCGTCCACCAGGGCGTGGACATGGGGCGGCCGAGCCTGATCACGGTGGGCGTGCCGGCGGATCCGGCGGCGGGCATCGAGGTGACGGGGACGGCGGTCCCGATCGCCTGACCGCACGGGCGCGCGGGGCCGGGGCCCGCTACCAGTCCAGCGTGTCCAGGGGCCTGCCGTCCGGGGCGATGCGCAGGTCGTGGTGGATGTGGTCGAGGTCGACCAGGCGGATGTGGGACGGGTCCCGCCATTCGGCCTGGAGGACGCCCCTGGGGTACCGGGAGACGTACGAGGCCACCGGCCAGCGGCGCGCCGTGGGGAAGGAGCCGGCGTCGACGTGGATGCTCCAGACCGGGTCGGTCAGCCCCGGCCCCCGTTCCACCACCAGTCGGCGGGCCGAGCCGTCCGGGGCCCGGACGTCCCACTCAAGGTCGGGGAAGGGGTCGGCCATCACCGCGTACGCCGGAACGGCCAGCACCCCGGCCGCGCCGGCCCCGGCCAGGGCGAGGCCGGCGCCCTTGCGCACCGCCGGGCGGCGGGAGGCGAGCAGGGCGGCCGCGGTGAGGATGAGGACGGCCAGGGCGGCGAGGAGCACGGGGTGGTCGAGCTCGGCCGCGAGGGCCGGGCCGCCGGGCCGGTCGTAGGACGCGGCGACGGCCGCGGTCAGGACCGGCACCGCGGCGAGCGGGACCAGCGTGCGGGCGGCGGCTCTGGGGATGTCCATGGGGGCACCCTAGGGGCTGTCGTCGAACTCCCGTCGTCGCCCGTCGTCGCCCGTCGTCCCCGGCGGGGCGCACGGGCGTCCGACCGCGGCCCCCGGGGCCCGACACGCCGGCGGCCGGACCCGCGGACCGGGTCACTAGCCTGTCGCCATGACCGGTGATTCCGAGTTCCACGAGGTCCTGCACTCCCTGCGCGTCTGGGACACCGCCCTGCCCGCCTTCGACCCGGCATCGGCGCCCGGGCAGCCCCTGGAGCTGTTCCGGGAGTGGTTCGTGCACGCCGCCCGGGCGGGTCAGGCGGAGCCCCACACGATGAGCCTGGCGACGGTGGACGCCGACGGGCGGCCCGACGTGCGGATCCTGATGCTGCACGAGGCGGACGCGCGGGGCTGGCACTTCGCCTCGCACGCCACCAGCGCCAAGGGCCGCCAGCTGGCGGGGCGGCCGGAGGCGGCGCTGGCCTTCTACTGGCCCGCGGTGGGACGGCAGGTCCGCCTGCGGGGCCGGGTGACCGCGTGCGGGCCGCGGGAGAGCCGGGCGGACCTGGCGGTCCGCTCGCGCGGCGCCCTTGCGGCGGCGCTGACGGGCCGGCAGAGCGAGGTGCTGGGCTCCCCGCAGGAGCTGGCCGAGGCCTCGGCCGCCGCCTGGGAGCGGGCCGCGGCCGAGCCGGACGCCCCGGTCCCGACCTGGACCCGGTACGTACTGGACCCGTCGGAGGCGGAGTTCTTCCAGGGCGACGCCGCCCGCCGCCACGTCCGCCTGCGCTACCGCCGCGACGGGCAGGACGGCTGGACCCGCGAGCTCCTCTGGCCGTGAACGCGCGGCTCCCCCTGCGCGCAGACGACGGCGCCCCCCGCGGAGACCGCGGGGGGCGCCGTCGTGGGCCGGGGCCGGTCAGCCCTTGCCGAAGCCGCCGGCGATGCGGCTGGCCGCGCACTGGCGCCACTCGTTCTGGAAGGTGTTGCTCATCTTGCCGATGTTCCCGCCGTGCGAGCGCAGGTAGTCGAAGATGCCGGCGCAGTTCGACGCCGTCGGGACGAACCGCGAGGTGCAGCTGTCACCGGCGCCACCGCCGAAGTCGCAGCTGCCGGCCGCGGCCGGCGTGGCGGTGGCCAGGCCGAGGACCGGCAGGGCGATCGCGGCGGCGACGGTGACGGCGCCCGTCTTCAGCTTGCGCGAAATGCTCATCATTTCCTGAATTTCCCCTCATTGAGCACAAAGGCTTTCCCGCGCCCCGCGACACACCGCGCCGTTTCAGCCGGTGCGGTGGAACATCCCTGGTCAGAGGATGGGCGAGAGCGCTTCGCCTGGCTTGATCCTGTCCGCCGGGCCCTGCCGCGGACAAGAGAGTTGAGGGTTTTCAGAGGTCGACACGCGGACGAACGGCCCTTTCAGGGGCGGAACACCGCGACCCACACCCCTTCGGCCGCCTCCCGGAAGGCGACCCGCAGCGGCATGCCGATGCGCAGGTCCCCCTCCGCGCAGTCGACGACCTCGGTCATCATCCGGGGCCCCTCCTCCAGGTCGACCACGGCGGCCGTGTACGGGACCCGCCCGCCGAACGGCGGCAGGTCGTTGCGGTGGACCACCGACCAGGTGTAGAGGGTGGCGCGCCCGCTCGCCCCCTCCCAGGCCACCCGCTCCTCGCCGGCCCAGCAGAAGGGGCAGAACTCGCGCGGGTAGTGGTGGGCGCGCCCGCAGTCGGCGCAGCGCCGCAGGAGCAGCCTCCCCTCGGCGGCGGCGTCCCAGTAGGGGCGGGTGAACGCGTCGGCCTCGGGCAGGTCGTACCGCGCGGCGCTCACAGCAGGATCCCCGTCGCGGAGTCGAGGGACCAGGTCTGCCAGGAGACGCCGAAGAACGCGACGCCCGAGACGAGCGCCATCATCGAGTTCTGCCCCTGCTCGGCCCAGTCGTGGATCATCAGCACCAGGTAGAGCAGGTTCAGCAGCAGTCCGCCGACCAGCGCCACCGGGGTCAGGAACCCGAGCACCAGGCCCAGTCCCAGTGCGAGCTCCGCGTAGACGACGACGTACGCCATCAGCCGCGGGCGCGGCTCGACGACCGTCGCGAAGCCCGTCTTGACGAAGGACCAGCGGTGCCTGCCCGCCACGTCGGCGGCCCAGGCGATGCCGGTGCCGCGCTCGAACCAGCCCTTCTTGTCCTTGTGCCGCCAGCTCTCCAGCCACCACAGGCCGAGGCCTATGCGCAGCACGGCGAGCCATTCGGCCCCGCTGAGCCAGATGGTCTGCATGGACCGCCACCCTCCACTCGATCTGACGGTACGTCAGTTCAGCGGATCGGGGCGGATCCCGCAAGGCCTCAGACGACCTCCGTGAACAGCCGCCCGTACCCCTCGACCCCGTCCGCCCCCACGCCCGCCGCGCGCAGGGCGGACCACAGCAGGACCTGGTTCGCGGTCAGCACCGGGCGGCCCAGGGTGGCCTCCAGGGCCTCGATCGCACCGACCGCGCGAAAGCCGTTCCCCCCGACCACGACGGCCTCCGCCGCGTCGCCCACCCACCCCGCCACCCAGTCGTGCAGCCCCTGCGGGGTGACCTGCCCCTGCCCGCCGGGCAGGCCGCACGGGGCGGCGTACGGGACCTCGAAGCCGGCCTCCTCGTAGTAGCCGCGGCCCAGCTCGTTCAGGGTCTCGTCGAACCACGGCGGGTCGACGAGCGCGATCCGCCCGGCCCCCAGGGCGCGCAGCGCCTCGACGGCCGCCGCGCAGGTGGCGACCACCGGCAGACCGTGGGCGCGCTCGCGCAGCCGGGCCAGCATGTACGCCTCGCCGCGCGTCCCGATCACGTACGAGGAGCTGGTGAAGGCGTACGCGAGCACCGCCACCGGCGCGGCCGCCAGCAGCCCGGCCGCGTCGTCCACCTGCGGGGGCTCGGCGAAGGCCCGCACGGGGGCCAGCGGGATCGTCGCCTCCATCACGCCGCCGCGCCCCATCCCGCCGAACGGCACCCGGGCGTAGTGCAGGCCCACCCCGGCCGGGGCCATGGCGCGCAGCTCCGACTCGGGGCCGACGTCGGCGTGGGGGGTGAGGACACCGAGCCGGACGCGTACGTCCCACCCGTCGGGCTGCCACATCACGCGCTCCTCTCCACGGCCAGGACGCCCACTTTGTCAGGGTTCGATCCACTCTGCCGCCAGGCCGCGCCGGACCCGGACCGCCACCGCCCGCCCCCGTGACCGATCCGCAATCGATTCCCTCCTCGTCCGAGACCCAACAACGCTGTGTGTCGATACGCTCACTCCCCATGTCCGCGCCCGCACCCGATCTGACCAGCACCCAGCCGCGCCCCGTGTACGTGATCGGCGCGGGCCCCGGCGGCCTCGCCGTCGCCGCCGCGCTGCGCGCCCGCGGGGTGCGCGCCGTGGTCGTCGAGAAGTCGGACGCGGTCGGCGCCTCCTGGCGGAGCCACTACGAGCGGCTGCGGCTGCACACCACCCGGCGCCTGTCGGCCCTGCCCGGGCTGGCGATCCCGCGCCGCTTCGGGCGCTGGGTCGCGCGGGCCGACGTGGTCAGGTACCTGGAGAAGTACGCCGAGCACCACGGGCTGGAGCTGGTCACCGGCGTCGAGGTGACCCGGATCGAGCGCGCCGCCGACGGGGACGGCTGGACCCTGCACGCCTCCGGCGGGCGGCTGCTGGCGGCCCGGGCCGTGGTGGTGGCCACCGGCTTCAACCACACCCCGCACCTGCCGGACTGGCCGGGCGCGGACACGTACACCGGCCGGCTGCTGCACGCCTCCGCCTACCGCGAGCCCTCGCCGTACGCGGGGCGGGACGTGCTGGTCGTCGGCGTCGGCAACACCGGGGCCGAGATAGCCGTGGACCTCGCCGAGGGCGGCGCGGCCCGGGTGCGGCTCGCGGTGCGCACCGCCCCGCACCTGGTGCGCCGCTCGACGCTGGGCTGGCCGGCGCAGCGCACGGGGATCCTCGTCCGCAGGCTGCCGGTGCGGCTCGTGGACCGGCTCGGGGCGCTGGTGGCGAAGGCCTCGATCCCGGACCTGTCCGCACACGGGCTCCCCCGGCCCGCGCCGGGCCTGTACAGCAGGGCGCGGCAGGGGGCCATCCCGGTGCAGGACGTCGGCCTGATCGACGCGGTGCGCGAGGGGCGGGTCGAACCCGTGGCCGCCGTGGCCGCCTTCGACGGCGACCGGGTGGTCCTGGCCGACGGCACGGAGCTCACCCCGGACACGGTGATCGCCGCGACGGGCTACCGCCGGGGCCTCGAAGCCCTGGTCGGGCACCTGGACGTACTGGACGGCCGCGGCCGCCCCCGCGCGCACGGCTCCCGCACCGCCCCGCACGCCCCGGGCCTGCACTTCACCGGCTACACGAACCCGATCAGCGGCATGTTCCGCGAACTGGCCCGGGACGCACGGCGCGTGGCGAAGACCCTGTCCCGCTGATCCCCGCCCGCACGGCGGCCGGGGGCTCGGCCTCGGCCGGATCCGGTCTGGACGGCGCCCGAACACCTCTGCCACGGTTCAGGCACACCACCTCCACCACCTTTCCTGCGCATCCCTGTTCCTGACGGCGCGTCAGTTCAGTAATCTGACAACACGTCAGCTACCGACGACTCCATCGAGGTTCATCGAGCAGGGCGGGCGAAGCGATGCTTGGATCTACTCACGGCACCCTCACCACCGACTTCCGCGCACGGGTCGAGGCCTGCGGGGAGACCCCCAGGACGGCCGTCCACTCCACCGCGGCACCGGCCGCCGGGAGCGCGGCCGAACGGGACGTCAGCGGCCGGCCCCTGCACTCCGACGTACCCGACCTGGACCGGTTCTTCCGGCCGGAGTCCGTGGCCGTCATCGGCGCCTCCGACACCGAGGGCCGGCCCAACACCGGCATCACCCGGCAGCTGATCGCCTGGGCCGAACGCGTCGGCGCCCGCGTGCACCCCGTGCACCCCACCCGGACCTCCGTCTTCGGACTGCCGTGCCACGCCTCCGTGGCCGAGCTGCCCGACCGGGTCGACCTCGCCGTCCTGCTCGTCGCCGACCCCGTCCCGGTCATCGAGGAACTCGCCGACACGAAGATCAGGTTCGCGGTCGCCTTCGCCTCCGGCTTCGCCGAGACCGGCGAGAGCGGCGCCGCCGCCCAGGCCCGGCTGACCGCCGCCGTCCGGCGCTCGGGGCTGCGCCTGCTCGGCCCGAACACCAACCTCAACGCCTTCCAGGAGTTCCGCGAGGACCTCGACGGCCCGGCCATCGCCCTGATCACCCAGTCCGGCCACCAGGGACGGCCCGTCTACACCCTCCAGGAGCTGGGCATCCGCCTCTCCCACTGGGCCCCCACCGGCAACGAGGCCGACCTGGAGACCGCCGACTTCATCTCCTACTTCGCCGAGCGGCCCGAGGTCGGCGCCATCGCCTGCTACGTCGAGGGCCTCAAGGACGGCCGGTCCTTCCTCCTCGCCGCCGACCGGGCCGCCCGCAACGGGGTCCCCGTCGTCGCCGTCAAGGTCGGCCGCACCGAGACCGGCGCCCGCATGGCCGCCTCCCACACCGGCAAGCTGACCGGCGCCGACACCGTCGTGGACGCCGCGATGCGCCAGTTCGGCGTCATCCGCGTCGACGGCCTCGACGAACTCCAGGACACCGCCGCCCTCCTCGCCCGGGCCAGGCCCCCGCAGGCCGAGGGGGTCGTCGTCTACTCCATATCCGGCGGCACCGGCGCCCACTTCTCCGACCTGGCGACCGAGGCCGGCCTCACCCTCCCCACCCTCTCGGAGGCCAAACAGGCCGAGCTCCACCAGTGGATACCCCCCTACCTCAACGTCGCCAACCCCGTCGACAACGGCGGCCACCCGGTGGGCGACTGGCGCGGCCGCAAGATCATCGACGCGATCCTCGCCGACCCCTCCGTCGGCGTCCTGATCTGCCCGATCACCGGCCCCTTCCCCCCGATGAGCGACCGGCTCGCCCAGGACCTGGTCGACGCCGCCGAGGCCACCGACAAACTGGTCTGCGTCATCTGGGGCTCACCCGTCGGCACCGAGGAGGCGTACCGCTCCACCCTCCTCGGCTCCTCCCGCGTGGCCACGTTCCGCACCTTCGGCAACTGCATCACCGCCGTCCGCGCCTACCTCGGCCACCACCGCTTCACCGCCTCCTACCGCTCCCCCTTCGACGAGGCCCCCCGCACCCCCTCCCCCTCGTACCGCAAGGCGGCCGCCCTGATGCGCCCCGGCCAGCAGCTCAGCGAGCACGCGGCGAAGCAGCTGCTGCGGGCCTACGGGATCCGGGTGCCCCGCGAACAGCTGGTCACCAGCGCGGCGGCGGCCGTCCGCGCCGCCGGCCTGGTCGGCTACCCCGTCGTCATGAAGGCCTCGGGGCCGCAGCTCGCCCACAAGACGGAACTCGGCCTGGTCAAGGTGGGCCTCACCTCGGCGAGCCAGATCCGCGACGCCTACCGCGAGCTGACGGACATCGCCCGCTACGAGAACATCCCGCTGGACGGGATCCTGGTCTGCCAGATGGTCGAACGCGGCGTCGAGATGGTCGTCGGCGTCACCCGGGACCCCCTCTTCGGCCCGACCGTCACCGTGGGCCTGGGCGGCGTCCTGGTGGAGGTCCTCCACGACGCGGCGGTCCGCGTACCGCCCTTCGGGGAGGACCAGGCCCGCACGATGCTCCGCGAACTCCGCGGCGCCGCCCTGCTGGACGGCGTACGGGGGGCTCCGCCGGCGGACGTGGACGCGCTGGTGGAGGTGGTGCTGCGGGTCCAGCGGATGGCGCTGGAACTGGGTGACGAGCTGTCCGAGCTGGACATCAACCCGCTGATGGTGCTCCCCCGCGGCCAGGGGGCGGTGGCGCTGGACGCGCTGGCCGTCTGCCACTGACCGGGTGCCGCCGCGCGGGGCGGTGTCCCCTACCCGCCCTTCCCCCGTTCCCCGGGCTCTGCCCGGACCCGTACGGGCGCTGCGCGCCCGTCGCCTCGAACGCCGGCGGGGCTGTTCACCGCCCCGCCGGCGTTCGAGGCGCGGGGTCCGGGGCGGAGCCCCAGTGAGCGGGAGCGGGGCGGGTGGGGGAACTCCGCCCCGCGCAGCGGCACGCCACCCGCAGAGGACGACCCCACCGGACCTCCACTCGACCCCCTCTCCGAACGGAGCCCCCATGCCCCCCGAAACGCCCTCGGACGAGATCCGGCACCGCCTGGAGAACAACGTCTCCTGGATCACCCTCAACCGCCCCGCCGCCATGAACGCCCTCACCTGGGACCAGCGCGAGCGCGTCATCGCGCTGCTCGCCGACGCCTCCGCCGACCCCTCCGTCCGCGCCGTCGTCCTCACCGCGACCGGCAAGGGCTTCTGCGCCGGCGCCGACCTCCGAAGCAACGGCAGCGGCAGCGGCAGCGGCAGCGGCAGCGGCACAGCCGACCGCGTCGCCGGCGACGTGGCCCGCATGATCCGCCTCGGGGCGCAACGCCTCGTCACCGCGGTGCTCGACTGCGAGAAGCCCGTCATCGCCGCCGTCAACGGCACCGCCGCCGGCATCGGCGCCCACCTCGCCCTCGCCTGCGACCTCGTCATCGCCGCCGAAGGGGCCCGCTTCATCGAGGTGTTCGTCCGCCGCGGCCTCGTCCCCGACGGCGCCGGCGCGTACCTGCTGCCCCGCCTCATCGGCCCGCGGAAGGCCAAGGAGCTGATGTTCTTCGGCGACGCCGTGCCCGCCGGGGAGGCCGCCCGCCTCGGCCTCGTCAACAAGGTCGTGCCGGCCGACGTACTGGAGGCGGCCGCCCGGGAGTGGGCCGAGCGCCTCGCCCAGGGCCCCACCCGTGCGCTCGCGCTCACGAAGCAGCTGGTCAACGCCTCCCTGGACAGCGACCGCGCCGCCGCGCTGGCCGCCGAGGCCACCGCCCAGGAGCTCAACATGACCACCGCCGACGCGAACGAGGGCGTGGCCGCCTTCGTGGAGCGCCGCACCCCCAAGTACCTCGGACGGTGAGGGGCGGGGCCCGCCGCCCCGCCGCCCGGCTACATCCGCGGGTCCGGCCTCAGCACCGCGAACACCGCGCCCGCCGGGTCCGCCGCCCAGGCGATCCGCCCGACGTCCGGCACGTTCGCCGCCGGCATCAGCACCACGCCCCCGGCGCCCTCCACCGCCGCCACGGTCGCGTCCGCGTCCGCCACGTGGAAGTACGGCACCCAGCGCGGCAGGACGTTCGACGCCCCGCCCGCCCCCTCCCCCTGCGGCGCGACCCCGCCGAAGGAGGTGCCCTGCTGGTCGCCGTCGGCCGTGCTCAGCACCCGGTACGTCATCCCCGGCGTCTCCATCTCCGCCGACCGCCACCCGAACACCCGGCCGTAGAAGACGAGCGCCGCCGCCGGGTCCGGCACGTGCAGCTCCACCCACACCAGGCTGTTCTCGGCGGAGGCCACCTCCAGCCCGCCCGTCTTCCCGGGCTGCCAGCAGGCGAACCGCGCGCCCTGCGGGTCGGTGAACTGGGCCAGCCAGCCCTCGCCCATCACGTCCATCGGCGCCACCCGGATCTTCCCGCCCGCGCGCAGCACCGTGTCGGCGGTGGCCCGGACGTCGCCGCTCTGGAAGTACACGGTCCACGCCGGGTCCGCCCCCTCCTCCGTCAGGGGGCCGAGCGCGGCCACGGTCCTGCCGTTCTGCTGGAAGAACCCGTACCCGCCCGCCTCGGGACCGGCGGAGGCGAAGTCCCAGCCGAAGACCGCCCGGTAGAAGGCGGCGGCCGCGCCGGTGTCGGGGCTGCCGAGGTCGAGCCAGTTGGGCGATCCGGTACGGAAGTCGGTGCCGAGCATCAGGTCCTCCACAGGTAGGCGCCACGCAGTCGCTCGCCACCCTGCCCACCCCCCACCCGCCGAAGGGCGTACGGGCCGCCGCGGCCGGTCGGATTCACCCGTTCGGCGTCACCGCGCCCTCGGCCGCGCCCCGCCCCCACCCCGGGCTTCCCCGCCCCTTCTCATCTGACGATCCGTCAGGTTCAATCGGAGGGTGATGGGACACGCAGGGATGGCGGCCACCGTCGTCCGATACCTCAGGTCAGTCGGCTCCCCCACCTCCGCGGCCGGGGAGCCCGGTTCCGCGCACGCCGACGCCCTCCCGCGCCCCGACCTGCGGGCCGTCGGCGATGACGAGCGCGCGCCCGTCAGCCCCGCCGAGTTCCGGGCCGTCCTCGGCAACTTCGCCAGCGGGGTCACGGTCATCACCGCCCCGCCCGCCGACGGCGAGGAGGGTCCGGCGGGCTTCGCCTGCCAGTCCTTCGCCTCGCTCTCCCTCGACCCGCCCCTGGTCACCTTCATGGTGGCCCGTACGTCGACCACCTGGCCGCGCATCGCCCGCGCCGGGGTGTTCTGCGTCAACATCCTGGGCGCGGACCAGGGGGAGCTCTGCCGCGCCTTCGCCGTCAGCGGCGCCGACAAGTTCGCCGGCGTCTCCCACCGGCCGGCCCCGGCCACCGGGTCCCCGCAGCTCGACGACGTCCCCGCCTGGATCGACTGCCGGATCCACGCCGTCCACACCGGCGGGGACCACCTGATCGTCGTCGGCCGGGTCGAGGCCATGGGCGCGGAGGGCGAGGGCGATCCCCTCCTCTTCCACCAGGGCCGCTTCGGCCGCCTGGCCGACTGATCCAGGCCCCCGGCCCTCGCCCCGTCCCCAACGGCCCGGCGCGCAGGACGCGCGCCGGGCCGCCGGGCACCCGCCGGGCCCCGTTCAGAACGTGAGCACGCCCCGCGCCACCCGCCCGTGCTGCGCGTCGTCCACGGCCTTCGCGAAGTCCTCCACCGGGTAGACCTCCGTCACCAGCTCGTCCAGCAGCAGCCTCCCCTGCCGGTACAGCTCGGCGTACAGCGCGATGTCGCGCTGGGGGCGCGAGGACCCGTACCGGCACCCCATGATCGTCTTGTCCAGGTACATCGAGGAGACCAGGAACGACGCCTCCTCCTTGAACCCGGGCACGCCCAACAGCACCGCCTGCCCGTGCCGGTCCAGCAGGTCCACGGCCTGCCGGATCAGCTTCACGCTGCCCACGCACTCGAAGGCGTGGTCCGCACCGGTGGGCAGGACCTCCCGGACGGCCGCCGAGGTGTCGGCGGGGGACCCGGCCGCCGAGGCGTCCACGAAGTGCGTCGCGCCGAACCGCCGCGCCACCGCCTCCTTCGCCGGGTTCGCGTCCACGGCCACGATCACCGACGCGCCCGCGATCCGGGCCCCCTGGATGACGTTCAGGCCGATCCCGCCCGTCCCGATGACCACGACGGTCTCCCCGAGCCCCACCTTCGCCCGGTTCAGCACGGCCCCCACTCCGGTGAGCACCCCGCAGCCGATCAGCGCGGCCGAGGTCATCGGGATGTCCTCGGGGATCTTCACCGCCTGCACGGACTTGACCAGGGTCCGCTCCGCGAACGCCGAGTTCGACGCGAACTGGAACAGCGGCTGCCCGCCCCGCGAGAACGGCCGGTCCGGCATCCCGATCGCCCGGCGGCACATCGTCGGCCGGCCGCGGTCGCAGTCCGCGCAGGCCCCGCAGTTGGCGAGGGTCGACAGGGAGACGTGGTCGCCGGGCGCCACGTGCGTCACCCCCGGCCCCACCGCCTCGACCACCCCGGCCCCCTCGTGCCCGAGCACCACCGGCGGCGGGAAGGGGATCGTCCCGTCGATCACCGAAAGGTCGCTGTGGCACAGCCCGGCCGCGGTGATCGCGACCAGCACCTCCCCCGGCCCCGGGTCCCTTATCTCCAGGTCCCCGACCACCTGGGCCTGCTTGCCGTCGAACACGACGCCTCTCACCTGGGCTCCTTAGGCAGGCCGAGCACCCGCTCGGCGATGATGTTCCGCTGGATCTCGTCCGAGCCGCCGTAGATCGTGTCGGCCCGGGTGAACAGGAACAGGCGCTGCTCCTCGTCGAGTCCGAGCTCGTACGGGACCCCGCGCACCCAGGCCCCCGGCCCGGCGGTGGCCCGCGCGCCCCCGACCGCCACCGCCAGCTCGCCGAGCCGCCGGTGCCAGCCGCCCCACAGCAGCTTCGCGACGCTCGGCGCGCCGGCGTCCCCCACCCGTCCCAGGGTCCGCAGGGCGTTCCAGCGCATGGTGCGCAGCTCGGCCCACTGGCGTACGAGCCGCTCCCTCAGCACCGGATCGGGCGCACCCGAAGCCGCGTACGCCGTGACCACCCGCTCCAGTTCCGCCGCGAACCCGATCTGCTGGACCAGGGTGGAGACCCCGCGTTCCAGGGCGAGCAGTCCCATGGCCACGGTCCAGCCGTTGCCCTCGCCGCCGACGACCTCCTCCGCGACGGCCCCGTCGAAGAAGACCTCGTTGAACTCGGCCGTCCCCGACATCTGCCGGATGGGCCGGACCTCCACCCGCCCCGGCTGGTCCATCCGGACGAGGAGGAAGGACAGGCCGCGGTGGCGGCGCGAGCCGGGCTCGGTGCGGGCGAGGACGAAGCACCAGTCGGCCTCGCGGGCGAGGGAGGTCCAGATCTTCTGGCCGGTGACGCGCAGCAGCCCGTCCGCCGGGTCCCGGACGGCCGCGGTGCGCAGCCCGGCGAGGTCGGACCCGGCGTCGGGTTCGCTGTAGCCCTGGCACCACAGCTCCTCGCCGCGGGCGATGCCGGGCAGGAAGCGGGCCCGCTGCTCGGGGGTGCCGTGGGCGAGGAGGGTGGGGGCGAGGAGGTTCTCGCCGATGTGGCCGACCCGGCCGGGGGCGCGCTGCGCGGCGTACTCCTCCGCCCAGACCACCTGCCCGGTGAGGGAGAGCCGCTGCTGTCCGTAGGCGCCGGCCGGGGCGTCCCAGCCGGTGCCGATCCAGCCGCCGCGGCCGAGCTCCCGCTCCCATGCGCGGCGGGCGCCGACGCCCTCGTGCTCGCTGCCGGGCCCGCCGAGGCCGATGGCCTCCTCGTACGGGCCGACGAGGTGTCCGGCGAGCCAGGCGCGGGCGCGGGCGCGCAGTTCCCCGGCCTCCGGCCCGAAGCTGAAGTCCACGCTGCTTCCCCTTCTGCCTTCCCCCTCTCCACCGACCCTCAGGCGTTCGGGCGGTCCTTGGCGGCGGCCGCCTTGGCCATGGCCTCCAGCTGGGCGAGCATCGGCATCGGGTCGGTGCCGACGGTGCCGGGGAGGAAGTCGGCGATCTTCTCGGGGGTCCAGGCCCCTTCGGCGTACCCGGCGCGCAGTTCGCGGGGCTGGGCCCAGACGGCGATCTTCGGTCCGGCGACCGTGTAGACCTGCCCGGTGATCCCCTCGGCCTTGGCGCGGTCGCTGAGCAGGTACGTCACGAGCGCGGCGACGTCCTCGGGCTCGCCGATCTCCTTGAGCTCCATGGGCACGTTGGCGGACATCCGGGTCCGGGCGACGGGGGCGACGGCGTTGGCGGTGACCCCGTACTTGCTGAGCCCGAGGGCGGCGCTGCGGACGAGGGAGATGATCCCGCCCTTGGCGGCGCTGTAGTTGGCCTGGGCGACGGAGCCCTGGTGGTTGCCGCTGGTGAAGCCGATGAGCGTGCCGGAGCCCTGCCGGCGCATGACGGCGGAGGCGGCCCGGAAGACGGTGAAGGTACCTTTCAGATGCGTGGCGACGACGGGGTCCCACTCCTCCTCGGACATGTTGAAGAGCATCCGCTCGCGCAGGATGCCCGCGACGCACACCACCCCGTCGATGCGCCCGTACTCGGCGAGGGCGGTGTCGACGATGCGCTGGCCGCCGGCCATGGTGGAGATGTCGTCGGCGACGGCGACGGCCTGCCCGCCGGCCGCGAGGACCTCCTTGACGACGTCCTCCGCCACCTCGCTGGTGGGCGCGTTCCCCTCGATCCCGACGCCGTAGTCGTTGACGACGACCCTGGCGCCCTCGGCGGCGGCGGCGAGCGCCACGGCCCGGCCGATGCCCCGGCCCGCGCCGGTGACGGCGACGACCTTGCCTGCCAAGAAGTTCCCCACGTCCGGCCCCTTCCCGCTTTTTCTGACGGTCCGTTAGATTCTATGACCAGTCAGATCCCTTCCCACAAGCCCCTGTTCGTCCAAGGAGTGGATGGCGGCCATGACCTTGCCCCCCGAGTTCCACGAGATCGCCAAGCGCGTCAACAACTGGGGACGCTGGGGAGCCGACGACGAGATCGGCACCCTGAACCTGATCACCGAGGAGGTCGTCCGGGCGGCGGCCGCCGAGGTCCGCACGGGGCGCCGCGTCCCGCTGGCCCTCCCGCTGGAGGAGGACGGGGTGCAGGCCGGCCTGATCCCGGGGCGGATCAACCCGCTCCACACCATGGTCCAGATCAACCAGGAGCTCTTCGGCCCGGGCACCGTGGCCTGCAGCGACGACGCCGTGACGATGGGCCTCCAGGCGGCCACCCACTGGGACGCCCTGACCCACGTCTCCCACTCGGGCAGGATCTACAACGGCCGCCCCGCCTCCACGATCACCGCGCACGCCCGGGCCCAGTTCAGCGGCATCGACAAGGCCACGCCGATCGTCTCGCGCGGGGTCCTGCTGGACGTCGCCCGCGCCAAGGGCCTGGACCGGCTCCCGGGGGGCCACGCCGTCACCCCCGGGGACCTGGCCGAGGCGGAGGAGTTCGGCGGGGTCACCGTCCGCGCGGGGGACGTCGTCCTCGTCCGCACCGGCCAGATGCAGGTCTACCTGGCGGGCGACAAGCACGGCTACGGCTTCCCGTCACCGGGCCTCTCGGTCCGCACCCCGCAGTGGTTCCACGCCCGCGACGTGGCGGCCGTCGCGAACGACACCCTCACTTTCGAGATCTTCCCGCCGGAAATCGAGAACCTCTGGCTCCCGGTACACGCCCTCGACCTCGTCGAGATGGGCATGCACCAGGGCCAGAACTGGAACCTGGAGGCCCTGTCCACGGCCTGTGCGGAAGCGTCCCGCTACACCTTCCTCCTGTCCGCCATGCCGGAACCCTTCACGGGCGGCACGGGGACGCCGGTCGCGCCGGTGGCGGTCCTGTAGCCGGTCAGCCTCCTCCGCACTGCCAGGACGGCCTGTCGTCGTCGGCCCGGGCGACGGGCTCGCCGCGCATCCATGTGCCCCGGGCACGACCACGGAACACATGCCTCCGTCAGGGCGGCCGCGGCCGGGACCCGTTACTCCGAAGGCGGCATGTCCGCGCGTCGATCCGGGCCCGCACCGATGAGTTCCGTCCTCCCCGGCAGTCTCACCTCCATCGGCCGACGAAGACGGGAGCACCCCATGCCCACCCAGCAACTCCTCCGGGCCCACAACATCAACGTCACCCGGGACGGCTACGGCGCCGGCGAGAACCAATGCCTGGAACGCCCCTTCGGCGACGGGATCGACCCCGCGACCCTGTTCGCCTGGGCCGGCGCCACGGCGAGCTGGCCCAACCGCACCGAGCCGGGCGGCAGCCGCGGCCTGGACGACTACTTCACCCGCGACTGGGGGCGCAACATCGGGGCCGAGATCATGGGCGCCCACAAGTTCAGCCCCCACCGGGGCCCCTGGCAGGACCTCGACTGGCAGGGCTGGTGGGGCGACGAACCGCCGTTCCGCACGCCGGTGTTCGTGATGACCCACCACCTGCGCCCCTCCTTCACCCTCTCCGACACCAGCTTCCACTTCACCGACGCCGACCCGGCCACGGTCCTGGCCCGGGCCTTCGAGGCGGCCGCGGGCAAGGACGTCCGCCTCGGCGGCGGCCCGTCCACGATCCGCGAGTTCCTCGACGCTGACCTGGTCGACACCCTCCACGTCGCGGTCTCCCCGGTGGACCTCGGCGCGGGCTCCCGCCTGTGGAAGTCCCCGGACGAACTCCTCGACCGCTTCCACATGGACGTGGCCCCGAGCCCGAGCGGCGTCACCCACCACATCTTCTGGCGCCGCTGACCGCTCCGGAAGCCGCGGTTCGCCGGTCGCGGGGTAGGCGCAGCCAGTGATCACGTCCGACCCGGTGGGCGAATGGTTCCGGAAGCCTTCCCCCGTGTCCGGTCCCGTCGATTCCGCCGCCGTGGCGGAGGCCTTCCGCCTGCTGTCGGACGTCAGGAACGCCGCCTCCGCCCGCAGCCGGAGGGGGCCGCGGAGAACGCGCCGCGTCTCGCCGCCGCGCTGAAGCGGATCTCCGAACTGACGGGTTCGGTGGTCGACCCGGGAGACGCCGCCAAGCCCGCCCGACCGACCGCGGACGGCTTCGCCGACCTGCGGGTGGAGGGGGCGGAGCACGACGACTCGTGGGGCACGTTCGAGATCCCCGCACGCTGGAAGCGGCTCATGAAACCGGTCCCTGACGAGCCGGCGGGCGAGGACTACGAAAGCAGCACGGAACACCCGGTCCGGTACGCGCGCGTACTGCGCGGCGAGCAGGTCCTGGGCTTACTCTGCGCCTCGGCGGGCGACCCGGACGCCGGCTACGAGCCGCGCAACGCGGCGGGCGACGGGCCCTGCGGGGCGCACAGCGGGACGAACTGTTCGGCCGCGACCCGCGCCGGGAGCCGACGGACCCGATCCCGTCGGGCGGGACGGAGCTGAGGGAGGCGGGCCTGAGCCAACTCGACGAGCTCAAGGCGGCCGGACTCGTCGGCGCGATCGCGGCCCCCTCCCCCACCCCCGGAAACCGACCGCGACCACCGGCCCCGCACCGCCGCACCAAGACCCTGCTGGCCCCTCAGCCGACACCGACCCCGGCACCGGCCGCGTACGGGGCGAGGCCCTCCGCCGTCGGGCCGGCCCAGCCCACGTAGCCGTCGGGGCGGACGAGGAACACCCCGTCGCCGTAGGCCCCGTACGACGGGATCCGTACCGTCCGTACGCCCGGCAGCTGCGCCGCGGGGGCTTCTCCCACCACCAGCAGGGTCCAGTGCGGCCCCCGGAAGGCGTCGAAGAGCCGCGCTTCCCCCCACGCCCCGTCCGGGGCCCGGTCGCCGGCGCGCAGGGCCTCGGCGGGCAGGGCCGTGCGGGTCTCCACCGCCAGGGAGGAGCCGCGGTAGCCGAGGCCCAGCTGCCGCGTGGCCGCGCCGCGGCGGGCCTCGCCGCGGTGGATCCGGGTGGACAGGCCGAGCACCTCGGCGGCGACGGGACGCCGCTCCTCCTCGTACGTGCCGAGCAGCGCCTCCGGCGCGGCGCCGCTCAGCACCGCGGCCAGCTTCCAGCCCAGGTTGTACGCGTCCTGCACGCCGGTGTTGAGCCCCTGCCCGCCGGCGGGCGAGTGGACGTGCGCGGCGTCCCCGGCGATGAGGACCCGCCCCGCCCGGAACCGGTCGGCCAGCGCCGCCCGCGGCCGGAAGTCGGAGGCCCAGCGGACCTCCGTCAGATCACCCGGGTCCAGGTGCGACCGGGTGGCGATCAGGGACCGCAGCCCCTCCAGGGAGAGGTCGATCGCCGGGCCGCCCTGCGTCGTCTGGGCGCTGAGCTGGAAGTCCTCGGTCCCGGCGAGCGGGCAGAGGGCGAGGAAGCCCTCGCCGCCCGCGGGCGGGAAGACGTGCCAGTGGTCGCGGTCGAGGCCGGTGATGCGCACGTCGGCCACCAGGACCGGGTCCGGGTCGACGGTCTCGCCGGTCATCCCGATCCCGAGCAGCCGCCGCACCGTGGACCGCCCGCCGTCGGCGGCGACCGCGTACCGGGCCCGGACGGGGGCGCCGTCGGCGAACCCGGCCGTCACCCCCTCCCCGTCCTGCGTGATCCCGACCAGCTCCCGCCCGAAGGCGACCCGCCCGCCCAGCTCGGTGAGGCGGGCGAAGAGGACCTCCTGGGTCCGCCACTGCGGCACCATCCAGGGCTCGTGGAACGGCGAGCCCTCCTGCGGCCGCGTCTCGTCCCACATCGCCTGCTCGCCGAGCCGCTTCCCGTCCTGCCAGATCATCCGGGCCGGGTACGGGCCGCCCGCGGCCCGTACGGCCCCGGCGACGCCCAGATCGTCGAAGACCTCCATCGTCCGCGGCTGGATCCCCTTGCCGCGCGACCCGGGGAACAGCCCGTCGGCCCGCTCCACGACCAGGGCCCGTACGCCCCGCCGCGCGAGGTCGACCCCGAGCGCCAGCCCGGCGGCCCCGGCCCCGACGACCAGTACGTCGACGTCCACGTCCACGTTCGCTCCCATGACGGCCACTCTCCTTAACGGTGTTAAGTTCCGACTGCCGAACCATGCACTTAACGCTGTTAAACTGTCAAGCGTGGCTATGCGCAGATCTCCGAAACTGGACAAGGAGCAGGCGGTCGACACCTCCCTGCGCCTCCTGAACGAGGTCGGCCTCGACGGCCTGAGCCTGCGCGCGATCGCCAAGGAGCTGGACGTCCAGGCGCCCGCCCTCTACTGGCACTTCAAGAACAAGCAGGAACTGCTCGACGAGATGGCCACGGAGATGTACCGGCGGATGACGGCGGACTCCCCGCTCGCCCCCGGCCTCTCCTGGCAGGACCGCCTCCTGACCGCCAACCGCGGCCTGCGCGCCGCCCTGCTCCGCTACCGCGACGGCGCGAAGGTCTTCAGCGGCTCCCGCTTCACCGGCACCGAGCACGCGGCCGGGATGGAGGCGAACCTCCGCGCCCTCACCGAAGCCGGCTTCACGCTCCCGCAGGCCGTCCGCGCCACGACCACGGCGTACTTCTTCACCCTCGGCTTCGTCACGGAGGAACAGGGCGTCGAACCCCTCCCCGGCGAGCGCCGCGAAGGCTTCGACGTCGCCGAGCGGGCCGAACGCCTCGCCGACTACCCCCTCGCCGCCGGCGCCGGAGCCGACCTCTTCCAGGACTACGACGCGGGCTTCGAGGAGGGCCTCGCCCTGGTCGTCGCGGGCATCGAAAACCGGTACGGGCCGGCGCCCCGAGGCTGACACCCTGGACGGATGACGACGGAGCGGCGGCGATGAACGGGACGGCGTACGGGTTCCTCACGGCCGCGGCACCCGACGCGGACACCCTCACCCGGGCCCTCGCCCAGGGGTTCGGGGTGCCCGCGGCGCGGGTGGACGTGGCCCCGGACGGGACGGTCGACGGCCGGAACTGGGACACCGCCCTGGTCACCTGCGAGTACGAGATCCTCCGCGCCGGCGACCTGCGCGGGATGCTGAACGTCTACGCCACCCCGGCCGTCACCGCACCCCCCGCCCCCGAGGAGCTCGCCGCCGCCCTGGCACGGGAATCGGGGACGCCGGTGCTGGTCGAGTGGGGCAGGGAGCCGTGGATCCGCAAGGTGCTCCTTCCACAGGGCCGGGCCACCTACGCGGCCATCGAGGACCTCGACGTCGCGAAGGACCAGCCCTGGTTCCGCGTGTACGCCGTCCAGGCCGGGCTTCCCGCCTTCCCCGAGGCCGAGGTGGAAGGACTGCCCGCCGTCGTCCACGGCCTGCCGCCCCGCACCCCCCTCGCGGACGCCCTCGGCGCGCACCGCGCACTCCTGCACCCCTGGGAGGCGCTGGTCTCCCGCATGGCCGCCGGCTGGCCCCCCACACGCTGGTACGGCGCCGACATGTACCTCGAGGACCTGGAGGCCCGCGACCGCCTGGAAGCCGCCCTGCCCGCCCTCCCCGGACCCGTGCGCAGCGCCCTCGCCACCCTCGACGCCCGCTTCCGCGAGCTGACGGTCGACGACGCCGGCGAGGAACTCGGCGCCGACCCGTCGGCCACCTCCTGGTACCGCCACCGCCGCCCGGCCGTCCTGCCCTGGCGCGTACTGCTGCCCGTCGACCCGGAGGCGGCGCACTGGCTGTGGAAGTGGGTCGAGGAGGGCGCCGAGGGCAGGCCCGGCGGAGTCGACCTCTCCTCCCTCGACCTCAGCGGCGCCGACGTGGCCGGGGCGGACTTCTCCGGCTCCCTCTTCTGCGGCACCCGCCTGACCGGCGCCCGCCTCACCGGCACCGACTTCCACCGCAGCCACCTCCAGGGCGCCGACCTCACCGGCGCCGACGCCACGGGCGCCTGCTTCGTACGGGCCGACCTGGACGGGGCCGTCCTGCGCGGCACGGCCCTGGACGGCGCCGACTTCACCCGGGCGGACCTCTACGGCGCCGACGCACGCGGAGCCACCCTGCGCGGCGCCGGCCTCCTGGGCGCGACCCTCCTGCACGCCGACTTCCGCGGCGCGGACCTCACCGGCGCACGACTCGGCGAGAACACCTTCGAAGTGGCCCTGGACGACACCACGCTCGTCGCGGGCCTGACCGGCACCCTCACCGGCCCCGCCACCCTGACCACGCCCTCCGGCCCCCACCCCCTGTCCGGCGCCGCCCTGGAATCCTGGCTCCGCTCCCGCGGCGCCACCGTGCGCGTCATCGCACCGCGCCGGATCCGGTCGTCCCCCGCTTCCTGAGGACGCGCCCCCGCGCATGGCGCCGCGGGCGGGTTCCAGGGCCGGCAGGTCGGCCGTGGTGGTGATGTGGCGGACCGACCTGCGGGTGGCGGCATGCGGTCGTGCACGCCCCGAGCGCGGCACGGCAGCCGCCACCCCACGACCCGCACTCGTCAAGGCACAGGACCCTTGGCGTCCCCTCGCGACGAATCGCTCACCACCAGGGTGATCAACCCGTGACGAACCGTCAACACCTCGTTAGAGGTACACGCGTGGTTCCCGCTTCAGCACCACTTTTTTCGGAGAACCCGCCGGGGCCGCCGGATCCTGCTCCGCCGCGCGGTCGATCTCGCACCAGATGCGCTTGCCCGCTCCCTCGCGCTGCCAGCCCCACCGGTCCGCGAGGCCGTCCACCAGCTCCAGGCCGCGCCCGCCCGTGTCGTCGCCCCCGGCCTGCCGGCGGGCCGGGGCGCGGTCGCTCGCGTCGGCGACCTCCACCCGTACGCCCGGCCCCCCGAGGAGCATCCGCAGCACGGCCGGACAGCCCGTGTGCACGACCGCGTTCGTGACCAGCTCGGAGATCAGCAGGATCAGCGTCTCCGCGAGCGGTTCGTCGTCCCCTATCCCCGACCCCGCCAGCCGGGAACGCGCCCACCGGCGCGCCCGGCCGACCTCGGCGGGGTCCGGTCCTACCTCCAGCTGTACCTGAAGCACCTGCACCGCTCACACCATCCGAACCGGCGGACACTTCGCCTCGCGACAGGGCGGGATCACCGACCGTGATCCCCTTGTCGAGCAGCATGGTTGACATACAGTCACCACAACAAGCGCTTCGGGCATATTCCATCGCGAAGGAGTAGGCGTGGTGCATACTGTGCGACGCCCATGCCGCTCGTGCCGCTCAACCACTCGCATCGTGGGAGCGTACCGTGGCACGCCCCCGCCTCCGGGCCGTATCGGGGAGGGCGCAGGACACAAACCGATATCAACTCTCTGTAATCGGACATGAGTCCCGCGTCGTTCGTCCCGTGCCCCTTCCGTAACAGCCTGCTATGCCCTCGGCCCCCGGGGATCCTCCTCCGCCTCCTCCCCCAGGCGGGACGCCAGGAGCTCCTCGGCCTCCGCCGCCGTGCGCCACTGCTCCGCCCGCACCCAGGCCCGCTTCAGGTGCAGGTGCACGTCCGCCTCCCAGGTGAAGCCCATCCCGCCGTGGACCTGGAGGCAGTCCCGCGCGCCGCGCACCGCCGCCTCGTCGGCGAGGAGCTTCGCCGCCGCGATCTCGGCCGCGTCACCCGTCACCGCCGCCGCGTACACCGCCGTACGGGCCACCTCGGCGCGCACCAGCATCCCCGCGCACAGGTGCTTGACCGCCTGGAAGCCCCCGATCGGCCGCCCGAACTGCTCGCGCTCCCCGGCGTACCGCACCGCGAGCTCCACCGTCCGCAGCGCGCTGCCCAGTTGGAGCGCCGCCGTCAGCAGCGCCCCCTCCTCCCGGAACCCGGCGGGCGGCACCCCGGCGGACCGCCACAGCGGGGTCAGCGGGTCCACCGAGCGGACCGCCTCGCCGGCGGGCGGCGGCCCCTCCAGCCCGAGCACCGCGTCCGCCTCCCCCAGGTGCGCCACCAGCGGCCCGCCCAGGTCGAACGCCGTCACCACCGCCGAGCCCGAAGCCGCCCCCGGGACCGCGCCGGCCGCCAGGTGCGTCGCCACCAGCGGCCCGGGCAGCAGGGCCCGCCCGGCCTCCTCGAAGACGAGCACCGCCTCCGGCAGGCCCAGCCCGACCCCTCCCTCGGACTCGGGGAGCCGCAGCGCGAAGAACCCCGCCCCGCCCAGCTCCCGCCACAGCCCCCGGTCCACGGACGTGCCGCCGGACACCGACTCCCGCAGCGCCTCCCGGCCGTACCGCCCCGCGAGCAGGTCGCGGACGCCCGCCCGCAGGGCCCGCTGGTCCTCCGTCAGCCGGAAGTCCACGACCGCTCACCGCCCCTTCGGCAGGCCGAGGATCCGCTCGGCGACGATGTTCCGCTGGATCTGCGAGGTCCCCGCCGCGATCGTGTACGAGAGCGACGAGAGCCGCTCCGCCGTCCACTCCTCCTCCAGGGACAGGGCGCCGGCCCCCAGCACCTCCGCCGCCGCGTCGTACAGCTCCTGGCGCGCGTGCGAGTACGCCAGCTTGAAGACGCTGCCCCCGACGCCGGGGACCCCGCCCGGGCCCTGAGCCTCGCTGACGTTCCACTGCGTGAGCCGCCACAGCGCGCCGAACTCCCCGTGGAGGCGGCCCAGCCGGCGCCGCAGCACGGGGTCGTCCCAGCGGCCGTTGGCCTTCGCCGCCCGCGCCAGCGCGCGCAGCGTCCGCCGGCAGGCGACGACCTCGCCGACGAAGGCGGTGCCCCGCTCGAAGGAGAGGGTCACCATCGTGACCCGCCAGCCGTCGTTCTCGGCGCCGACCCGGTTCGCCACCGGAACCCGCACCTCGTCCAGGAACACCTCCGCGAACTCGGCCGATCCGGCGAGGGTGCGCAGCGGCCGGACCGTGACCCCGGGCGCGTCCATCGGCATGGCCAGCCAGGAGATCCCCCGGTGCCGGGGCGCGGCCGGGTCGGTGCGCACCAGCAGCTCGCACCAGTCGGCGACCTCCGCGTGCGAGGTCCAGATCTTGGAGCCGGTGACCACGTACGCGTCACCGTCGCGCACCGCCCGCGTGCGCAGCGCCGCCAGGTCGGAGCCGGCGCCGGGCTCGCTGAATCCCTGGCACCACACCTCGTCCCCGCGCAGCACGGGCGGCAGCCAGCGCGCCCGCTGCTCCGCGGTGCCTTCGGCGGCGATCGTCGGTCCGGCGTGCAGCAGGCCGACGAAGTTCGCGCCGACGTAAGGGGCGCCGGCGCGCTCGGTCTCCTCCAGGAAGACCAGGTGCTGGGTCGGGGTGGCGCCGCGCCCGCCGGCGTCCACGGGCCAGTGCAGGCCCGCGTACCCGGCGTCGTACAGCCGGCGCTGCCAGCCCAGGTCGTAGGCGCGGCGGCCGGGCCAGTCGTCCGGCGAGGGCCTGGGCGGCAGTTCGGGCAGCGCCTTGGCGAGCCATTCCCGCAGCCGGGCCCGGAACTCCCGTTCCTCCTCCGAGTGGGCCAGGTCCATCAGCGGGCCTCGTCGGGGGTCAGGCCGAGCATGCGGATGGCGTTGCCGCGCATCAGCTTGTACACGGTCTCGTCGTCCAGGCCCGCCACGTGGTCGAGGGCGACCTCCTTGGTGTGCGGGAAGGTCGAGTCCACGTGCGGGTAGTCGGTCTCGAAGGTGGCGTTGTCGCGGCCGACGACGTCCAGCGAGGCGATGCCGTGCTTGTCGCGGAAGAAGCAGCAGTAGATCTGCCGGTAGTAGTACGTGGACGGCGGCTCGGGGATCAGGCCGCGGACCCCGCCCCAGGCGCGGTGCTCCCGCCAGACGTCGTCGGCGCGTTCCAGGGCGTACGGGATCCAGCCCATCTGCCCCTCGCTGTAGGCGAGCTTCAGCGCCGGGAACCTCACCAGGACCCCGCTGAAGAGGAAGTCCATCATCGAGGCCATGGCGTTGTTGAAGCTCAGCGAGGCCTGGACGGCGGGCGGGGCGTCGGGGGAGGCGGCGGGCATCTGCGACGAGGACCCGATGTGCATGTTGACGACCGTGCCGGTCTCCTGGCAGACGGCGAAGAAGGGGTCCCAGTAGCCGGAGTGGATGGACGGCAGACCCAGGTGTGTGGGGATCTCGGAGAAGGTCACGGCGCGCACGCCGCGGGCGGCGTTGCGGCGGATCTCGGCGACGGCGAGGTCGATGTCCCACAGCGGGATGATGCACAGCGGGATCAGCCGGCCGCCGCTGTCGCCGCACCACTCCTCGACCATCCAGTCGTTGTAGGCGCGCACGCAGGCGAGGGCGACTTCCTTGTCGTGGGCCTCGGCGAAGGTCTGCCCGCAGAAGCGGGGGAAGGTGGGGAAGCAGAGGGAGGCCTCGACGTGGTTGAGGTCCATGTCGAGGAGCCGGGCCTTGGGGTCCCAGCAGCCGCGGCGCATCTCCTCGCGGGTGATGCCCTCCAGCGTCATGTCGTCGCGGTCGAAGCCGACGGCGGCGATGTTGCGCTTGTACGGGAACTTCAGGTCCTCGTAGATCCACCAGTCGGTCGGCGGGCCGTCGGGGTCCATGGAGATCACGTACTTGCCGCCGGTGTACTCCAGCTCGCCGATGCCGGCGGTGAGGGACTTGGGACCGCGGTCGCGGTACTTCGCGGGCAGCCACACGTCGAACAGGTGGGCGGGCTCGATCACGTGGTCGTCGACGCTGATGATCCGAGGCAGTTCCAGTGCCATGTGCGCGCTCCCCAATCTGATGGATCGTCAGAAACAAGCTAGCCCCGCCACCCCTGGACCGACAAGCGCCGGCGCCTTACGCTCTGCCCTTGATCTGACTAACCGTCAGCTGGCCTCGGGCCGGCACGCCCAGGGGAGGTCCGCGATGACGACGACGGACGGCACGGCGACGGACGGCACGGCGACGCACGACGCGGCGAAGGCGGCCGCCACCGCACTGGGCCGCTCCCGCACCCTCTGGGAGCTGATCGCCCGCCGCGCCGCCCTCACCCCCGACGCCCCGGTGCTCATCGAGGCCGCCGAGGACCCCGCCGCCGACCGCACCCTCACCTTCGGCGCCCTGCGCGACCGCGCCGAACGCGTCGCCGCCGGCCTGTACGGCAGGGGCGTGCGCCCCGGCACCGTCGTCGCCTGGCAGCTCCCGACCCGCATCGAGACCGTCCTGCTGTCGGCCGCCCTCGCCCGCCTCGGGGCCGTCCAGTCGCCCGTGATCCCCTTCTACCGCGACCGCGAGGTCGCCTTCGCCCTGCGCGAGTCCGGGGCCGAGCACTTCGCCGTCCCCGGCACCTGGCGCGGCTTCGACCACACCGCGATGGCCGCCCGCCTCGGCGCGCGCGGCGTGTTCGAGGCGTACGCGGACCTCCCCGACGGCGACCCGGCCGTCCTGCCCCCGCCGCCCTCCGACGGGACCTCCGTCCGCTGGATCTACTGGACCTCCGGCACCACCTCCGACCCCAAGGGCGTCCTGCACACCGACCGCTCCCTGATCGCGGGCGGCTCCTGCCTCGCCCACGCCCTGTGCCTGACCCCGTCCGACGTCGGCTCGATGGCCTTCCCGTACGCCCACATAGCCGGCCCCGACTACACGGTGATGCTGCTGCTGTACGGGTTCCCCGCCGTCCTCTTCGAGAAGTTCGCGATGCCCGGCGCCCTGGACGGCTACCGCCGCCACGGGGTCACCATCGCCGGCGGCTCCACCGCGTTCTACTCCATGTTCCTCGCCGAACAGCGCAAGGACCCCGCCGAGCCCCTCATCCCGAGCCTGCGCCTGCTCGCGGGCGGCGGCGCCCCCAAGCCGCCGGAGGTCTACCACGCGGTGGTGCGCGAGCTGGGCTGCCAGCTCACCCACGGGTACGGCATGACCGAGGTACCGATGATCACCATGGGCTCCCCGGACGACACCCCCGAGAACCTCGCCACCACCGAGGGCCGCCCCCCGCAGGGCATGTCCATCCGCATCACCGCCCCCGACGGCACCCCGCTGCCCGCCGGCACGGACGGCGAGGTCCGGCTGCGCGGCGAGGCGGTCTGCCAGGGCTACCTCGGCCGGAAGGACACCGCGGGGGTCTTCGACGCCGACGGCTACCTGATCACCGGCGACCTCGGCCACCTCACCCCCTCCGGCCACCTGGTCCTCACCGGACGCAGCAAGGACGTGATCATCCGCAAGGGGGAGAACATCTCGGCGAAGGAGATCGAGGACCTCCTCCACCAGCTCCCCGCGGTCGGCGACGTCGCCGTCATCGGCCTCCCGGACGAGGAGCGCGGCGAACGCGTCTGCGCCGTGGTCGAGCAGCCGGCGGGCGCGGCCCCGCTGACCCTCCCCCAGGTGACGGCCTACCTCCGCTCCCAGGGCCTGTCCCCGTACAAGCTCCCCGAACAGCTGGAGCTGGTCGACGCCCTGCCGCGCAACGACGCCCTGCGCAAGGTCCTCAAGTACCGCCTGCGCGAGCGCTATTCCTGACCCCGCGGGGCCGCTGTCACCAAGGTGACTGACCTCTTGGTGCCGGGCGGATCCCCTTCCGCGCGGCTTGCGCGGGCAGCAGGATGGTGATCACCGGAACGGCGGCGGGAAAGGAACCCGAAGCCGGGGCCGCAGGGGCGGGACTCGCCCCCGACGCCCGGACGTCCGTCTTCCGGGTCCACCAGCACCAGCCGTCAGGGGGCACCGCCATGCCGAAAACCGCTCCGCTCCACCGCATCCACGCCTGCGCCGCCCGCGCTGGCGTCATCAGCTGGGACTGACCGTCATGCTCCTCGTCCGGCTGCCCCTCCTCAGCCACACCGGGGCACCGGGTACGGAGAACGGGGCGAGCCTCCTCCAGGACGCCCTGTGGGCCCACGCGGGCCCGGAGCACGCCCTCGAACACGTCCGGGTGCGCCCGCTGCCCACGGGCCTGAGCGTGGCCCTCTTCGTCCGCGCCGAGAACGAGGACCGGGCCCACGAGAAGGCGTACGACCTCCTCGTCTCCGTGCTCGGCACCGGCGCGGGCCGCGCCTACCGCCTGAGCCCGCAACTCGCCGGCTGATCCACCGCACCACCCCTTCCGCCGCCGTCCGCCGACCGCTGTTCCTGCAGGGCAGCCGTCCCACCGGCACCACGGTGCGCAGCCCCACCCCTTCCGGCCCCCGAACGGGCCCGCCCGCGGCTCTCCGCGGCGCCACCACACGTCCGCGCGCCCGACGCCCCGGGCCACCGCGCCCTCCTGGAGATCCCGCATGTCCTCGCGCCGCAACTCCCGCCTGCTCGCTTCCGCCCTGACCGCCTCCGTCGCCGCGCCGCTGCTGGCCACGGCGCTGCCCGCGGTCACGGCGCACGCCGAGTCCCAGACCGTCGCCTCGATCGCCCGCGGCCAGGTCGGGGGCACCTGCGGCGACTACAACTGCCAGTACCCCGGCGCCTGGTGCGCCGAGTTCACCCGCTGGGTGTGGAACAAGGCCGGCGCGAACACCTCCGGCATCAGCGCGGCAGCCGTCAGCATCTACCAGTACGGCAAGAACAAGGGCACCCTGCACGGCACGCCGCAGGTCGGCGACGCGGTCCTCTACGACAGGGACGGCAGCCTGAACGACGGGGACGCCGACCACGTCAACATCGTCGTCGCGGTCAGCGGCGACAGCATCCAGACCGTCGGCGGCAACGAGAGCGGCGGCGTGCGCTTCCGCGAGTGGTTCAACTGGAAGACGAACTCCAGCCCCGTCGGCGCGGGCCGCGCCCTGGCCTTCGTCGGCCCGGCCGGTCTGAGCGAGACCCCCACCGTCCCTGTGAGCCAGGGCGGCGACCTGTACCACGCCATCCGTGACGCCTCCGGCGGCTGGGCCTCCTTCCAGCCCCTGAACGGCGCCGACGGCGCGGCCTTCTTCAACGCCTCCGAGGAGTCCATCACGTCCACGCCGGACGGCTCGACCCAGACGCTGGCCACCGGCAAGGACGGCAACCTGTACCACACGGCCCGCTACCCGGACGGCACCTGGCAGGGCTGGAACCGCGTGGACGGGGCCAACGGCGCGCCGGCCTTCGCCGCGCAGGGCATGTCGATCGCCGGCATGCCGAACGGCGACGCCCAGACCATGGCCATCGGCAACAACGGCGGGATCTACCACAACGTCCGCTTCAAGGACGGCAGCTGGCAGGGCTGGAGCCGGCTCGGGGACTGGCAGGCCAAGAAGGTCGCCGCGACCGGCATGCCCGACGGATCCGTGCAGTCGCTGATCGTCGGCATGGACGGGAACGTCTACCACAACGTCCGCAAGACCGACGGCACCTGGCAGGGCTGGTACGCCACGGACGGCGCGAACGGCGCGCCCACCTTCGCCGCGAGCAGCATCGCCATCGCCGCCCTGCCCAACGGCGACGCCCAGCTCCTGGCCGTCGGCACCGACGGCAACACCTGGCACAACATCCGCAAGGCCGACGGCACCTGGCAGGGCTGGAGCCGCATGGACGGGGCCAACGGCGCCCCGACCTTCTCCGCGAGCAGCCTCGCCATCACCGGTCTGCCCAACGGCGACGCCCAGCTCCTCGCGGTCGGCACCGACGGCAAGGCCTGGCACGACATCCGCAAGGCCGACGGCACCTGGCAGGGCTGGAGGTCCACCGGCCAGGGCGCCCGCAAGGTCAGCCTGACCGGCACGCCCGACGGTGCCGCCCAGATGCTGGTCACCCGCGACTGAGCGGCCCCCACGGCCCTCCCGCACCCGTGCGCGGCTCCGGACCCCCGGAGCCGCGCACGGGTGCGCGCGTCCCTACAGCCGGCTCAGCGAGGCCGCCGCGAACAGGACGTCGCGGATCGCCTCGCGGTCGCCGGTCTGGCCGACCGCCGCCTCCTCCGGGGAGATGTGGCCGGCGGCCAGCTGGCAGAACTCCAGGCCGTCCAGCGCGACCTCCGCCACCGTGTGCTCCCGCGAGGGTTTCGCCGCCGGGGAGTCCAGGGCGATGTCCCAGCCGCCCCCGCCCGCGCCCTCGATCTCCAGGTGCAGGGTGCGCCCCGGAGCCCCCGCCGCGACCAGCCCGCGGGCCGGGGCCGCCAGGCCCGCGCGGCGGCGGCCGGCCAGGGCTTCGGGCAGCAGCCGGGCCGCGAGGTCGATCATGCGGTGCAGGTGCGGGCCGGACGGCGGCTCGTACGGGTAGTCCACCGCCTCCGCGATGTCCCAGGCGTGCACCCAGCACTCGAAGGCCCGCTCCAGGAACGCGTCGCCGAGCGGCAGCGCGAAGCCCCCGTAGTCCACGGCCAGCTCGGCCACGCCCCGGCCCGCGAAGGAGACGGTGCGGACCAGGGTGTGCCCCTGCTCCCGCCAGGGTTCGCGGACCTTCCGGCCCGCCGGGGCGGCGGAGTTCCAGAAGTGCTCGGTGCGGCCCGTGGGACCGGCCGCCGGTGCCTGCGGGCCGAGCGGGTCGTCCAGGCCCAGCGCGGTGGCCACCAGCCCGTCGACCGTGAGCAGGTGTCCGATCACGCCCGCCACCGTGGTGCGGTGGCTGCGCCGGCGCTCCTCCTCGAACCACTTGAGCCGCACCGGGGTGTCCCACTCCGACTCCCCGAAGTCCCGCAGCAGGGCGTCGAGCCGTGCGGTCTCGGTGTCGTACGGGGTCGCCCACACGGGTACGGGGATGCGCGCCGGGCGCTTGCCCAGGCAGTCCTCCAGCACCCGCGAGCGCAGCAGCGGCTTGAGGTCGAGGCTCTCCTCCGGGTGCAGCAGCCCGACCGCGTCGCGCAGCCGCAGGGCCTCCTCGGCGCAGGGCGCGCACTCGGTGAGGTGGTCCTCGACGGCCTGGGTCTCCTCGGCGGAGCAGGCGGCCAGCGCCCAGGCCCCGAGCAGGGACTTCAGTACGGCGTGCGTGGGCGGCGCGGCCGGCAGGACTTCGGGCGGTTCGAGGTCGTCACCGGCCGCGCGGGGACCCGGTATCCGCGTGGAAGCGCCCGCCGGGGGCTCGTACGCGTCGTCGGGGGTGTCATCGGTGGGTCCGGTCATCGGGTGGTTCCGTATCCGCGTGGGCCGTATCCGGGCGGGGCGGTGTCCTCCCTCGGGAGGACGTTGGCGGTCGACAGCAGCTGGAGCCCGAGCCGCAGCCGGCGCCGCGCCTCGTCCTCGCTGATCTGCAGGTCGGCGGCGGCCTGCCGGTAGTCGCGGCGCTTGAAGTACGCGAGTTCCAGGGCGGCCCGCAGCGGCGCGGGCATGGAGGTGACGATGTAGTCGGCGCGGGCGGCGGCGTTGGCGCTGCGCACCTTCTGTTCGAGTTCCTCGCGCGAGCCCCGGCCCAGTTCGGCCTGGCGCAGCCGGGCGACGGCCTGGCCCTGGGTGATCCGGGCGACCCAGGAGCGCATGGAGCCCTGCTTGGGGTCGTAGGCGTCGGGGTTCTCCCAGATGTAGCCGAAGACCTCGCGGGTGATGCGGTCCGCGGCCTTCTCGTCCCCGAGCACCCGGTGGGCGAGGCTGTGCACGAGCGAGGCGAAACGGTCGTAGAGCTCGCCGAGGGCAGCGGCCTCACCGCGGGCGAGACGCTGCTGCATGCGGCGGTCCCAGCGCGGTGGAACGTCCTTCGCCATGGTGCCTCCAGCCGTGTGTCGACCCGTCAAATGTAGTCGCCACCGGCTGGAGCGCGCCTGTTTTGGGGGAACCTCCCCCGCGAGCGCGACCCGCGTGCTACCCGGATCCGCCGTCCCCGCTGCGCACACGCGTACGCGCCCCGCCGCGCTCCCCGTGCGCGGGTTCGATGCGGCCACCTCGTCGACCGCTCCGCTTAACGCGCAGGCCATCGAGGGCTTACGCTCCTGCCTGTCTTGATCTGCACCTCAAGTGCACCCCATCGCACATGTGAAGGCGGAACGCCGCATATGGACAGCGCAGAGTACGAGCGCAAGATCGCCTCCCGATTCGCCACCTTCGACCAGGACGGATCCGGCTACATCGATCGCGAGGACTTCAGTACGGCCGCCCGGGCCGTACTGGCCGAATTCGGTGTGACCGCACGCTCGGACCGCGGCCAGGCCCTGTTCGCCGGCGCCGAGGCCTTCTGGCAGGGCATGGCCGGCATCGCGGACGTGGACGGGGACCAGCGGGTGTCCCGCGAGGAGTTCGTCACCGGGGCGGCGAAGCGGCTGCGGGACAACCCGCAGCGGTTCGCGGAGATCGCCCGGCCGTTCCTGGCGGCGGTGGTCGCGGTGGCGGACGAGGACGGCTCGGGCGCGACCCCGCGGACGGCGGCCCGCGTCCTGCGCGTCCTGGGCACCGCCCCGGACCTGGCGGCCCAGGTGGCCGCGGCCCTGGACGCGGACGGCGACGGCCGCATCGAGGAGCCCGAGATCCTCACCGCCTTCGCCGCCTACTGCGGCGTCGACCCGGACGCGTAGCGCCCGTGCCGGAAGGGCGGGGCGGGGCCGTGCGGCGCCGCCCCGCCCGGCCCGGCTACGCGAAGACGACGGTGCGGGAGCCGTTCAGCAGCACCCGGTGCTCGCTGTGCCACTTCACGGCACGCGCCAGCGCCTGGCACTCCACGTCGCGCCCGACCGCGACGAGCTGGTCCGGCGTGACCTCGTGCCCGACGCGCTCGACCTCCTGCTCGATGATCGGCCCCTCGTCGAGGTCGGCCGTCACGTAGTGCGCGGTCGCGCCGATCAGCTTCACACCGCGCGCGTGGGCCTGGTGGTAGGGCTTCGCGCCCTTGAAGCTCGGCAGGAAGGAGTGGTGGATGTTGATGATGCGCCCGCTCAGCTCCTTGCACAGGGTGTCCGACAGCACCTGCATGTAGCGGGCCAGGACGACGAGCTCGACGTTCTCCGCGCGCACCAGCTCCAGCAGCTGCGCCTCGGCGGCCGCCTTGGTGTCCTTCGTCACCGGGATGTGCACGAAGGGGATGTCGTACGAGCCGACCAGCTCGGCGAAGTCGGTGTGGTTCGAGACCACGGCCGCGATCTCCACCGGCAGCGCGCCGATGCTCGCCCGGAACAGCAGGTCGTTCAGGCAGTGGCCGAACTTCGAGACCATCAGCACGATCCGCATGCGCTCGTCGGAGCGGTGGATCTGCCAGTCCATCCGGAAGCTGTCGCCGATCGCCGCGAAGCTGGCGCGCAGCTTGTCCAGCGTGACCTCCGGCTCCGCCTCGAAGTGCACCCGCATGAAGAAGAGCCCGGTCTCCCGGTCTCCGAACTGCTGGCTGTCCACGATGTTGCAGCCGGTCATGAAGAGGTAACTCGACACGGCGTGGACGATGCCCTGCTTGTCGGGGCAGGAGACGGTCAGGACGTACTGGGGCAGGGGCCGGGCCCCGGGCTGCGGGTCGCTCATGACCCCATAGCCTTTCACACCGCGCGCGTGAGGATTTTCAGCACTTCCACCGAGGTGGGCGGCTCGTCGGGGTCCTCCCCGTCGGCGGTCGACATCCGTACGTGCGCCTCGCGCGACGCCCGCACGGCTTCGGGCCAGGCGGGGTCGTGGAGGTAGGCGGTCACGGGGGCGTCGGGGCCGACCTGGTGCAGGATCCGCAGGACCCGCAGCACCGCGAGGTCGACCAGGGCGGCCTCCTGCGCGTCGCGGAAGATCGTGCCTATGTACTTGTCGGCGGACCAGCTGTCGAGCCAGGTGTCCTCGACGAGGCGGTACACGGCGTCGGTGACGTCCCCGTACCCTTCGACGCCGGCGAGCCAGACCTCCTCCTGGAACGCGGGGTCGGAGAGCATGTGCAGCGCGGAGCGCACGTTGCTGCGCCAGCGCCACCACGGCATGTCGTTGAGGGGCATGCCGCCCATGGTGGAGGAGCGGCCGCCGCGGCGGGAAGAGTTCTTCGAACCTTGGGCGAATGTCACGCTTTCGATCGTACGTTCCCCACAAATGCGATCTTGACGCACCTATCCCCACCCCGCCCCCGGGCGTTCACCCGGGCGTCACCGGATGTTGTGTACACCTCAGCACCCAGTTACCCCTGTGGCGGAATGGTCGTGGGACATGACCAAAAACCGACGCGCTACCGCCCTGTCCCGCCTGCTCCTTGCCGCAGCGACGGGTGCGTGTCTCACCACGGCGTGTGGGGTGATCCCCGGGAGCTCGGGGGGCTCCGGGGACACCCTCACGGTCATGACCTTCGCTCCCATGGGAACCAAGGCCACCAACATGCCCGGCATGCCCGGCATGGCCAAGGCGTACGAACGCTGGATCAACGCCAACGGTGGCATCAAGGGCCGCAAGCTGCGCGTCCTGACCTGCAACGAGAAGAACACCGCGACCGGCGCGGCCGACTGCGCCCGCGAGGCCATCACGAAGAAGGTGGTGGCCGTCGTCGGCTCGTACAGCCAGTACGGGCGCGCCTTCATGGCCCCGCTGGAGGCCGAGGGCATCCCCTTCATCGGCGGCTACGGGGTCTCCCCGGAGGAGTTCCAGAGCACCCTGTCCTATCCCGTCAACGGCGGCCAGCCCGCGCTGCTCGCCGGCGCCGGCCACCAGCTCGGCAAGGCCTGCTCCCAGGTGTCCCTGGTCCGCCCGGACACCCTCGCCGGGGACACCCTGCCGGTGCTGCTGAACGCGGGGCTGAAGGCCAGTGGCACGCCGGAGGCCTCCGACATCCGGGCCGCCGAGGACGCCGCGGACCTGATGCCCCAGGCCCGCGAGGCCCTGGCCGACGCCGGTCCGGGCGGGGGCGGCACGGGCGGGGGCGGCACGGGCGGGGGCGGTGGCGGTACGAAGGAGACGGCGAGCCCGGCGCCCGCCGCCAAGGGCGACGGCACGTCCAAGGCCACCGCGAGCCCCGGCACCCCGGCTGCCGCCGGCACCACCGCCGCCCGGGGTACGTCGTCCAAGAGCTGCGTCACGGCCGTGCTCGGCGAGCGCACCGAGACCTTCTTCGACGCCTTCCGCCGCGCCGACTCCACCCTCCACCGCAACCCGCAGATCTCCTCCGTCCTCGGCAGCGTCAGCCAGGCCCTGGTCGACCGCACCGGCGGCAAGGAGAGCCCCTTCGAGGGCGCCTACGTCACCAGCTGGTACCCGGTGTCGACGGACCCGCTGTGGGCGCCGATGCGCAAGGTGATCAGCGACCAGGCCTTCGGCGACGACACCGTCGAGGCCGACGACAGCGGGGCCCAGACCACCTGGATCGCGTACACGGTCCTCAACCAGGTCGTCCAGAAGTTCAAGGCCGACGAGGAGGTCACGCCCCGCAAGCTGGCCCGGATGCTCAACCAGACCTCGGGCATCTCGACCGGCAACCTCACCCCGGAACTGAGCTGGCGCTACCAGGACATGCGGGCGGTGGCCGGCTTCCCGCGGCTGGTGAACGGCCGGGTCAGCTTCCAGGTCGTCCAGCAGGGCCGACTCGTCGCACAGCTCGGCGAGCAGGACGTGGACATGACCGCGACCCTGGAATCGGCCCCGCGCTCGGCCTGACCCCGCTACAGCTGGGTCTTGTCGCGCCGGGTGAGCCCGTACTTGGCGGCGATCGTGTTCCACATGATCGCCGCCGACTCCTTCGCCTTGGTGGCCTCGGCGCTCGACTTGTTGCCGTCGGCGGCGTCGTCGGTCGGCTTGGCCTTGCCGTCCTTGCAGCCGCCCTTGTCGTGGCCCGCGTCGTCCGCCCAGGCCGCGTAGCTGTTGTCCGCGTCCCCCGAGGCCTTCCACGCCTTGGTGAGCGCGGCCGTGAGGCGGGCGTGGTTGGGGAGCAGGTCCGTCTTGAGGTCCTGGAGGCGGGTGACCAGCTCCTCGCGCTGCCGGGCCGCGTCGCGCAGGTCCTGGGCCGCCTGGCCGAGGTTCTTGCAGTCCTTGATGTCGTCCACGGCCTTGATCACCGCGGTGCGGCTGTCGTTGGCGTCGGCGAGCAGGTTGTCGAGCTGGACGGCCTGCGGGCGCGCCGGGTCCACCGGCGCGGACCCGCCCGGGGCGTCGGCGGCCGCGGAGCCGCCGGCCGCCGGGGGCACCGAGACGGGGTCGTTGTTCTGCGCCTTGCCGTCGCTGAGCAGGGCGCCCACCCCGAGCCCGGCCACGGCCAGCCCGAAGACCGCGGCGGCGATCACCGCGGGCGGGATCCGGCGCGCGGGCGCGGGCGCCGGCGGGGGTGGGGGCGGGGCCTGGAACTGCTGCTGCGGGGCGGCGGCCTGCGCCGGGGGCCGGCGCGGACCGCGCCGCTGCGGCGGCGCGGGCGGCGGCGTCCGCCGCGCCACCGGCTCCGCGACGGGCGGCAGCTGCTGGGTGTGCCCGGCCCCCGGGTCGGCGCCGCCGTCCCGGAAGAGCCCGTCGAACCCCTCGGCCCCGCCGGCCGGACCGGCCGGGCCGGGCCCCGCGGGGACGGGCGGTATGTACTGCGTCGCGGCCTCGTCCACACCCCCGGCCGGACCGGCCGGCACCGGCGGGATGTACTGCGTCGCCGCGTCCGCCACACCGCCCGCCGGAACGGGAGGGATGTACTGCGTGGCGTCCTCACCCGTCCCACCGCCCGGCACCGGCGGGACGTACTGCGCGGCCGCGTCCGCCGCGCCGCCCGCCGGAACGGGAGGGATGTACTGCGTCGCCGCATCCGCCGCACCACCGGCCGGCACCGGCGGGATGTACTGCGTCGCCGCATCCGCCGCACCACCCGCGGGAACGGGAGGGATGTACTGGGTGGCGGCATCGGTGCCCGGCGCGGGCGCCAGTGACGGGACGACCTGTGTCTCGGCCCCGGCCATCATCACGCCGGGCACGACGGCCGGGGCGAACGGAGCCGCGGGGCCGCCGGCGCCCACCTGCGGCACGTACTGCGTGGCCGCGTCCGCCATCTGCGCGGCCGGGCCCGCCTGCACCGGCGGCACGTACGGCGGCGCGCCGCCGCCCACCTGCGGCACGGCCTGCGTCTCGGCCCCGGCCATCATGGCGCCGGGCCCGCCCGGACCCCCCGGAACCGGAGGGGCGAACGGAGCCGCGGGACCGCCGCCGCCCACCTGCGGCATGTACTGGGTGGCCTCGTACGGCGCGGCCGCGTCCGCCGCCTGCCCCGCCGGAGCGCCCGGCAGCGGCGGGTAGCCGTAGCCGTGCGGGGCGCCCGGCCCCTCGTATCCGGGGCCGGCGACATGACCCGCCTGCGGGTAGCCGTACGCCGGGCCGCCGGGCTCCGGCGGCGGGACGTAGGCGGGCTGCACCGGCCCGCCCTGCTGCCCGTACACCTGCTGCTGCGCCGCGCCCTGCGGGTCCTGCGCGGGCGGGAACCCGTACGCGGGCGCGGCCCACGCCTGCCCGGCCTGCGGCGTCCCGGGCTGGGGGACGCCCCCTTGTCCGTTCTCCGTCACCGGGACTCCCTCTCGCCTTCTCCGACGTCCGCGCTCCGTGGGGGAACCCGCGCAGCCGTCGGGTCACGCTACCCGGTCCCGGCGTGTCGACGTCAGGCCACCTGGACCTCCAGCCTCGCTCCGAACTCCCTCACCGCCGCTTCGTCCCGGTACGGTTCCAGCCGCGTCCGGAAGTCCTCCAGGTACTCCGCGCCCCGCCGCGAGCGCAGGGATCCCAGCAGGTCAGCGGCCTTCGCGGCGGTCTGGCAGGCCTGCTCCACCTCCCGCTGCTGCACCTGCGCCGCGGCCAGCAGCAGCAGGCCGATCGCCCGTCGGCGGGCCTTCGTCACAGGGAGCCCCCGCAGCGCCTCCTCCGCCCGCCGGCCCGCCGCATCGGCCTGGCCGAGGTCGCGGTGGCAGTGCGCGAGCTCGTCCGCCAGGTAGGCCTGGTCGAAGTGGCGGATCCACACCGGGTCGTCGCCCGACTCCGGCTCGGCCCGCTCCAGCGCCGTGACCGCCCGGCCCGACAGCACCGCCGCGGAGCGGGCGTCGCCGAGCAGCGCGTGCCCGCGCGCCTCGGCCGCGTAGAACATCGCCTCGACCCTCGGGGTGACCTGTCCGCGCGTGCCCTCCTGCGCGGCCCGCGCCAGCTGCGCGATCTCTCTCGGGTTGCCCAGTTCGGCCGCGAGGTGGCTCATCGACGCGGCCAGGACGTAGCCCCCGTAGGCGCGGTCGCCCGCCGCCTGTGCCAGGCGCAGCGCCTGGATGTAGTAGCGCTGGGCGAGGCCCGGCTGGCCCGTGTCCACCGCCATGTACCCGGCGAGTTCGGTGAGCCGCGCCACCGCCGCGAACAGGGCCCGCCCGACCGGTTCCCGGTACGAGCCGCCGATCAGCCCGGAGACCACGGAGTTGAGGTAGTGCACGACGACGGGACGGACGTGCCCGCTGCCGAAGCGGTGGTCGAGGTCGGTCAGCGCCCCGGTGGTGGCCCGGACGGCCTCCACGTCGGACATCCCGACGCGCGAGCCGCCGTTGCGCGCCACCTGCGGGTCGGCCCCGGTGATCAGCCAGTCGCGGCTGGGCTCGACGAGCGCGGAGGCGGCCACGCTCGACCCGGAGAGGAAGTCGCGGCGGCCGACGTCGCTGCGCCACAGCTCGCAGACCTGCTCGATGGCGCCGACGACGGTCGGGGAGAACTGCAGGCCGACCCCGGAGGCGAGGTTCTTGCCGTTGGCCATGCCGATCTCGTCGATGGTGACGGTCCGGCCGAGTTTGCGCCCCAGCGCCTCGGCGATGATGCCGGGCGCCCGGCCGCGCGGCTGCTGGCCGCGCAGCCAGCGGGCCACGGAGGTCTTGTCGTAGCGGAGATCGAGGCCGTGCTCGGCCCCGCACATGTTGACGCGCCGGGCGAGCCCGGCATTGGAGCACCCGGCTTCCTGGATGAGCGCCTGCAGCCGTTCGTTGGGCTGGCGGGCGACGAGAGGCCTGGCTGCCATGAAAACCCCCTGAGACGCGGGTGATCGTTGGAATGATCACTTCCCGCCTGAAGTGCGGAGAATCTTCCTCTCTGCGACGTGTCGTTACCCATCGGCCGCGCCCCGGCCTCCCGCGCGCCCCCGCGCATGCACCCGTGCGCCCCGCGTGCAGGATCGATGCAGCGCCGACCGGCGCGTTTATCCCCGTAACCCCCTGTGACCCCGGGAGTTGTGCTGGGCGTGGAAGAGACCATCGGAGTCACGGAGACCGCACCCATCCCCCAGCAGCGCGGCGAGCTGCTGCTCGACCATGCCGTGCGGTACGTGGAAGAGCGGCACTGGGACGTCTTCGCCGGTACGTGGCTGGAGTTCGGCGACGGCCGGGAACTGTGCTCCTGCGGGGTCGCCGACTGCCCGGCGCCCGGGGCCCACCCGGCCGTGAAGGACTGGCGCTCCCTGGCCTCGGGCAGCGCCGTCGGTGTGCGGCGGATCTGGGGCAAGCACCCGGGCGCGTCGATCCTGTTGCCCACGGGCCGCACCTTCGACGTCCTGGACGTGCCGGACTCCGCCGGCTTCCTCGCGCTGGCCCGGCTGGAGCGGATGCAGCGCACGCTCGGCCCGGTCACCCTCACCCCCGACCACCGGATGCTGTTCTTCGTGCTGCCGGGTGCCGGCACGAAGGTCCCGGACCTGGTGCGCAAGCTCGGCTGGCTGCCGCACGCCATCGACCTGACCACGCGCGGCGAGGGCGAGTACGTGGCGGCGCCGCCGACCCGCTACGGCGGCAGGGGCCCGGTGCAGTGGGCCCGCAAGCCCACCCCGGCGAACCGGTGGCTGCCGGACGCCGAGGAGCTGATCGACGCCCTCGCCTACGCCTGCGGCAGCGAGGCGGCCGCGGCCCGGGGCCGCCGCCCGGCGTAGCGCGGACCCGCCCCTCTGATCTGACATACGTGTCCGGAGGTTCATGACATTCGTAACTGCTGCGGCCTCTCCCCTTCCTCCTATGGTGAGGAAAGTACGACCACGGGGATGAGAACGAGAGGCAGGCGCATGCCGGACCAGGGTTATGCGGCAGCAGGCGGTAGCGGTGACGGCGGGACGGGTGGCGCGCGACCCGCGTCGGCAGTGGCGGCCGTACGGATAGAAGGACTGTGGAAGCGCTTCGGCGACCAGGTGGCCGTCGGGGGGATCGACCTGGAGCTGCCGGCCGGCCGCTTCATCGGCCTCGTCGGCCCGAACGGCGCCGGCAAGACCACCACGCTGTCGATGGTGACCGGGCTGCTGCGCCCGGACATGGGCCGGGTCACGGTCGCCGGCCACGACGTGTGGGCCGACCCGGTCGAGGTGAAGAAGCGCATCGGCGTGCTGCCCGAGGGCCTGCGCATGTTCGAGCGCCTCTCGGGCCGTGAGCTCCTCGGGTACATGGGCCGCATGCGCGGGCTGCCGGGCGAGGAGACCGACAAGCGGGCCACGCAGCTGCTGGACGTCCTCGACCTCGCGGGCTCGCAGCACAAGCTGGTCGTCGACTACTCGACGGGCATGCGCAAGAAGATCGGCCTGGCGGCCGCGCTGCTGCACAACCCCGAGGTCCTCTTCCTGGACGAGCCGTTCGAGGGCGTCGACCCGGTGTCGGCGCAGACCATCCGCGGGGTGCTGGAACGTTACACCGCGTCCGGCGCCACCGTCGTCTTCTCCTCCCACGTGATGGAGCTCGTCGAGTCGCTGTGCGACTGGGTGGCCGTCATGGCGGGCGGGCAGATCCGCGCCGCCGGCCCGCTGGCCGCCGTACGGGGCTCCGCGCCCTCCCTGCAGAACGCCTTCCTCGAACTCGTCGGCGCCCGCGACCACGCCGCCGGCGACTCCCTCGACTGGCTCGGCGGCGCCCGATGAGCACCGCCACCGCACCCGGCACCGCGGCCGCAACCGGCACTACGGCCGCGCCCGCCGTACCGCTCGCCGCGCTCTTCGTCCGCCTCAAGCTCTCGCTGATGCGCAACGGCCTGAAGGGCTCCTCGAAGCGCAAGGCCGCCTGGATCTCCAGCCTGGTCCTCTCGCTGCTCGTCTCCGCCTTCGCCACCCTCGGCCTGGCGATGCTGCGCGGCCACACCCACGCGGGCACGGTCGTCGTCCTGATGGGCGCGATCCTCGCGCTGTCCTGGACCGTGATGCCGCTGTTCTTCCCCACCGGCGACGAGACCCTCGACCCGAGCCGGCTGGTGATGCTGCCGCTGCGCCCGCGTCCGCTCGTACGGGCCCTGCTGGCCTCCTCGCTGGTCGGCATGGGCCCGCTGTTCACGCTCTGCCTGGCCATCGGCTCGGTGGCCGCGGTGGCGCACGGCGCGGCGGGCGTCGTGGCGGCCGTACTGGGCGCCCCGCTGCTGCTCCTGGGCTGCGTGGCGCTCGCCCGGGCCGTGGCCACGGCGAACGTCCGGCTGCTGACCAGCCGCAAGGGCCGCGACCTCGCCGTCCTCAGCGGACTCCTGATCGCGATCGGCGCCCAGGTGGCCAACTTCGCCGGCCAGCGCCTGTTCCAGCAGGGCGGGCTGTCGGCGCTGGAGCCGGTCGAGGCCGTCGTGCGCTGGCTGCCGCCGGCGACGGCGGTCGGCATGGTGGACTCGGCGGGCAGGGGCGCCTACGCCGAGGCCGCGGCCCAGCTGGCCCTCACCCTGGCCGCCCTCGCCGGCGTCCTGTGGTTCTGGGAGCGCAGCCTGACCAAGCTGATGGTCAGCCCCGACGGCTCGACCCTCGCGGCCGCCGCGCCGGAGAAGGACCGCGGCACCGGCGGCGCCTGGTCCTTCCTCCCCGACGGCCGCACGGGCGCGGCGGTGCAGCGCGCCCTGCGCTACGCCGTGCGCGACCCGAAGACCAAGTCGGCCTGGGTGTCGGCGCTGGCGATCGGCCTGATCATCCCCGTCTTCAACGCCCTCCAGGGCTCGGGCTCCGTCTACCTCGCCTGCTTCGGCGCGGGCATGCTCGGCATGCAGACGTACAACCAGTTCGGGCAGGACACCTCCGCCTTCTGGATGGTCGCCCAGACCATCTCCTCCCCGCGCGACGCGTACGTGGAACTGCGCGCCCGTGCCGGTGCGCTGGCCCTGGTCACCGTCCCGTACACCGTGCTCGTCACGAGCGTGACGGCCGCGCTGGTCGGCGACTGGGCGCAGTTCCCGGCCGCCCTGGGCCTGGGTCTGGGCCTGCTGGGCGCGATGCTGTGCACGGGTGCGCTGGCCTCGGCGCGCTTCCCGTACTCCATCCCGACGGACGGCGCCTTCAAGAACGTGGCCCCGGGGCAGGCGGGCCTGGCCTGGATGGGCATCTTCGGCGGCATGTTCGCCTCGGCGGTGATCTCCGCCCCGGTGATCGTCATGGCGGTCTTCGTCAGCCTGTCGGACGACCCCGGCTCCCTGGCCTGGCTGACCCTGCCGGTCGGCGTCGTCTGGGGCGCCCTGGCCGCCTGGGCGGGGCTGCGCCTGGCGGCCCCGATGGTCTCCCGCAAGCTCCCGGAGATCCTGGCGGCGGTCAGCAAGGGCTGACCCCCGCCCCTCCTCCCGCAGGGGGCGGCAGGCCACCGGCCCGCCGCCCCCTGCGGCGTTCCCGGGCGGCCCCGGTGTCAGTGGGGGGCGTTAGCTTCGGGTCATGTCGATCAACGCACGACTGCGCGACTCGGCGTTCCTGCCGGGTGGGAACGCACTGGTCAACGGATTCGCCTTCGAGAGCCGCAGCGGCGGCGCGCGGCGGGCGCTAATGAGGAACGGGCAGGAGCTGGAGGTCTTCGACCTCGAAGAGCTGTTCGCCGGGGAGCGGGCGCCGGGCGCCGTCTTCCCGCTGCCGTGGCCGGGCTGGGAGTGGGGGGTCCATTCCGTGAGCCCCGACGGGTCGTTCGCGGTGTTCTCCGGGCAGCGCGCCGTCCGGGCCGTGGGCGCGGGCGGGGAGCCGCTCTGGGAGTACCGGCACGCCTGCTGGGGTCCGGAGCTGGGCCATCCGCACAGCGGGGACGAGCAGGAGGTGTGCCGGGGGTCGGAGCACGGTTCCTGCCGGGTCTCGGACGACGGCCGGCTGGTCTGGGCGCATGTGGTGACCGGGGACGGGGAGGACGACTGGCAGGAGCTCTGGGTCGTCCTGGACGCGAAGGACGGGCGGGAGCTGGCCCGGCTGCCGCTGGACAGCGCGGCGGAGGGCTCGCACCACCTCTCCCACCCGGACGGGATCCACATGGGCCTGTCGATCGGGATGGGCCAGGACGGCATCCTGCTGCACTGGGCGCGCTGGGACGGCGAGCGGCTGACCGAGTGGGACCTCAACGAGAACCTGGACCGGATCCTGATCGACGTCCACCCGGGGCACGCGGGCTACCTCACCGTCGAGCACTACGGATCGGACCTGGAGCTGCACGCCCTGGACGGCGACGTCCTCGCCTCGGCGGAACCGGAGGACGCCGCCGCCGAGGCTCCGGCGAGCTGGGACTACGGCTGCGGCTTCGTCGACGCCGGCACGGTCATCGCCTCGGTCCCGGACGACGAGGAGTTCCCCGACCTGGCCGGCCACTGGCTCCTCGACGCCCGGACCCTGCGGAAGCGGGGGCGCGTCTCCTATCCCGCCGGCGCCCCGGCCCCGCGGCACCTGCTGCCGCTCGGCGACGGCACCTGGCTGACCTGGGACGGCGGTGCGCAGACCCTCAACCGATGGGCCGAGTCCGCGGGTTGAGCGCGGGTGGGTAGGGTGGGGAGCTTCGGGCGGCGGTGGCCCCCGGAGTCCTGAAGGTGGGCGGCCGTGGCTGCTGCTGTTGAGCCGGACGTCGTGTGGACCCTGCCCGGCGAGGACGTACGGGCCGGGTGGCGGGCCCTGCTGTGGACCGCCCGGGCGGAGGGCGGGATCGCCGTCCTGCTGGTGCAGGAACGTTTCCTGGAGCGCTACTACGGCGTGTGGCGCGCGCGGGAGCGGTTCGACGGCGAGGTGGTGTTCGTGTCCGGGGACGGGCGGGTGCAGCGGCGGGTGCCGCTGTCCGGCGCGGACCCGGGGGCCGGCCACTTCGCCCTGCTGCCGGGCGACCGGTTCCTGCTGGTGCGCGGCCGCTCGCTGGAGGGCGCGGGAGGCCGCTGGGAGCCCAACGCGGTCGTCCACGACGCCGACGGCCAGGGCGTCGAGCGCGCGTTCTGCGTCGGGGACGACATCCCCGCGCTGGTCACGGACCGGCGCGGGGGCATCTGGGCCGCCTACGGCGACGAGGGGGTCCACGGGCACCACCCGCAGTCCACGGCCGGGCTGGCCGGCTGGAACACCAAGGGGGTGGCCACGTGGGGGCCGCAGCGGCGCCTCCCCTCCGACCCCCTCCAGGGCCTCACCGCCGCCACGGAACGGGACGCCGTGTGGCTGGCCTGGTACAGCCACGAGGGGAACTACCTGAGCCGCGTCACCCCGGCGACCGGGGAGGTCACCACCTTCCGCAGCCCCGAGAGGGGCGTCGACGGCCTCGCGGTGCGCGGCGGCCGGGCCGTCCTCAGCCGCCGCGACCACGGCAAGGCCTCCGCCACCCTGACCCGCGCCGAACTCGTCGACGGGACGTGGACCGCCGCCGCCGGAATCCGGCTGCGCCTGCCGGGGCCGGTCCGGATGCGGTGCGGCCAGGGCCGCGACGGAGTCCTGTGGCTGCGGGCCGGGGACTCCTGGGTGCGGATCGAGGCCTGAGGCGCGGCCGGGGCGGAGCAGTGGCCGGTCAGGGGCAGCTGATGCGGGTGTCGCCGGGGTCGGTGGTGCAGGTGTCGGTGTTGTAGCCGCCGTTGGCGGTGTCGTTGCCGGAGACCCCGTCGACGGTGTCGAGGCGGTCGCTGCCGTAGTTGCCGGTCAGGACGTCGTTGCCCGGGCCGCCGATGAGGGTGTCGTTGCCGAAGCCGCCGTCGACGTTGTCGTTGCCGGGGCCGGCGTAGACCGTGTCGTTGCCGTAGCCGGCCTGGACGGTGTCGTTGCCGCTGAGGGCGCAGATGACGTCGTTGCCGAAGCCGCCGTTGAGGGTGTCGGCGCCGCTGGTGCCGATGATCGTGCAGCCGTGGGCGTTGTTGACGGTGCCGGCGGCCGTCGCCGTGTTGTTGGCGGTCGCCGGGTCGCTCTGGGCGGCGGAGACGGTGGCCTTGTCGGAGAGGGCGCCGGTGGCGCGGGGTTCGGCGACGAGCCTGACCGTGGTCTGCGCACCGGGGGCGAGGGTGCCGAGGGCGCAGGTGGCCGTGGTGGCGGTGAGGGTGCAGGTGCCCTGGGCGGGGGTGGCGCTCAGGAGGGAGCCGGGGCCGGTGAGGGTGTCGGCCAGGGTGACGCCGGTGGCCGCGGTGGTGGTGCTCGTGTTGGTCACCGTCACGGTGTACGCGGCCTGGTCGCCGATGCTGACGGAGGCGGGGCCGGTCTTGGTGACGGCCAAATCCACGCCGGGCGGGGGCGGGGGCGTCGTCACCTGGTAGCGGACGAGGCCCCGGTCGTCGCCCGTGTTGCCGGAGACGACGATCTTCCCGTCGGACTGGAGGGCGACCGCGTAGGCGGTGTCGAAGTACCCGGAGGAGACGTCGGTGTGGACCTTGCCGCCGGTGCCGAACCCGGTGTCGAGGGAGCCGTTGGTGTTGTAGCGGGCCACCCCGAAGTCGGCCTGGCTGATGCCGGCGGCGACGATCCTTCCGTCGGACTGGAGGGCCAGGTCGGCTGCCCCGTCGAGGGTGTTGGTGCCGAAGTCGGTGGTCACCTTTCCGTCGCCGTCGAAGGTGGTGTCGAGGCTGCCGTCGGCGGGGTTGTAGCGGGCCAGGGCGACGTCGAAGCCGGCGCTGCCCGCCGTGACGATCTTCCCGTCGGCCTGGACCTTGACCCCGTTGGCCACGTCGGGCCCGGTGAAGCCGGTGGTGACCCTGCCGTCGCCGTCGAAGGTGGTGTCCAGGCTGCCGTCGGGGTTGTAGCGGGCGAGGGCGAAGTCGGAGTCGTTCGAGGGGTAGTTGTACCCGGAGCGGCCCGCGATGACGATCTTGTTGTCGGACTGGAGCGCCACGTCGTACGCGCTCGCGGAGCCCCCGGCGAAGGCGGTGGTCACCCTGCCGTCTCCGTCGAAGCTCGGGTCGAGGCTGCCGTCGGCGGCGTTGTAGCGGGCGACGGCGACGCTGGTGCCGCTCTCCCCCGCGGCCACGATGGCGCCGCCGGCCTGGATCACGACCCCGTAGGCCCCCTGGGGGCCCGTGGTGCCGAAGTCGGTGACGGTGAAGCCGTCGCCGTCGAAGGTGGTGTCGAGACTGCCGTCCGGATTGAAGCGGGCGACGGTGAACGACCCGTTGGCGTCCGGTTCCGAGCTGTAGCCGGCCACCACGAGCTTCCCGTCCGGCTGGACCGCCACCGCCTCGGCCGCGTCGTCGCCGCCGCGCAGGTCGGTCTGGATCCTGCCGTCGTTGTCACCGTCCCCGTTGAAGGTGGGGTCGAGGCTGCCGTCGGGGTTGTAGCGGGCCAGGGCGAAGTCGGAGTGGCCGCCGGCCGCGGGGACGGTGGAACCGACGGTGACGATCTTGCCGTCCGCCTGGATCACCATGCCGCGGCTCTCGTCGTAGCCGCCGCCGCCGAAGTCGGTGACGACCCTGCCGTCCCCGTCGAAGGTCGGATCGAGGTCCCCCGGTGCGCCGAGCGCGGTCGCCGGCAGGGCCAGGACGAGAGCCAGACCGGCGGCGACGGCCGCGGCCGCGTTGCGGCGCGGGGCTCTCCTGCGGCCGGAGGCCGACCCGGCGAGGAACGCGGCCAAAGGCGCGTAGAGGGAGGTGGAGGATGTGGACGGGGACGTGGACATGGAGACCCTTCGTCTGCTCGCCGCCGCCGCGCAGCGGTCCGGCGGCTCCCACGGGACAGGCCACAGACTGTTCGGGCCGTCGCGGCCCGGCACGTGCGGCGGGCCGCGCTGGGCCCACTGGAGGGCCGCGATCCACCCCATCGGGTGAGCGCCGCACCGGCGAAGGGTCCGCCGGGTCAGCGGGGCGCCAGGTCCGAGACCTCGTCGAGGAAGGGTTCCAGCGCCGCGCGCAGGGCGGCCGGCCGGTCGAAGTGGACGTAGTGGCCGGCGTCCGGGATCTCGGCGTACTGGCCGGCCGGGAGGACGCGGACCATCTCCTGCGCCTCCGCGCGGCCCAGTTCGCCGTCCAGCCCGCGGACGACGAGGGTGGGACAGCGGACCTGGGCCAGCTCCTCCCAGTGCGCGTCGTGCACCCAGGTCTCGCGGGCCGTCAGCATCTGGCGGCGGGAGAAGAGGGGGCGCCAGCCGTCCGGGGCCCGGTGCATCACCTCGGCGAAGAAGGCGCCGCGTCCGGGATCGGGGCGCTCCACCCGGGGATCGTCCTCGCCGAACCAGCGGCGGGCGGCGTCCTGGGTGGGGAAGGGCAGCGGCCAGCGGCGGAACCATTCCTCCCACTCCTGCTGCGAGGCCTCGCCGAGCGCGGAGGCCCGCATGTCGCAGATCACCAGGGCCTGGACGAGGTCGGGGCGGCGGGCGGCGAGCTGCCAGCCGGTCAGCGCTCCCATGGAGTGGCCGACGACGACGGCCGGGCCGAGGCCGAGCTGTTCGATGGCCGCCTCGGCGTCGGCCACGAAGGCCTCGCGCCCGAGGGAGGGGGCGGGGGCCCCGGGGGCGGGCGGAGGGGCGCCGAACCCGGTCGGGCCGCTCAGGCCCCTGAGTCCGCCCGGCCCGCCCGGCCCGTTGATCGCGGGGTGCTCGCTCTGGCCGTGCCCGCGCTGGTCCAGGGCGACCACGCGGCGGTGCTCGCCCAGCCAGCTCGCGGTGCCGGCCCAGTGGAGGGCCCGGCCCATGAGGCCGTGCAGTAACAGGACCGCCGGCTGCCGGGGCTCGGCGGGCGGATCGCGGAACTCCCAGGCGGCCAATCGGACGCCGTCGGCTGCAGTGACATCGATGCGCTGAACCACCGAGGATGCACCCCCTTCGCTCCCGGCCAGACTATCGAACCCGCATTCGAAAACGGGCGTCTCGCCGACAACACCGCTCTTTCGAGTGACCTTGCTCAAGGATTGGCGGCCCCTGCCGATGGAGATCCTTTGAACAGGGAGGCGGGCCGCTCGGGGAAGACGGTCCGAAGGGGATGACCTTGAGAGCTCGGGGCTCCAGGTCAGCCAGGGGAGGACGGGTCCCGGCGCCGCGAGGCGCCGGGACCGCTCGTCTTCACGGGGACTGCTTCAGCCGGATCGGGATGCGCGCCGCGGCGTCAACGGACGCCGCGGCCGCCGCGCGGGCTCCGTCCGCGTCAGCGCTTGGCGACGAACACGTGCGAGGCGATGTCCGCGTCCAGCTCGGCGGCCTCGCCGCCGCTGCCGACCAGCACCCCGCCCGGGGACTCGGTCACGCTCACGACCGAGCCGGGCTGCACGCCCGCGCGCCGCAGCGTGTACATCAGCTGGGCGTCGGTCTGGATCGGCTCGCCGATCCGGCGGACGACCACGGTCTTGCCCTCGCTGCCCGGGTCCAGGTCCGACAGGCTGACCATGCCGTCCTCGATGAACGGGTCGGCCTCGGCCTTCTCACCCAGCTCCTCCAGGCCCGGGATGGGGTTCCCGTACGGGGACTCGGTCGGGTGGCGCAGCAGTTCCAGCACGCGCCGCTCCACCGCCTCGCTCATCACGTGCTCCCAGCGGCAGGCCTCGGCGTGCACCTGCTCCCACTCCAGGCCGATGACGTCGACGAGCAGGCATTCCGCGAGGCGGTGCTTGCGCATCACGCGGGTCGCGAGCTTGCGGCCCTCGTCGGTCAGCTCCAGGTGCCGGTCGCTGGCGACCGCCACCAGCCCGTCGCGCTCCATGCGCGCCACCGTCTGGCTCACCGTCGGGCCGCTCTGGTCCAGCCGCTCGGCGATCCGGGCGCGCATGGGGACCACGCCTTCCTCTTCCAGCTCGAGGATGGTGCGGAGATACATCTCCGTGGTATCGATCAGTCCGGACATTCGTGCCCCTCGGATTGCGTGCGCTGGCCCTGCCCCCAATTCTGACGCATCGGGCCGACAACCGTCCCGCGCCTGACGTCAAGGCATGTACGGGACATCCGCCCTGAGCGCCGGGCCGGCGCCCGGGACGCGCGGTGGGCGGGGGTCCGGCCCCGGATTGACGCCCGTATTGACACGTCCTTGGTCCAGACCGCACGGTGAGCGGCGGACCATCGACGACGCATCCACCGCACCCCACCCTGGAAGGGCCTTCGGCGTATGAGCGAGAGCAAGCTGGCCGGGCAGTTCTTCGACGCGGCCATCGGCCTGCTGGAGCGGGTGCGCGACGAGGAGGGCGCGCGGATCGCCGAGGCCGGGACCGCCATCGCCGAGGCCGTCGCGGCGGGCAACCGGCTGTTCGCCTTCGGCGCCGGGCACTCCTCGCTGCCGGCCCAGGACGTGGTCTACCGGGCCGGCGGACTGGCCCTGATGAACTTCCTCGCGGTACCGGGCACGGCCGGGGTGGACGTCATGCCGGCCACGCTGGGCAGCGCGCTGGAGCGGGTCGACGGGCTCGCCGGGGCGGTCCTGGACAGCAGCCCTGCCTCCGCCGGGGACGTACTGGTGGTCATCTCGCTCTCCGGGCGCAATGCACTGCCGGTCGAGATGGCGATGAACGCGCGGGCGCTCGGGCTGAGGGTGATCGGCGTGACCTCGGTGGCGTACGCGACGGAGACGAAGTCGCGGCACGTGTCGGGCACCTTCCTGAAGGACCACTGCGACATCGTCCTGGACAGCAAGATCGCGGTCGGCGACGCGGAGCTGACGGCGGACGGCATCGACGCCCCGTTCGCCCCCGCGTCGACGGTGGTGACGAGCGCGATCATGCAGGCGGTGATGGCGGCCGCCGCCGGGGAGCTGGCCGCCCGCGGAGTGGAGCCGCCGCTGCTGCGCTCGGGGAACGTCGACGGCGGGCACGAGTGGAACGGCCGCGTGATGCGCGAGTACGGGGACCGGATCTTCTTCCGGCACTAGGCCGCCCGCGGGGCCCCTCAGCGGGCGGCGAGGTCCAGGTCGGCGGCCACCCGGGCGCCCACCTCCTCCGCGTACGCCGCGTCCGCCCGGTCGAAGGCCGGGCGGGAGGGGCCGCGGACGAAGGTCAGGACGCCCAGGGTTCGCCCGCGGCTGCGCAGCACCGTGCACAGGGCGTGGGCGGCGCCCGCCGGCCACTGGCGGGCCCGCGCCCACCCCTCCGCGGCCCCGCTGCCCGGGGCCCCGGGCGCGCTGGCGCGGACCGGGCCGATCCGGTCCAGCGCCTGGAGCGCCGGGTGCGCGGCCTCGTAGCGCACCGGGATGGCGCCCGGGCCCGGCAGGACGAGGGCCAGCCCCGACGGGGAGACCGCCGAGCGGACCAGCCGCCGCCCGTCCCCCGCCACCACGTCGACCAGGGCGTGCTCCGCGAACCCGGCCAGCGCGAAGTCCAGCCGTACCGCGGCCGCCTCCGCCGGGTCCGCGCACTCGGCGGCGGCCCGCCCCGCCCGGTACAGCTGGTTGGACCGGAACCGCACCTGCCCGGTGTCCAGCTCCGCCCGCCGGGCCTCGGTGACGTCCTGGAAGAGCCACCCCACCCCCAGCGGCACCGGCTCCTCCGCGAGCGGCGAGGCCAGCCGCAGGAACCCGCAGCGCCAGCAGCGCCGCCGCTCGCCCTCCGGGGTCCGCAGCGACACCCAGAGCTCCACCGGTCCCGGCGGCGCCCCCTCGGCCAGTACGTGCTGGAGCGCCCCCTCCAGCTCCTCGACGCCCTGGGACAGCAGCTCGCCGAGCGGCCGCCCGAGCAGCGTCGTGCGCCCGGACCCGAAGGCGCGCGCGGCGTGGGCGTTGACCACGGCCGGGCGCAGGTCCACGTCGACCAGGACGACCCCCCAGGAGGCGTCGTCCATCAGGGCCTCGCTGAGCGCGATGGAGCGCTCCAGGTCGATCTGGGCGTGGACCTCGCTGAAGGCGCAGTAGACCCCGGCGGGCTTCCCGTCGGCGCCCGGCACCGCGGCGGACTGGGTCCGTACGAGGATCCGGCCGCCCTCCTTGGTCAGTAAGGGGAACTCGTGCACCTGCCGGCCCGGCGCCTCCTGCACCGACATCAGCCGTTCCTGCACGTCGTCCGCGTCGGCGGCGCGCACCGCCCAGCCCGCGAAGCCGCGCCGGCCCACCGCCTCGGCGGCGCTCCAGCCGAGGATCCGCTCGGCCTCGCGGTTCCAGTGCGTGATCACGCCGTCGGAGTCGAACGCGCACAGGGCGGCGTCCATCCCGTCGAGCAGCGCTGCGAGCAGATCGTCGGTGGTCTCACCACGTCCGGAAGCCCTCACCTGGCACCCCCTGCAGGTGTTCGCGTGTGCGGCACGTCAGATCATTGAACTGGAACGTGACCCAGACCACACCCGCTTCCCGGAATCCTCCCGGAATGTCCGGTGCGGGGGTGGGCGGGAGGGGAAGCGCTCAGGTGCTCGCGACCATCACGATCATCGCGATGACGAAGAGCACGAAGAAGATCCCGCACCCCCAGAAGGCGGCCTTCAGCATCCGCCCCTCGCGCACCTCCTGCCGCTCCATGCGCGCGTGCGCCTGCGGGTTCGGCGCCCAGCCGGGACCCCGGAGCTCCTCCCAGGCGGCCCGCATCACGGCCACCTCGCGCGCGACGTCCACGTGGTTGTCGTCCACGTACATGAGCTGGACCCGGCGCCCCTCGCCGTCGTAGGCGTAGGAGATGAGGCCGGGCTGGTTCTGCCCCATGCCCGCGCTCGGGTTGCGGACGGCCCGGATCTCCTGGATGTCCTCCCAGGCCAGCCGCCTGCTCCCGGTGAACCGGCGGACCCGGATGCCCTTGAGGTCGGCGGAGGTCGCGCAACGCCTGGAGGCCCAGACCAGCCAGCCGAAGAGGACGAGGACGGCGGCCATGACCGCCAGCTTCACGGAGCCGGGGACGTCGTCCAGGTTCAGCACGGACAGGGCGATGCCCGGCAGACCGACGCCCACGGCGACGTAGACGGCGGTCATCTGCTGGGACCGGATCCGGTAGTCGCGCGGCAGCAGCTCGGCGCTCATGGCACCCCTCCCCCGATGGCGGAGGGCCAGTGTAGGGAGGAACGGCCTTACCCAGTAGGGAAGTTGCGGGCATCCGTGCGGAACCCGATAAATAAGTTGAGGCCCTCCGGGAGGGGGCCTAGGCTCAGCCGTACACGAGAAGGGAGGTGGTTCCCGAAATGTACGGAAACCGGACGCGTGAGGTGGCTGCGGGCTAAGGGCCCGTCGTCAGCAACGCACCCAGTGCGGTGCCCGGCGGATTCCGCCCGGTGCCAATCCCGAGCAGTCACCCGACCCGCGGGCTCGCCGGCACGTCCGGCCGGCTCCTCTCACTGCAGGAGAGGAACCCGAGCCCGCGGGTCGTCTGCGTTCTCCCCGCCCTCACGGGCAGGGGCGCCCTCACGGGCAGAGGCGCTCGATCCGCCACTTCCCCCCGTCGAGGACGTACCGCAGCCGGTCGTGCAGCCGGTTCTCGTGCCCCTGCCAGAACTCCAGCGCGTCGGGCACCACCCGCAGCCCGCCCCACTCCGGCGGCACCGGCACCCGCTCGCCCTCCGGGTAGCGCTCCGCGAGCTCCGCGTAGCGGCGGTCCAGCTCGGCCCGCGAGGCGATCACCCGGGACTGCTCGCTGGCCCACGCACCCAGCTGGGAGCCGTGCGGCCGGGACCGGAAGTAGGCGGCCGTCTCGTCGCGGCCGACCCGCGCCGCCCGGCCCGTCACGATCACCTGGCGGGCGATCGGATGCCAGGGGAAGAGCAGCGAGACGTACGGGTTCTCGTCGATCTCCCGCACCTTGCGGGAGCCGTAGTTGGTGAAGAAGACGAAGCCCCGCGTGTCGAACTGCTTCAGCAGCACGGTGCGGGAGCTGGGCCGGCCGTCGGCGGTCGCGGTCGAGACGACCATCGCGTTCGGCTCGAAGAGGTCCGAGTCGGCGGCCTGCTGGAACCACCGGGCGAACTGCGCCATCGGATCCCCGTCGAGACCCGCCTCCTCGACGATCTCGGAGCGGTACTGCGTGCGCATGGCGGCGGGGTCAATGTCCTGATCGGTCACACGGCCATCCTGCCGCAGCAACCCGACGGCGGGTGTGCCGTATGTCACGCTTCCGAAGGTCCGGTGGAACGGACAAAATCTTGGGGCCGGTCCGAGGGTCCCCGCACGGATGACCATCGGCCGTGCCGGGCATCAACGGTGATGACCGCGCCGGACCGCGAATCACGCCGGGAGCCGCGCGTGTTCGCACTATCTGAGGGAGCCGCCGCATGTCCGACTTCGTACCCGGACTCGAAGGGGTCGTCGCGTTCGAGACGGAGATCGCCGAGCCCGACAAGGAAGGCGGAGCGCTCCGCTACCGGGGGGTGGACATCGAAGACCTCGTCGGCCACGTCTCCTTCGGGAACGTCTGGGGCCTGCTGGTCGACGGTGCCTTCAACCCGGGCCTGCCGGCCGCCGAGCCCTTCCCGATCCCGGTCCACTCCGGTGACATCCGCGTCGACGTGCAGTCCGCGCTCGCCATGCTCGCGCCCGTGTGGGGCCTGAAACCGCTCCTCGACATCGACGAGCGGACCGCCCGCGACGACCTCGCGCGGGCCGCCGTCATGGCGCTCTCCTACGTCGCCCAGTCCGCCCGCGGCCAGGGCCTGCCCATGGTGCCGCAGCGGGAGATCGACAAGGCCGAGTCCGTGGTCGAGCGGTTCATGATCCGCTGGCGCGGCGAGCCCGACCCCAAGCACGTCAAGGCCGTCGACGCCTACTGGACCTCGGCCGCCGAGCACGGCATGAACGCCTCCACCTTCACGGCCCGCGTCATCGCCTCCACCGGTGCCGACGTGGCCGCGGCCCTGTCGGGCGCCGTCGGCGCCATGTCCGGTCCGCTGCACGGCGGCGCGCCCTCGCGCGTCCTCGGCATGATCGAGGAGATCGAGCGCACCGGCGACGCCGTGGCGTACGTGAAGAAGGCCCTGGACAAGGGCGAGCGGCTCATGGGCTTCGGGCACCGCGTCTACCGCGCCGAGGACCCGCGCGCCCGCGTCCTGCGGCGCACCGCCAAGGAGCTGGACGCCCCCCGCTACGAGGTGGCCGCCGCGCTGGAGAAGGCCGCGCTGGAGGAGCTGCACGCGCGCCGCCCCGACCGGGTGCTCGCGACGAACGTGGAGTTCTGGGCCGCGATCATGCTGGACTTCGCGGAGGTCCCGGCGCACATGTTCACCTCCATGTTCAGCTGCGCCCGCACCGCCGGCTGGTCCGCCCACATCCTGGAGCAGAAGCGCACCGGCCGCCTGGTCCGCCCCTCGGCCCGCTACATCGGCCCGGGCCGGCGCGACCCGCGCGACATCGAGGGCTACGCGGACATCGCCTCCACGGCCTGACCGCTCCGCCTTCCGGGCGCCGCACCCCCTCGCGGGGGCGCGGCGCCCTCGCGCATGTCAGCCCAGCGCGGCGTCGAGGATCCGGGACCACTGGGCGACGACCCGGTCCCGGCGGGCCGTGTCGTCGGTCAGGACGTTCGCCAGGCCCAGGCCCCGGGCCATGTCGAGGAGGCCCTGCACGGTCTCCCGCACGCCCGCCACCGACTCGTCCGCACCGAGCAGCTCGACGGCGATGCGGTGCGTCTCGCGGCCGACCCGGGCCTCCAGCTCCGTCACCTGGGGGCGCAGCTGCTCCTCGTTGGAGGCGGCGACCCACAGCTGGAGCGCGGCCCGGAACAGGGCTCCGGTGTAGAGGTCGACCAGGGCCTCGACGACCGCCGGCCGGGGGGCCGGCGCGGACTGGAAGAGCTCCCGCAGGGCGGTGGAGCGCTCCTCGGCGACGTACTCGACGGCGGCCGTGAAGAGCGACTCCCGGGTCGGGAAGTGGTGCTGGGCCGCGCCGCGCGAGACCCCGGCGCGTTCGGCGACGACGGCGACCGTGGAGCCGGCCCAGCCGTGCTCGGCGAGGCAGGAGACGGCCGCCTCCAGCAGGTGGCGGCGGGTGACCCTGCTGCGGGCCTGCTTGGGGACGGCGCCGGCGCCCGGGCGGGTGCCGGGGCGCGTGCCGGTGGCGTCGGTGCCGGTCAGCGGACCCATGACGGGTCCCGGCGCTCGAAGCGGGCGGTGATGCCCTCGCGGGCCTCGGCGGAGGCGAAGAGCCGCGCGGAGAGCTCCGTCAGGCGGTCGCCGTCCCGCTCCAGGGCCTCCCGTACGCCGGCGGCCACCATCGCCTTGGTCTCCGCCAGGGCCTGCGGGGAGGCCTTGCGCAGTCCGTCGAGTACGGGCGCCAGGGCCGTGTCCGGGTCCCCGTCGGCGTGGAGGGTCAGCAGCCCTATGCGGGCGGCTTCGGCCGCGTCGAAGGGTTCGGCGGTCAGGAAGTAGCGGGAGGCCGCGCGGGGGTCGAGGCGGGGCAGCAGGGTCATCGAGATCACGGCGGGGGCCAGGCCCAGGTGGGTCTCGGTGAAGGCGTACGTGGACTCCGGCCCGGCGGCGGCGATGTCGCAGGCGCCGAGCAGGCCGAGGCCGCCGGCGCGGACGTGCCCGGTGACGCGGGCGACGACCGGCTTGGGGAGCGTGGTGAGCTCGCGCAGCAGGGCGAGGAAGTCGGCCGGGTCGCAGGGGGACTTCAGGTCGGCGCCGGCGCAGAAGGTGTTGCCGGTGTGGGTGAGGAGCACCGCGCGGGTGCCCGTGTCCGCTGCGGCCTCGGCGAGCGCGGCCCGCAGCTCGCCGACGAGCTGCGCGGAGAGCGCGTTGCGGTTGGCCGGGGAGTCGAGGGTGAGCGTGGTGATGCCGGCCGCCTGGGCGGCGTGCACGAGTGGGGCCATGTCTCCTCCGGAGGGGGTCTGCTGACGGGGCGCCATCCTCCCGGCCGGCCCCCAACGGGGAGGGTACGCGGCACGGCCCGAGGGGCTCGGCCCCGCCCGTGGCCCGCCCCTGCGGGGCGGGCCCGTCGGCGGTCCGACGTTCACCCGGTCGGGTCCACCGCCGCACCGGCCGGGCGGGGTGCGCGGTCGGGGGCGGGGACGGGGGCGGGGGCGGTCAGTAGGACTTCGGGAGGCGCAGGGTCTGGTGGGAGACGAAGTTCAGGATCATCTCCCGGCTGACCGGGGCGATCCGGGCGACCCGGGCCGCCGTGATCAGGGAGGCCAGCCCGTACTCACGGGTGAGCCCGTTCCCGCCCAGGGTGTGGACGGCCTGGTCCACCGCCTTCACGCAGGCCTCCCCCGCCGCGTACTTCGCCATGTTCGCCGCCTCGCCGGCCCCCATGTCGTCCCCCGCGTCGTACAGCCGCGCGGCCTTCTGCATCATCAGCCGGGCCAGCTCCAGGTCGATGTGGGCCGCCGCGAGGGGGTGGGCGACGGCCTGGTGGGCGCCGATCGGCTCCTTCCAGACCTGCCGCGTGCGGGCGTAGTCGACCGCCTTGGCGAGCGCGTACCGCCCCATCCCGATGGCGAAGGCAGCCGTCATGATCCGCTCGGGGTTCAGGCCCGCGAACAGCTGGAGCAGACCCGCGTCCTCGTCCCCGACCAGCGCCCCGGCGGGGAGCCGGACCTCGTCCAGGACCAGCTCGAACTGCTTCTCCGCCGCATGGAGTTCCATGTCGATCACCGAGCGGGAGAAACCGGGTGCGTCACGGGGGACAATGAACAGGCACGGCTTCAGCCGGCCCGTGCGGGAGTCCTCCGTGCGGCCGACGATCAGCGTGGCGTCGGCGATGTCCACACCGGAGATGAAGACCTTGCGGCCCGTGAGGACCCACTCGTCGCCGTCGCGCCGGGCGGTGGTGGTGATGCGGTGGGAGTTGGAGCCGGCGTCGGGTTCGGTGATCCCGAAGGCCATCGTCCGGCTGCCGTCCGCGAGGCCGGGGAGCCAGGCCCGCTTCTGGGCCTCGGTGCCGAAGCGGGCGATGACCGTGCCGCAGATGGCCGGGGAGACCACCATCATCAGGAGCGGGCAGCCCGCCGCGCCCAGCTCCTCCAGGACGATGGAGAGTTCGGCGATCCCGCCGCCCCCGCCGCCGTACTCCTCGGGGAGGTTGACCCCGAGGTAGCCGAGCTTGGCGGCGTCGGCCCACAGTTCGTCGGGGTGGCCGCCCTCGCGGGCGAGCCGGGCGAGGTAGTCGCGGCCGTAGCGCTGCCCGAGGGCGGCGACGGCGGCGCGCAGGGCCTGATGCTCTTCGGTTTCGGTGGCGGGGCTCATGACGGCGATTCCTCCTGGACTACGGCGAGCAGGGCGCCGAACTCGACCTGTTGGCCGGTGGCGGCGTGGAGCGCGGTGAGCGTGCCGGAGGCGGGGGCGAGGATGCGGTGCTCCATCTTCATGGCCTCCAGCCAGAGCAGGGGCTGCCCGGCGGTGACGGCGCGGCCGGGGGCGAGGCCCTCGGCGACGCGGACGACGGTGCCGGGCATGGGGGCGAGCAGGGAGCCCGGTTCGGTGCGGTCCCGGGGATCGGGGAACCGGGGGACGGGGGTCAGGGCGTGGGAGCCGGCAGCGGAGTCCACGTAGACGGTGTTCGATTTTTGTTTCACGTGGAACGTGCGTCGTACACCGTCGACTTCGAGGGTGACGCGGGTGGGTGCGGCGGCCAGGACGCGGACGCCCGGGTGGTCCACGGGGTGGTATTGGACCTCGTGCTCGGTGCCGGCGACGGTGTAGCGGCGCGTCTGCGGCTGGGAGCGGAGGTTGCGCCAGCCGCCGAGGCGGGACGCGAGCGGGGCGCCGGGGGCCGGGGCGGCCTCGGCGAGGGCGGCGGCGAGGCAGGCGAGGGCGGGGTCCGGGGCGCCGTCGGTGAGGGCGTCGAGGTGGCGGTCGTAGAAGCCGGTGTCGAGCCGGGCGGCGGTGAAGTCCGGGTGGCGCAGCGAGCGTACGAGGAGCTCGCGGTTGGTGACCGGGCCGTGGATCCGGGCCCGGGCGAGGGCGTCGGCGAGGACGCGGACGGCTTCGGCGCGGGTGGGCGCGTGGGCGATCACCTTGGCGAGCATGGCGTCGTAGTGGACGCAGACGCTGTCCCCGTCGGCGAACCCGGTGTCGACGCGGACGTGTTCCGGGACGTCGAGGGTGTGCAGCACACCGGTCTGCGGGCGCCAGTCCCGGGCGGGGTCCTCCGCGTAGAGGCGCGCCTCGACGGCATGGCCCGCCGGCTCGGGCGGGGCGGGCGCAAGAGCCTCCCCCTCGGCGATGCGGAGCTGGAGCGCCACGAGGTCGAGGCCGAAGACGGCCTCGGTGACGGGGTGTTCCACCTGGAGGCGGGTGTTCATCTCCAGGAAGTACGGGCGGCCGTCGCCGCCGACGAGGAACTCGACCGTGCCGGCGCCCCGGTACGAGACGGCCCGGGCCGCGGCCACGGCGGCGGCGTGCAGGCGGGTGCGGAGCTCCTCGGGCAGGGCGGGGGCCGGGGCCTCCTCGATGACCTTCTGGTGGCGGCGCTGGAGGGAGCAGTCGCGGGTGCCCAGCGCCCAGACGGTGCCGTGGGCGTCGGCGAGGACCTGCACCTCGACGTGGCGGCCGCGCTCCACGTACGGCTCGGCGAAGACCTCGCCGTCGCCGAACGCGGACAGGGCCTCGGCCGCGGCCGCGTCCAGGGACTCCTTGAGCGAGTCGAGGTCGCGTACGACGCGCATCCCGCGGCCGCCGCCCCCCGCCGCCGCCTTCAGCAGCAGGGGCAGGTCCGCGGCGGTGGCGGTCGCGGGGTCGACGGGCTCCAGCAGCGGCACCCCGGCGGCCCGCATGAGGTCCTTGGCCCGGGTCTTGGAGGCCATGGCCTCGATCGCCGCGGGCGGCGGGCCGATCCAGGCCAGGCCGGCGGCCTCGACCCGGCGGGCGAAGTCCGCGTTCTCGGAAAGGAAGCCGTACCCGGGGTGCACGGCGTCCGCCCCCGCCGCGCGGGCCGCCCCGATCAGCAGGTCGGCGCGCAGGTAGGTGTCCGCGGGGGCGGCCCCCGGGAGCCGGACGGCCGTGTCGGCGGAGCGGACGTGCAGGGCGTCGGCGTCGGGGTCGGAGTGGACGGCGACCGTGGCCAGGCCCAGGGCGCGGGCCGTGCGGAAGATCCGCACGGCGATCTCGCCCCGGTTGGCGACGAGCAGGGAGGTGATCGGGTTCGTCATGGCGGGCTCACATCCGGAAGACGCCGAAGCCGCCACGGGCGCCCTCGACGGGGGCGTTGTGGACGGCCGACAGGCACAGGCCGAGGACGGTACGGGTGTCGCGCGGGTCGATGACGCCGTCGTCGTACAGCCGCCCGGACAGGAACAGGGGGAGGGACTCGGACTCGATCTGCGCCTCGACGAAGGCGCGCATCCCGGCGTCGGCCTCCTCGTCGTACGGCTGCCCCTTGGCGGCGGCGGACTGCCGCGCCACGATCGAGAGCACGCCGGCCAGCTGCTGCGGCCCCATGACGGCGGACTTGGCGCTGGGCCAGGCGAAGAGGAACCGGGGCTCGTAGGCGCGGCCGCACATGCCGTAGTGGCCGGCGCCGTAGCTGGCACCGATGAGGACGGACAGGTGCGGGACCCGCGAGTTGGACACCGCGTTGATCATCATCGAGCCGTGTTTGACGATGCCGCCCTGCTCGTACTCCTTGCCGACCATGTAGCCGGTGGTGTTGTGGAGGAAGAGGAGCGGGATGTCCCGCTGGTTGGCGAGCTGGATGAACTGGGCGGCCTTCTGCGACTCGGCGCTGAACAGCACGCCCTGGGCGTTGGCGAGGATGCCGACCGGGTAGCCGTGGAGGGAGGCCCAGCCGGTGACGAGGCTGGTGCCGTAGAGGGGCTTGAACTCGTCGAAGTCGGAGGCGTCGACGATGCGGGCGATGACCTCGCGGGGGTCGAAGGGGGTCTTCAGGTCCGCCGGCACGATCCCGAGGAGCTCCTCCGGGTCGTACAGCGGCTCCTCGGCGCGGGGTGGTTCGGGGTACGGCTTGCGGTGGTTGAGCCGGGCCACGATGCGGCGGGCCTGGCGGATGGCGTCGTACTCGTCGACGGCGTAGTGGTCGGCGAGGCCGGAGACGCGGGCGTGCATGTCGGCGCCGCCGAGGGACTCGTCGTCGCTCTCCTCGCCGGTGGCCATCTTGACGAGGGGCGGACCGCCCAGGAACACCTTGGACCGGTCCTTGATCATGACGGTGTGGTCGGACATCCCGGGGATGTACGCCCCGCCCGCGGTGGAGTTGCCGAAGACGACGGCGACGGTGGGGATGCCGGCGGCGGAGAGCCGGGTGAGGTCGCGGAAGACCGCCCCGCCGGGGATGAAGATCTCCTTCTGGGAGGGCAGGTCGGCGCCGCCGGACTCGACGAGGCTGATGCAGGGGAGCCGGTTGCGGAGGGCGATCTCGTTGGCCCGCAGGGCCTTCTTCAGGGTCCAGGGGTTGCTGGCACCGCCGCGGACGGTGGGGTCGTTGGCGGTGATCAGGCACTCGACGCCCTCGACGGTGCCGATGCCGGTGACCATCGAGGCGCCGACGGGGTGGTCGCTGCCCCAGGCGGCGAGCGGGGACAGTTCGAGGAACGGGGTGTCGGGGTCGAGCAGCAGCTCGATCCGCTCGCGCGGGAGCAGCTTGCCGCGGCCCCGGTGGCGGGCGGTGTACTTCTCGCCGCCGCCGGCGAGGGCCTTGGCGTGCTCGGCGTGCAGGGCGTCCAGCCGTTCGAGGGCGGCGGTACGGGCCTGCGCGTGCTCGGGGGCGAGGGGGTCGACTGCGGTACCGAGACGGCTCATGGGCGGATCCCCTCCGGGGCGTGTGACGTACGGTCGACCGCCCCGGCGGGGGCGGGGGCGGCACCGGGGGCGGGAGTGCCCTCGGGGGACGCGGGCACCTCGGGGGACGCGGGCACCTCGGGGGCCGCGGGCACCTCGGGGGCCGGGGGCACCTCGGAGGACGCGGGCACCTCGGAGGACGCGGGCACCTCGGAGGACGCGGGCACCTCGGAGGACGCGGGCACCTCGGAGGACGCGGGCACCTCGGGGGCCGCGGGCACCTCGGGGGGCGGGGGCAGGAGGTGCGTCGGGATGTCCACGTGGCGGGCGCGGAGCCATTCGCCGAGGGCCTTGGCCTGGGGGTCGAACCGGTGTCCGGAGGCGACCCCGTCGCCGAGGATCCCGGCGACGGTGAAGTTCAGCGCCCGCAGGCCGGGCAGCTCGTGGCGGGTCACCGCGAGGGGGGCGGTCTCGGGGAGCAGGGTGCGCAGGGCCCCGACGGTGAGCGTGTCGCGGAGCCACTCCCAGGCCGCGTCCGTCTCGACCCAGACCCCGATGTTGGCGTCACCCCCCTTGTCCCCGGACCGGGCCCCGGCCAGCACCCCGAGGGGGGCGCGGACCGTGGTCCCGTGGGCCGTCGCCCCGCTCGGCGCCGCCCCGGCGTCAGGTTCCACGGCGGGAGGGGGCGGGGCGGGAGGGTCCGCGGCGGCGGAGTCCCCGCACACGGCCCCGACCGGCACCCCGGAGCCGTCCGGGACCGCGCCGGAGTGCGGGACCGGGGCGGCCGGGTCCCCCGCGACGGCCCCGGCCCCGACCGGGAGGCGGGTGCCGTCCGGGAGGACCGCCACGTGCGCGACGGAGTCCGCCGGGACCAGGGCCGACGTGAACACCCCGTACGGCTGGGCCGGTCCCGGCGGGGCCGTGACGTGGAAGCCCGGGTAGCTCGCCAGGGCCAGTTCGACCGCCGCGCCCGTCAGGCCCCGGCCCACCCGGTCCGGCGACGGGTCGCGGACCACCAGGCGCAGCAGGGCGCTCGCCGCCTCCTGCGTGTCGGCGTCCGCGTGGTCGGTGCGGGCCAGGGTCCAGCTCACCCCCGCCACCCCCGCCAGCGCCTCCGCCAGCTGCTCGCGGACCAGCGCCGCCTTCGCCTCGACGTCCAGGCCCGTCAGGACGAAGACGACCTCGTTGCGCCAGCCCCCGACCCGGGTGACCCCGACCTTCAGGGTGTCCGGCGGCGGCTCCCCCACGGTGCCGCTGATCCGGACCCGGTCCTCACCGTCCGGGGTCAGGCGGACCGTGTCCAGGCGGGCCGTCACGTCGGGGCCCAGGTAGCGCGCGCCCTGGGTCTCGTACAGGAGTTGCGCCGTGACCGTGCCCGGGGAGACGAGCCCACCGGTGCCGGGGTGTTTGGTGACGACCGCCGAGCCGTCCTCGGAGACCTCCGCCAGCGGGAAGCCGGGCCGGCGCACGTCGTGGGCGGTGAAGAAGGCGTAGTTGCCGCCGGTGGCCTGCGTTCCGCACTCCAGGACGTGTCCCGCGACCACCGCCCCCGCCAGCCGGTCGTACTCCTCGGGCCCCCAGTCGAACCACCAGGCGGCCGGCCCGCTCACCAGCGCCGCGTCGGTGACCCGGCCGGTGACGACCACGTCCGCGCCCGCCCGCAGACAGGCCGTGATCCCGGCACCGCCGAGGTAGGCGTTGGCGGTCAGCGCCCCCTCCCACGCACCCGCACCCGCGCCCGTCACCGCGTCCCCGTACGGCATCAGGTCGTCGCCCTCGACGTGCGCGACGCGGACGGGCACCCCCACCTTGGCCGCCAGCGCGCGCACCGCGTCCGCCAGCCCGGCCGGGTTCAGCCCGCCGGCGTTGGCGACGATCCGTACGCCCCGCTCGTGCGCGAGCCCGAGCCCCTCCTCCAGCTGCCGCAGGAAGGTCTTGGCGTAGCCGAGGTCCGGTTCCTTCAGCCGGTCGCGGCCGAGGATCAGCATGGTCAGCTCGGCGAGGTAGTCGCCGGTGAGGACGTCCAGCGGGCCGCCGGTCAGCATCTCGCGGACCGCTCCCAGCCGGTCTCCGTAGAAGCCCGAGGCGTTGCCGATGCGCAGCGGGCGGCGGGCCGTCACCGGTGCCCCTGCGGCTCGCGCCCCGGGCCGGCCGGGCCGGCGAAGGCCTGGGCGATGTCCAGCCAGCGGTCGGCGTCGGGGCCCTCGGCGGTGAGGGCGAGGTCGGCGCGGTGGGCGCGCTGGGTGACCAGCAGGCAGAAGTCCAGCGCGGGCCCGGTGACCCGCTGCCCGGCCTCCTCGGGGCCGTACGCCCACACCCGCGCCCCGTCCGGGGCGGTCAGCTCCACCCGGAACTCCCCGTCCGGCAAGGCCATTCCGCGCACGGCGTACGCGTAGTCGCGCGCCCGCACCCCGATCCGCGCGACGTGCCGCAGCCGGTCCGTCGGTGCCCGGCGCACGCCGAGCGCGTCGGCGACGTCCTGGCCGTGGGCCCAGGTCTCCATCAGCCGGGCACTGGCCATCGAGGCGGCCTTCATCGGGGGCCCGTACCAGGGGAACCGGGCGTCGGGCGAGGCCTCGGCCAAGGCCCGGTCCAGCGCCTCACGTCCGGCCCGCCACCGCGCCAGCAGCTCGGCGGGGGCCAGCCGGGCGCCCTCCTGGGCCCCCTCGTCGACGAAGGTGTCCGGCGCCTTCAGGGCCGCCTCCACCTCCCGCGCGAACCCCTCGGCGTCGGTGAGGGCGAGGAGCGCGGCCCGGTCGGTCCAGTGCAGGTGGGCGATCTGGTGGGCGATGCCCCACCCCTCGGCAGGTGTCGGCCGGGCCCATTCGGGCTCGGCCAACCCCCCTACGAGGGAGTCGAGTTCACGGCCCTCCTCGCGGAGATCGGCGAAGACGGCGACGACGGACGGCTCGGGCACGGCGTGCTCCCCTCTCGGCGTGAGGGGAAGCCTGGCAGCCGGCCCAGAAACAATCAAGCATGCTTGCATGATTTTCATCCGAACCCGACGGGTTCCCGCCACCGGCCAACCCGCCCGCGCCCATGGGGACTTGAGCCCACCCGCCGCTCCCCCGGGGCCCACGGGGCCGCCCGCGCCCCCCACCCCCACGGGCGATTCCGGCCGTACGCCGCAAGCCCCCCGAGCACGCCCCGCGCACCACCCCGATACTGAGTGCTCCGCTCACGCCGCCGGAGCAGAAGCAGCGCACCCGCCCCCGCATCCGCACCCGTCCATGCCACTCGACGACGAGACGACGAGGATGATCCGACGTGCACCCAGCTGCCCACTCCCTCTACCCCGAACTGGACGCCACCGCCCTCGGCACCTTCACCGCCGCCCTCGAAAGCGGTGCGACCGCCGGCCTCCCGCCCGCGCGCGCCGCCGAGGCCGAGGCCGTACGGGCCGTCGCCGTCTTCAGCCGCGGCAAGGTGACCGGCGCCGACGGGGACCTCCTCGACGCCGCGCTCTGGCGGCACACCGGGTCGGGGCCGCGGCCCGTGGTCGTGATGCCCGCGCCGTGGACGGACCTGGGCTGGCCCGTGTACGCCGTCCAGGCCGCCCGGTTCGCGGTGCGCGGCTACGACGTCCTCGCCTACAGCCCGCGCGGGTTCGCCGCCTCCGAGGGCCACGCCGACTTCGCCGGACCGCTCGACGTCACCGACGGCCGCCACGCCCTGGACCACCTCCTGGAGCGCGCCGCCGGCCCCGTCACCCGCATCGGCTTCCTCGGCGTCTCCTACGGCGCCGGCATCGCCCAGCTCGTCGCCGCGCACGACCCCCGGGTGGACGCGGTCGCGGCCCTCAGCGGCTGGGGCGACCTCGGGGAGGTGTTCCGGGAGAACTCCACGCGCCGCACCGCCGCCGCCCACGCCCTGCTCACCGCCTCCCCGCGGGCCCGGCTGAGCGGGCCGACGCAGCGCGCCCTGGAGAACGTCCTCGCCCACCGGGACGTCCACGAGACCCTGGCCTGGGCGGAGCAGCGCTCACCGTCCACGCACGTCAAGGAGCTCGGCCGGCGCCGGGTGCCGGTCTTCTACGCCCACGCCTGGCACGAGACCCTCTTCCCCGCCAACCAGGTGCTGCGGATGTTCCAGGAGCTGGACGGCCCCAAGCGCATCGACCTCTCCATCGGCGACCACGGCGGCCCCGAGATGACCGGCCTGCCGGGACTGCCGAACCGGATCTGGACGGACGCCCACCGCTGGTTCGACCACCACCTCTGCGGCGCCGACAACGGCATCGACGGGGAGGGGCAGGTGCTGTCCGAGGTGATGTGGAGCCGCGCCCTCGAACCCGCCCCCACCTGGCCCGCCCCCGCCGGCCGCGTCCGCCGCCTGCACCTGACGGGCACCGGCGAACTGGCCGGCGCCCCCGACCCCGGCTGGGCGGCGGGCGTGCTGTGCGGGGTCGCCACACCGGTGACCGTCGCCGACGCGATCGCCCGCTCCGGGTACGCGGAACTGGCGGGCCGGCCCAGGCCGTACCCGGACGCCGCCGCCATGGACCGCACGGCCACCGCCGTGTGGACCGCGGCCCCGACGTCGGCGACCACCCGCCTGCGCGGGACCCCGCGCCTGCGCGTCACGTACCGCGCGGCGAACTCCGGCTCCACCTTCGTGGCCTACCTGCTGGACCTCGCCCCCGACGGCTCGGCCCGTCTGATCACCCACGCCCCGTCCAGCGACCTGGACGCCCCGCCGGACAGCCTGATCACCGCGGACATCGACCTCCAGGCGACGGCGTACGACCTCCCGCCGGGCCACCGCACGATGCTGGCCCTGACGGCCCGCGACCCCTTCTACGCGGACGCCAACCTCCCCCGGGCCACCCTGTCCTTCACCTCACCGGAGCCGACACCGTCGTACGTGGAGCTGCCGCTGGGGTGAGCACCCTCCACGAGAACACGCCGCGTGCCGACTCCGCCCCCTGCGGGGAGTAGCCCCCGGGCGGGGGGCGGTGCCGGCCGGCCATTCGCCTCCGCCCGGCCCCCGGGCGTCAGTTCCGCTTCTGGGCGCGTACCGCGCCCATGCTGGCCGCGATGACCAGGGCTATCGCCAGGGCGTCCAGCGGGGACATGGCCTGGTGGAGGACCAGGAAGCCGGCCGTGGCGGCGATCGCCGGTTCCAGGCTCATCAGGATCGCGAACGTCGGGGCCGGGAGGCGGCGGAGTGCGAGGAGTTCCAGGGTGTAGGGGAGCACCGAGGAGAGGACCGCCACGCCGAGCCCCAGGGCCAGGGTGCTCGGGACCAGGAGGTCGGAGCCCGCCTCCACCACGCCCAGCGGGAGCGAGATGACCGCGGCCACCGCCATCGCCAGGGCCAGGCCGTCGGCCTGCGGGAAGCGGCGGCCGGTGCGGGCGCTGAAGACGATGTACGCCGCCCACATCGCGCCCGCGCCGACCGCGAAGGCCGCGCCGAGCGGGTCCAGGGCGCCGAAGCCGAAGCCTCCGCCGCCGTGGCCGGACAGGAGGACCACGCCCCCCAGAGCCAGGCCGGCCCACAGGAGGTTCACGAGGCGGCGGGAGACGAGGACCGAGAGGGCCAGGGGGCCCAGGACCTCCAGGGTGACCGCCGGGCCGAGGGGGATGCGGTCGATGGCCTGGTAGAAGAGGCCGTTCATGCCCGCCATGGCCACGCCGAAGGCGACGACCGTGCCCCAGTCGGCGCGCGTGTAGCCCCGCACCTTGGGCCGGCAGACGGCCAGGAGTACCAGCGCGGCGGCCGCGAGGCGCAGCGTGACCACGCCGGCCGCACCCGCCCTCGGCATGATCATGACCGCGAGGGCGGCACCGAACTGCACCGAGACCCCGGCCGCGACGACGAGTGCCACCGGGCCGAAGCGGCCGCCGCCCTTGGGTACGGGGGTGGATCCGGAGGCGGCGGGCCGGGACGGGGCGGGGGTGGTCGCGGGGGACGGGGAGGGTGCGGGCATTTATCCAGATTAAGGGGTGGGTAAGGGTCGTGCGCGCGTGTTCTGGCTTACATGGAACCCCGGCCCGGGTCCTGCTCCGGGGGGAGGGCCTCGGCGAGGAGTTCCACCAGGTGGCGGGCGCGGTGGTCGGAGAGCTGGGCGATCTGGGTGCGGCAGGAGAAGCCGTCCGCCAGCACGGCGGTTCCCGGGCCGGCGGCGCGCAGGGACGGCAGGAGCTGTTCCTCCGCGCAGGCGACGGAGACGGCGTGGTGGCCGGGTTCGAAGCCGAAGTTGCCCGCGAGGCCGCAGCAGCCGCCGCTGAGCTCGCCGGTGAGGCCGGCGCGGTCGCGGAGCCGCCGGTCGGCGGCGTCGCCGAGGACGGCGTGCTGGTGGCAGTGGGTCTGGCCCGCGACCGGCCGGTCCAGGCGGGGCGGGGTCCAGTGGGGTGCGTACTCCTCCAGGGTCTCGGCGAAGGTGCGGACCGCTGCCGCGAGGCGGTGGGCGCGGGGGTCGTCGGGGAGGAGGGCGGGGAGGTCGCCGCGCAGGGCCGCGGCGCAGCTGGGTTCCAGGACGAGGACGGGGCCCTCCGCCTCCCCCAGGGCGTCCAGGGTGCGGCGCAGGACCTTGCGGGCGCGGGTGAGGCGGCCGGTGGAGACGTAGGTCAGGGCGCAGCACACGGAGCCGTCGGGCACGGTGACGGGAAGCCCGGCGGCCGCCAGCACGCGCAGGGCCGCGCGGGCGGTGTCGGGGGACAGGTGGTTCGTGAAGGTGTCCGGCCACAGGGTCACCCGGGGCGGCGCCGCCCCCGGCGCCGCCGGGCAGGCGGCGGGCGGCGCGACCGGGGCCGTGGCCGGCGCCGGCCACGGCGCCGGCGGGGGCACGGCCTCGGCCGGGGGCGGAACCGCAGCCCCCTCCGGGGCCGGGGGCGGCGTCGGCGCCGGGGACGGGGCCTGAGCCGGCGGCACAGCCGGTGAGGTTGACGGCGCCCGAGCCGCAGCCCCCGCCGAGCCCGAGCCCGGCGCCCGGTCCCGGGCCCCGGCCGCCGACCGGCGGCCGACGCGGTCGGGTGGGCCCGGGCGGAGCCGGCGGCGGCCGGTGAACGGGGTCGGGGCCACCTCCGGGAGGGCTCGCTCCCGGGCCAGCCCCGGTACCCGCAGGAGCCGTCCCGCCGCGTTGACCAGCCGGGCGGCCCGCAGGGCGGCGATCAGGCGGAGCCAGGCCGGGAGGCCGCCCAGGAGGTAGTGGGACAGGGGGCGCGGGCGGCCCTTCCAGTGGCGGTGCAGGAACTCGGACTTGTAGGCGGCCATGTCCACGCCCACCGGGCAGTCGCTGAGGCAGCCCTTGCAGCCGAGGCAGAGGTCGAGCGCCTCGGCCACCTCCGCGGAGCGCCACCCGTCGCGGACGACCTCGCCGGCGAGCATCTCGTGCAGCAGCCGCGCGCGCCCCCGCGTGGAGTGCCGTTCCTCGCCCGTGGCCCGGTACGACGGGCACATCACCCCCGCCCCGCCGGTCTCCCGCGACCGGCACTTGGCGACGCCGACGCAGCGGGCCACCTCCCGGGCCAGCGGGGCGGAGGGCGGCAGGACGGCGAAGCGGAGGTTGTCGTCCAGGCGGGCCGGGCGGACGAGTACGCCGGGGTTCATGCCGCCCGCCGGGTCCCAGACGTCCCTGACGGCGCCGAAGAGCCCGATCACCTCGGGGGCGTACATGCGCGGCAGCAGTTCGGCGCGGGCCTGGCCGTCGCCGTGCTCGCCCGACAGGGAGCCCCCGTGGGCGACGACCAGGTCGGCCAGTTCGGAGGAGAAGGAGCGGAAGCGGGCGATCCCGGGCCGTGACACCAGGTCGAAGTCGATCCGGACGTGGACGCAGCCCTCCCCGAAGTGCCCGTACGGGGTCCCGCTCAGCCCGTGCCGGGCCAGCAGGGCGCGGAACTCGCGCAGGTACGCGCCCAGCCGGGCCGGGGGCACGGCGCAGTCCTCCCAGCCGGGCCAGGCCATCCGGCCGTCGGGCAGCCGGGTCGCGGTGCCGGCGGCGTCCTCGCGGATCCGCCACAGCGCCCGCTGCCCGGCCGGGTCCGCGACGACCACCGCGTCGAGGGCGTCGGCGGCCCGTACGAGGTCGCGTGCCGCCCCCTCGTCCCAGGTCTCGACGAAGAGCCAGGCCCCTCCCGCGGGCAGCCCGGCGGCGCCCCGGACCAGGTCCTGGGCCATGCCCTCCACGGTCAGCGGCCGGTACGGGAGCAGCCCGGCCGCGGCGTCGGCGGCGGCGCTCTCGTCGGGGTAGCCGAGCACCGCGAGGGCGGGTGCGGGCGGGAGTTCCACGAGGCGGACGACCGCCTCGGTGACCACGCCGAGGGTGCCCTCGCTGCCGCAGAAGGCCTGGGCGACGCGCGTGCCCCGTTCGGGGAGCAGCCGGTCGAGGCCGCCGTAGCCGGAGATCCGGCGCGAGAACCCCCCGTCCGGCCCTGCGCCCGGCCCCCCTCCCAGTCCGGTGCGCAGGACCGCGAGGTTCCCCGCGACGAGGTCCCGCAGCCCGGGCGGGGCGCCGGTCCAGCCCTCCCCGAGCCGGTACCCGGCGCCCCCGTACGCGGTCACCGACAGCTCGGCGACGTTGTCGGCGGTGGTCCCCCAGGCGACGGAGTGGGCTCCGCAGGCGTTGTTGCCGATCATGCCGCCGAGGGTGCAGCGGGAGTGCGTGGAGGGGTCCGGGCCGAAGGTCAGCCCGTACGGGCGCACCGCTTCGCGGAGCCGGTCGAGGACCAGTCCGGGCTGGACGACGGCGGTGCGGGCGTCCGGGTCCACCGCGACGAGGGCGTCCATGTGCCGGGTGAGGTCGAGGACCACGCCGGTGCCGGTGGCCTGCCCGGCGATGGAGGTGCCGCCGCCGCGGGGCACGACGGGGACGCCGGCGGCGGCGCACACGCGCAGCGCGGCCGCCACGTCCTCGGCGTCGCGCGGGGCGACGACGCCGACCGGCACGCGCCGGTAGTTGGAGGCGTCCATGGTCGCCAGGGCCCGTGCGGCGGCCCCGAAATCCACCTCCCCGCGCACCTCGGCCCGCAATGTCCGCTCGAGATCCCCTGGAGACGTCACGGACACACCCTCCCATCACCCGCGTATCACCCGCCCGTGTCTCACCGGGTGGACGCGGCTCCAACGGCCGGTCCGGGACCCGATACGCTCCGCTCGTGGCTGAGATCCAGATTCCCGCTGACATCAAGCCCGCCGACGGACGCTTCGGCGCGGGCCCCTCCAAGGTGCGGACCGAGGCGCTGGACGCCCTCGCCGCCACCGGTAACTCCCTGCTCGGTACCTCGCACCGCCAGGCCCCGGTCAAGAACCTGGTCGGCTCGGTGCGCCAGGGCCTCCGGGACCTCTTCTCCCTCCCCGAGGGCTACGAGGTGATCCTGGGCAACGGCGGCTCCACCGCCTTCTGGGACATCGCGACCGCCGGTCTCATCGAGCGGAAGTCCCAGCACCTGACCTTCGGCGAGTTCTCGTCCAAGTTCGCCAAGGCCGCGAAGCTCGCGCCGTGGCTGGACGAGCCGTCCGTCATCTCCTCCGAGCCGGGCACGCACCCCGAGCCGGTGGCGGAGGCGGGCGTGGACGTGTACGCGTACACGCACAACGAGACCTCGACGGGTGTCGCGGCGCCGATCAAGCGCGTCGCGGGCGCCGACGCCGGGTCGCTGGTCCTGGTGGACGCGACCTCGGGTGCGGGCGGTCTGCCGGTGGACATCACCGAGACCGACGTCTACTACTTCGCCCCGCAGAAGTCCTTCGCCTCGGACGGCGGCCTGTGGCTGGCCGCGTTCTCCCCGGCCGCCCTGGAGCGCGCCGCCCGCGTGCACGCGTCGGGCCGGCACATCCCGGAGTTCTTCTCCCTGCCGACGGCGATCGACAACTCGCTGAAGAACCAGACGTACAACACCCCGGCGCTGGCCACCCTCTTCCTGCTGGACCAGCAGCTGGAGTGGATGAACGGCCAGGGCGGCCTGGAGTTCACGACCTCGCGTACGGCGGCCAGCGCGCGCAACCTGTACGGCTGGGCGGAGGCGTCGAAGTACGCGAGCCCGTTCGTGCAGGACGCCGACAAGCGCTCGGCGGTCATCGGCACGATCGACTTCGACGACGAGATCGACGCGGCGGCCGTGGCGAAGGTGCTGCGCGCCAACGGCATCGTGGACACCGAGCCGTACCGCAAGCTGGGCCGCAACCAGCTGCGCATCGCGATGTTCCCGGCGATCGACCCGGCGGACGTGCAGGCGCTGACGGCGTGCGTCGACTACGTGATCGAGCACCTCTGATCCCCGTCGCCGCCCGCTGATGCGCGTGGAGCCCCCGGTGCCGTCCCGGCGCCGGGGGCTCCTCCCGTTCGGCGGCGAGTGCGTCCGCCCGGGTGCCGGGACCTTGGTCCTGAAAATGCGGGCGAAGAGCATGCGAACCGGCCCCCCGTGGAGGGGGTGCGGCCTGCGGGTTCCCGGCCCGGGACCTTCGGCAGGGGGGCTGTCCGGGGTTCGGAGCCCTCGCAACCAAGGCGGCAGAATGTCCCTCATGTCTGGTGTGTCGGGAAAACCCCGGCAGTCCGTCCAGGAGGAGACCCCATGCGCAACGCACGCACCGTACGCACCCTCGCGTCGATAGCCCTCGTCTCGACGCTGGCCGTCGCCGGCGGAACCGCCACCACCGCCTTCGCCGCCGAGGCCGCGTCCCCCTCCGCGAGCGCCCCCGCCGCCAGGGCGTCCGTGGCGGTCCCCAGCTCGCCCGTGAAGCCCGGGGACGCGGTCAGCGTCACCGTCAGGGCCCCCGCCGGCTCGAAGCACCTGACCGTGTCCTCGGCCGCCCTCGGCGCCGTCACCCTCACCCCCGGCCGGGACGGCACCACCTGGACCGGCACCGCCACCGTCGCGCGGGTCGGGGACGGAGCCCACGGCGTCGTCCTCACCGGATCCGGCCCCGACGCTGCCAGGCTCCGGGCCACCGCGCGGCTGACCGTCAGGGACGCCGCCCCCGCGCCCAAGGCGACCCCCGCCCCCTCGGCCCTCCGGCCGTCCACCGACTCCGGCAGCCCGGGCGACGAGGTCGTCATCACCGTGAGCACCGGCCGGGCCCCCGCCGGAGCCTGAGTCCACCCCGCCGACGTCGTCCTGTTCGCCCACCTCACGGGCGAGGCACGGTCGGCCACGCGATACCTTCACAGCAGGACGTGGAGGCAGCACAGCGTGGAGGCAGCGGCGTGAACGTGCGAGTGACGGCGGCCCAGAGCGGCATGGACCCCTTCAGTACCGCCCGGCTGCGGCGCGCGGTACTCGACGCGTGGGCGGCCGGGCCCGCCCGGTTCCGCGAGGACGCCAACGCCGAGGAGGACCTGGCGCTCGGCGGCTACCGCGACCGGCTCGTCGTCGAGCTGGCGCAGAACGCCTCCGACGCCGCCGCCCGCGGCCGCGTGCCCGGCCGGCTGCGGCTCACGCTGCACCCCGCCGCCCCCGGCGAGGGCGGCCACGGCGTCCTGGCCGTCGCCAACACCGGTGCCCCGCTGGACGCGACGGGCGTGGAGTCGCTCAGCACCCTGCGCGCCTCCGCCAAGCGGGAGGGCGCCTCCTCCGCCGACACCGTCGGGCGGTTCGGCGTCGGCTTCGCGGCCGTCCTGGCCGTCTCCGACGAGCCGGCGGTGCTCGGCCGGCACGGCGGCGTCCGCTGGTCCCTCGCCGAGGCCCGCGAAATGGCCCGGGAGGCCGCCCACTTCAGCCCCGGACTCGGCGACGAACTGCGCCGCCGCGACGGCCACGTGCCGCTGCTGCGCCTGCCGCTGCCCGCCGAGGGCACCGCCCCCGACGGGTACGACACCGTCGTCGTCCTCCCGCTGCGCGACGCCGCCGCCCAAGACCTCGCCGAACGCCTCCTGCACGGCGTCGACGACGCCCTCCTGCTCACCCTCCCCGGGCTGACCGAGGTGGTCGTGGACACCCCGTCCAGCGGCACCCGCACCCTCTACCGGCACACCGACGGCCCGTACACCGTCATCGAGGACTCCGCCTCGGGCACCCACCGCTGGCGCACCGTCCGCCACAACGGCCCCATCGCGCGCGAACTCCTCGCCGACCGGCCCGTCGAGGAGCGGCTGCGGCCCACCTGGAGCGTCACCTGGGCCGCCCCCGTCGACGCCGACGGCGCCCCCGAACGCCCCCGCACCGCGCCCTTCGTCCACGCGCCCACCCCCACCGACGAGCCCCTCGGCATCCCGGCCCTGCTCATCGCCTCCCTGCCGATGGACACCTCCCGCCGCCACCACGCGCCCGGCCCGCTGGCCGACTTCCTGGTGGAGCGCGCCGCCGACGCCTACGCCGAACTCCTCGCCGCCTGGGACCCGGTGACCCCCGCCCTGGTGGACCTCGTCCCCGGCCCGCTCGGCAAGGGCGAGCTCGACGGCGCCCTGCGCGCCGCCGTCCTGCGGCGGCTGCCCCGCACCGGCTTCCTCGCCCCGGCCGTCCCCTCCGAGGAGCTGGCCCGGCTGCGCCCCTTCGAGGCCGAGGTCGTCGAGGGCGCCGGCGCCGACACCGTACGGGTCCTCGCGGAGGTCCTCCCGACCCTGCTGCCCGCCGGGCTGGAGCGGCGGCCCGAACTGCGCACCCTGGGCGTGGGCCGGCTCCCGCTGGGCGAGGCCATCGAGCGGATCGCGGGCATCGAGCACACCCCGCAGTGGTGGCACAGCCTCTACGACACCCTCGCCGGGGTGGACCCGGACCGGCTGTCGGGGCTGCCCGTGCCCCTCGCCGACGGCCGTACCGCGATCGGCCCGCGCCACCTCCTGCTGCCGGGCCCGGACACCCCGGCCGACCTGGCCCGGCTGGGGCTGAAGGTGGCCCACCCGGACGCCGCGCACCCGCTGCTGGAGAAGCTGGGCGCCCTGCCCGCCACCGCCCGCGCCGTCCTGACGACCCCGCAGATCCGGGCCGCGGTGGCCGGCTCGCTGGACGCGGGCGAGGTCTGGGACGAGGACTCCGACGCCCCCGACGCCGAAGAGCTCGCCGAGATCGTGCTGGCCCTGGTCCGCGACGCCGGCCTGGCCCCGGGCGACGAGCCCTGGCTGGGCGCGCTGGCGCTGCCGGACGAGGACGGTGAACCGACCCCGGCCGGGGAGCTGCTCCTCGCCGGGAGCCCCCTCGCGTCCGTGGTCCGCGAGGACGAGATCGCCTGCCTGGACGCCGAGCTGGCCGCCCGCTGGGACGCGGACACGCTGGCCGCCTGCGGGGTGCTGACCACCTTCCAGCTGGTCCGCGCCACCGACGTGGTCCTCGACCCGGACGAGCTGGAGCCCCGCGAGGGCGACTACGCCGAGCCGGACGACGCGGGGCTGCTGGACGCCGTCGACGTGTGGTGCGAGGACCTCCTCGACCAGTTCCCCGACTCCCCCGTGCCGCCGGTGGCCACCGAGCTGATCGCCGTGCGGGACCTCGACCTCGTCGACGACGACCGCTGGCCCCAGGCCCTGGCGATGCTCGCGCAGCCCCCGCTGCGGGACGCGCTGACCCAGCCGGTGCGGGTGCTGCTCCCGGACGGCACCACCCGGTCGGTGCGCCCGTACACCGCGTGGTGGCTGCGCGACCACCCGGTGCTCGACGGCCGCCGCCCGGCGGGGCTGCGCGCGGCGGGCGGGGACCCGCTGCTGGCGGGCCTTTACACCCCGGCGGACGCGACGGGCTTCGAAGACGAGCAGGTCCTGCGGGCGCTGGGCGTGCGCACCTCGGTGCGCGCCCTGCTGGAGGAGCCGGGCGGCGCGGCCGAGCTGCTGGGCCGCCTGGCGGACCCGGACCGCGAGGTGTCGGGCCGGCAGCTGCACGGGCTGTACGGGGCCCTGGCGGACCTGGACCCGGAGCAGGTGACGCTCCCGGACGAGCTGCGGGCGGTGGTGGACGGGGAGGTCGTCGTGGTGGACGCGGCCGACGCGGTCGTCTGCGACGCCCCCGACCTGCTGCCGTTGACGGAGGGCCTGCCACTGCTGCCGGTGGCGCCGTCGCGGGCGGCGGACCTGGCGGAGCTGTTCCAGGTGCGGAGGCTGTCGGAGTCGGTCCCGGCGGAGGTGACCACGCCTGGAGAGGTGCACGAGGTGCCGGAGTCCGTACGGGTGCTGCTGGGCCCCGCGACCCCGGAGACGTACGTGGAGCACGGGGACCTGGTGGCGGGCGGCACGGAGCTGGACTGGCGGCTGACCCCGGACGGCGTCCTGCACGCGGCGACGCTGGAGGGCGTGGCGGCGGGCCTGGCCTGGGCGGCGTCCCAGTGGCCGCGCCGCTTCGAGGTCGCGGCCCTCCTGGAGGACCCGTCCCGCACGGCGGAGCTCGCGCGGGACAGGTGGTTCGACTAGGAAGCCCCCCCCTCCGGGGGGCGGCCCCGTCGCCGGCCGGGCGGTCCGGCCGGCGCGACGGGGCGCGGCCCCGGGTTACGCCGCCGGGGCCAGTTCGCGCGGCGGGGTCGCCGGGACGAAGGTGAGGCCGTGGCGGCCGAGGCGCAGGCGGAGGTTGCCGACGCGGCGCAGGATCAGGCCCACGGCCACCGCCGCCGCCAGGGAGACCGCGCCGCCCGCGGCCATGCCGAGGCGGGCTCCGTAGGTGTCGGTGATCCAGCCGACCAGCGGGGCGCCCACGGGGGTGCCGCCGGTGAAGACCATCATGTAGAGGGCCATCACCCGGCCCCGCATCTCGGGGTCGGTGGCCATCTGCACGCTGGAGTTGGCCACGACGTTGACGGTCAGGCCGAACATGCCCACCGGCACCAGCAGGGCCGCGAACAGCCAGTAGCCGGGCGCGAAGGCCGTCACCAGCAGGAGGACGGAGAACAGGACCGCCGCCGTCACCAGCAGCCGCAGGCGGGTGCTGCCGCGGCGGGCGGCGAGCAGGGCGCCCGCCAGGGAGCCGGCCGCGATCAGGGTGTTGAACACGCCGTAGGTGCCCGCGTCCCCGTGGAAGACGTCGTCGACGAAGGCCGACAGCCAGATCGGGAAGTTGAAGCCGAAGGTGCCGATGAAGCCGACCAGGACGATCGGCCAGACCAGCTCGGGACGGCCCGCGACGTAGCGCAGGCCCTCGCGCAGCTGCCCCTTGGCACGCGGCTGCGGCTCGACCCGGTACAGCTCGCGGGTGCGCATCAGCAGCAGCGCGGCGATCGGCGCCGCGAAGGACAGCCCGTTCAGCAGGAAGGCCCAGCCGGAGCCGACGGCGGTGATGAGCACGCCGGCGATCGCCGGGCCGACCAGCCGCGCGGACTGGAAGTTCGCGGAGTTCAGGCTGACGGCGTTGGCCACCTGCGCGGGGCCGACCATCTCGGAGACGAAGGTCTGCCGGGCCGGGTTGTCCACGACGGTGACGAGGCCGAGCAGGAACGCGGCGAGGTAGACGTGCCACACCTGGACGTTCCCGGCCAGGGTGAGCGCGGCGAGCGCGACGCCGGTGAGGCCCATCGCGACCTGGGTGGCGATCAGCAGCGGCCGCTTGGGCAGCCGGTCCGCGAGGACGCCTCCGTAGAGGCCGAACAGCAGCATCGGCAGGAACTGCAGGGCGATGGTCACGCCGACGGCGGACGCCGAGCCGGTCAGGGAGAGGACCAGCCAGTCCTGCGCGATGCGCTGCATCCAGGTGCCCGTGTTCGAGACGACCTGGCCCGCGGCGAAGAGCCGGTAGTTCCGGATCTTCAGTGAGCTGAACATCGAGTTCGAGCGGGTGCCCGGTCCTCTGTTCCCGCTCGGGGTCTGGGGGGTGGGTATGTGGCCGGGTGCGGAGTTCCCTCCGGTTCCCGTACTCAAAAGCGTTCGCCTCCTGGCGTCGTTCCTAGAGGTGCGCGAGCTTCTCCAGGACGGGTGCGGCCGCGCGGAGCTTGGCCCATTCGTCCTCGGTGAGCTCGGCGGCGAGCCCGGCCAGGAAGGCGTTGCGCTTGCGGCGGCTCTCTTCGAGCATCGCCTCGGCCTCCTCCGTCTGGCTGACCACCTTCTGGCGGCGGTCGTCGGGGTGCGGTTCCAGCCTGACCAGTCCCTTGGCCTCCAGCAACGCGACGATGCGGGTCATCGACGGCGGCTGGACGTGCTCCTTGCGGGCGAGCTCACCGGGCGTGGCCTGGCCACAGCGGGCGAGGGTGCCGAGCACCGACATCTCGGTCGGGCTCAGCGATTCGTCGACGCGCTGGTGCTTCAGGCGCCGGCCCAGCCGCATCACGGCGGAGCGGAGGTCGTTCACGGCGGCAGCGTCGTCGCCATGGGAGAGGTCTGGCATGTACTTAGAATAACTCATTACTCTGGCTAACGAACACAGGGGGTGACGGACGGGGCGGTGGAGGGGCCCGGAGAACCGATCCGGCCGCATCACTCGTACGGGTGAGTCCGGCGGGGAAAGGGGCGCACGCGCGCACCCTGTGGCCCGACCCTTTCGGCATGGGGACTCATGTGCTGAGCATGCGCATAGACGGGGAGCTGCTGGAGCGGCTGAGGCACCACGCCGCCAAACGCGGAATGAGCGTCCAGGACTATGTCGTCCGGACGCTCATTCGCGATGACTTCGACGAGCGGTTCAAGGCCGCCGTCGACGAGACGGAGAAGTTCTACGGGCTTACGTGAGGCCCAGGGCCGGCATCGCGTAGTAGAAGACGAAGACCGCCGAGACGGCGTACATGGCCGCCGGCACCTCGCGGCCCCGGCCCGTCGCCAGGCGCAGCACGCAGAAGCTGATGAAGCCGATGCCGATGCCGTTGGTGATCGAGTAGGTGAACGGCATCATCACCATGGCCATGAAGGCCGGGACGGCGACGGTGAAGTCGCTCCAGTCGATGTCCTTGATCGAGCCGGCCAGGATCAGGAAGCCGACCACCACGAGCGCGGGGGTGGCCGCCTGCGAGGGGACCATGGTGGCGAGCGGGGTCAGGAAGAGGGAGACCGCGAAGAGGCCGCCGGTGACGATGTTGGCCAGGCCCGTCCGGGCGCCCTCGCCGACGCCCGCGGTGGACTCGACGAAGCAGGTGGTGGCGGAGGACGAGGTGGCGCCGCCCGCGGCGACGGCGAGGCCGTCGACGAGCAGGACCCGGTTGATGCCGGGGAAGGTGCCGTCCGGCTTCGTCAGCTTGGCCTCGTCGCCGACGCCGAGGATGGTGCCCATCGCGTCGAAGAAGCAGGACAGCAGCACGGTGAAGACGAACAGGACGCCGGTGAGCACCCCGACCTTGCCGAAGCCGCCGAAGAGGCTGACCTGACCGACGAGCCCGAAGTCGGGCGCGGCCACCGGGTTGCCCGGCCAGGCCGGCACGGTCAGGCCCCAGGCGGTGTCCGGCAGGTCCGTGGCGAGCTGCACCGCGACCGCGACGACGGTCATGGTCACGATGGAGATCAGGATCGCGCCGGGCACCTTGCGGATCAGCAGCACGAAGGTGAGGAGCACGCCGGCGATGAAGACCAGGACCGGCCAGCCGTGCAGGTGGCCGTTGCCGCCCAGCTGGAGCGGGACGGTGGTGTGCGCGAGGTCCGGGATGCGGGTGACGAAGCCGGAGTCCACCAGGCCGATCAGCATGATGAACAGGCCGATGCCGATCGCGATGCCCTTGCGCAGGCTCAGCGGGACGGCGTTCATGACCCGCTCGCGCAGACCCGTGGCGACCAGCAGCATCACGACGAAGCCGGCCAGGACCACCATGCCCATGGCGTCGGGCCAGCTCATGCGCGGGGCCAGCTGGAGGGCGACGACGGTGTTGACGCCGAGGCCGGCGGCCAGCGCGATCGGGACGTTGCCGATGACACCCATGAGGAGGGTGGTGAAGGCCGCGGTCAGGACGGTGGCGGTGACGAGCTGGCCGCCGTCGAGCTGGTGCCCGTACATGTCCTTGGCGCTGCCGAGGATGATCGGGTTCAGCACGATGATGTAGGCCATCGCGAAGAAGGTCGCCAGGCCGCCCCGGACCTCGCGGCCCACGGTCGAGCCGCGTTCCGAGATCTTGAAGAAGCGGTCCAGGCCGCTGGTAGGGGCCGCGGCGGGTGCCGAGGTGCTCATGCGGTCCTCAAACTGGTCGAATTAGTGGTTCCTACGAAGGAATCCGGCCGTAGGCAAACCGTTTCAGTATGAACACACCAGCCGGGGCCAGTCCATCTCCGCGCGTAGACCCCGAAATCGGCCACCTAGACTGGTTCCCATGGCGAAGTGGACACCTACGCACGAGGCGCCCGAGCCCCTGGAGGGGCCGGTTGTCGCCACCATCACCGGCGGCACGATCCTCTGGTTCGCCATGTTCCTCGTCCAGCTGCCCTTCTACGGCTGGTTCGCGGACCGGGACCTGCTGTGGTGGGTGTGGACCTGCGCGGCCGGCGGCGGGCTCGGACTGATCGGCGTCTGGTACGTCCGCGGCCGCGACGCCGCCCTCAAGCGCCACGCCGCAGAGCAGGCTGAGCAGGCGGAGCAGGCCGCGGGGGGCGAGCAGCCGCGGTAGCGGCCGCGACCGGGGGCCGTACGGAGGACCGGGCGCGGGGAGCGGGGGCGACCGGGGGACGATCCCGCTCATCCTGAAGTCGGATCTTCCCGCCGCTCGGCGGGTGAAGCGCGGGAACGCCCTTTACCGTCGAAAACATGACCCAGTGGGCGAGGATCGACCAGGACGGGCCCGAGCGGCCCGCAGCCGCCATCGACGCGGGGGCCGAGCTGGACCCCGTGCACCCCGTGAAGCCCCCCGCCCCCCGCTTCAAGCCGGGCGGTCTGACCACCCCCGAGGTCGCCGAGCGGGTCGCCCGCGGCGACGTCAACGACGTGCCGCTGCGCTCCTCGCGCTCCACCGCCGAGATCGTCCGCGCCAACGTCTTCACCCGCTTCAACGCCATCATCGGCGTCCTCTGGGTGATCATGCTGATCGTCGCGCCCATCCAGGACAGCCTCTTCGGCTTCGTGATCGTCGCCAACACCGGCATCGGCATCATCCAGGAGATGCGCGCCAAGAAGACCCTCGACGGGCTGGCCGTCATCGGCGAGGTCAAACCGAGCGTGCGCCGCGACGGCGCCACCGCCGAGATCTCCACCTCCGAGATCGTCCTCTCCGACGTCATCGAGCTCGGCCCCGGCGACAAGGTCGTCGTCGACGGGATCGTCGGCGAGGCCGACGGGCTGGAGATCGACGAGTCCCTCCTGACCGGCGAGGCCGACCCCGTCCTGAAGAAGCCCGGCGACCCGGTCATGTCCGGCTCCTTCGTCGTCGCCGGCGGGGGCGCCTTCACCGCCACCAAGGTCGGCCGCGAGGCCTACGCCGCCCAGCTCGCCGAAGAGGCCTCCCGCTTCACCCTCGTCCACTCCGAGCTGCGCACCGGCATCTCCACCATCCTCAAGTACGTCACCTGGATGATGATCCCGACCTCCATCGGCCTGATCATCAGCCAGCTCGTCGTCAAGGAGGACAACCTCAAGGACGCCATCGCCCGCACCGTCGGCGGCATCGTCCCGATGATCCCCGAGGGCCTCGTCCTCCTCACCTCCGTCGCCTTCGCCGTCGGCGTCATCCGGCTGGGCCGCAAGCAGTGCCTCGTCCAGGAGCTGCCGGCCATCGAGGGCCTCGCGCGCGTCGACGTCGTCTGCCTCGACAAGACCGGCACCCTCACCGAGGGCGGCATGGACGTCACCGAGCTCCGCCCGCTGGGCGGCGCGGACCCCGCCTACGTCGAGAAGGTCCTCGGCGCCCTCGGCGAGTCCGACCCCCGCCCCAACGCCAGCCTCCAGGCGATCGTCGACGCCTACCCCGACAGCGCCGAGTGGCGCTGCACCGAGTCGCTGCCCTTCTCCTCCGCCCGCAAGTACAGCGGCGCCAGCTTCAGCGAGGGCGACGGCGAGAACAACACCTGGCTGCTCGGCGCCCCCGACGTGCTCCTGCCCAGCGGGGACCCCGCGCTGGACGAGGTCGCCGGCCTCAACGAGGAGGGGCTGCGGGTCCTGCTGCTGGCCCGCTCGGCCCGCGAGCTCGACGACCCGGCCGTGGCCAGCGGGGTCCGGCCGACCGCCCTCGTCGTCCTCGAACAGCGGCTGCGGCCCGACGCCGCCGACACCCTGCGCTACTTCGGCGACCAGGAGGTCAAGGCCAAGGTCATCTCCGGCGACAACGCCGTCTCGGTCGGCGCGGTCGCCGGCAAGCTGGGCCTGCCCGGCGCCGCCGACACCGTGGACGCCCGGCACCTGCCCGCCGAACGGGACGCGATGGCCGAGGTCCTCGACGGCAACACCGTCTTCGGCCGGGTCACCCCGCAGCAGAAGCGCGACATGGTCGCCGCCCTCCAGTCCCGCGGCCACACGGTCGCCATGACCGGCGACGGCGTCAACGACGTGCTCGCCCTCAAGGACGCCGACATCGGCGTCTCCATGGGCTCGGGCTCCGAGGCCACCCGCGCCGTCGCCCAGATCGTCCTCCTCGACAACAGCTTCTCCACCCTTCCGTCGGTGGTGGCCGAGGGCCGGCGGGTCATCGGCAACATCACCCGCGTGGCGACCCTCTTCCTCGTCAAGACGGTCTACTCGGTGCTGCTGGCGATCCTGGTGGTCTGCTCCCAGGTCGAGTACCCCTTCCTCCCCCGCCACCTCACCCTCCTGTCCACGCTCACCATCGGCGTCCCGGCGTTCTTCCTGGCGCTGGCCCCCAACACGGAACGGGCGCGGCCGCACTTCGTGCGGCGGGTCATGCGCTACGCCATCCCCGGCGGGGCCGTCGCGGCGGTGGCCACCTTCGTCTCGTACCTGATCGCCCGCGTCCACTACACCGGCCCGGACGCCCTGACGTCCGAGACCAGCGCGGCGACGCTGACGCTGTTCCTGACCTCGCTGTGGGTGCTGGCGATCATCGCCCGGCCGTACACCTGGTGGCGGGTGGTGCTCGTGGCCGCGATGGGGGCGGCGTTCCTGCTCGTCCTGGCGGTGCCCTGGCTCCAGCACTTCTTCCAGCTGAAGCTGGAGGGGGTGACGATGCCGTGGATCGCGGTCGCGATCGCGGCAGCGGCGGCGGCCCTGATCGAGGTCGCCTTCCGCTGGGTGGACCACCGCTTCCCGGCGTAGGGACGGCGGGGCGCGAAGTCGCCCCGCCCAGCGGCTATCGTCGGGGACATGAGGCTGTTCGCCGCCGTTGTGCCGAGCGCCGGGGCCGTCGCCGAGCTGCGGGAGGCCGTCGCCGCGGCGCCGCAGGGCCACGGGCTGCGCTGGACCGGCGAAGCCGGCTGGCACTTCACCCTCGCCTTCATGGGCGAGGTGGCGGACCCCCTCCTCCCGGAGCTGCACGCCCGCCTCGGCCGGGCGGCCGCCCGCACCGCGCCCTTCCCGCTCCGCCTCCGCGGCGCCGGACACTTCGGCCGCCGCGCCCTGTGGATCGGCGCCGCGGGCGGGCTCGACGCGCTGCGGCTGCTCGCGGAGCGGGCCGACGCCGCCGCCCGCCGGGCCGGGGTCCCCATGGAGCAGCACCGCCGCTACACCCCGCACCTCACCCTGGCCCGGGCCCGCCACGACCACGCCGACCTGCGGCCCTCCCTCGACGCCCTCGCCGGCTTCGAGGGCACGGCCTGGCAGGTCGACGCCCTGCGGCTCGTCCGCAGCAGCCTGCCCGTCTCCGGCGTTCCCGGCGAGCAGCCGCGCTACGAGGTCGTCGGGGAATGGCCCCTGACCGGCCATTAGCACTATTCGGGCACTCGTGCAGGGTTTTCGAAAAAGATTTCACATCCGGAAGCAAAGGATCCGCTGAACCCTTGCCCCACCGGCGGCGGCCCGATGTGATGCGCGAGTCCTGTCGCTGAACCGGACGCGCCGCGCTCCCCCGCGCGGGCCGGGGGACGGCCGGGGGCACGGCCGGCCGGAACCAGCAGTGCATCCGAACAACGAGGTCGAACCACACCGTGCGTCAGATATCTCCCGTCGCCACCCTCTTCGCCGTCGCGGTCCTCCCGCTCGCGCTCACGGCCTGCTCCGCCACCCCGAAGGCCGCCCCGAAGGCCGCCCCGACGACCGCCGCGTCGAAGGCACCCGCCGCCGCGGCGCCCTCCGCCGCGACGGCGGCCGTCGACGGCCCCAACAAGGGCCTCCTGACGGGTACGCAGCTCAAGGCCGCGCTGGCCCCCGCCTCCTTCTTCGCCGCCGGCTTCACCGCCGACCCCGCCGACCAGCGCGACACCGGCCCCGCCTACCGGGCCCCGGCCACCGCCGAGGTCCCCACCCCCGACTGCACCAAGCTCGGCGGGACCGCGTGGACCGAGATCACCGGCATCACCGGCGTCTCGTTCGCGCAGAACGCGTACGTCAACAAGAACACCTCCGAGGAGTTCGCCCAGGAGGTCGACGTCTACCAGGGCACCACCGCCACGACGGTCCTCGGCGCGCTCGGCATGCTCTCCAAGGCCTGCCCGAGCTACCCCGACGAGCCGACCCACAGCACGGTGACCGTCACCGAGAAGCCCCTGGCCGGCGTCGGCGACGGCGCCTGGGCCATCACCGAGACCAGCCCCGCCTGGCAGGGCGGCACCACCCTCGTCGCCGCCCGGGTCGGCCACTCCGTGGTGACCGTCCTCGTCAGCAGCAGCACCGACAAGGGCCTGGCGGGCGCGACCAAGCTGACGAACCAGCTGGTCGGGAACCTCAAGGGCAAGGCCTGACCCAGGGCGCGCGGCGGTGCCCCCGCGGGGGCACCGCCGCGCGCCCTCAGGACCCCTGATGGGTGATGGTCACGTACAGGTACTCGTCCAGCAGCTTGGCCAGCGGCAGCCCCGGCCGGCCCAGCTCCGCGGCCAGCGCGGCCTCGTCCAGGCCGCCGCCCTCCGCGAGCGCGGCACGCGCCCAGGCCCGGCCGGTCGCCAGGTGCCGGGCGAAGGCCGCCTCGTCCCGGGCGCCCCACAGCCGCTGCGCGATCGCCGCGTCCCAGGGCATCACCGTGTCGGGCCGCAGCGCGAACAGCGCCTTCGCCGCGGCCGTCGGACCCAGGGTCCGGCGCCCGACGGGCAGCGCCGCCAGCTCCCCGTACGCGGCGGCGAGCCGGGCGATCTCCCGGTCGCCCAGGGCCGCCAGCCGGGTCGCCGGCAGGTCCCCGTGCCGGGACCACCAGTGGGCCAGCCCCTCCCCGAACACGTCCGGCTCGCCCTCCCGCGGGTAGCGGATCCGGCAGCCCCAGGCGTTGAGCCAGCGGTGCAGGGCGGTGCGGTGCCCGGTGCCCGACAGGTCGAGCCCGGGCGCGGTGTCCGCGCGCAGCGCCAGCCAGCTCCGGTCGACCCCGGGGAACGCCCCGAACACCTCGGCCGCCGCCCGCAGCCGGGCCAGCCCGGGCGCGGGCGGCAGGTCGCCCTCCAGGTGCGCGCGGGCCACCTTGGCCGGCACGCACATCCGCCAGGCGTCGGTGACCAGCTCCTCCAGCTCCGCCACGTCGAGGGCGGCCATCCGCGCCTCGACCCAGTGGTAGCGCATGTCGCCGGTGCCCGGCAGGAAGAACTTCTCCGGCTCGGCGGCGACGAGCGCGGCCCGCTCCTCCTTGGGGAAGGCGAAGCCGAGCCCGGTCTCGTCCCGCGAGAGGGCGAGGTAGACGATCCGGCCTATCCGGAACTTCACCCGGTCGCGGACGAGGTGTTCCTCGGTGCGCGGCAGCGCGAGCGCCAGCCGCCGTACGTCGTCGACTGTGACCATGACGGAAGTCTCGCAGCCCCTGGCACGGGGGCCGGGAGCTGCCGCGTTAGTCTCGACGGGTGGATCCGAAGACCAGAAACCGTGTCATGGCCGGTGTGCTCGTGCTGATGTTCGTCGTCGTCGCCGTGGCGGCCGCGGTGGGCCAGTAGCCCCGGGGCCGCCCCCGCGCTACCAGGCGAAGGCCTCCGGCGACGGGCCCGGTCCGGGGAAGATCCCGTCCAGCCCGGCCAGCACCTCCGGCGACAGCTCCAGCTCCACCGCCCTCAGCGCGGACGCGAGCTGCTCCTGCGTACGCGGGCCGACGATCGGTCCGGTGACCCCGGGCCGGGTCAGCAGCCAGGCCAGGGCCGTGTCGCCGGGCTCCAGGCCGTGCTTGTCGAGCAGGTCCTCGTACGCCTGCACCTGCGCCCGCACCGTGCTGTCGGCGAGCGCGTCCGCCGTCCGCCCGGAGGCACTGCGCCCCTCGGACGCGCCGGCGGCCTGCTTGCGGATCGCCCCGCCGAGCAGGCCCCCGTGCAGCGGCGACCACGGGATGACGCCGAGCCCGTACTCCTGCGCGGCCGGGATCACCTCCATCTCGGCGCGCCGCTCGGCGAGGTTGTAGAGGCACTGCTCGCTGACGAGCCCGAGCCGGCCGCTGCGCGCGGCGGCCTCGTTGGCCTGGGCGATCTTCCAGCCGGGGAAGTTGGAGGAGCCGGCGTAGAGGATCTTGCCCTGCTGGATCAGGACCTCGACGGCCTGCCAGATCTCCTCGAAGGGGGTCCGGCGGTCGACGTGGTGGAACTGGTAGACGTCGATGTGGTCGGTCTGCAGCCGCTTGAGGCTGGCGTCGACGGCGCGGCGGATGTTGAGGGCGGAGAGCCGGTCGAAGTTGGGCCAGGTCTCCCCCTCGCGGGACATCGAGCCGTAGACCTTGGTGGCGAGGACCGTCTTCTCGCGGCGGCCGCCGCCCTGGGCGAACCAGGTGCCGATGATCTCCTCGGTGCGGCCCTTGTTCTCACCCCAGCCGTAGACGTTGGCGGTGTCGAAGAAGTTGACGCCCGCGTCGAGCGCCGCGTCCATGAGGGCGTGGCTGGTGGGTTCGTCGGTCTGGGGGCCGAAGTTCATGGTGCCGAGTACGAGTCGGCTGACCTTGAGGCCGGTACGTCCGAGCTGCGTGTACTTCATGGGGCCCAAGCCAACTGCCTGGAGTGCGCTCGAAGCAAGACCCCCGTGGTCGCGGCGCGTTACGCGTCGGCCGCGGGGCGGTAGGGGCCGCCGATGCCCCAGGCCTGGTGGAGGACGGCCGCGAACTCGCCGGCCAGGCGGTGTTCGCCGGAGGCGTTGGGGTGCGTGCCGTCGTAGGTGTCGCGGTGGATGTCGTACGCGTGCGGGCGCGCGGCCAGCTGGATCGGGGAGGCGGCGTCGGCGAGGTCGGCGACCGTCTTCGCGAGCAGCTCGTTGAAGCGGACGACCTCCTCGGCGAAGGGGGCGTCCTCCTCGGCGCGGACGTTGGGTATGACCGGCAGGAGGACCATCCGGATCCCGGGGCGGGCCTCGCGGGCGGCCTCGACGAAGGCGCGGGCGTTGGCGGCGGTCTGGTCGGCCTTGGTGTAGAAGCCGAGGTCGATCAGGCCGAGGGAGACGAGCAGGACGTCGGCCCGGGCCTCGCGGACGGCCGGTCCGATGAGCGGTGCCATGTGCTGCCAGCCCTCGCCCCAGCCTGCCAGGTGGCGGCGGGCCGGCCCGGGGAAGGCGGGGTCGGCGTAGGCGTCGCTGGAGGGGGCGTCGCAGGCGGTGTCGTAGAGCGTGCCGCGCGGGCCGACGATCTCGAAGGAGCCGTCGCCGAGGGTGGCGCCGAGGTGCTGCCACATCCGGTAGCGCCAGGTGTAGTCGCCGGCGCGTCCGATGGTCATGGAGTCGCCGACGAACATGAAACGCATCCGGTCATCATCGCGGATCATGCGGCGGGAGCCCCTGTGATGCCGGACACGCCGGGGTCCGGACGGGCCGTGCCGCCCGGCCGGGCCGGTCCTGGCAGGCTGGGGGGATGCGCCTGCTGACCGTGCCGACGACCGCCGTTCCCGCCGCTCTCGTCCTGGGCCTGCTGCTGCCGGGTGCCGCCGCGGCCTCCGGCGCCGCCCCGGCCACCGGGAGTCCGTCCCCCACCGCGTCCGGGTTCACGATCACCGATCCGCGGATCACGGAGTCGAGCGGGCTGGCGGCCAGCCGGATCCATCCGGGCGTGTACTGGACGCACAACGACAGCGACGACGGCCCGTACGTGTACGCGGTGGACTCGGCGACGGGCAGGACGGTGGCCCGGATCACGATGGCCGGCATCGGCACCCCGCGCGACGTGGAGGCCATCTCGCTCGGCCCCGACGGGAACCTCTACGTCGGGGACATCGGCGACAACCGGGACGGCACCTGGGAGCACGTGTGGATCTACCGCTTCCCGGAGCCGAAGGAGCTGGCCGACGCCACCGTGAAGGCCGAGCAGTTCACGGCCGTGTACGCGGACGGGCCGCGCAACGCCGAGGCGCTGATGGTGCATCCGGTGACGGGCCGGGTGTACATCGCGAGCAAGAACGAGCAGGGCGGCGGCCTGTACGAGGGCCCGGAGAAGCTGTCGGCGGACGGGCGCAACGTCTTCCGGCGGGTGGCGGAGGTGCCGTGGGTGACGGACGGGGCGTTCTCCCCGGACGGCACCCGGCTGACGCTGCGCGGCTACTTCACGGCGCGGACGTACCCGTGGAAGGACGGGCGGCCGCAGGGCGAGGGCGAGCGGGTGGACGCGCCCTGGCAGGGGCAGGCGGAGTCGGTGACGTACTCCCCCGACGGGCGGACGCTGCTGTTCGGGGCGGAGGGGGCGGGCAGCCGGGTGGTGGCCGTCCCGGTGGCGCCCGCGGCCACCCCGGCCCCCTCCGGTCCGGCGCGCCCCGCTCCGGCGGCGGGGTCGTCGGGCGAGAAGGGCGCGGACGGGGCGGAGGGCGGCGGCTTCACGAAGGGCGCCCTGGTCCTCGCGGCGGGCACGGCCCTGGTCCTGGCGGCCAAGCGGCTGCTGCGGCGGCGTCCGAAGGGCTGAGCGCGGCCCCGGCATGCCCGGCGCCCCCGCCGGAACCGCCGGGGAGCGGGGGCGCGTCCCTGCCCACGGACAAGGACCTGGCATGACCATGCCGGAGATGACGGGGGCGGGGATGGGAGTGGTGACGGTCGTGCCCTGCGGGGCGGCGGCACGGGACGACCGGCCCGAGCGCGCGCCCCTCCAGGACCTCGACCTGGGCCCCGTCCGGGTGTCCACCTTCAGCCGGGTCCCCGCGCTCCCCCGCACCACCGACCCCGAGCGCTACCAGCTGGCCCTGGTCACCGGAGGCCTGGTGCTCTGCGACACGTCCCACCCGTACGAGGGGGGCGCCGCCCCCGCGGCGGACCGCACGGTGGTGCTCCAACTCCCGCGCACCTCGCTGCCGTTCCGGCCGGAGCGGGTGGACCGGCTGCTCTCCCAGCGGATCCCCGCCACGCGGGGCACGGGCGCGGCCCTGGCCCAGTTCCTCGGCAGCGTCGGCGCCCACGCCGACGGCTGCGGGGAACGGGAACTGGCCCGGCTGGGTTCGGCCGCGCTGGGCCTGGCGACCGCCTGCCTCGCCGAACGCCTCGACGTGTACGACGACCTCCCCGCCGAGGCGCGCGAGGAGGCGCTGCTGCGGCAGATCGACGCCTACATCGAGCACAACCTCGCGGATCCGGAGCTGACTCCGGGCGCGGTGGCCGCCCGCCACCACATCTCCCTGCGCCGCCTGCACCTCCTCTTCGAGGGCCGGCCCGCGGGCGTCGCCGCCACCATCCGCGGCCGCCGGCTGGCGGCCGCCCGCGCCGACCTGCTCCGGCCGGACCTGAGGCGCCGGCCGGTGCACTCGATCGCCGCCCGCTGGGGTTTCAGCAGCGCCGCCGTCTTCAGCCGGGCGTTCCGCCAGGCGTACGGCACGAGCCCGACGGAACTGCGCCGCAAACGCGTTGCGCGCAAGGTCAACGATCCTTGCGCGCAACGCACATGCACCGGAGCGGCACCGGCCTAGGATCGCCTTCCGGCCACCCGGCGGTGCCCGCCGCCGGTCAGGCGCGGTCCTCGTCGATCGGGATCTGCGTCCTGCCGGGGCCTCTGCCGTTCACGGGGGTGACGGCAGGGGCCGGACCCTCCTCGGGCCCCTTCTGCTGGGCGGCCATCGAGGCCAGCAGCTGACGGGCCACGCCGAGCCCGGTACCGCCCATCGTCAGGGCCTTGGCGAACATCTCCGACATCCCCTCGGCCCCGTTGAGCAGCACCATGTGCTCGACGCTGCCGAAGGCGCCCGCGCCCGCCTGGACGATCGCCGGCCAGTTCTCGGCGAGCTGCTGGGCGACCACGGCCTCCTGGTTCTCGGCGAGGGCCGCGGCCCTCGCCTTGATCGCCTCGGCCTCGGCCAGGCCCTTGGCCTTCGCCGCCTCCGCCGCGGCGAGGCCGTTCGCCCGCGCCGACTCGGCCGCCGCGAGGCCCTTGGCCTGGGTGGCGGCCGCCTCCGCCTCACCGCTGACCCGGGTCGCGGTGGCCGCCGCGTGTCCGCGCGCCTCCGTGGCCTGTGCCTCGGCCGCCGCGGCCGTCTTGACCCGCGTCGCCTCGGCGGCCGCCGCCAGCTCGGTCTCCTTCGCCTTGGCCTGCGCCGCCGAGATGCGCGCGTCGCGCTCCGCCTCGGCGAGCGTCCTCGTCTGGTAAGCGGCCGCGTCCGCGGGCTTGCGCACGTCGGCCTGGAGCTGCTGCTCCCTGCGGTGCGCCTCCAGCTCGGCGACCCGGGTCTCCTGGACGACGACCTCCTGGCGGGCGGCGGCCTCGGACAGCGGGCCCGCCTGCCGGGCGGTGGCCGCGGCCTTGTCCCGTTCGGCCTGGTAGCCGGCCTGGAGGATCTCGCTGTCCCGGGTGGCCTCGGCCATCCGGGCGAAGGCGGTCTGCTCCGCCTCGGTCGCGAGGCGGTTCGCCTCGGCCTGCGCGATGCGGGCGTCGCGCTGGACGGCGGCGGCGTGCGGCATCGCGAGGTTCTTGATGTACCCGGTCGGGTCCTCGATCTCGTGGATCTGCAGCGAGTCCACGATCAGCCCGAGCTTCTCCATCTCGGTCCCGCAGGCCGCCCGGGTCTGGCCGGTCAGCTTCTCCCGGTCGCGGATCATGTCCTCGACCGTCAGACCGCCGACGATGGAGCGCAGATGGCCGGCGAAGACGATGTGCACCCGCTCGGGCATCATCTTCTGCTGGTCGAGGAAGCGGCGCGCGGCATTGGCGATGGACACGTAGTCATCGCCGATCTTGAAGATCACGACCCCCTTGACCCGCAGCGGGATGCCCTGGTGGGTCACGCAGTCCACGTTCAGCTGGGTCTCGTTGAGGTCCAGCGAGAGCTTGCGCACCGCCTGCACGCCGGGCAGGACGAGCGTGCCGCGGCCGGTGACGATCCGGAAGCCCATGCCCTCGCCGATGCCCTCGGTCTTGTGCGTGGAGCCTGAGATGACGAGCGCCTCGTTCGGTTCGGCCACCCGCCACATGAGCTTGAACAGGCCGATCAAGGCAATGATTGCGGCGAGAACGACTCCCGCCACGACGCCGACAGCCATCGGCAACGCCCCCTTAGAACGGTGCCGTTCGGCACCGACGGGGTGAGTCTGCGCCCGTGCGGGGGTGGTGGAGAAGTGGCCGGATCGTTCTTGTCGCCATCTTGATACGCGGGAGGGCGTCAGCCCTCGTACACCGGCATCACGTACACGGTGCGCGGGGGTTGGTACTCGACGACGGCGACCACGGTCCCGACGGCGATCCGGGCGCTCTCGCCGGGGGCGGGGTACGCGAGGAAGTGCTCGGCGCCGCCGCGGACGCGGACGATGACCTCGCCCACCAGCCCCGGCCCCACGGTCCCGGTCACCCGCCCGGTCATCCCCACCATGTCCATGCCGCCGAGCGTACGGTGCCGCCGCCGCGCGGGGCAGGCCCCGGCCGGCGGCGGCACCCCGCGCCCGCAGACGGCGGCGCGGCGGCTACGAGTGGCCGAGGTCCTCGGAGGGGACGTCCGACTCCGGGACCGAACCCGTGTCGGCGGCCGGCCGCAGGGGGAACTCGTCCAGGGCCGTGGAGTCCAGCACCGGCTCCGCGGGCCTCGGCGGCTTCGGCATCACCGCGGCCTCCGAATGGCCGCCGCACCCGTACGACAGCGACACCAGCCGCCCGTCCGCCGGGCCGAACTCGTTCGCGCACACCCCGAAGGCCTGCCCCAGCGAGCCGCCGATGGCCACCAGGAAGCCGCAGGACACGCACGAGGCCGGCGCGGCCTGCGCCATGGGGGTCTTCGCCCCGAAGGACTCGTCCCAGCGGTCGGCGGCCGTGTGCAGCCCGTACCGGGACAGCACCCGCGCGCGCCGCATGCCCAGCTCTTCCGCCACGGCCGTGATCGAGCCGCGCGCCGGGACGACCACCCGGTCGGTGACGTCGGCGTCCTCCGCCTCCACCAGCTCGGCCATCTCCGCCGAGACCACCGAGTTCGGCGGGGCCGCGTCCTCGCCGCTGTACCCGGGCTCCAGCCTCAGGTCGTCCGCGTCCGTCGGGAGCAGGTCGCCCGGGCCCATGTCGCCAGGCCGCAGCCGCTCGCTCCACGGCACCCACTCCGGCGCGAGCAGGGCGTCGTCACCCGGCAGCAGCACCGTTTCGTCCAGGGTGACGTTCTTGGCCCGCGACGCGCGGGTGACGGTGACGGCCCAGCGCCAGCCGCGGTATCCCGCTTCCTTGCACTCGAAGAAGTGAGTGACGACCCGGTCGCCCTCCGCCACGACCGAGACGTGCTCGCCCACCACACCGGGGTAGGCGGCCTCCTCGGCCGCCTCGCGGGCGAGCTCCACGGCCTCGACACACAGGCGGTCGGGGGCGGGGGTACGCGGGGTACGGCTTCGCGTCGTCGCAGCACTCACAGGTCTCGTTCTCTCCTACGCCGTCTCACGAGTGCGCCGTCCGTACTGTCGTCCACAACGACCCGTCGGTCTCGTCCGTACGTAGCGCGGGCGGAGCGGACCAGAGGGCCGCGTCGACGTCCGCGCCCCGATCGGCCTCGGGCGCACCCCATGTGATCCATTCTGCGGGATCGCGAAGAGGCGCGCGGCCAAGAGCAACCGCCGGTGGCGCGCTACGCACGCTACCTCCTCCGAAGCCTTCGGCCCACATGCGAGGTCCGATTCGCGGACATCGGAGGCACCCGGACCACCCCCCGGCGGCGGCCCGACGCGCCGGGACGGGTCCCGGCGGGCCGTCTGGGGCACTATGGCACGGTGGCTCCCGCACGGTCGTCCGCAGACGGCTCGGGACCGGCCAGGCGGGCCGGCCGGGCGGTCGGGCGCGCCCTGCACCTCCCGTTCACCGGTACGGCGCGCGGGATCCGGCGCGTCACGCACGCCCACGGGGCGGGGGAATCGGGGCTCGGGCGGCTGATCGAACTCCACGCCATCAACGGGGCCGGCGACGTCATGATCACCGTCGCGCTCGCGTCGACGGTGTTCTTCTCCGTTCCCACGGACGAGGCACGCGGACGGGTGGCCCTGTACCTCGCGATCACCATGGCCCCCTTCACCCTGCTGGCCCCCGTGATCGGCCCGCTGCTGGACCGGCTGCCGCACGGACGGCGGGCGGCGATGGCGTGCGCGATGCTGGCGCGGGCGCTCCTCGCGGTGCTGATGTCGGGCACGGTCGCGACCGGCGGCCTGGCGCTCTACCCGGCGGCGCTGGGCGTCCTGGTCGCCTCCAAGGCGTACGGCGTCGTGCGCAGCGCCGTGGTCCCGCGCCTGCTGCCGCCGGCGTTCTCGCTGGTCAAGGCGAACTCCCGGGTCACGCTGGCGGGCCTCCTCGCGACCGGCGCGGCGGCGCCGGCGGCGGCCGGCCTGCACGCGGTCGGGCCGCCGTGGCCGCTGTACGGGGCCTGCGCGATCTTCGTGTGGGGGACCTTCGCGGCGTTCCAGCTGCCGCACAAGGTGGACGAGGCCAAGGGCGAGCGCCGGGCCCGCCTGTCCACGCACGAGGCGCACTCGAAACGGCCCGGCCTGCGGACGGTCAGCCGCCCGGTGCTGTGCGGGCTGCTGGCGAACGCCTCGATGCGGGCCCTGTCCGGGTTCCTGATCTTCTTCCTGGCGTTCCTGCTGCGCGAGCACCCGCTGGGCGGCCGGAGCGCGGCGGTGTCCCTCGGCATCGTGGGCGTCGCGGCGGGCGTGGGCAACGCCTGCGGCACGGCGGTGGGGGCGTGGCTGCGGGCGCGGGCCCCGGAGGCCATCGTGGCCTCCGTGCTGTCCGCCACCCTGGTGGTGGCGATCGTGGCCGCGGCCTTCTTCAGCGGCCCGCTCGTGGCCGTCCTGGCCTGCACGGCCGGCTTCTGCCAGGCCCTGGCGAAGCTGTCGCTGGACGCGATGATCCAGCGCGACGTCCCGGAGGCCGTCCGCACCTCGGCCTTCGCCCGCTCGGAGACCCTGCTCCAGATGGCGTGGGTCCTGGGCGGCGGCATAGGCATCGCCCTGCCGCTGAACGGCGTCCTGGGCATGGCGGTGGCGGCCGCTCTGGTGGCCCTGGGCACCGTGATGGCCCTGCGGGGGCTCCTCACCGCCCCCCACCGCCACCGGAGCTCCCCCCACGCCCGCGCGGCCTGAGGCCCCCGTCGGCGCAGGGGCGCGCCGCCGTGGGACCCCCGTGCGGCGGCGCAGCCCAGCGGCCCGATAGCCTTCGGCTCATGACCGCACCGCTTTTCCCGGGTAGGGCCCGCCGCAGCGTCGCGGCCCTCGGAGCCGTGTCCGCCGGCCTCCTCCTCCTGTCCGCCTGCGACAAGCCGACGCCGCTCGCGACCGTGACCGTCGGCAGCTCGTCGGTGTCCGCCGAGTCCGAGTGCCGCGCCGACAACGGCGAGAACGGCAAGGAGCTCTCCATGGACAAGGTCCAGGAGTGCCTCACCGCCCGCAAGGACGCCAAGACCATCGAGTACGGCCGCGGCGACACGCTGCGCCTCGGCGTCGAGCCGGCGGTCGTCGAGGACGGCAAGAAGTGGCAGGCGGTCCTCGACGGCCAGCCGATCACCGAGCCGTCCTCGAACACCTACCGCAGCTTCGCCGGCGCCGACGTCTTCGCGACCGGCGGCCAGGGCGAGGCGCCCCAGTCGAAGATGCTGAGCTTCGTCCAGGTCGGCGAGGACGGCAAGCCCCTCGCCGTCTGGTCCTTCAAGCTCAAGCTGAAGAACAGCTAGCGGCGGCGCGGCGTGCGCGTGCTGGTCGTGACCGCCGTGGCCGCGGAGGCAGACTCCGCGGCCTCCGGTCTCACCCCTCATCAGGACCCGGTCACGCCCGAGCCGCGCACCCTGCCCGGCAACTACTCCGTCATCCGCCGGGACCTGCCCGGCCTCGCCGTCGACGTGCTCGTCGGCGGTGTCGGCCCGGCCTCCGCCGCGGCCGCGACGGCCACCGCGCTCGCGCTGGCCGAGTACTCCCTCGTCATCTCCGCCGGCATCGGCGGCGGGTTCGCCCCCGCCGCCCCGCTCGGCTCGCTCGTGGTCGCCGACGCGCTCGTCGCCGCCGACCTGGGCGCGGAGACCCCCGAGGGCTTCGTCCCCGTGCAGGAGCTGGGCTTCGGCCGCAGCGTGCACCTTCCGCCCGCCGGGCTCGCCGCACGGGCCGCGGAGGCCACCGGGGCGCTCCTCGCGCCCGTCCTGACCGTCTCCACCGTCACCGGCAGCGCCGCCCGCGCCGCCGAGCTCGCCGCCCGCCACCCGCTCGCCGGGGCCGAGGCGATGGAGGGCTTCGGGGTCGCGGAGGCGGCCGCCGCGCACGGGCTCCCGGTGCTGGAGATCCGCGCCGTGTCCAACGCCGTCGGCCCGCGCGACCGGGCCGCCTGGCGGATCGGGGACGCCCTGGCCGCCCTCGCGGACGGATTCCGCGCGCTGGGCCCCGTACTCGTCACCTGGGGAGAACGCCATGACCGCGACCGCTGACCGCACCCCGCCGATCACCCTGGACATCGCCTACTCGCCCTGCCCGAACGACACCTTCGTCTTCGACGCGTGGGCGCACGGCCGCGTCCCGGGCGCACCCGCCCTCGACGTGACCTTCGCCGACATCGACGTCACCAACGGCATGGCCGAGCGCGGCGAGCTGGACGTGCTGAAGGTGTCGTACGCCGTGCTGCCGTGGGTGCTGGAGGAGTACGCGCTGCTGCCCTGCGGCGGGGCGCTGGGGCGCGGCTGCGGCCCGCTCGTCCTCACCCGCGAGCCGGGGCTGGACCTGACCGGCAGGACGGTCGCGGTGCCGAGCGAGCGCTCCACCGCCTACCTGCTGTTCCGGCTGTGGGCGGCGGACGTGCTCCCCGGCGGGGTCGGCGAGGTCGTCGTCCTCCCGTTCAACGAGATCATGCCGGCGGTGCGCGACGGCCGCGTGGACGCCGGACTGGTCATCCACGAGGCCCGGTTCACCTATCAGGAGTACGGGCTGCACCGCCTGGCCGACATGGGCGAGCACTGGGAGTCCACCACCGGCCTGCCGATCCCGCTGGGCGCGATCATCGCCAGGCGCTCGCTGGGCGCGGACACGCTGCGCGCGCTGGCCGAGGCGGCCCGCACGTCGGTGCGGATGGCCTGGGACGACCCCGAGGCCTCCCGGCCCTACGTCCGGGCGCACGCGCAGGAGCTGGACCCGAAGGTCGCCGACCAGCACATCGGGCTGTACGTCAACGAGTTCACCGCCGACCTGGGCGACGCCGGCTACGCGGCCGTCCGCGGGCTGCTGACCCGGGCCGCCGCCGAGGGCCTCGTTCCGGCCATCGGGCCGGACGCGCTGGCCTTCCCGTAGCCGCGCCCCGCACGCGCCGGTGCCCCGCCGCTCGGAGGAGCGGCGGGGCACCGGCGTGCGCGCGGGGGAACGCTCAGACGTCGAGCTGGTCGGCCACCGCGCGCAGCAGGCCGGCGATCTTCGCGCCGTGCGCCTTGTCGGGGTAGCGGCCGCGTTCGAGCATCGGGGTGATGTTCTCCAGCAGGGTCGTCAGGTCCTGCACGATCGAGGCGAGCTCGTCGGGCTTGCGCCGCTGGGCGGCGGCCACCGACGGCGTCGGCTCCAGCACGACTACCGAAAGCGCCTGGTCACCGCGCTGCCCCGCGACGACGCCGAACTCGACGCGCTGCCCGGGCTTGAGCGCGTCGACCCCATCGGGGAGCACCGACGAGTGCACGAAGACGTCTCCGCCGTCGTCACGGGAGAGAAAGCCGAAGCCCTTCTCGCTGTTGAACCACTTGACCTTGCCGGTAGGCACGTCCGTCCTCTGTCCTTGTGCTCGTCGGGTCCGGTTCGCCGAGGTGAACGGCTCCGGATAGCAGTACAGCGGGTCCAGCGACCCGCCTCCTCCAGGCTAATGGTCCTGATACGGGTGACAAGACGTTCCCCGGTCCTTCCCGCTCCACCGCTTCGGCCAGGGAACTACCCTGGTGGGGTGACTGTTACTCCTCACCCCGACGACGCACGGCCCGGCGACGGACTGGTCAAGGCCGGCGGCATCGTGTTCATCGTCGGCGCCGTGGCGACGCTCGTGACGATGGCGCCGCTGTTCCTGGGCACCGACCCGTTCCCGTCGTACGCGTGGGCGGTGTGCATGCTGATGGGCGTGGGCTTCGCGATCTCCGCGGCGGGCGTGTTCCGCTCGGCCGCCGCACAGCGCAGGGCGGCCCGGGAGTCCCAGGCCGCCTGACGCGCGTGCGGTTCGTTCCGGCCGTTGCTCCTCAGGCCGCGCGGCTGCGGGCGAACGCCTCCAGCCACTGCGGCAGGGCGGTGAGGTCGTCCAGCACCACGTCGGCGCCGGCCTCGCGCAGCTCGGAGGCCGCGCACGGGCCGGTCGTCACCGCCACCGACAGGGCGCCGGCCGTCCGGGCGCCGCGCACGTCGCCGACGTGGTCGCCGACGTACACCTGCGCCCCGTACTCGCGCAGCGCCTTGGCCTTGCCCTCGGCCCAGAGCCAGCCGATGACGGCGTCGGCCCCTATCCCGAGGTGGTCGAGGTGCCGGCGGGCGTCCGGCTCGTTCTTCGCCGTGACCACGATCGCCCGGCCGCCGAGCGCCTGGACGGCCTCGACCGCCTCGCGGGCGCCGGGCAGGGCCGGCGTCGGCTCGATGGCGCAGCTCGGGTACATCTCCCGGTAGAGGTCCCGCATCGCGGGGATCTGCTCCTCCGGGAACCAGTAGGCGAGCTCCTCCTCGAGCGGGGGTCCGAGGCGGGTGATGGCCAGGTCGGCGTCGATGTGCGCCCCGGTCTTCGCCGAGAGCGCCTGCCAGGCGGCCCTGATGCCGGGGCGGGAGTCGATGAGCGTCATGTCGAGGTCGAATCCGACGGTGAGCTGTGGGGGGGTGGAGGTCATAGCGCCATTGTGCCGAGACTCCAGCGGCCCGAGGGAAGCTAAGCGGACGTTGGCTTATCGGATAGCGGTATTTGGCGAGATGTCAGCCGTTGCCCCTTTTGAGGGCACTTCCATGCCTTTTTCCTCACTCCGAACACCCGGTGGCGCCTACCCCTCCCTCCGCCGGCTGCGCCAGGCCAGGTACGCCGCCAGGACGGCGCCCGCCGCGCGGGCCAGGGCGGGCCACATCGACTGGAAGGCCGGCCCCAGCTGCGCGTCCGTCAGCGGCTCGCCCCACCGTCCCGTGGTCCGGCCCCACAGCCACAGCACCGCCACCGTGAACACCCCGGCGGGCACGCCCAGGACCACCCACTTGCGCTCCAGCGGCCCCAGCACCCGGGAGGCGTACGCCACCAGCGCGCCCGCGCCGAGCAGCAGCCAGTAGCCCGTGAGCGCCCCGACGGCCAGCAGCACCGCCGCCAGCAGCAGGAAGCCGTGCGGGCGGGGGCGCGGCGCCTTCGCCGCCCGCGCCTCCCCGGCGGCCCGCGCCGACGCCTCCTCCCGCCGCTCGCGGCGCTGCCGGAGGTGGTGCAGCAGCCCGCCGCCGACCGGCGGCGCCGCGGGCGGCGCGGCGGGCGCGGTCTCCTCCTCAGGCGGCCCGAACAGGTCGGGGATCTCGATGCCGCCGGCGAACCCCTCGACCTGCGGCCCGCGCCCGGCGGCGGGCAGCCGCCACCAGTCGGGCTCGCCGCCGTCCGCGGACGACGCGCCGAGCTCGTCCAGCCCGGCCAGGTGCGGCGGCACGTTCCGCGGCTCCGGCACCGGCGCCGGCTTCGCGCCCGCGCGGCGCCGGTTGCCGCGCTGCTCCGGCACCGAGACCGGCACCGCGGCGGCGCCCGCGGCCGTCGGCCGGCCCACCGCGTCCAGGACCTCCTCCGGCGTGCCGAGCCGCTCCAGGACGGCCCGTACCGCCTCCGGCGTCTCCGGCTCGAACCGCGCGCGCCGCCGGTCGATCTCGTCGCGCAGCCCCGACACGAGCCGCATCCGGTCGCCCGACGACAACTGCCGCTGCTGCGCCAAGTCCCCGACCCGGCTCAGGTATTCGTAGACCAGATGGTCGCTCTCGATCCCCACGCCCCAGAAGGTAGCGCGTGCGGGCGTGGAGCGGCCGTCGGCGCAACGGATACCGTTGCCCGGATGGGGACCGGCCGACGACCGGCCGACGTGACCAGGAGGCGACCACCGTGCCCGAGGGAAGTCCGAAGGGAAGCACTCCGGGAAGCGCAGCGGGGCGTACGGCCGCGAGCGGCGGGAGCGGCTCCGCGAGCGGCGCCGCGGGCGCCGGCGCGCCCGCCCCGCGCTCCCTCGCCGAGGCCCTGCGCGCCCGCGACGACGCGGCGCTCGCCGCCCTGCTGCACGCCCGCCCCGACCTGCTGAACCCGGTGCCCGCCGACATCACCCAGCTGGCCACCCGCGCCGGCACCCGGGCCTCGGTGGTGCGCGCCCTGGACCGCCTGGACCGGTTCGCGCTCCAGACGGCCGAGGCCCTCGCGGTGGCCCCGGACCCCTGCCCGTACGCCGTGCTGGAGGAGCTGCTCACCGGCAGCGGCGGCGAGGACGCGCGGGACGCCGCGGCCCGGGACGCCCTCCCCCGGGCCCTGGGAACCCTGCGCGACCAGGCCCTGGTGTGGGGGGACGACGACCGGCTGCGCCTGGTCCGCACCGCGCGGGAGCTGCTCGCCCCCTCCGCGCAGCGGCCCTCCCCGACCGGGCTCGGCCCCACCGTCGCCGAGGCCACGTCCGGGATGTCGCCGACCCGGGTCCAGGAGATCGTCGCGGCCGCCGGGCTGCCCGCCACCCACGACCCGGTGTCCGCGGTGGCCGCCCTGACCGGGCTGTTCACCGACCCGGAGCGGATGTCGGCCCTGCTGGACCAGGCCCCGGCGGAGGCGCACCAGGTGCTGGGGCGGCTCGTGTGGGGGCCGCCGTACGGGGAGGTGACCCCGGATCCGGCGCCGCCGGTGCGCTGGCTGCGCGACCGGGGGCTGCTGCTGCCGGCCTCGGCGCGCACCGTCGTACTGCCCCGCGAGGTGGCCCTGCACCTGCGCGGCGGGCTCGCGCACCGGGCGACGGCGCCGGTCGCGCCGCCGGTGGACGCGCACCGCGAGCACCGTCCACAGCTTGTGGACGCCAATGCCGCCGGGCAGGCGCTGGCCGCGCTGTCCACCGTCGAGGAGCTGGTGAAGTCCTGGGAGCACACCGGGCCGCTGGTGCTGCGGGCGGGCGGGCTCGCCGTGCGCGACCTGAAGCGGACGGCGGCCTCCCTGGACACCACCGAGCAGGCGGCCGCGTTCTGGATCGAACTCGCCTACGCGGCCGGGCTGCTGGCCAGCGACGGCGAGGCCGACGAGCGGTACGCGCCCACCCCGGCCTTCGACGACTGGTGCGAACGGCCGCCCGCCGAGAGGTGGTCGGCGCTGGCCCGGGCCTGGCTTGCGGCGACCCGCACCGCCGGGATGGTCGGCGAGCAGGACGCCAAGGGCCGCACCCTCGCGGCGCTCGGCCCCGAGCTGGACCGCTCGCCAGCGCCGGAGGTGCGCCGCCGGGTCCTCGAACTCCTCGCCGTCCTGCCCGAGGGCGGCTCGCCCGACCCCGACGCCCTCCTCGAACGGCTCGCGTGGGAGCGCCCGGAGCGCGGTACCGGCGACCTGCGCGCCCGCCTCGCGCACTGGACCCTGCACGACGCCGAGGTGCTGGGCGTCACCGGCCGGGGCGCGCTCAGCGCCTTCGGGCGGGCCCTGCTGGAGGGCCGCGACCCGGCGGCGCCGCTGGCCCCGCTGCTGCCGGAGCCGGTGGACCACGTCCTGCTCCAGGCCGATCTGACGGCGGTGGCCCCGGGGCCGCTGCGCCGGCCGCTCGGTGACGTGCTGGCGGTGCTCGCGGACGTGGAGTCCAAGGGCGGGGCGACCGTGTACCGGTTCACCCCGGGCTCGGTGCGCCGGGCGCTGGACTCCGGTCAGACCGCCTCCGACCTGCACGCCTTCCTCGCCGAGCACAGCCGTACCCCGGTGCCGCAGCCGCTGGCGTACCTGATCGACGACGTGGCGCGGCGGCACGGGCACCTGCGCGTCGGGGCGGCCTCCTCGTACGTACGGTGCGACGACGACGCCATGCTGGGCGAGATCCTGGCCGACAAGCGCTCGGCGGGCCTGGGGCTGCGCAGGCTGGCGCCGACGGTGCTGGCGGCGCAGGCGGAGCCGGGCGCGCTGCTCGACGGGCTGCGGGCGATGGGCTACGCCCCGGCCGCGGAGTCCCGTACGGGGGACGTGCTGGTGGCGCGGGCCGCCGCGTACCGCACCCCGGAGCGCTCGGCCCCGGTGCCGGTCCCGGACGGGCCGCCGGTGCCGGACGCGACGCTGCTGGGCGCGGCGGTACGGGCGGTGCGCGCGGGCGACCTGGCGGCGACGGCCGTCCGCAAGGAGCCGGCCGGGCCGTCGGCCGCGCCGGCGGCGGGCGAGCTGCCGCGCACGAGCGCGGCGGAGACCCTGGCCACGGTGCAGGCGGCGGCGCTGACCGGGTCGGCGGTGTGGATCGGGTACGTCAACGCCGAGGGGGCGGCGAGCCAGCGGGTCATCGCCCCGGTGCGGGTGGAGGGCGGCTTCGTCACCGGCTACGACCACACGGCGGACGAGGTGCGCACGTACGCCCTGCACCGGATCACGGGGGTGGCGGAACTGGCGGAGGACCAGGTCTGAGGACCGGGTCCGGGAACCGGGTCCGGGAACCGGGTCCGAGGGCGGGTCCGAGGGCGGGTCCCGGGCCGCGCGGGAAGGGAAAACCGCTGGCGGGCAGGGGTGCGGGGGCCGCACCCTGGCCGCATGTCGGAAACACCCCAGCAGATCCCCCGGCCCCGGATCCCCGAGCGCCAGGTCCGCGCCGCCCACACCGCCGCCACCGTGACGGTGTACCAGGCGTACTCCCCGGCCCTCGGCCTGCCGGCGGCCCGCGACGGCCGTTTCCCGGCGGCGTGGAAGCGGGAGCGGATGACGTGGATCAAGCCGTCGTTCCTGTGGATGATGTACCGCTGCGGCTGGGCCACGAAGGCCGAAGGCCGACCAGGAGACCGTGCTGGCCGTCGAGATCAGCCGCGAGGGCTTCGACGGGGCCCTCGCGCAGGCCTGCCTCTCCCACTACGTGCCGGACGTGCACGCGGACCGCGGGGCCTGGAAGGAGACCCTGTCCCGGTCCCCGGTCCGCGTCCAGTGGGACCCCGAGCGCGACCCGCACCTGAACCCGCTGCCCCACCGGTCCCTCCAGCTGGGCCTGTCGGGCCCGGCGTCGCGGGCCTACGCCGACGAGTGGACGGTCTCCATCCGCGACGTCACCCCGCTGGCCCGCGAGATCCACGGCCTGCTCCGCGCCGGCGACACCGCCGCGGCCCGCGCCCTCCTGCCGGTGGAGACCCCGTACCCGACGGGCCCGCTGCCCCACCTCGGCGCGTAGCCGCCCGCGCGGGACCCGCGGATCCCCGGCCGTACGGCAGACTGGAGGTTTGGCCGCCCGCGCCCGGGCGGCCGCCACCCGCCGGAAAGGGACATGCGTGAACGGGCCCCTCATCGTCCAGAGCGACAAAACCCTCCTCCTGGAGGTCGACCACGAGCTCGCCGGAGCCGCGCGCCGGGCCATCGCCCCCTTCGCCGAGCTGGAGCGGGCGCCCGAGCACATCCACACGTACCGGATCACCCCGCTGGGCCTGTGGAACGCGCGGGCCGCCGGGCACGACGCCGAGCAGGTCGTCGACGCCCTCGTGGAGTTCTCCCGCTATCCCGTCCCGCACGCGCTGCTCGTCGACGTGGCCGAGACGATGGCCCGCTACGGGCGGCTCACGCTCTCCAAGCACCCCGTCCACGGGCTGGTGCTGACCAGCACGGACCGGCCCGTGCTGGAGGAGATCCTGCGGTCGAAGCGGATCACCCCGCTGGTCGGGGCCCGGCTCGACGCCGACACGGTGGCCGTGCACCCCTCGGAGCGGGGGCAGATCAAGCAGACGCTGCTCAAGCTGGGCTGGCCGGCCGAGGACCTCGCCGGGTACGTGGACGGCGAGGCGCACCCGATCGAGCTGGAGGAGAACGGCTGGGCGCTGCGCCCGTACCAGGCGCAGGCCGTCGAGGGGTTCTGGCACGGCGGGTCGGGCGTGGTCGTGCTGCCCTGCGGCGCGGGCAAGACGCTGGTCGGCGCCGGGGCGATGGCGAAGGCCAAGGCGACCACGCTGATCCTGGTGACGAACACGGTCTCCGCGCGGCAGTGGAAGCACGAGCTGGTGAAGCGGACCTCGCTGACGGAGGAGGAGATCGGCGAGTACTCGGGCACGCGCAAGGAGATCCGGCCCGTCACGATCGCCACCTACCAGGTCCTCACCACCAAGCGGAAGGGCGTCTATCCGCACCTGGAGCTGTTCGACTCGCGTGACTGGGGGCTGATCCTCTACGACGAGGTGCACCTGCTGCCGGCGCCCGTCTTCAAGTTCACCGCGGACCTCCAGGCCCGCCGCCGCCTGGGGCTGACGGCGACTCTGGTGCGCGAGGACGGCCGGGAGTCGGACGTGTTCTCCCTGATCGGGCCGAAGCGCTTCGACGCCCCGTGGAAGGAGATCGAGGCGCAGGGCTACATCGCGCCCGCGGACTGCGTCGAGGTCCGGGTCAACCTGACCGAGTCGGAGCGGCTGGCGTACGCGACGGCCGAGACGGAGGAGAAGTACCGCTTCTGCGCGACGACCGCGACGAAGCGGAAGGTCACCGAGGCGCTGGTGCGCAAGCACCAGGGCGAGCAGACGCTGGTGATCGGGCAGTACATCGACCAGCTGGACGAGCTGGGCGAGCACCTGGACGCGCCCGTCATCAAGGGCGAGACGTCCAACGCGCAGCGCGAGAAGCTCTTCGACGCCTTCCGCGAGGGCGAGATCAGCGTGCTGGTCGTGTCGAAGGTCGCGAACTTCTCCATCGACCTGCCCGAGGCCACGGTCGCCATCCAGGTGTCGGGCACCTTCGGGTCCCGGCAGGAGGAGGCGCAGCGCCTGGGCCGGGTGCTGCGGCCGAAGGCGGACGGGCACGAGGCGCGGTTCTACTCGGTCGTGGCGCGCGACACGATCGACCAGGACTTCGCCGCCCACCGCCAGCGCTTCCTGGCGGAGCAGGGCTACGCCTACCGGATCATGGACGCCGACGAGCTGCTGGCGGACGGCTGACCCTGGCGGCTTCCTCCCGTCCCAGGGGCGGCCTCGGGGCGGGAATGCGGGCCGCCGCCGGGCGGTGGGGGCGGGGGCGCCGGAGGGCGCCGGCCGCTCTCGCCGCCAGGAGGGTGAGCGGGGGCACGGCCCACACCCACAGGTGCTGCCAGTGCAGCAGCGGGACCCCGCCGGCCGCCGGCGGGTGGTGGGTCCAGAAGTCGGCGGAGGCCTCGGGGAGGACGAGGGCGCCGAGCAGGGCGGTACCGGCGAAGCCGGCCAGGGCCGTCAGGCCGGCCCGGACCTGCCCGGTGAGCAGCAGGTACGGGATGAACACCGCCGGGGTCAGGGTGATCCCGGCGGCGGTGCCCAGGGCGAAGCCCCGGCCGAGCCCGGCGCGCGGCCGGCCCAGGTCCCACAGGGTCAGGCAGGCCAGGGCGAGGTTGATCTGTCCGGGCAGCGGGCTCTGGAACAGCGGCTCCAGCCACAGCCCGGCGATGGTGGCGGCGAGGACGGGGCCCGGCCGGGCCCGTACGCCCGCGAGGCGGCAGGAGAGCAGGACCAGCAGGGCGAGCAGGCCGCCGTTCCCGAGGACGAGGACGGCCTTGAGCACGCCGGCGGGCAGCCAGGCGGCGGGGGTGAGGAGGATCGCGGCGAACGGCGGGTAGCCGGCGGGCGGGTGCCAGTCGGCGGCGCAGAAGCCGCTGAGCAGGGCGTCGACGGCCGGGACGCGCAGGGCGACGCAGAGGACGCCGAGGGTGAGGAGCGCCCCGGTGACCAGCATGCCGGCGAGGGGCGACGGCGAGCGGTCGGGATCGGGGCTGCGGGTCACGCGCGTGACCCTAGTGGATCACCGGAGGGCCTCCGCCGGGATCAGGCCACCTGCCGCGTCCGCAGGTCAGCGCCGTGCGCGTCCGCCGATCGGCGGTACCCGCCGCGGCGGGGCGGCGGCCCGCGCGGCGGGCCGGTCAGCGGCGTATGACACCCGCGTCGGAGGAGTACTCGCCGAGGACGACGACCCGTACGGCGGCCGTCACGTAGACCTTGACGGCGCGCAGGGCGTCGCCGACGCGGTGGCGGGAGTGGTGGGAAGAGGTGGCGGTGGCGCCGCCGGGGCGGCCGCCCCGGGTCGGGGTGAAGGTTGCGGTGCTCATGTCTCCATGGTGCGCGCCCGGCGCGTTCCGCACATCGGCCCGGAGAGCCAACCTCAGGGGCCCGCGGCTCCTCCTCACGTCCCATGGCTTCCCCTAGGGCTCTGCCGAAGGTCTGACACTCCCGGGTATGACACCCGTCCGGAGGTACGGGCCGCCGGGAACCCGCGCCCCGCAAATCCATTCGCGCCGGTCCCGTCCGCTGACTACAATCTCCGCTCTTGCCGCCTCCCGCCGCCATACCGGGGAGAGCCGCCCACCGGACGGAAACCGGTGGGCTTCTGTTCCGCACCGAGCCGCTGGAGGCAGTCCCGTGCCCGCGCACGCCCCCGACACCACGCCCGAAGACACCGCGCCCGGCACGGCCGCCGCATCCGACTCCGCCGGCCTCCTCGGCCGCGAGCGGGCCCACCTGGCCGCCTCCCGGGCCGCGCTGCGCGCGATGCGCGAGGACGTGGAGGCGCTCGACATCCGCGACGTCACCGCGAACTGGGTCAACGCCGTCGTCCTCCAGGCGCAGATCGACGACCGCATCAAGGCCCTGGCCGACCTCGCCCACACGCCGCTGTTCTTCGGCCGCCTCGACTACCTCCACGCCCCGGGCGCCGACCTCGCCGAGGGCGCGGGCGGCGAGCAGTTCTACATCGGCCGCCGCCACGTCCACGACGCCGACGGCGACCCGATGGTGATCGACTGGCGCGCGCCCGTCTCCCAGCCGTTCTACCGCGCCTCCAAGGCCGACCCGCAGGACGTCGGACTGCGCCGCCGCTTCGGGTACACCGGCGGCGACCTCACCGCGTACGAGGACGAGCACCTCTCCGACCCCGCCGAGGCGGCGGCCGTCAGCAAACTGCTCCAGCAGGAGATCGAGCGCCCCCGCGTCGGCCCGATGCGCGACATCGTCGCCACGATCCAGCCGGAGCAGGACGAGATCGTCCGCTCCGGGCTGTCCGGCTCGGTCTGCGTGCAGGGCGGCCCCGGGACCGGGAAGACGGCCGTCGGCCTGCACCGGGTCGCGTACCTGCTGTACGCGCACCGCGAGCGGCTCGCCCGCACCGGCACGCTCGTCATCGGGCCGAACCGTTCCTTCCTCCACTACATCGAGCAGGTGCTGCCGGCGCTGGGCGAGCTGGAGGTGCAGCAGGCCACCGTCGACGACCTCGTCGCCCGCCCGGGCCTGGAGGTCCGCGGCGCCGACGCGGCCGCGACCGCCGTGGTCAAGGGCGACGCCCGGATGGCGGAGGTGCTGCGCCGCGCGGTCCGCTCGCACGTCACCGCGCCCGCCGAGCCGCTGATGGTGGTCCGCGGCTCGCGCCGCTGGCGGGTTCCGGCGTACGAGCTGGAGGAGATCGTCGGCGAGCTCCAGAACCGCGACATCCGCTACGGCGCCGCGCGCGAGGCGCTGCCGCAGCGCATCGCGCACGCCGTCCTCGTCCGCATGGAGCAGGCGGGCGAGGCGCCGGACGACCGGGTGCAGGACGCGGTGGCCCGCAACGCGGCGGTGAAGGCGACGGTCAAGGCGGTCTGGCCGCTGGTCGAGCCGGCGAAGCTGGTGCTGCGGTTGCTGTCGGACCCGGAGTTCCTGGCGCTGCACGCCGAGGGGGTGCTCACGGAGGAGGAGCAGAAACTGCTGCTGTGGCCGAAGCCGTTCCGGAGCGTGAAGTCGGCGAAGTGGTCGGCGGCGGACCTGGTGCTGATCGACGAGGCCGCGGACCTGGTGGAGCGGACGCACTCGCTCGGGCACGTCGTCGTCGACGAGGCGCAGGACCTGTCCCCGATGCAGTACCGGGCGGTGGGCCGGCGCTGCACGACGGGCTCGGCGACGGTCCTGGGCGACCTCGCGCAGGGCACCACCCCGTGGGCGACGCGCAGCTGGGCCGAGGCGCTGGCGCACCTGGGGAAGCCGGAGGCGGTGCTGGAGGAGCTGACGGCGGGCTTCCGCGTGCCGCGCGAGGTGATCGCGTACGCGTCGCGGCTGCTGCCGGAGATCTCGCCGGGGCTGGCCGCCGTGTCGTCGGTGCGTGAGACGCCGGGGTCGCTGACGGTGTCCCCGTCGTCCCCGGACGGGCTGGTGGCGGACGTGATCGGCGCGTGCCGTGCCTTCCTCGCGCACGAGGGGTCGGTCGGGCTGATCGCGGCCGACGCCCGGATCCCGGTGCTGGCGGAGGCGCTGCTGGCGGAGGGGCTGGCGTACCTGTCGCCGGGCGAGGAGACGACCGCCGAGTCCCGGCTGACGCTGGTGCCGGCGTCCCTCGCGAAGGGTCTGGAGTACGACTACGTGGTGCTGGACGAGCCGGCGGCGATCGTGGACGGCGAGCCGGACGAGCGGACGGGGCTGCGCCGCCTGTACGTCTGCCTCACCCGAGCCGTCTCGGGCCTCACGGCCCTCCACGCCGCCCCTCTGCCGGCGGCCCTGGCTTAGCCGGCGGACCGCGCCGCGCCGCTGCGCGGGGCGGTCTCGCCGCCCCACCCTCCGCCCGTTCCCCGGGGCTCCGCCCCCAGACCCCCGCGCCTCAAACGCCGGCGGGGCCGTCCATAGCCCGCGCGGCGTTTGAGGGCACCGGGACCCGCCCCGCGCAGCGGCCCCCGCCCGCAGCGGCAACGGCAACGGCCCGCCCCCTACCCCACCGCCGCCCGCCACTCCGCGACGGCCGCCGCGGAGACCGGGTGGTCCCACCCGGAGGGACGGGCCGCGCCGCCGATGTGGAAGCCGTCGATGCCGGCCTCCCGCAGCACCGGCACGTGCGTCAGCGTCAGCCCGCCGCCGACCAGGATCCGCGGCCCGTACCCCGGCTCGCCGCTCCGCGCGGCCTCCGCCAGCAGGACCGGGAGCCCCTCGGGGACCCCGGCCGCGGAGCCCGCCGTCAGGTACGTGTCCAGCCCGGGCAGGTCGGCCAGGGCCTTGCGCAGCCCGTCCCGGTCGGCCGCGCGGTCGATCGCGCGGTGGAAGGTCCAGCGGCAGCCGTCCAGCTCCGCCAGGACCGCCTCGACCGCCGCCAGGTCGGGGCTGCCGTCCGGGTGCAGGAACCCGAGGACGAACTCCTGCGCGCCCTCCGCCCGCAGCTCCCGCGCCGCCCCGGCCAGCGCGGCGACGTCGCCCGCCGCGAACCCGTCCGTCCCGCGGAGCATCACGCGCAGCGGGATGTCGACCGAGGAGCGGATCGCCGCGAAGGTCTCGCGCGACGGGGTGAGCCCGTCGGCGGCCATGTCGGTGACCAGTTCGAGTCGGTCCGCCCCACCCGCCTGGGCGGCGACCGCGTCCTCCACGTCGAGGGCGATCACCTCCAGGAGCGCACGGTTGCTCATGTGATCCCATCCTTCGGAACATAGGGAAAATAGGTCTAGTCCAATATCAAGGGTACGGGCCCCGGGCCGCGCTCCACCAGCACCATCACGCCACCCGCACAATGTCCGCATGGACACCGACAAGGACACGGACACCGGCACGAACACGGACACCGGCACCGGTGCCAGCGCCGGCACCGACGCCGACGCCGCGCTGCGCCGCCGCTGGGCGGCCACCGCCGCGGCCGCGGGTGCCGACCGCGACCCCGCCCCCTACGCCGACCGCCTCCTCGCCGCCTGGGCCGAGCCCCAGCGCCGGTACCACACCACCGCGCACCTGGCCGACGTCCTCGCCCGCGTCGACGTCCTCGCCGCGCACGCCGCCGACCCCGCCGCCGTCGAGCTCGCCGCCTGGTTCCACGACGCCGTCTACCGCCCCGACCGCTCCGAGAACGAGGAGCGCAGCGCCGCCCTCGCCGAGCGCGCCCTCCCCGAGCTCGGCATCGGCCCCGACCGCACCGCCGAGGTCGCCCGCCTCGTCCGGCTGACCGTCACCCACGACCCCGCCCCCGCCGACACCAACGGCGAGGCCCTGTGCGACGCCGACCTCGCCGTCCTCGCGGGCCACCCCGACGACCCCGGCGCGTACGCCGCCTACGCCGCCGCCGTCCGCGCCGAGTACGCCTTCGTCCCCGACGAGGCCTTCCGCACCGGCCGCGCCGCCGTCCTGCGCCAGCTCCTCGGCCTGCCCCGCCTCTTCCGCACCCCGTACGGCACCGCCCACTGGGAGGCCCCCGCCCGCCGCAACCTCGCCGCCGAGCTGGCCGCCCTGACCTGACACACGGGCGCCGCCGGCGGGAATGCGCCCGTCTCCCGTCCGGTTCGTGAGAGGCATGCCCCCCGCTTCAGCGAACACCCGTTCCCGCATGCCCGTCGCCGTCTACGTCCTCGGCCTGTCCGTCTTCGCGCTCGGCACCAGCGAATTCATGCTGTCCGGGCTCCTGCCGCCCATCGCCGAGGACATGGGGGTCTCCATCCCGCGGGCGGGCCTGCTCATATCCGCCTTCGCGATCGGCATGGTCGTCGGGGCCCCGCTGCTGGCCGTCGCCACCCTGCGCCTCCCCCGCCGCACCACCCTCGTCGCCCTCATCAGCCTCTTCGGGCTCGGCCAGGTCGCGGGCGCGCTGGCCCCCTCGTACGGGTTCCTCTTCGCCTCCCGCGTGGTCTCCGCCTTCGCCTGCGCCGGCTTCTGGGCCGTCGGCGCGGCCGTCGCCATCGCCATGGTCGGCAAGGACCAGCGCGCCCGCGCCATGTCCGTCATGATCGGCGGCCTCTCCATCGCCAACGTCCTCGGCGTGCCCGCCGGAGCCTTCCTCGGCGAGCAGTTCGGCTGGCGCTCCGCGTTCTGGTCGGTCGGCGCGGCCTCGGCCGTCGCCCTCGCCGGCATCCTGGCGCTCATCCCGAAGATCCCGCTGCCCGCCGAGAAGCCCCGCCTGCGCCGCGAGCTCTCCATCTACGGCGACCGCCAGGTGTGGCTCGCCGTCGCCGTCACCGCCCTCGCGGCGGGCGGTGTGTTCTGCGCCTTCAGCTACCTGTCACCGCTGCTCACGGACGTGGCCGGACTGGACTCGGCCTGGGTTCCGTGGGTCCTCGCCCTCTTCGGCGTCGGCGCGCTCGTCGGCACCACCGTGGGCGGGCGGATCGCCGACGGCCGCCTCTTCGCGGTGATGACCGGCGGCATCACCGCCTCCACCGCCTTCCTCGCCGCCCTGGCCCTGCTGGCCTCCGTCCAGGCGGCGGCCGTCGCGCTCGCCTTCCTGCTCGGCGTCTCGGCGTTCTTCACCGCACCGGCCCTCAACGCCCGCGCCTTCAACGTCGCCGGAGCCGCCCCCACCCTCGCCGGAGCCACCACCACCGCCGCCTTCAACCTCGGCAACACCGGCGGCCCCTGGCTGGGCGGCGCCGTCATCGACGCCGGCCACGGCTACGCCGCCACCGCCTGGGCCGGCGCCGCCATGACCGTCACCGCGATCGCCCTGACCCTCCTGGCCCTGCGCATCGACCGCCGTACGGGTGCCGGTGCGACCCGCGTCGTCGCCGCTTCGGCGGACACACCGGCGGAACGGTCCCCCGCCCGCGCATAAGAGGCCGCCCGGCCCCCGCGCCGTGGCCCCCGCGCCGGAGGCCTGCGCGCCTACGCCGCCGGGGCCGGGCGGCCCTTCGGCCGGCGCAGGCCCGCCCGCGTCAGCCGGCGGACGAGCTCCTTGCTTCCGATCTCCACCGCCCCCGCCCCGACCGCGTCCGCGTACCGGTGCTCGGGCACGTCGTAGTGGTCCCGCTCGAAGGCCCGCGGCGGGCAGCCGATGCCCGCCGCGAAGGCGTGCAGCTCCTCGTACGAGACGTCGCTGACCATGTGCGACCACATGCGGCCGTGCCCCGGCCAGTCCGGCGGGTCGATGTACACCGTCACCGGCGGCTCACCGGCCCGGGTGGAAGACGGGGCCGAGACCGCCCACCGCCGCCACCTTCACACCGGCCTCCGAGCACACCCAGTGCGGATCGGGGCCCAGCTCCGGCTCCACGTCCAGCGCGTGCGGCTCCCCGTGCTCGCACACCGGGCACAGCGGCCAGCGCCCGTACTTCTCCAGCAGGGCGTCCTTCACGTCCTGGGCGACGAGTCCGGCGAGGTAGTCGACTCCCTCCGGCCACTGCTCCACCCACCACCGGCGGTGCGTGACCGAGTCCTCGACGAGAGAGACGACATCGGCGTCGGCGACCTCACCCGCGGCGAGGTCGGCGAGAACCAGAGCACGGGCGACATGCAGCGCCTGTTCCAGGGGGGTCGCGTGGTCCATGGGCTCATTCTGACCCCTCACCGCCCCAAAAGGGGAGGCCGTGCCACCGCCCCCGGCCCGGTGCACCGCCCCCCGGCCGCCACCGGTGCACCATGGCTCCCACACCGGGAAGCCGCCCCGGCGTCCGCCGAGCCACCGCCCGCAGGAGCCGCCATGACCGCGCACGCCGACCTCCGCGCCCAGCTCGACACCCTCACGACCGAGGCCTTCCGCCCCGACCTGGCCGAGATCGACCGGCTCCCCACCCTGGAGATCGTCCGGCTGATGAACGCCGAGGACGCCACCGTCCCGGCCGCCGTCGCCGCACGGCTGGAGCAGATCGCCGCCGCCGTCGACGCCATCGCCGCGCGCATGGCCCGCGGCGGCCGCCTCGTCTACGCGGGCGCGGGCACCGCCGGCCGGCTCGGCGTCCTGGACGCCAGCGAGTGCCCGCCCACCTTCAACACCGACCCCGCCCAGGTCGTCGGCCTGATCGCGGGCGGCCCCGGCGCCCTGGTCACGGCCGTCGAGGGCGCCGAGGACTCCCGCGAACTGGCCGCCGAGGACCTCACCGCCCTCGCCCTGACCGCCGACGACACCGTCGTCGGCGTCTCCGCCTCCGGCCGCACCCCCTACGCGATCGGCGCCGTCGAGTTCGCCCGCGCCCGCGGCGCGCTGACCGTCGGACTGTCCTGCAACGCCGGCTCCGCCCTCGCCGCCGCCGCCGCACACGGCATCGAGGTCGTCGTCGGCCCCGAGCTGCTCACCGGATCCACCCGGCTGAAGGCCGGCACCGCCCAGAAGCTCGTCCTGAACCTCATCTCGACGGTGGTGATGATCCGCCTCGGCAAGACGTACGGGAACCTCATGGTCGACGTACGCGCCACCAACGAGAAGCTGCGCGCCCGCTCGCGCCGCATCGTCGCCCTGGCCACCGGCGCGCCCGACGCGGAGATCGAGGCCGCGCTCACCGCCACCGGCGGCGAGGTCAAGGACGCCGTCCTCGTCCTCCTCGGCGGAGTCGACGGCCCCACCGCCGCCCGCCTGCTCACCGCCTCCCGGGGCCACCTCCGCGAGGCCCTCGCCGCCGTCCGCTGACCTCCGCCCGCGCACGCACAGCAAGGCCACCGCATGCCCACTGACACCCACCGCGCCACCGCCGCCGCGATCCTGCCCCTGGTCGGCGGCCCGGACAACATCGGCTCCGTCGCGCACTGCATGACCCGCCTGCGGATCGGCCTGCACGACCGCTCCCGCGTCGACGGCGCCGGGCTCAGGGCCCTGCCCGGCGTCCTCGGCGTGGTGGAGGACGACACCTGCCAGATCGTGCTGGGGCCCGGCGCCGTCGCCCGCGTCACCGCCGCCTTCGAGGCCCTGCTCGCCGAGGCGCGTGCGGCGGCGCCCGCGCGGCCCGTCACGGCGCAGGAGCTGGCCGCCCGCGGCGCGGCCCTGAAGGACGCCCGCGCGGCCCGCAACGCCACCCCGTTCAAAGTGTTCCTGCGCCGGATCGCGGCCGTCTTCGTCCCGCTGATCCCCGCCCTCATCGGCTGCGGGATCGTCGCGGGCCTGGGCGGGCTGCTCGCCAACCTCGGCTGGGTCCCCGCCCTGGTCCCGGCGCTGACCGCGATCGGCTCGGCGTTCATGGCCCTGATCGCCGTGTTCGTCGGGCACAACACCGCCAGGGAGTTCGGCGGCACCCCGGTCCTCGGCGGGGCGGTCGCGGCCGTCATCGTCTTCCCCGGCGTCGCGAAGATCGAGGCGTTCGGGCGGCACCTCTCCCCCGGCCAGGGCGGGGTCCTCGGCGCCCTCGCCGCCGCCCTGCTCGCGGTCCAGGTCGAACGGTGGTGCCGTCGGCGGGTCCCGCAGGCCCTGGACGTGCTGGTCACCCCCACCCTCACCGTGCTGGTCCCCGGCCTGGTCACCCTCTACGGCCTGATGTTCCTCGCGGGTGCGGTCTCCGCCGGCATCGGCACCTTCGCCGACCGGCTGCTCGCCACCGGCGGCGCCGTCGCCGGGCTGGTCCTGGGCGGGCTCTTCCTCCCCCTGGTGATGCTCGGCCTGCACCAGGCCCTGATCCCCCTCCACACCACCCTCATCGAGCGGTCGGGCTACACCGTCCTGCTGCCCATCCTCGCCATGGCGGGCGCGGGCCAGGTCGGCGCGGCCCTCGCCGTCTACTGCCGCCTCCCGCACAACGGCTCGCTGCGCGCCACCATCCGCTCCGCGCTCCCGGCCGGCCTGCTGGGCGTCGGCGAACCGCTGATCTACGGCGTCTCGCTGCCGCTGGGCCGCCCGTTCGTCACCGCCTGCGTCGGCGGCGCGGCGGGCGGGGCGTTCATCGGCCTGTTCAACCAGCTGGGCATCGCCTTCGGCTCCACCGCCATCGGCCCCTCGGGCTGGGCCCTGTTCCCCCTGCTGGAGGGCACCCGGGGGATGGGCGCGGCCCTCGCCGTCTATGCGGGAGGCCTGCTGACCGGCTACCTGACCGGGTTCCTGGCCACGTACTTCTTCGGCTTCACGCGCCGGATGCTGGCGGACCTCGACACCGGGCCCGCCTCACCGCAGCCCCCGGCCTCCGGTCCCGGGGCGGCGCAGGAACCGGCGCTCGCCTGAACCCGCCGCCGCCCCGGCCGCAGGTCAGAGGCCGCCGGTGAACAGGAGGCTGTTGGGCGAGCCCGGGCTCAGGTTGCCCAGCACGTCCTTGGTGCTGGTCTGGTACAGCCACGTGCCGACCTGCTGGGCGGTCTCCGTCGGGTGCGCGGCCTTGTAGAGCGCCGCGACCCCGGCCACGTGCGGGGCCGCCATGGACGTGCCGTTCAGGGCGACGCTCCCGCCGCCGAGCCGGGCGGAGACGATGTCCTTGCCGGGGGCGTAGCCCGACAGGCAGCGCCCGTAGTTGGAGAAGTCGGTCTCCTGGTCGTACCGGTCGGTCGCGCCGACGGTGTACACGCGGGACGCGGAGGCCGGCGAGACGGTGCAGGCGTCCTTCGCGCTGTTGCCGGCCGCGACGACCGGCAGGACCCCGCTGTCGGACAGGGCGGTGGCCGCGTCGTTCACGGCCGGGGTGAAGTCCCCGCCCAGGGAGGCGTTGGCGACCGCGGGCTGGCGGGCGTTGCGGGCCACCCAGTCGAACCCTGCGATGATCCCCGACCAGGCGCCCCTGCTCTCGCAGTTCAGGACCCGGACGCTGACGAGGTTCACCTTCCGCGCCACGCCGTACGTGCTGCCGCCGACCGTGCCCGCGACGTGCGTGCCGTGGCCGTTGCAGTCCTGGCCGGCCCGCCCGTCGCCGATGGCGTCGAAGCCGGCGGTGGCCCGGCCGCCGAACTCGGCGTGGGCGGTCTCGATCCCCGTGTCGATGATGTAGGCGGTGACGCCCGCACCGTTGCCCTGCGTGGTGAAGTCGTTGTCGAGGGGCAGGCGCCGCTGGTCGATGCGGTCCAGGCCCCAGGAGTAGGCCGGCGCCCGCGTCCCGGGGGAGCCGACGGGCGTGGGCGGGGCGGACGCCGTCGCGTCCTCCTCCACCGCCTTCACCCCCGGGCTCAGGCGCACGAGGTCCAGCTGGAACCTGGTCAGCGGCGCCGCGAACCCGTTCAGCACCGTCTGGTAGACGAAGGTCGGCTTCAGGCCCAGGTCCTTCGCCCGCTTCGCCGCGTCGTACCCCTTCTCCAGCGTCACGATGTACCGGCCGGGAATGGCGGCGGCCGAGGTGTGCAGCGGCACCGGGGTCGGTTCCGGACCGGCGGCGGAGGCCGTGCCGGCCGCGACCGGGGGGACGGCGAGGAGCGCGGCGGCGGCCACGCGTGCGAGCAGGCGCATGGGGAGGACTCCCTGAGGGGGTGGAGGGCGGATGTCGGCCGGCCGGCGCCCGCGTGCGGTCGTCGTCCCCGCGGCGGGGCGGCCTCCGCCTGCATCGGCGCCGCCCCGGCCCTGCCTGAACCACCCCCTCCCCGGCCGGCCGACCCCCGCGCACCCCGTCCCGCGCCCGGTGCGGAAACGTCCCTCCCCCTGCCGGGCCCGACCCCCGCACGGCCCGCGCGGCGGCCTGCGGCCCCGCCGAAGTCCACCCGTACGGCCCGCCCCCACCCCGGGGAGCGCGCGGCCGGTGCGCTCCCCGTGCCCCCGCCACGCGCCCGGAGGTCGTTGACCGGCCCCGCCGCACGTGGTGGCCTCGGGCCATGCGCATCCCCCTCCGCCTGGCCCTGCCCGCGGCGGCCGCCGCCCTCGCCGCCCTGGCCCCGTCGGCGGCCGCCGCCCCCGCGGCCGTACGCGAACCCGTACCGCACACGGCGCCGGCCGACGCGTCCTCGTACATCGTCACCGTGCACCGGGGCTTCGACCCGGCCGCCGTCGCCGCCCTGGCCGGCGTCACCCCGGACCACGTCTACCGGCACGCCCTGAACGGCTTCTCGGCCCGCCTCACCCCCGGACAGCTCGCCGCCCTCACGGCGCAGCCGGGCGTGGCCTCCGTCGCCGCGGACGGCACGGCGTCGGGGACGGGAGCCCTTTGACCCGGACGGATCAGACCCGCGCGGCCACCAGGCGGCCGTGTTCGGCGGTGAGCAGCCCGATGTCCTCCACATCGGAGGTCAGCACCGTCACGCGTCCCGGCGGCGCCAAGGCCGTCGCGCACAGCACGGCGTCGATCGCGTACTTGTGACCGTGCAGGCCCGCGCCCCTCAACAAGGCGGCCGCCGACTGTGCGACGGCCTGCCTGACCGGTTCCACGCGCAGGCGCGACAGCGTCCACCTCAGCGCCGCGTCGTTCACCTTCGGATGGATCACCTCGACCAGGACCGCGGCCGACGTGACCACCGGAAGGTCCTCGGCGCGCGCCGCGGTGAGCCACTCGTGCACCTCGGCGTCCCGGCGCACGGCCTTCGCGAGACCCTCGCTGTCCAGCACCAGGGCACCGCTCACGCGGCGGCGCCCGACTCCGGCTCCCGACCCGTGAGCCGGGCGCGCTTGGCGGCCACGCCCCGCGGTTCGGCCGGCCCGTTCACCTCGTCGAAGGCGGCGATCAGCTCGTCCAGGCCGTCCCGCTCGATCTGCCGCTGCGCGGCCCGCTCCAGATAGGCGGAGACCCCGCGCTTGCCCACCCGGTCACGGACGGCCTGCAGAGTGCCGGCCGTGAGCGAAACCGAGGTGCCGCTGCTGGGCCCCTCGCCGGGGAGGAAGCCGCCGTGGTCAGCCATGCCCACTATGGCATTCGGAATGCCGATCGCCCACGGCCCTCACCGCTCCGCCCCGGCGGCCACCCGCAGGAACCCGGCCAGGTCCTCCACGGAGTACCCCAGCTTCGGCCCCCGCTCGGCCGCCATCAGCAGCAGCTGGCCCACGGCCTCCGCACCCCAGCCGTCGCTCCCGTCCGCCGACCACTCCTCCGGCCGCGCGAGGGCCAGGTCCGCCATCAGCAGCCCGTACCCGTCCCGGATCTCCGCACAGGTCGCGGCGACCGCGTCCAGCAGCCGCGCCCCCGGCCGCTCGCACCGCAGCGCGAAGCACCCGTCGGCCTCCTCCGGCACGCACCCCCCGGGTGGCCGCGCCCGCAGCGCCGCGTAGCAAGGGTCGTCCGGCGCCGGGTAGTCGTCCACAGGCCTGTGGACCAGCGTGAACCGGTGCCACCCCGCCGGCGGGGGCGGCTGCGGCCGCCAGGCGGTGAGCCCGAAGGCCTCGTGCACGAGCGCGGTCGCCTCGTCCGCCGACCCGGCCGTCCGCGCCTCGCGCCGCTCCCCGTCGTCCCCGACGGCGGTCCACAGGCCGACATCCGGGTCGAGCCACGCCCGTACGGAGAGCCCCGCGCCCTTGCGCCGCCGGCCGCCGCCGCCCACGGCCGCGTCCAGCCCGCGCAGCCGCCACCCGAGCTCGAACGCGAACTGCGCCGCGTCCACCGGGTCGCTCACGCGCCCGCCCGCTCGTGCAGTACGGCGGCCAGCCGCAGGGCGGTGTCCAGGTTGCAGCGGCCGAGGTCCAGCAGCGGCAGCCCGTACGTCCCGGCCGCCGAGACCCCGTCCACGTCCAGCGAGGGGAACGTGACCCCGACCCCGGCGAGGGACTCCTTCAACTCCCGCACGGCCTCCTCGGCCGCCTGCATCCGCTCCTGGGGCGTGAGCACCATGACATGCCACCTTTCCACTCTGAGTATTCAGCTCCTCTACACAGCGTGGCGATGCCGCGGCTAGCCTTCAAGGTGGGCCACCGCATCAACCGCAGATGTTGGACCGGGAGTTGTCATGCCAGGAAAGAACCTCGACCCCGCCTCACCCCGCGCCCTCCTGGGCGCCGAACTCCGCGTAGCCCGCGAACGCGCCGACATGAGCCAGGCGGGACTGGGCGAGAAGCTGTTCGTCAGCGGCTCGTACGTCGGCCAGATGGAGGCGGGCACGCGCCGCATCACCCCCGAACTCGCCGCGTCGATAGACGGGATCCTCGGGACGAACGGCTTCTTCGCCCGCAACTGCGCGAAGCAGGGGAAGTCCAAGTACCCCGAGCACTTCGTGGAGGCGGCCGAGGCGGAGGCGGAGGCCTTGGCGATCCGGGAGTACGCGCCCCAGCTGATCCCCGGGCTGCTCCAGACGGAGGCCTACGCGCGCGAGATGTTCCGGGCAGGCCATCCGACGGCGCCGGAGTCGGACATCGACGAGCTGGTGGCCAATCGATTGGACCGGGCTGCAGTACTCGCCGACCCAACGAAGCCTCTGTTGTGGTGCGTTCTCGACGAGACCGTCCTACGGCGGGCAGGCGACAGCAAAGCGATGGTGGCCGAGGTCCTGCACCACATCGCCGTTCTGATCCGGCGGCGGCGGATCATCGTTCAGGTGCTCCCATTCAGCGCGGGCATGCACGCAAGCATGGGCGGCTCCCTCAAGCTGATGTCATTCGAGGACGCGCCCCCACTCGCCTACCTTCAAGGCAGCGGAACGGGACAACTGCTGGACGATCCGGCAACGGTCGCCAACTACACCCTGACCTACGATCTGCTCACGGCCAACGCGCTCCCACCGCATAAGTCCCTGGCCTTGATCGAGTCGGTCGCGGAGGATTACGAACATGACCAGCATGCCTGAGTACGACCTCACGACGGCCGTCTGGCACAAGTCCAGCTACAGCGATGCCAGCGGCGGCGACTGCCTGGAGATGGCCACCTGGCGCAAGTCCACCCACAGCAGCGGCGACGGCGGCAACTGCGTCGAGGTCAGTGACGAACACGCCGACGTCGTCCCCGTCCGGGACTCCAAGGTCCCGGACGGTCCTCACCTCGTGTTCCGCGCGCCGGCCTGGGGCGCCTTCGTCGCGACGCTCTGACGGCCCGGCCCCGCACGCTACTGCGGGGCCGCGCTGTTCGGCGGGGCGATGTTGAACGCGCCGTGCCCGGCCCACGCGCCACCCGCACCGCCCGCGTCCCACCACTGCGACCGCACCGACCCGTCGGAGCCGATCCAGAACACGTCCAGGTGACCGTTGTGCTGCACGACGGCGGCGACGGCGGAACTCACGGCCGCGGCACCGGGGGACGCGATGTTGAACGCGCCGTGCCCGGCCCACGCGCCACCCGCACCGCCGCCGTCCCACCACTGCGACCGCACCGACCCGTCGGGCCCGACCCAGAACACGTCCAGATGACCGTCCCGCTGCGAGACGGCGGCTACGGCGGAGCCCTGTGCGGCGATCCCGGGAGGTGCGATGTTGAACGAGCCGTGCGCAGCCCACGCACCACCCGCACCGCCCGCGTCCCACCACTGCGACCGCACCGACCCGTCGGGCCCGGTCCAGAACACGTCCAGATGGCCGTTGTGCTGCACGACGGCGGCGACACCCGAACTCACGCCCGCGGCACCGGGCGAGGCGATGTTGAACGCGCCGTGCGCGGCCCACGCGCCACCCGCACCGCCGCCGTCCCACCACTGCGACCGCACCGAACCGTCGGGCCCGACCCAGAACACGTCCAGATGACCGTCCCGCTGCGAGACGGCGGCTACGGCGGAGCCCTGTGCGGCGATCCCGGGAGGTGCGATGTTGAACGAGCCGTGCGCAGCCCACGCACCACCCGCACTGCCACCGTCCCACCACTGCGACCGCACCGACCCGTCGGGCCCGGTCCAGAACACGTCCAAGTGACCGTTGTGCTGCGAGACGGCCGCGATCCCCGAGCCGAGCGCCGCAGCGCCGGGTGAGGCGATGTTGAAGGAGCTGTGCGCGGCCCACGCGCCACTCGCGCCGACGCCGTCCCACCACTGCGACCGGACCGAGCCGTCAGGGCCGATCCAGAACACGTCGAGATGGCCGTCCCGCTGCGAGACCGCCGTAACGGCCGAACTGACGACGGCACTTCCCGCAGGGGCGATGTTGAACGCGCTGTGCGCGGCCCACGCACCACCCGCACCGCCGCCGTCCCACCACTGCGACCGGACCGAGCCGTCAGGTCCGACCCAGAACACGTCCAGGTGGCCGTCGCGCTGGACGACGGCACTGGTGCCCCGGAAGGGCTGGGTGGGCGCCGGGGGCGGCGGGAGCGGGGGAACCGGGTTGCCGGACGGGATCGCCCGCTGCCCGACGATGTTGCCCCCGGCGGCGTACCGGCACACCAGGATCCACCCGGTGCCGCCGCCCACGGGCACGCCCTCCTTCACGCCGCAACCGATCTGGGTGGTGGGCGACTGGGGGGACATCCACACGATCTGGGAGTAGTGGCCCCAGGCCTTGTAGTTGTTGTCGTCGACGACCGCGTTGTTGTCATGGTCGAACGCGGTCTTCTCGGCCATCCAGCTGTAGTTCACCGAGGGGTCCATCGCCAGCATCGGGCGCGCCGGACCGGGCGAGGAGTTGAGGAGGTTCTCGCCCTCGTTGCCGTTCGTGGCACGGCTGCTGTGGTGGAGCCCGCCGCCCTGGCTGGACGCCGGGTCGTCCGCCCAGGCCTGCGCGTCGCAGGCCAGCTTGGGGCTCCACATGACGGAGGTCGCGGTGAGGCCGGGGTTGTACTTCTGGGCGGCGGCCAGGCGGGCGTCGTTGTGGGCGCGGACGAGGGCGTCGCGGTCGGCCTCACCGATCTGCGAGCCCGTACCGGGCGGAGGCTCGGTCGTGGGGCAGGTGGCGGCCTTGGCCGCGGTCGCCGGGGCGAGGGGGGCGTAGGCGAAGGCGGTCGGCGTGGAGCCCGTCAGGACGAGGCCGCACAGGAGGGCCGCCGAAACTGCGAAGGAGTTCGGTTTCATCGCGCACCTCGATGTGATGCACCGAAGGTCGGAGAGCCGGGATCCCGGGATGCGTTCCGCACGCGTGCGCGCCGGGCATCGACCGGAGTAGGCGATGACCCCATCATCACCCATGTGGGCCAACACCGCCCGTTCAGGCGGGCGGAGGGCCCCTCAGGCGCCCGTGTCCGGCGGCAGCAGGGCGAGCAGGGCCGCCCTGGCGACGGCGCCGCCCGACATGATGCCCGTGTAGCGGCCGGCGTCCGTGAAGGCGATGTAGTCGCCCTCGTCGAGGAGGGCCGCCCGGAGCCAGGCCGCGTCGTCGTCGGTGTGCTCCAGCGCCCGCGTGTGCAGGACGGGGGTGAACAGCGCCAGCAGCCGCGGGACGTCGATCTCCTCGGGCGCGGTGTCGAACCGGTCCAGGCCGCGGGCCAGGAGCTGTTCCTCCAGGAACGGGTTGAGGGCGTCGCGCGGCGGCGGGTGGGTCAGACGGCGCATGCCCTCCAGGCCGAGCTCCTTCATCAGCCGCGCCGACGGCGCCGGCCCCGACGCCTCGGCGAGCCGGACCCCGGTGGCCTGGCCGGCGGCCTCCAGGTACGCCTTGCGCAGGCCCGGGTCGCCGTCCTGGAGGCGCTGGAGGAGGTCGGCCGGGCTCGCCCAGCCGACGAACTGCCCCGGCCTGCCCTGCCGCTGGGCGGTGAAGACGACCACCGCGGGCCGGCCGAGCCGGGCGGCCGCGGAGCACAGGAGCAGCAGCCGGTGCTCCCACCAGGCGTGGCCGTCCTCCAGGTCGACGATGACGACCTCGGTGCCGCGCAGGCCCCGCAGCGAGGTGACGGCCTCGCCCCCGCCGGGGCCGGCCAGGGAGACGCCCTGCTCGGGGACCACGTTCCGGGGGACGGCCAGGCCCCGCCGGGAGCCGGCCGCCGCCGTGAGGGCGATCTTGACGGTGCCCAGTTCGACGGTCCCGCCGCTGGAGGCGACCCCGCTGAGCACCACCAGCAGGACGGGCAGCAGGCTCAGGGCGACGATGGCCAGCAGGACCCACCCGGCCGACACGGTCTCCAGGCCCAGACCGGTCCGCGCGGCGCCCCAGGCGACGGCCAGGACGACCAGCAGGAGGGGGACCAGGAGCACGGCCGCCCGTACGCCGAACGGCCAGAACGCCAGGCCGGACCCCTTGGGCCGGACCGTGGCCTTCGCCCGGGTCGTGCTGCGCGGCGGGTCCACGGCACCCATTATCGGCGGCCCCGCCGACCGCCGCCCGGGGAGCGGGGGAGGGCCCGGGCGGGAAAGGGCCCGGGCGGGGAAGGTCCTACGGCCTGTACACGCGCAGCGCGGAGACCTCGTACGACATCTCCGTCTGGGCGGGGCCCGGCGCCGGGTGGTACCGGCCGGCGGAGACCGACAGGTTGACGATGAGGTACGCCCGCCAGCCGCGGCCCACGCCCCGCCCGTCGGAGAAGACGCGGGCGCCGTTGACCCACCAGACGACGGACCGCCTGCCGAACTCGGTCCTCAGGTCGATCCAGCCCCCGGGGCGGACCGAGGCGTCACGGTAGTAGCGGTGGGCCTCGCGGACGTGGTTGGAGAGTTCCAGCAGGTCGGGGTTGTCGGGGTGGTACTCGAAGACGTCGATCTCCTGGCCGCCGTCGCGCCAGGTCCAGATCGCGGGCCAGGCGCCCGTCTCGGCGGGCAGCCTGACGCGGGCTTCCAGGACGTCACCGGTGCGGACCATGAAGTCCTGGTCACTGCCCTCGGTGGTGAGCAGGCCGGTGTTCCAGTTGCCGTCGGTGCGGCGGGTCGCCCGGAAGGTGCCGCCGCGGCTGTAGGAGGGGTCCTCGACGAGGTGGTCGAGCTTGTTGTCGCCCGGGTTGACCGGGCCGCCGTCGGGATAGGCCCAGGAGCGGCCGGCGACCCATTGGGCGGGGGAGGCGAAGTCGGCGGTGAAGACGGGGGTGCTGCGCGGCGTGAACACCGGCAGGCCCCCGCCGCCGGCTGCGGGGAGGAGGCGGGCGGTCAGGCGCCGCAGCCATCCGGAGTTGTCCGATTCCATGGGGATGTCCTGCCCGCCGTACGGCCCGGCACCCCCGTGTTCTCACACAGAGTAATCATATGATTGCGCGGCGCCGATGAACGCCCGGATGAGGTCGGGGGACTTCACCCCGCGCTCCCGCTCGACCCCGCTGGAGACGTCCACTCCCCAGGCGCCGGTGGCCCCGAGGGCCTCGCGGACGTTGGCCGGATTGAGCCCGCCGGCCAGCAGCCAGCGGCCCTCGGGCGCCGCGAAATCCGCGGAACCCCAGTTCCAGGGCTTGCCGGAGCCGGGGTCGGGGGCGTCGATCAGCAGCAGGTCCTCGCCGTACTCGCCGCAGCGCGCGACGTGCTCGGCGGTGGCGCGCAGGAGGGTGCGGCCGGGCGCGCGGAGCTCCTGGTAGTACGCGGGCGGCTCGTCGCCGTGCAGCTGCACCCCGCGTACGCCGCTCTCCTCCGCGAGCCGGCGCACCTCCTCCAGCGGCTGCCCGCGGAACACCCCGACGGTGAGCACCTCCGCCGGCACCCGCGCGGCCAGCTCGCGCGCCAGGTCGGCCCCGACGGTGCGGGGGCTGTTCGGCGCGAGCACGAACCCGACGGCGCCGGCCCCCGCCTCCACCGCCACGTCGACGTCCTCGGGCGTCTTCAGCCCGCAGATCTTGATGAAGAGCTCGCTCATACCCACAGTCAACCAAAGCCCCCCCTGACGGTGTTGCTCCGTCTCGCAACCCGGGCATGGCGCGCACCCCGCCACTGGACGAGGCACACCACGTTCTGGGGCGGTACGCCACCCGGAGGACCACGGTGACGATCACGGCCGAGCGGGCCACACCCATGGAGACGTCGTCGGCGCCACCGACGTTCGAGTTTCCGAGGACCCCGGAAACGCCCGAGGGCGGCACCCCCTCCGTCCGGAAGGGGTGCCGCCCTCGTTCGAGAACAGCCGATCAGCCAGGGGCCGATCAGAAGTCCATGTCACCGCCCGGCATGCCGCCCGGAGCGGCGGCGGCCTTCTCCGGCTTGTCGGCGATGACGGCCTCGGTGGTCAGGAAGAGCGCGGCGATGGACGCGGCGTTCTGCAGCGCGGAGCGCGTCACCTTCGCCGGGTCGATGATGCCCTCGGCGATCATGTCGACGTACTCGCCCGTGGCGGCGTTCAGACCGTGGCCGACGGCCAGGTTGCGCACCTTCTCCACGACGACGCCGCCCTCGAGACCACCGTTGACGGCGATCTGCTTCAGCGGGGCCTCCAGCGCGAGCTTCACGGCGTTGGCGCCGGTCGCCTCGTCACCCGAGAGCTCCAGCTTCTCGAAGACCGAGGAGGCCTGGAGCAGGGCCACGCCACCGCCGGCGACGATGCCCTCTTCGACGGCCGCCTTGGCGTTGCGGACGGCGTCCTCGATGCGGTGCTTGCGCTCCTTGAGCTCGACCTCGGTCGCGGCACCGGCCTTGATGACGGCCACGCCGCCGGCCAGCTTCGCGAGGCGCTCCTGGAGCTTCTCGCGGTCGTAGTCCGAGTCGGAGTTCTCGATCTCGGCGCGGATCTGGTTGACGCGGCCCTGGACCTGGTCGCTGTCACCGGCACCGTCGACGATGGTGGTCTCGTCCTTGGTGATGACGACCTTGCGGGCGCGGCCGAGCAGGTCGAGACCGGCGTTCTCCAGCTTGAGGCCGACCTCCTCGGAGATGACGGTGCCGCCCGTGAGGATGGCGATGTCGCCGAGCATGGCCTTGCGGCGGTCGCCGAAGCCCGGGGCCTTGACGGCGACGGACTTGAAGGTGCCGCGGATCTTGTTGACGACCAGGGTCGACAGGGCCTCGCCCTCGACGTCCTCGGCGATGATCAGCAGCGGCTTGCCGGACTGCATGACCTTCTCCAGGAGCGGCAGCAGGTCCTTGACCGAGCCGATCTTGGAGTTGACGATCAGGATGTACGGGTCGTCGAGCGACGCCTCCATACGCTCCATGTCGGTGGCGAAGTACGCCGAGATGTAGCCCTTGTCGAAGCGCATGCCCTCGGTGAGCTCCAGCTCCAGACCGAAGGTCTGGGACTCCTCGACGGTGATGACGCCTTCCTTGCCGACCTTGTCCATGGCCTCGGCGATGAGCTCGCCGATCTGGGTGTCGGCGGCCGAGATGGAGGCCGTGGAAGCGATCTGCTCCTTGGTCTCGACATCCTTGGCCTGGGCGAGCAGGGCGGCGGAGACGGCCTCGACGGCCTTCTCGATACCACGCTTGAGGGCCATCGGGTTGGCACCGGCGGCCACGTTGCGCAGACCCTCGCGGACGAGCGCCTGGGCGAGGACGGTGGCGGTGGTCGTACCGTCGCCGGCGACGTCGTCCGTCTTCTTGGCGACTTCCTTGACCAGCTCGGCGCCGATCTTCTCGTACGGGTCCTCGAGCTCGATCTCCTTGGCGATGGAGACGCCGTCGTTGGTGATCGTGGGCGCACCCCACTTCTTCTCAAGGACGACGTTGCGACCCTTGGGGCCAAGGGTGACCTTGACGGCATCGGCGAGCTGGTTCATGCCACGCTCGAGACCGCGCCGGGCCTCCTCGTTGAACGAAATGATCTTGGCCATCTGAAGTGGTCCTCCAGGACTGGGGTTCCCCCCACGCCGCCAGGCGTCAGGGGAGGGTGGATTGCTCCGGACCGCGCCCGCGCCCGCGACGGACGGCCTGCCGACCCGGCGGTTCCTTCCCGCCGGACCCTGCGGGCCTCACCGGCCCGGTCCTCGTCTTGTAGCACTCTCACCCGGAGAGTGCTAACGCCAATGATTAGCACTCGGCCCCCACGAGTGCAAGCGGCTTCGAGCCATGCCGTCCCGGGGCGCCCGTACCGGGACATACGTGAGGGGCCCGCATCCCGTCCGGGATGGGGCCCCTCACGTGTTGGTGCGTGCGTCGGTGGCCGATCGCGCTTCGACTCAGCCGGCCGCGAGCTTGACCATGTCCGCCTGCGGACCCTTCTGGCCCTGCGAGATCTCGAACTCGACCCGCTGACCCTCTTCAAGGGTGCGGTACCCGTCCATCTGGATGGCGCTGTAGTGGACGAACACATCCGCACCACCGTCGACCGCGATGAAGCCGTAGCCCTTCTCCGCGTTGAACCACTTGACGGTGCCCTGAGCCATGCCTAACTCCCCTATTACTGGCCCTTGCGCAGGTCCGCACTTCGCGGACCCGGGTCAGAACTTGCGCCGGAACGCCTCGACCGGGGCTGAATGTATCTGCACCGCTGCTGTCTGCAACAGGTCATTCCGACGAGAAATCTGGACACGCACAAAAGGGGAAATGGGCTGAAAAGTTGGCCTATTCCTGGGCAAGTCGGGCCAGACAACCCGCACCAATGCCCCAAAAGCCACACGCATGTTGACTCAATGTCAACCCTCTCGCAGCCCGTTCATATGCGGCGGGCAAGAACAGCGGAGGGGACTTCCCCAACTCTACCGCGCCCAATCAAGCAGAATTGCCCCCTCCGCTTTTAGCGGAGGGGGCAATTCAGATTCCCGGGGTCAGCAGCCGCCCGCCACGGCGGGGATGATCGAGACGCCGGCGCCGTCCGGCGTCGCCGCCTGCAGGCCGCCCTCGAAGCGCACGTCGTCGTCGTTGACGTAGACGTTCACGAAGCGGCGCAGCTTGCCCTGGTCGTCCAGGACGCGCGCGGCGATGCCCGGGTGGTTCGCCTCAAGCGAGTCGATGACCTCGGCGAGGGTCGCCCCCTCGGCCGGGACCTCGGCGGCGCCGCCGGTGTAGGTGCGCAGGATGGTGGGGATGCGGACGTTGACGCTCATGGCGCTACCGCCTTTCCGTGGAGTGCTGGGGAAGGGTCAGGCCAGGCCGGCGGCGCGGAACGCGTCCAGGCTCGGGCGGATGGTGGCGGTCTGGCCGGAGCCGGCCACCGCCTCCAGGGTCTTGAGGCCGTCACCGGTGTTCAGGACCACGGTGGTCAGCGAGGGGTCGAGCTGCCCGTTCTCGATCAGCTTCTTCGTCACGCCGACGGTCACGCCGCCGGCGGTCTCGGCGAAGATGCCCTCGGTCTGCGCCAGGATCCTGATGGCCTCGACGACCTGCTCGTCGGTGACGTCCTCGACGAAGCCGCCGGTGCGGCGCGCGATGTCGAGCACGTACGGGCCGTCCGCCGGGTTGCCGATGGCCAGGGACTTGGCGATCGTGTTCGGCTTCTGCGGGCGGACCACGTCGTGGCCGGCCTTGAAGGCGGTCGACACCGGGGAGCAGCCCTCGGCCTGGGCGCCGAAGATCTTGTAGGGCTTGTCCTCGACCAGACCGAGCTTGATCAGCTCCTGCAGACCCTTGTCGATCTTGGTGAGCTGCGAGCCGGAGGCGATCGGGATGACGATCTGGTCGGGCAGCCGCCAGCCGAGCTGCTCGCAGATCTCGTACGCCAGGGTCTTGGAGCCCTCGCCGTAGTAGGGGCGCAGGTTGACGTTGACGAAGCCCCAGCCCTCGCCCAGCGGGTCGCCGATGAGCTCGGAGCAGAAGCGGTTGACGTCGTCGTAGTTGCCCTCGATGCCGACCAGGTCGCCGCCGTAGACACCGGCCATGACGACCTTGCCCTGCTCCAGGTCGTGCGGGATGAACACGCAGGAGCGGAAGCCGGCGCGGGCGGCCGCGGCGCCGACGGCGCCGGCCAGGTTGCCGGTGGAGGAGCAGGAGAGGGTGGTGTAGCCGAAGGCGCGGGCGGCCTCGACGGCGATCGCCACGACGCGGTCCTTGAAGGAGTGCGTCGGGTTGCCGGAGTCGTCCTTGACGTACAGCTTGCCGGTGACGCCCAGCTCCTTGGCCAGGTTCGCCGCGTCCACCAGCTTGGTGAAACCGGGGTTCAGGCTGGGCTTGGACGCCACGTCCGCGGGGACGGGCAGCAGCGGCGCGTAGCGCCAGATGTTGTTCGGGCCGGCCTCGATCGCCGCGCGAAGGGCCTCCGGGTCACCGGCCGGCAGCTCGTAGGCGACCTCCAGCGGACCGAAACACTCGACGCAGGCGAAGATGGGGCCGAGCTCGAAGCGGTTACCGCACTCACGACAGGAAAGGCCGGTGGCGGGGCCGAGATCGACGGATCCGGGAGTGGCGGAAGTGGCGACAGTCTGTGCAGCCATGATGGCGAGGCCCTTTCTCCTCATCTTCCCCATGGCGCACTTCGCCATGAGACGGAATTGGCACCTTCCCTAGCCGGGGCCCCGCGCGAGCGAGAACCGACTGGAGGGTTGCCGGGGCTTCAACGGGCCGTGTCCCTCTGCCCCTCTGGATGAGCGGTATGGCACCGGCACACGCGCTCGATGGCGCGCCGGTGCGTTTGTCCGCGAGGACCCCCGGCATGCGGTGGACCTTCGCGTTGTTCAAGACTGTAACCGAAGGGACAGCCGCTTGAGACGGCTGTCCGAACCGCGAGATGGATCACAATTCGGCCCAAATCCGCCGGGTGTGACGCCGCCGCCGAGTGACCAGGGAGTACTGAGGGTGCTGGATGAGGTGGAGCGCTGGCTGGCCGACCGCTCCTGGTCCGCCGCCGACCGACCGCTCGACCAGCTGCTGGAGCGGAAACGGGCGGCCGGGACCACGGTGAGCGTGGTGCTGCCGGCACTCGACGAGGAGGCCACGGTCGGGGAGATCGTCGAGGTGATCCGGCGCGACCTGATCGAGGGCCTGCCGTTCCCCCTGGTGGACGAGCTGGTCGTCGTCGACTCCGGGTCGGGCGACCGTACGGCCGAGGTCGCCGCGAAGGCCGGCGCCCGCGTGGTGCACCGGGACGGGATCCTCCCCCGCATCCCCGCCGTGCGCGGCAAGGGCGAGGTGCTCTGGCGCTCCCTGCTCGCCACCACCGGGGACGTCGTCTGCTTCGTCGACGCCGACCTGCGGGACTTCTCGTCCGCCTTCGTCTCCGGCATCGTCGGCCCGCTGCTGACCGACCCGCAGGTGCAGTTCGTCAAGGCGATGTACGACCGCCCGCTGGGGGACGCCCCCGGCCAGGGCGGACGCGTCACGGAACTGGTGGCCCGCCCCCTCCTCAACCTCCACTGGCCGCAGCTGGCCGGCTTCGTCCAGCCCCTCGGCGGCGAGTACGCCGTACGCCGCTCCCTGCTGGAGCGCCTGCCGTTCCCCGTCGGCTACGGGGTCGAGCTCGGCCTGCTGGTCGACGCCCTGCACACCGTCGGGCTGGACGCGCTGGCCCAGGTCGACGTCGGCGTCCGGCTGCACCGGCACCAGAGCGGGCAGGCACTGGGCCGGATGGCCGCCGCGATCTACCGCACCGCACAGCTGCGGCTCTCGCGCGCCCACCTCGTACGGCCGGAGCTCACCCAGTTCGAGAGGGGGCCGGACGGGTTCGTTCCGCACACCTACCCCGTGGACACCGAGGAGCGGCCGCCGATGCTGGAGATCGAGGAGTACGCGGTCCGGCGCGTGGCGTGAGGCGGAAAGCGGGTCCCCCGTGACCGGTACGTGACGAACCGGTCATTTCCCGGACGTTTGAGCGAGGAGACCCCGGGCTAGGTTCGCGGCATGGCTTCTCAGGTACTCGTCGCCGCCAACCGCGGCCCGCTCTCGTACGCCCTCGCCGCCGACGGCACGCTCAGCGCCCGGCGCGGCGGGGGCGGTCTGGTCTCCGGCCTGTCCGCGGCCCTCGCGGCGCAGCCCGGGGCCCTGTGGATCTGCGCGCCCCTCTCCGACGCCGACCGCGAGGCCGTCCGGCGCGGGGTGTCCGAGCCCGGCGTGCGGATGCTGGACATCGATCCCGCGGTCTACCACGACGCGTACAACGGCATCGCGAACTCGGTGCTCTGGTTCACCCACCACCACCTCTACGACGTCCCGCGCGAACCCGTCTTCGACGCCGAGTTCCGGCGCCGCTGGGACGCGTACACCGCCTACAACCAGGCCTTCGCCGAAGCGCTCGCGCAGGAGGCGGCGGAGGGCGCCCGCGTCCTGGTCCAGGACTACCACCTGGCCCTGGTCCCGGGGGCCCTGCGGGAGCTGCGCCCGGACCTGCGGATCGCGCACTTCACGCACACGCCCTGGGCCTCGGCCGACTTCCTGCACATGCTCCCGGACGACATCCGCAGCCGGCTGGTGTGGGGGATGCTCGGCGCGGACCAGCTGGGCTTCCACACCGCGGCCTGGGCCGCCGCCTTCATCAGCGGCGCCACCTTCGACGACGTCCACGGCGTCGCGGACGGGTTCGTCCCCCGGGAGGACCACCCGGGCGGGGTGCACCACCGCAGGCTGGCGGAGGACGGCCGGTACGGGGAGACCCGCTTCACCGGCGTGGGCCAGTACCCCCTGGGCGTGGACGGGGACGACCTGCGGGCGCTCGCCCACCGCCCGGAGGTCGACGCGAAGCTGGCCGCGCTCCGCGCCGAGGTCGGCGACCGGCGGACCATCGTCCGCGTGGACCGCACGGAACTGTCCAAGAACATCCTGCGCGGCCTGCTCGCCTACCGGGAACTGCTGACCGCCCACCCCGAGTGGCGGGGCCGGGTGGTCCAGCTGGCCTCGGCCTACCCCTCCCGCCAGGACCTGGAGGTCTACCGCAGCTACACGGCCGCCGTCGCGGACCTGGCGGCGGAGATCAACGCGGAGTTCGGGACGGCGGACTGGGAGCCGGTGCTGGTGTCGGTGCAGGACGACTTCGACCGGTCGCTGGCGGCGTACCGGATGGCGGACGTGGCCCTGATCAACCCGGTGCGCGACGGCATGAACCTGGTCGCGAAGGAGATCCCGGTGGTCTCGGAGGCGGGGTGCGTGCTGGTCCTGTCGACGGGGGCGGGGGCGTACGAGGAGCTCCACCAGGACGCGCTGACGGTGAACCCGTACGACGTCACGGCCACGGCCGAAGCCCTGCACGCGGCCCTCTCGATGCCGCAGGAGGAACGCACGGCCCGCACGAAGCGCCTCGCGGCGGCCGCCACGGCCCTCCCCCCGGCGGCCTGGTTCACGGCGCAGCTGGAGGCCCTGGGCGACTGAGGCCGGGCGGGCCGGCCTCAGTCGCCCTCCAGGGGGCGCCGGCCGGCCCGCACCGCGAGCCCCGTACCGCCTACTCCCGCAGCTCGGCCGCCAGCCGGGACAGGAACGCCGCCACCGCGGCCGGGCCCGGGAGGACCAGGTCGGCCCGGGCCGCGAGTTCGGGGACCTCCGCCGAGCCGCTGCACACCAGGAGGCCCGGGAGGCCCTCCGCCCGGCGCTTCTCGACCGCCGCGTACGCCGCGAGGTCGCCCAGGTCGTCCCCCGCGTACAGCACCGGTCCCGCGTCGCGCTCGCGCAGGAACTCCGTCAGGGCGACGCCCTTGTCCATCCCCGGCGGCCGCAGTTCCAGGACGGCCCGGCCCGGCTCGACGATCAGCCCGTGGCGGGCGGCGAGCTCCGCGAGGGGTTTCCGCAGCGCCTCGAACGCGGCCTCGGGGTCCTCCGCCCGCCGGGTGTGGACGGCCAGCGCCTGGCCCTTCTCCTCGATCCAGGTCCCGCGCCACGCCCCGATCGCGTCGAGGAAGCCGGGCAGCTCGGCCCGTACGGCCGCCACCCCGGGGTGTTCGGCGGGGGCGTGCACGACGCCCGTGACGGCGTCCCAGCGTTCGGCCCCGTAGTGGCCGAGGACCACCAGGTGCTCCAGCCCCGGCACGCCGGCGAAGCCGCCGTAGCGGACGGCGACCCCGGCGGGGCGGCCGGTGACCACGGCGACGGCCGCCACCTCGGGGGCCAGCGCGGAGATCGCGGGCACGGCGTCCGGGTGGGCGCGGGCCTGGTCGGGGTCGGGGACGATGTCGGCGAGGGTGCCGTCGAAGTCGAGGGCGACCACGGCTCTGCGGGGTGCGCGGAGGAGGGCCTCGAGTCCCTCGCGTCCGGCGGCGGTGACGGGCACGGGCATCGGCGGGTCGTGCGGATGGCTCCCCATGCGGACGACCCTACCGGCGCGGCCGGGACCCCGCCCAGACCCTCCGGGAACGATCCGGTGCGGACCCGTGGCCCGGTCCTACCGCCGGGCCCGCTGGGCCTCGCGGATGCGGCGGAGCCGGTTGACGGTGCCGGGGGCGTGGGCGAGGGCCCGGGGGTCGTCCATCAGCGCGTTGAGCAGCTGGTAGTACCGCACGGGGCTCAGCCCGAGCCCCTCCCGTATCGCCCGCTCCTTGGCACCGGGCCCGGGCCAGCTGCGGCCCTCGTACGCGAGCACCGCGACCTCGGCGGCGCTCAGCCGGCCCTCCGCGGCGTCGGCGGAACCCTCTGCGGCCTCGGCGGCGCTCAGCCGGTCGCCGGCCGGCTCCGCCGCCGTGCCCGTCTCACCCGCCTGGCCGCCGTCTGTCATACCGCCACACTAACGCCGCCCACGGACAGCGCCCCCGGCGGCCGCGCCCGGCCGCCGGTCCCGGCGGGGCCTACTTCTCGCCGTCCGCCTTGCGGGCCGAGTCCGCGATCTGCTGCAGGACCTTCGCCGGCTGGCCGCCCGGCTGGACCGCCTTGCCGATGTTCTGCTTCACGTCCTCGCTGACCCCGGCCCAGGACTTCTTGCCCACCGGGTACAGGCGGGCGTTGGGCAGGGCGGTCAGGAAGGTGCGCAGCTGGGTCGCGGAGCCGCCGCTCGCGGCCTCCATCGCGCGGTAGCCGCTGGTGGTGACCGGCAGCAGGTCGTAGGTGCTGGTGAAGGTGGTCACGTTCTTCGCCGAGTACAGCTGGTCGAGGAACTTGCCGGCCTCCTTCCTGTGGCCGTTCTTGAAGGCCATCACCCAGTCCGCGACGCCCATCGTGGAGTGGTCGGCGCCGTCCGCCGTGGGCATGGCGACCATGCCGAACTTCACGCCCTTGCCGGCGGCCTGCTTCAGCAGCGTCGGGTGGCCGTTGAGCATGCCGACCTCGCCCCGGGTGAAGCCGTCGAAGGCGGCCTGCCGGTCGAGCTTGCCGGGCTCGACGGGGCCGGTGAGGCCCTGGCCGACCATCCTGTCGCGCAGGAACTCGAAGGTCTTGACGTTCTCGGGGGCGTCGATCGCGTACGCCTCCTCGTTGTCGGTGTAGCCGCCGCCGCCGGAGAGCATCCACATCATCGTCTCGGCCTGGGCCTCCTCGCGGCCCAGGGGCAGGGCGAAGGGGGTGGGGACGTTCGCGGCCTTGAGCTTCTTGGCGGCCGCCTCGACGTCGGCCCAGCTCTTGGGCTGCCAGGGGGTGGAGCCGTCCTTGGGGATGACCCCGGCGTCGCCGAGGAGCTTGGTGTTGTAGAAGAGCAGCCGGGTGCTGGCCACGAACGGCATGCCGTACTGGACGCGCCGGACCTTGCCCGCGTCGGCGAGCGGGGCGAGGAAGTCGGCCTCGGTCTTCACGGAGAGCAGCTCGTCGGCGGTGTAGAGCTTGCCGGCCTCGGCGTAGTCGGCGTAGGCGCCGATCTGGGCGATGTCGGGGGCCTTGCCGGCCTTGACCATCGCGGCGACCTTGGCGTCGACCTCCGACCAGGAGTAGACGCTGACCTCGACCTTGACGCCCGGGTTGTCCTTCTCGAAGGCGGCGGCGAGGTTCTTCCAGTAGCCGGTCGAGGAGTTCTGCGGATTGTCGCCGTAGTCGGCCGCCACGACCCGCAGGGTCACCTCGTTGTTCCCGGCGAGGCCCGACACGGTCCCACAGCCCGTCAGCGCCACGCCGGTCAGCCACAGTGCGGCGCCGGACGCGGCCAGCCTCAGGTAACGGCCCTTCACAGTTCTCGATCCATCCCAGGTTGTACGTACGATCCGACGTAAGGTCTACACCACTTTGGCGGCTCTTCCACATCTGGCAGCGGGGTCACGCGCGGACTGTTTCGAAACTGTCTCCGAACGCGCCGGAACAGGGCTCCCGGATTTGTATGGCCGCTCAACAATCCCGTCCAATGGACTAGACCTTTCCCCTTCGAGCACGCGAGACTGTCCTCTGTGAAACCCGTGAAACACGTCATCGCCCTCGATGTGGGCGGCACCGGGATGAAGGCCGCCCTCATCGCCGGAGACGGCACCCTGCTGCACGAGGCGCGCCGCGCCACCAGCCGCGAGCGGGGCGCCGAAGCCGTCGTCGAGACGATCCTGGACTTCGCCGCCGAGCTCCTCGGCCTCGGCCGGGAGCGCTTCGGCACGGCCGCCTCGGCCGCCGGGGTCGCCGTCCCGGGCATCGTGGACGCCGAGCGCGGCATCGCCGTGTACGCGGCGAACCTGGGCTGGCGCGACGTGCCGATGCGCGAGCTGCTCAGCGCGCGCCTCGGCGGCATCCCGGTGGCTCTGGGCCACGACGTCCGCACGGGCGGGCTCGCCGAGGGCCGCATCGGCGCCGGCCGCGGCGCCGACCGCTTCCTGTTCGTCCCCCTCGGCACCGGCATCGCCGGCGCCATCGGCATCGCCGGCCGTATCGAGGCCGGGGCCCACGGCTACGCCGGCGAGATCGGCCACATCGTGGTCCGCCCCGGCGGACCCGCCTGCGGCTGCGGCCAGCACGGCTGCCTGGAGACCCTGGCCTCCGCCTCCGCCGTCTCGCGGGCCTGGGAGGCCGCCTCCGGCGCCCCCGGGGCGGACGCGGCCGACTGCGCCAAGGCCGTGGAGTCGGGCGACGTACGCGCCGAGGAGGTCTGGCTGGGCGCCATCGCCGCGCTCGCCGACGGGCTGGTCACCGCGATCACCCTGCTGGACCCGAGCACGCTGATCATCGGTGGCGGGCTCGCCGAGGCGGGGGAAACCTTGTTCACACCACTGCGGACGGCCGTCGGGGAACGCGTGACGTTCCAGCGGCTGCCCGAGATCGTTCCGGCCGCCCTCGGGGACACCGCCGGATGCCTGGGCGCAGGGCTGCTCGCCTGGGACCTACTCGCCACGGAGGTACCTGCCTGATGTCCGGACGCGCACAGAGCACCGTTCTCTCCGGCGCCAGGGTGGTGCTGCCCACCGGGATCGTGGCGGGCGGCCGCGTCATCGTCGAGGGCGAGCGGATCGCGGGCAGCGCCCACGAGGACGCCCGCCCCGTCGACCTGTCCGGGCACTGGATCGTCCCCGGCTTCGTGGACATGCACAACCACGGCGGCGGCGGCGCCTCCTTCACCTCCGGCACCGCCGAGGAGGTCCTGACCGGCGTCCGGACCCACCGCGAGCACGGCACGACCACCCTCGTCGCCTCCACCGTCACCGGCGACCTCGACGAGCTGGCCCGCCGCGCCGCGCTGCTCGCCGAGCTCACGCAGCAGGGAGAGATCGCCGGCATCCACTTCGAGGGCCCGTTCATCAACCCCTGCCGCAAGGGCGCGCACAAGGAGGACCTGCTGCGCGACCCCGACCCCGCCGAGGTCCGCAAGCTGGTCGACGCCGCGCACGGCGCCGCCCGCATGGTCACCCTCGCCACCGAGCTGCCCGGCGGGCTGGACTCCGTACGCCTGCTCGCCGAGCACGGGGTGATCGCGGCGATCGGCCACACGGACTCCACGTACGACCAGACGCGCCAGGCCATCGACGCGGGCGCGACGGTCGCCACCCACCTGTACAACGCGATGCCCGGCCTGGAGCACCGCGCCCCCGGCCCCATCGCGGCGCTGCTGGAGGACGAGCGGGTCACCGTCGAGCTGATCAACGACGGCACCCACCTGCACCCGGCCATGCTGGAGCTGGCCTTCCACCACGCGGGCGCCCACCGCGTCGCGCTGATCACCGACGCGATGGACGCGGCCGGCTTCGGCGACGGCACCTACCACCTGGGCCCGCTGGAGGTGGAGGTGCGGGACGGGGTCGCCCGGCTCGTGGAGGGCGGCTCCATCGCGGGCTCCACCCTCACCCTGGACACGGCCTTCAAGCGGTCGGTGACGGTCGACCGGCTGCCCGTCGAGTCCGTGGTGCAGGCGATCTCCGCGAACCCGGCCAAGCTGCTGGGCCTCTACGGCGAGGTCGGCTCGCTGGAGCCGGGCAAGTACGCCGACCTGGTGGTCCTGGACGCGGAGTTCGACGTCAAGGGCGTCATGCGGCGGGGCGAATGGATCGTCAGCCCGTTGGGCTGAACCGGCCCTTCGCCGCCGCGGAAGCGGGGCGACCGGCCCGGAGGGCTGGGCTGGCCGCCCGCCATTTGGCATGATCCCGGCACACACCAAGACCGGGACTGGCCATGATCCTCACCGTGACGCTCAACACCGCGCTCGACGTCACCCACCGGGTGCCGCGACTGCTGCCGCACACCTCCCACCGGGTCACCGCCGTCACCGAACGGGCGGGCGGCAAAGGCCTGAACGTGGCCCGCGTGCTCGCCGCGCTCGGCCACGAGGTGACGGCGACGGGCTTCGCGGGCGGCCCGGCCGGCGCGGTCGTACGGGACCTGCTCGCCGGCTCCCCCGGCGTGGTGGACGCCCTCGTCCCCTGCGCCGGCACCACCCGCCGCACCCTGGCGGTCGTCGACGAAAGCTCGGGCGACACCACCCAGTTCAACGAGCCGGGCCCGCAGATCACGGCCGCCGAATGGTCGGCCTTCCTCGCCCGCTACACCGAACTCGCCGCCGGGGCCCGCGCGGTGGCCCTGTGCGGGAGCCTGCCGCCCGGCGTGCCGGTCGGCGCGTACGCGGTCCTGGTACGGGCCGCCCGCGCGGCCGGCGCCCCCGTGCTCCTGGACACCAGCGGCGAGGCGCTGCGCCGCGGGGTCGCCGCCCGGCCGGAGATCATCAAGCCCAACGCGGCCGAACTCGCCGAGCTGACGGGCTCGCGCGACCCGCTCCCCGCCACCCGTGACGCCCGCCGCCGCGGCGCCCACGCGGTGGTCACCTCCCTGGGCCCCGAGGGCCTCCTGGCCGCCACCCCCGAGGGCACCTGGCAGGCCACCCCGCCCCGCACCCTGAAGGGGAACCCGACGGGCGCGGGCGACTCGGCGGTGGCGGGCCTCCTGTCGGCCCTGGCGGAGGACCTCCCCTGGCCCGACCGCCTCACCCGCGCGGTGGCCCTCTCCACGGCCACGGTCCACGCCCCGGCGGCGGGAGAGTTCGACCCCCGCACCTACGCGGAGGTACGGGGGTCGGTGGAGGTCACGCCCTGTCAGCCGGGCTAGGGGCCGGCTACAGCGGCTCCAGCCAGAGCTGATCGATGATGATCTCGCACTGGTTGCCGGTCTCGCAGGAGATCTTGACGGTGTTCGTACCCTTCTTCAGGTCCACGTTGGAGTGGGTGTACGTCCACTTGTCCCACTCGCCCGGCTTGGCGTTGGAGAAGTTGTTCATGTTTATCGGGCGGCTCTGCTGGTCGCCGTTGACCGTCAGCGTGGTGCTCGCGGCCTTGCCCGGCACCGCATAACTGATCTTCAGCTTGTACTGGGCCGCCGTCGGCACGTCCAGCGTCCAGGTCAGCGCCGCGCCGACCTGGTTGAAGTTGCCGACGTACTGGCCGCCCGAGCTCTTGGCGCCCTGCACCGTGTTCTGCAGGGCGGCGCCGCCGGTGAGGGCCATGCCGGCACCGGCGGCCTCCCCCTTGGGCAGCGGGGTCTTCGAGGGCTCCGGGGAGGCGCTCGGGCCGTCCGAGCCCTGGTTGCCCTTCGGGGGGACCGGCTGCTGGGACTGGGAGGCCTGGTTCTTGCCCTTCTTGTCGTCGCCCTTGTCGCCGAAGGTCAGGGCCGCGCCGATGCCGATCGCGACCGCGCCCACCACGGCGACCGCCGCGATGAGCAGGCCCTTGCGGCTGGAGCCGGCGCCGCTGCCGCCGCGGCCGCGGCCGCCCGGCGGGGGCACCTGCTGGGTCTGGGACTGGGGGGACGGCTGCTGCGGGACCCCGTAGCCGTTGGCCTGGAGGGCCTCGGGGGCCTGGTACTGGGCCTGGTAGGCCTGCGGGGGCTGCTGCTGGGGGACGGCGCCGCGCTGGCCGCCGTACGTCCGCTCGCCGACCGTGCGCACCTGGTTGTACGAGGTGCGGGGGACCCCGGGCTGAGCACCGGGCTGCCCTCCGACCGCGGGACCGGGGTAGCCGTATCCGCCGCCCTGACCGGGCGGGGTGGCTCCGGCGGCCTGGCCGTCCGCGTAGAGGTAGCCGAACGGGTCGTCGTCCTCGGGCTGGTTCGCCCCACCGTGCGGGCCGTTGTTCGCGGGCGTCGTCATCGCAGGTCACTCCTTTCGACCCACGGGAGCCTACCCCGAACACGTGCGCCCACGGGTGGCCGATCCGGTCAACCGGCCCGGTGGTGGGCCTTGGAGCGGGACCGCTTCTCGATGTACATGCGCTGGTCGGCGGAGCGCAGCACCTCGTCGGCGGACATTCCGCAGCTGGCCCAGCCGATGCCGAAACTCGCGCCGACGCGCACGGCCCGGCCGTCCACGCGGATCGGCGGGATGATCGCGTTGCGCAGCCGCACGGCGAGGTCGGCGGCGTCGGCGGCGCCGAGGCCGTCGGCGAGGACGACGAACTCGTCACCGCCGAGCCGGGCGACGGTGTCGCCGTCCCGGACGCCCGTGGTCAGCCGCCGGGCCACCTCGATGAGGACGGCGTCGCCGGTGTGGTGCCCGAACCGGTCGTTGATCGACTTGAACCCGTCGAGGTCGCAGAAGAGCACGGCGAGCCCCTTGGTCCCGTCGTCGACCTCCGAGGCGGGCGCCACCGTGTGCACGTGGTGGTCGTACGGGCCCTCGGGCTGCCCGGGGAACCCGGCGGGGAAGTCGAACCCGTCGGGGCCCGGCGGCGCGCCGCCCGCGCCCACGGCGGGGAAGCCGTCGTACCCGTGCTCGCCGGCGCCGACGCCGACGCCCTCCGCACGGCCCTCGAAGGCCGCGTCCAACGCCTCCACCGCGCCGGCCCGCACCGACTGGGGCCGCCGGCACAGCCGGGCGCCGAGCCGGGCGCGCAGCTCGGCGCTGTTGGGCAGGCCGGTGAGGGAGTCGTGGCTGGCGCGGTGGGCGAGCTGGAGCTCGTGCCGCTTGCGCTCCTCGATGTCCTCGACGTGCGTGAGGAGGAACCTCGGCCCGTCGGCGGCGTCCGCGACGACGGAGTTGCGCAGGCTCACCCAGACGTACGTGCCGTCGCGCCGCCCCAGCCGCAGTTCGGCCCGGCCCCCTTCGGCGGAGGTGCGCAGCAGCGTCCCGATGTCCTCGGGGTGGACGAGGTCGGAGAAGGAGTACCGCCGCAGCACGGACGCGGGCCGGCCGAGCAGCCGGCAGAGGGCGTCGTTGGTCCGCAGCAGCCGGCCGTGCTGGTCGCCGCCCATCTCGGCGATGGCCATGCCGCTGGGCGCGTACTCGAAGGCCTGCCGGAACGACTCCTCGCTGGCCCGCAGCGCCTGCTGCTCGCGCTCCAGCCGCACCAGGGCCCGCTGCATGTTCGCGCGCAGGCGCGCGTTGCTGATCGCAATGGCCGCCTGGAAGGCGTACATCTGGAGCGCCTCGCGGCCCCACGCGCCGGGGCGCCGGCCGTTGCGCGGTCTGTCCACCGAGATGACACCCAGAAGTTCCCCGCCCGTCGCGTACATGGGGGCGTAGAGCCGGTCCTCGGGGTGCCACTCGTCCTCGAAGCGCGGATCGGGTCCTTCCGTATGCCACTGGGGCACGTCGTCCTCCAGCAGCACCCAGCCCTCGGTGTGCGGGATGAAGCGCAGGCCGTCCCAGTCCTCACCCATGGTCAGGCGGCGCTCCCAGGCGGCGCGGGAGCCGACGCGGCCGGTGATGAGGGCCTCGGCGGCGGGGTCCCCGGCGAAGGCGGCGACGACGAGATCGCCGTCAGGGCGTACGAGGTTGACGCAGGCGAGCTCGTAGCCGAGGCCGCGCACGATGCCGTCCACGACGGTCTGCAGAGTGTCCGCCAGGCTCCGGGCCGTGTTGAGCTCGGCCACCACCTGGTGCAGCTGCCGCAGGGTCGCAAGACGGACGTACGGCTCCGACTCGGTCTCCATTGCTCGCTCTCCCCGAGACCTCGACAGCAACTCCAGGTTTGTCATCGGCGTTTCGTTGCGGTGTCCCGTCCACTGAATCACAGTGAGCTGTGCGGCAGGTACACAGGGTCAACAAATCTTGCCCTCTGTGACTCAAGTCACATGAGATGAATACTGCTGTGGTACAGGCCTGTTGAGGACGAGGGGCACTCCTCCGCCTTCCCGTGAGCAAACGATACGCCCGGGCCTAGTCCCTGCGGCGGGGACGCGGCTCGGACCAGCGCCCGATGTGCGCCCCAGGGCGACCGTACTAGCGTGCGGTACGTGCCGAAGACGACCCCCGCACCCCAGCCCTACGCCCCCGCGTCCCCCGTCTCCCCCCATCCTGGAGGGGTGAGCAACGACGAGTTCCGCGCCGCCATGTCCCGGATGGCGGCGGGCGTGTGCCTGATCACCGCCCACGAGCCGCCCCTGACCGCCGACGGGCCGCGCGGCGAGGACGTCGGCATGACGGCCACCGCGTTCATGTCGGTGTCCCTGGACCCGCCGCTGGTCCTGGTGAGCGTGCGCGAGGGGTCCCGGATGGACGACCTGCTCGCGGAACAGCCGCTGTGGGCGGTGTCCCTGCTCGCGGACAGCCAGGTCCAGGTGGCGAGCCGGTTCTCCATGAAGGGCCGGATCAGCGACCGGCTCCTCTTCGCGGACCTCCCCCACGAGCGGGGCGCCGTCTCGGGGGCCCCGCTGCTCTCGGGGGCCCTGGCCACCCTGGAGTGCCGCACCCGCTCCCGGATCCCGGCGGGCGACCACACCCTGGTCGTCGGCCACGTCCTGACGACCGGCCTCCCGGCGCCGGACGCCCCGCCCCTGACGTACTTCCGCGGCCGCTACCGCCACCTGCAGCCGTAGCCCGCGGCGGCGGGGCGCGCGGGGGCGACGGGGCGGGCCGGAAACGCGGCGGCGGGCCGGGCCGGGGCGGCGGAGGCCGCGGGAGCTACCAGTCCCGCGAGGTGCGCCCGCGCTTGGTCTCGCCCCGCGCCTTCTTCTCCCGCAGCCGCCGCTCGTTGATCCCGCGCGGGATCTTCGTCGGCCGCCGGACCTTCGGCGGGGCCGCCGTCGCCTCCGCCAGTACCGCGGCCATCCGGACCAGCGCCATCTCCCGGTTGCGGTACTGCGACCGGTGCTCGGACGCCCGTACCGTCAGCACCCCGTCCACCAGCCGGGCGGCGAGCCGCTCCAGCGCGCGCTCCTTCCACACCGCCGGCAGCGCCTTCGTCGCGGCGACGTCGAACAGCAGCTCCACCCGCGAGTCCGAGGTGTTGACGTGCTGTCCGCCCGGCCCGGAGGAACGCGAGAACCGCCAGGCGAGCTCCGCCTCGGGGAGCACGACCGCACCGCGGATGACATAGGGACCAGGCATGCCCCTATGATCCGCTCCCGCCCCTCCCCCGTCACCCCCATTTACCGCCCCGGGAACACCCCGGGGAACACCTCCGGCGACACCCGCGGGGACACCTCCGGCGCCGCTTCGGAAACTCCCCCCGGAAACCCCCTGGAACCTCCGCGCCCCCTCCCCGCGTTATGAAGGGCAGCGGTAGCTTGACCCCATATCGGGGTCACGCACCCGGAATGACGAGGAAGGACACCAGTCACATGGCAGTAAGCCTGTCCAAGGGCGGCAACATCTCGCTCTCGAAGGAGGCCCCCGGCCTCAGCGCCGTCACGGTCGGCCTCGGCTGGGACGTCCGTACGACGACCGGTGTCGACTTCGACCTCGACGCCTCCGCCATCGCGGTCGACGCGACGGGCAAGGTCGTCTCCGACGGCCACTTCGTCTTCTTCAACAACAAGTCCACCCCGGACCAGACCATCGTCCACACCGGCGACAACCGCACCGGCGAGGGCTCCGGCGACGACGAGTCCATCAAGGTCAACCTCGCGGGCCTGCCCGCCAGCGTCGACAAGATCGTCTTCCCGGTCTCCATCTACGACGCCGACTCCCGCAGCCAGAACTTCGGCCAGGTCCGCAACGCGTACATCCGCGTCGTCAACCAGGCCGGCGGCGCCGAGATCGCCCGCTACGACCTCTCCGAGGACGCCGCCACCGAGACCGCCATGGTCTTCGGCGAGCTCTACCGCAACGGCGCCGAGTGGAAGTTCCGCGCGGTCGGCCAGGGCTACGCCTCCGGCCTCACCGGCATCGCCCAGGACTTCGGCGTCAACGTCTGACCCCGACCCGCGACGGAGCCCCCTTCCCCACCGTCCCGGGGAAGGGGCCCCGCCCGGTCCCGCCGCCCTCCGACGCCCTAGGGAGCCTTCGGGCGCCCCTCCCCGTACAGCCACACGTCCCAGACCTTCTTCAGGTCGACGCCCGTGCGCCGCTCCGCGTACGCGGTGAAATCGGCCGTGCTCGCGTTCCCGTACCGGTGGTCGGCGGCCCAGCCGCGCAGCAGGTCGAAGAACTTCGCGTCCCCCACCTCCTGCCGGATCCGGTGCAGCACCATCGCACCCCGGTAGTAGACCGGGTCGTCGGAGATGTGCCCGGCCCCCGGCGGCGCGGCCGGCGGAAAGGCCGCCCAGCCACCCCCGGCCTGCGCGTCGACCGAGGCGTCACCGGCCAGGAAGGCCTCGAACCGCCGCTGCGCGGAGACGCCCCCGTGGGACTCCGCCCACAGCCACTCCGCGTACGTGGCGAACCCCTCGTTCAGCCACATGTCCTTCCAGGACTTCGGCGACACCGAGTCCCCGAACCACTGGTGGGCCAGCTCGTGCAGCACCAGCCCCTCGTCGGGCGCACCCGAGTAGACGGGCTTGGTCTGCGCCTCCAGCGCGTACCCGAGGGTCCCCGCCGGCATCACGATCGAACCGACCGTGCCGAACGGATAGGGACCGAAGGTCGCGCTCCCCCACTCCACCATCTCCGGCACCCGCGCCAGCGCAGCGCGTGCCGCCTCGTCCTCGGAGGGCGCCACGGCCTGGTACACGGACACCCCGGAGGGGGTCTTCCCCGTGGTCACCTTGAACTTCCCCACGGCCACGGTCGCCAGATAGCTCGCCATCGGCTCCGCACTGTGCCACGCGAACGCGGTCCGCCCCCCGCCCACGTCGCGCCGGGACCGCAACTCCCCGTTGGACACCGCCTCGTACCCCCGGGGAACGGTCACCGTGATGTCGTACGCGGCCTTGTCACTGGGATGGTGGTTGCCGGGGAACCAGCCCATCGACCCCACCGGCTCGCCGACGGCGACCGCGTCACCGCCCCCGGCGGTGATCCAGCCCTCCTTCGACCCGTCCGGATCGACCAGCGCCTTGGGCCGCCCGCTGTAGTCCACCCTCGTACGGAAGACCTCGCCCTTGCGCAGGTCCTTGGCCGGCCGCACGGTCAGCTCGTTGCCGGTCCGGTTGAACCGCGCCCCCGCGCCCTGCACCTCCACGCCCTCGACCTTCAGCCCGCTGAGGTCGAGGTTGAACGAGCTGAGCCCCTGCTCGGCCCGCGCGGTGATCACGGCCGTCCCGTGCAGCTCCCCGTCGGCCGGGTCGTACGCCAGGTCCAGCGCGTAGTGGTCGACCTGGTAGCCCCCGTTGCCCGCCCGCGGGAAGTACGGGTCCCGCAGCCCGGACGCGCCCGGCCGCCCCTGCACCGTCGCGCCCGTACAGCCCGAGGTGAGGGCGACCAGGACGGCGAGGGCGGGGGCGGCGAGACGGGTGAGCGTGCGGTGTTCCACACGTTCGATCCTAGAGGGGACTACTTGCCCAGGGCCTCGACGCCGGCCTTGGCGAACTTCTCGTCCAGGTCACCGCTGGGCGCACCGGCCACACCGATACCGGCGACCGGCGCACCGCCGGCCTGGACCGGGGCGGCGCCGGCGAGGAAGAGGGTGCCGGGGATGTCCTTCAGGTTCGGGGTCTGCGCGAGCCGGCCGGCGAGCACCGAGGTCGGGGCGTTCCAGGACACGGCGGTGTACGCCTTGCGCTGCGCGGACTCGTAGGACTGCGGGCCGGCGCCGTCGCCGCGCAGCGTGACGATGGTGTTGCCGTTGCGGTCCACCACCGCGACGGTGACCTTCTGGTTCTCCTTCTCGGCGGCCTGGAGCGCGGCCTGGGCGGCACGGGTGGCGGCGTCGACGGTCAGGTGGGTCGAGGTGGTGAAGTTGTTCTTCGCCTCGTCCTTCTTGGCAGGGGTGGCGCTCGCGCTGACGGCCCCGAAGGTCCCGGCGCCGAGGACGACGGCGAGGGCGGTACCGGTGAGGACGCGGGTACGGGTGTTCATCTCTGCTCCTGGTGGTCTCGACTGGCTCCCTCCCACCATCGCCGCCGACCCCTCCCCCGCCCGTCCCCGTACCGGCTCGCCCCGGCGACCGCACCGGCTGACCCGGGGGTCATCCGATCGGCCGATGCGGTGCGGCCGGCGGCCCGCTTTCCTGAGGCCCTGGGCTCCGCCCCGGACCCCGCGCCGCAGACCGCCCGCCTGCGGACCGCGCCCCGGGGCTCCGCCCCGGGCCCATGCGCAGACCGCCCGCCTGCGGACCGTGTCCCGGGGCTCCGCCCTGGGCCCCGCGCCTCAAACGCCGGCGAGGCTGGACATGGCCGCCCCGGTCTGAACGCACCCGGCCCCGGCCCACCCTCGAACCCAGGCACCACCCCGCACCACCCTCCCTCGAACCCAGGCACCACCCCGCACCACCCAGCCCCACCACCCGGCCCCACCCCGCACCACCCGACCCCGCCCTCCCGCGCCCCGCCCGAGACCGCGCGCCCACGCCCGGCCCGCGCCCCGAACCGCCCGGCCAGGGCAGGCGCACAATGGACCCGTCCCCACCCCCCAGGAGCCCCGCCGTGAGCCACCCCCCGCGGAAAGCCGACACCCGCGCCCTGGCCACCGTCATGCACACGGCGTTCTTCCTCCTCCTCAGCGCCTCCGTGGCCCGCTTCCTCCTCCGCCACCCCGGCGAACCCCGCACCCCCTGGGTCATCGCCCTCAGCATCACCCTGGCCCTGCTCTACGTCCTCGGCCCCGCCGTGGGCGGAACCACCACCGACGCGCCCCCCGAACGCGCCGCCCCCCGCACCCCCACCCTCCGCCGGAGGCTCTGGCTCGGCCTCGTCGTCGCCACCTGGGTGGTCCTCGTCGTCCTCGCACCGAGCTTCGCCTGGTGCGCCGTCCCCCTCTTCTTCACCGCCCTGCGCACCCTCCCCCCACGCGCGGCGGTCGCCCTCGTCACCGTCCTCACCGTCTTCGTCGTCGCGGCCCAGCTCAAGCTCTCCACCGCCTTCGACCCCAACCTCCTCCTCGCCCCGCCCGCCGTCGCCGCCCTCGCGACGGCCGTCTTCATCCACATGGAACGCCAGGCACAGGCCCAGCGCGCACTCATCGACGACCTGATCCGCACCCGCCGGGAGCTCGCCGCCACCGAACGCCGCGAAGGCACCCTGGCCGAGCGCCAGCGCCTGTCCATGGAGATCCACGACACCCTCGCCCAGCACCTCTCCAGCCAGCAGATGCTGCTCCAGGCCGCGGACCGCACCTGGGACACCGACCCCGCCACCGCCCGCGCCCACGTCCGCACCGCCACCGGCATCGCCGCCCGCGGCCTCGCCGAGGCCCGCCGCCTCGTCCACGACCTGGCCCCGCCCGAGCTGGAGAACGGCGCCGGCCTCGCCGACGCCCTGCGCGCCCTGGACGCCGGCCCGGACCTCGAGGTCCGCTTCCACCTGGAGGGCACCCCCGCCCCGCTCCCCGACCGCGCCGAGTCCGCCCTGCTGCGCATCGCCCAGGGAGCCCTCGCCAACATCCGCGAGCACTCCGGCGCCCGCACCGCCGCCCTCACCCTCAGCTTCCTCGGCGACCAGGTCGTCCTGGACATCGCCGACGACGGCACGGGCTTCACCGCCGCGGCCCCCGCCGGCCCCGCCCCCGCCGACCGCGGCCACGGCCTCCCGGCGATGCGCGCCCGCGTGCGCCAGCTCGGCGGAACCCTGACCATCGAATCCACCCCGGGCGAGGGAACCGTCCTCTCCGCCTCGATCCCCCTGGAGACCACGGGATGACGACGATCCTCCTCTGCGACGACCACGTCGTCGTCCGCGCCGGACTGCTGGCCCTGCTCGGCAGCGAACCGGACATCGAGGTCCTCGGAGAGGCCGGCAGCGGCGAGGAGGCGGTCGCCCTCGCCGCCAAGCTCCACCCCGACGTGGTCCTCATGGACCTCCAGCTCGGCGAGGGCATCGACGGGGTCGAAGCCACCCGCCGCATCACCGCGCTCCCCCGCCCCCCGCACGTCCTCGTCCTCACCACCTACGACACGGACGCCGACATCACCCGGGCCATCGGCGCGGGCGCCACCGGCTACCTCCTCAAGGCGGAACGCCCCGAGGAGCTCTTCGCCGCCATCCACTCGGCCGCCGCGGGCCGCACCACCCTCTCCGCACCGGTCGCCAGCCGCGTCATGGCCCACATGCGCGGCACCCGCCCCACCCTCACCGACCGCGAACTCGACATCCTCGGCCAGCTCGCCCGCGGCCTCGGCAACCGCGACATCGCCCGCGCCCTGTTCATCAGCGAGGCCACCGTCAAGACCCACCTCGGTCGCATCTACGACAAGCTCGGCGTCGACACCCGCGCCGGCGCCGTGGCCGTGGCCAAGGAACAACGCCTCCTGCCGTCCTGACCCCACCGGCCGCAGGCGGCCCACAGCCCGCGACCCCCGCCGCCCACCACCCCGTACGGAAGCGGCCCGACCGGCCACCGCACGCCGACCCGTGACACCATCGGCTACGTGCTCGACATCGGCTACTCCCTCTCCCGGCGCTTCCCGGACCCCCCGCAGACCGACTACCGCTCGGCGGACGTCCACACCCTGCGCCACGACCTCTTCTGCGGCGACGTCTACCTCGCGGACACCGACAAGGACACGGAAGTGTCCACAGCCTGGGGATGGGTGCCCGTACTCGACTTCGCCTGGGCCCTCTGCGACATCGTCGAGCAACTCGACCAGGACCCCCGCGGCAGCCGCTCCTCCCACAGCCAGTACGCCGAACTCGACTTCACCGAATCCGCCGACCGCATGCTCTTCGCGCGCCGCTTCGGCTGGGTCGACATCGAGGCCGACTGGATGCCCCCCGAAGAGGAAGCCCTGACCTTCAGCCACCGCCTCCTGCGCCGCGAGGCCCGCGACTTCCTCCACGACCTCATCGCGGACCTCGTCGACATGCACGAGGGCCTCGCCGACAACCCGGTCATCTGGACGCTCCAGTCCCGCTTCCCCCGCGTCCCCGCCTGACCCGACCCACCCCGGCACCGACGCCCGCCGCACCCCGAGGAGAGGCCCATGCTGCTGCGCGATGTCACCCCGGACGACGTCGACGCCTACGTCCGGATGCGGTGCGACCCGGTCATGATGGCCGACCTCGGCGGCCCCCAGCCGCCCGAGGACATGCCCGCCAAGGTCCGGCGGGACGCCGAACAGGCCGCGTCCGACCTGGCCTGGATCAAGATGATCGTCCCCGACCCGGCCGCTCCCGGCGTGGTGGCCGGAACCGTGACCCTCTGGTCCCACGACACCGCCGACGGACCCGTCTCCGAGATCGGCTGGATGGTCCTGCCCGAACACCAGGGCCGCGGACTGGGCAAACGCGCCGTCCGCACCCTCCTGGAGCAGGCCCGCGACGCCCACCGCTGGGGAGTCGTACACGCCTACCCCGCCACGGACAACGCCGCCTCGAACGGCATCTGCCGCTCGGTCGGCTTCCGCTTCGTCGCACGGACCCAGGTGCCGTTCGCCGGACGGATGTTCACCACCAACCACTGGTCCCTGAACCCCGCGACGGACCTCCTCTGACGAGCCGCCCCGCCCCTACCCCACCACCCGCACCCCCAGCTGCGCCGCCAGCGCCGGGGCCAGGTCGAACAGCTGCGCCGGACTGATCACCGCCCCGGCCAGCGACTCCACCCCGCGCGCCACCCCCAGCTCCACGGCACCCCGCAGGTCCACGTCCGTCAGCCGGGCCCCCGCCACGTCCACCCCCCGCAGCACGCAGTCCCGGAACTCCACCCGCTCCAGCACCGCACCCCCGAAGTCCGGCTCCACCAGCACGCACCCCTCGAACACCACGTCCCGCAGCCGCGCCTGCCGCAGGTTCAAGTAGTCGATCTTCCCCCCGCGCACCAGCACCCGCTCCAGCACCGCCCCGTGCAGCTGCACCCCGCCCAACCGGGCCTCCGCCACCTCCACGTCCCGCAACGAAGCCCCCGACAGGTCCACACCCACCCCCCGGACGCCCTCCAGCACCGAATCCAGGACCCGCGCCTTCGCCAGCCCGGCCCCGTCCAGCCCGCACCGCCGCAGCGCGCAGTCCATGAACCGCGCCCCCACCGCCTCCTGCCCGGCCAGATCCAGATCGGCGAACTCCAGCCCGTCGTAGTCCCCGTCCGGCTCCAGCCCACCGCCCTCCCACGCCACCAGCCCCGGCAGCCGCACCTCCGCCCGCCGCGCCGCCTTCACCGTCTGCCCACCACTCCGACCGCTGCGCACCATGCCCCCATCGTGACCCACGGCACCGACAGCCGCCCCGCCCTTGACCTCAACCCCGCTTGAGGTCAGAGGCTCTCCCCATGACCGCCCCCGGCACCCCCGCGACCATGAAGGCCGTCCGCCTCCACGCCTTCGGCCCCGCGAGAACCTCACCTACGAGACGGCACCCCGCCCCACCCCCGCCCCCGGCCAGGTCCGCATCAAGGTCGCCGCCGCCGGCGTCCACCTCCTCGACACCATGCTCCGCCGCGGCGTCCAGGGCCCGCCCGCACCCCTACCCGACCTCCCCACCATCCCCGGCCGCGAAGTCGCCGGAACCGCCCGCGCCCACCACGACCTCGAAACCCGCGCCACCACCGGCAAGGTCGTCCTCGAACCCTGGGAAACCGACGCCGCCACCCGCCGTCCCCGCATCAGACAACCAGCCTGCAACCCACCCCGGAAACCCGACACCCGGCACCTGGACACCCCTCCGGCACCCCGTGTACCAACTCCCCCATGACGATCAACGGCGGTATCTCCTTCTGGTACGCGACCGACACCACCGCCCACCAGCCACCCCGCGCCCCCCTCACCACCGACGCCACCGCCGACGTGGTCATCGTCGGCGGCGGCTACACCGGCCTGTGGACCGCCTACTACCTCAAGCGCACCGCCCCCGACCTCCGCGTCACCGTCCTGGAGCAGAAGTTCTGCGGCTACGGCGCCTCCGGCCGCAACGGCGGCTGGCTCTACAACGGCATCGCCGGCCGCGACCGCTACGCCGAACTCCACGGCCACGAGGCCGCCCTGCGCCTCCAGCACGCCATGAACGACACCGTCACCGAAATCATCGACGTCGCCGCCGAGGAGGGCATCGACGCCGACATCCACCGCGGCGGCGTCCTCGAAGTCGCCCGCACCCCCGCCCAGCTCAGCCGCCTCAAGGCCTTCCACACCGCCGAACTCTCCTTCGGCGAAACCGACCGCGCGCTCTACGACGCCACCGAAACCCGCAACCGCATCGACATCGCCGACGCCGTCGGCTCCAGCTGGACCCCCCACGGCGCCCGCATCCACCCCCTCAGACTCCTCCGCGGCCTCGCCGCCGCCTGCGAACGCCTCGGCGTCGTCATCCACGAGTCCACCCCCGTCACGGAACTCGCCCCCCGCCGCGCCGTCACCCCCTACGGCACCGTCCGCGCCCCGTACGTCCTGCGCTGTACCGAGGGCTTCACCGCCGCCCTCAAGGGCCACAAGCGCACCTGGCTCCCCATGAACTCCTCGATGATCGTCACGGCGCCCCTCCCGCCCTCGGTCTGGTCCCAGCTCAACTGGAACGACGCCCCGCTCCTCGGCGACATGGCCCACGCCTACATGTACGCCCAGCGCACCGCCGACGACCGCATCGCCATCGGCGGCCGCGGCGTCCCCTACCGCTTCGGCTCCCGCACGGACAACGACGGCCGCACCCAGCCGACCACCGTCAACGCCCTGCGCGACCTCCTCTTCACCTTCTTCCCGCTCCTCACCGGCACCGAGATCACCCACGCCTGGTCGGGCGTCCTCGGCGTCCCCCGCGACTGGTGCGCGACGGTCACCCTGGACGCCACGACGGGCCTCGGCTGGGCCGGCGGCTACGTCGGCTCGGGCGTGGCCACCGCCAACCTCGCCGCCCGCACCCTGCGCGACCTGGTCCTGGGCCAATCCACCCCGCTGACCGCCCTCCCCTGGGTCCACCACCGCGTCCGCCGCTGGGAACCGGAACCCTTCCGCTGGCTCGGCGTCCACGCCCTGTACGCCGCCTATCGCGAAGCGGACCGCCGTGAAACGACCACCCACACCCCCACGACAACCCCCCTGGCCCGCCTGGCCAACCGCATCTCGGGCCGCAGCTGAGACACGCAAAAGGCCCCGGACCAGGGCGGTCCGGGGCCTTCGGAAGCAGAGCCCCCTGTCGGATTCGAACCGACGACCTACGCTTTACAAGAGCGGTGCTCTGGCCAGCTGAGCTAAGGAGGCAGGGCCGCCATCACTCTACACAGCGCCCTCTCCCCCGGGCCATCGCGTTGTCCCGGCCGGGCCCCTTCGCGGCGGCCCGCCCCCCCCCCTGCGCAATCCGCCCCGTCAGATTGCTGACAGAACCCCGCGCACCGGGTAGCGTCGGGCGGAGTCCTGAATATTGGACTAGACCTTCCACTCGGATCGTCCGGCACGTTCCTGCCGGTAGAAGGGATGCATCACCATGGCTTCTGTCACCTTCGACAAGGCGACCCGCCTCTACCCCGGCGGCGACAAGCCCGCCGTCGACCAGCTGGAGCTGGAGATCGAGGACGGCGAGTTCCTCGTCCTCGTCGGGCCCTCCGGCTGCGGCAAGTCCACCTCGCTGCGCATGCTCGCCGGCCTGGAGGACGTCAACGGCGGCGCCATCCGCATCGGGGACCGCGACGTCACGCACCTGCCGCCCAAGGACCGGGACATCGCGATGGTGTTCCAGAACTACGCGCTCTACCCGCACATGACCGTCGCCGACAACATGGGCTTCGCGCTCAAGATCGCCGGCGAGGACAAGGCCACCATCCGCCGCAAGGTGGAGGAGGCGGCGAAGATGCTGGACCTCACCCAGTACCTCGACCGCAAGCCGAAGGCGCTCTCCGGCGGCCAGCGCCAGCGCGTCGCCATGGGTCGGGCCATCGTGCGCAAGCCGCAGGTGTTCCTCATGGACGAGCCGCTGTCGAACCTCGACGCCAAGCTCCGCGTGTCCACCCGTACGCAGATCGCCGCCCTCCAGCGCGACCTCGGCATCACCACCGTGTACGTCACCCACGACCAGGTCGAGGCCATGACCATGGGCGACCGCGTGGCGGTGCTCAAGGACGGCCTGCTCCAGCAGGTGGACACCCCGCGCAACATGTACGACCGGCCGGCGAACCTCTTCGTCGCCGGGTTCATCGGCTCGCCCGCCATGAACCTGGTCGAGGTGCCGATCACCGACGGCGGCGTGAAGTTCGGGGACGGCGTGGTGCCGGTGTCGCGCGAGGCGCTGTCGGCCGCCGCCGACGCGGGGGACAAGACCGTCACCGTAGGCGTGCGCCCCGAGCACTTCGACATCGGCGAGAGCGGCGGTCTGACGATCACCGTGAACGTCGTCGAGGAGCTGGGTGCCGACGGCTACGTCTACGGCAGCCGCGACGGGCAGGACATCGTGGTCCGCGTGGGCGGCCGCCAGGTGCCCGAGAAGGGTTCCTCGCTGCACGTCGTACCGCGCGCCGGCGAGATCCACGTGTTCTCCACGTCGACCGGGGAACGCCTCTCCGGCTGAGGCCCGGCAGGCACCCGCCGGAGGGGCGTTCCGTCAAGGGGCGCCCCTCCGGCGGCAGTTGCGGGTGGCGTTTGCCACGAAGCCCTGCAGACCGGGCCATTCGGCCGCACGCGTCAACCCGTAATTCGAAAAGCCACGTCGAACCATCCCCCGACCGGGTGACTAAATGTCGCCAATTCCTCACCGAGCGCTACTCTCGCCCTCGTGACCCACACTGCCCGCCGAATCGGCCGTTCCCTCGCCCTGGTCCTGCCCGTCGTCCTGGTCCTGTCCGGGACCCTCGCGGTCACCATGGTCCCCTGGGCGGACAACTCCCCGTCCCAGATCCTGACCGCCTCCGCCGAGGACGTGTCCGTCCCCGCGAAGCCGCGCGCCGCCCAGGACGTGCTGCGCGACAAGCTGCTGAGCGAGCTGCAGCAGGGCGAGAACCCGGGCGTCGTCCTCGGGCACCTGCAGGAGCAGGTGAACGGGCGGCCGTCGCTCGCCGAGCACTGCATGGGCATCGCCCGCGCGCTCGGCCGGGCCGCCGTCGAGGCGTACGGGCCGACGAAGGCTCAGTCCTACTCCCGTCCGGTGTGCGACACCTCGTACGCGTCCGGGGTCGCCTCGATGGGCTGACGCCCGTCGTGCCGTCCCGGCCGGGGCGGTGGCCGTCCCTACGCTGGCGGCCATGACCGACGCCCCTCCTCCCGCTGCACCCTCCACCGACCGCGCGGCCGCGTTCCCGGCCCCGCCCGTCCAGGCCGTCGTCCTGGCGGGCGGCCAGGGTTCGCGGCTGCGGCCGTATACGGACGACCGGCCCAAGCCGATGGTCGAGATCCCCGGGACGGGACTGCCGATCATCGGGCACCAGTTGGCCTGGCTGGCGGCGGAGGGGGTCACCGACGCCGTCGTCTCCTGCGGGCACCTCGCGGAGGTGCTCCAGGAGTGGCTGGCGGGGGCGGAGCTGCCGTTGCGGGTGACGACGGTGGTGGAGCCGGAGCCGCTGGGGCGCGGGGGCGGGCTGAAGTACGCGGCCCGGCGGCTGCCCTACCCGGGCCGGGCCTGGTACGCGACCAACGGGGACGTGTGGACGCGGTTCCCGCTGCGGGAGATGGCGGCGTTCCATGCCGAGCGGGGGGCGACGGCGACTTTGGCGCTGGCGCGGCCGCGGATTCCGTGGGGGGTGGTGGAGACGAACGAGTTCGGGCAGGTCCTGGACTTCGTCGAGGCGCCGCCGTCGCCTTATCCGATCAACGCCGGGGTGTACGTGTTCGCGCCCGAATTCGCGGCGCTGCTGCCGGACTTGGGGGACCACGAGCGGACGACGTTCCCGCGTCTGGCACGGGAGCGGCGGCTGGCGGGGTTCCCGCTGCCGCAGGGGGCCTACTGGCGGGCGATCGACACGGCGAAGGACCTGGCGGAGGCGGCGCGGGAGTTGGCGGCCCACAGCGCCGTCTGACGCTTCCCGCGCCGCCCGTGAACGAGGCGGGTGCCCTCTTCGGGCCGGGCCGTGGCGCCGGGGCGGGCCGTGGCGCCGGGGCGGGCCGTGGCGCCGGGGCGCCGCGCGCCGCGCGCCGCAGCGGGAAGGGCCCGGCGCGCGGTTCGCGCGCCGGGCCCTTCCGGTCGGTCCGTACGGTCCGGGTCAGCCGAGGAGGCCGCCGACGAGGCCGGGCTTCTTGGCGGTGGTGTCGCCGCCGCCGGCCCGGCTGCCGGAGGAGCTGGCCGGGGACTTCTGCGGGCTGGACTGCCGGGGGGCGGTGCTGCGCGGGCTCTGGCCGCTGCTGCCCTTGGTGGCGCTGGGGGCGCCGGAGCCGGTGCCGGTGCTCTGGGTGGGGGCTCCGCTGCCGGTGCGGCCGGACTTGGCGGCGGGGGTGGAGGGGGAGGCCGACGCGGAGGGCGAGGGCTGCTTGGAGGGCTGCTGCTGCTTGGCCGGCCCGGTCCGCTGGGCGGGGGTCTGGGGCAGCGGGCTGCCGGGGAGGTAGTTGCTCGGGGCCTGGCCGGGGCCGGGCACGGTGACGACGGTGCTGGAGCGGACGGCGCCGCCGAGGACGGAGCCGATGATGAGGGTGAGTCCGCAGACGACGGTGGCCATGACGGTTCCGCGGCGCAGGACGCGGCGGCGGAGCTGCCACATCTCGGAGCGGGGGCCGAGGGTGCGCCAGGCCTCGCCGGCGAGGCGTCCGTCGAGGGAGTAGACGGGGGCGCCGGCGATGATGAGCGGGCTCCAGGCGGCCAGGTAGATGATGTCGGGGGCGTCGTAGGCGGGGACGGTCTTCCAGCTGACGGTCATCAGCAGGGCGGCGGAGAGCAGGGCGCCGATGCAGGCGGCGAAGCGCTGCCAGAGGCCGAAGACGGTGAGGACGCCGACGATCACCTGGAGGAAGGCGACGCTGAGTCCGGCGCCGACCGGGTGGGCGAGGGCGAAGTCGCGGAGGGGTTCTGCCAGGGCCCAGGGGTGCAGGGTGCGCAGCCAGGTGACCATGGAGCCGCGTTCGCCGCCGTCGAAGTAGACGGGGTCGCAGAGTTTGCCCATGCCGGCGTAGATGGAGATGAAGCCGAGGAAGACGCGCAGCGGGAGCAGCACGACGCCGAGGTTCATCCGGCGGCCGGGGTAGTAGGAGGCCTGGGCGCGGTTGTCGGCGGGGCGCCGGGGCTCGGTGCCGGGGCCGCCGGGGTACGGGGGCTGGTGGTCGTAGGGCTCGTACGGCTCGTAGGCCTGGCGCGGCTGGTCGGGTACCGCGCCCAGCGGGCGGGTCTCGTCGGCGTGGCTGCGCTGGCCGATGACGGTGGGGGTGGCGAGGGTGTCCTCGGTGAGGTCGCGCGCGAGGTCCATCCGGGGGATGGTCTGGGTGGTGCCGCCGTCGTAGTCGTCGTGGCCGCGTCCGGCTTCCCTTACGGCCTGGAGGAGTCCGCCCGTGGCCGCGGCGTCGCCGCCGGGGGCGGTCTTGCCGCTCCAGACGACGGGGGCGCGGCGGCGGGTGGCTCCGACGGCCGCGACGGCTCCGGCGGCCAGGACCGGTGCTCGGCCGGGGCCGGGGGCATTCGCGGGCTTGGAACGCGCGCTCGGGCTCGGTGCGAGCCGCACGCGGAAGCTGGCGTGGTTGACGATGACCTGTGCGGGGTCGCACGGCACCTTGACCATGCTCAGCGCGGGCTGGTCGTCGAACCCTGACGTTCTGGTGTCCACACTCATCTAACCGAGTGATCAGTGTTTAGGACACTGCCTTGACAGGAGGGATCTGTCCGAGACCCGTCAAGATCAAGTCGCCCCGCCCGGAAGGGGCGGGGCGACACGCTCACGGGTCATGTTCCGTGGGCCGAGTGGATCAAGGCCGGGCCGGGTGCGGGACCCGTACGGCCGACGGCTCAGATGCGGCCGCGGGTGGCGCGGCGGCGGGCGGCCTCGTAGAGGACGACGCCCGCGGCGACACCGGCGTTGAGGGACTCGGCGCCGCCGGGCATGGGGATGCGGACGAGGTAGTCGCAGTTCTCGCCGACGAGGCGGCCGAGGCCCTTGCCCTCGGAGCCGACGACGATGACGACGGGGCCGGCGAGGGCTTCGAGGTCCTGGACCTCGTGCGTGCCCTCGGCGGCCAGGCCGACGACGGCGATGCCGGCCTTCTTGTACTCCTGCAGGGCGCGGGTCAGGTTGGTGACGCGGGAGACCGGGGTGCGGGCGGCGGTGCCGGCGGAGGTCTTCCAGGCACCGGCGGTCATGCCGGCGGCGCGGCGCTCGGGGATGACCACGCCGTGGCCGCCGAAGGCGGAGACGGAGCGGACGATGGCGCCGAGGTTGCGCGGGTCGGTGACGCCGTCGAGGGCGACGATGAGGGGGTCCTCGCCGTTGTCGTAGGCGGCGTCGGTGAGGTCCTCGGGGTGCGCGTACTCGTACGGCGGGACCTGCAGGACGAGGCCCTGGTGGTTGAGCCCGTTGGTCATGCGGTCGAGCTCGGGGCGCGGGGCTTCCATCAGGTTGATGTTGCCGCGCTCGCCGGCGAGCTTGAGGGCTTCGCGGACGCGCTCGTCGTTGTCGATGAACTGCTGGACGTAGAGGGTGGTGGCGGGGACGCCGTCGCGCAGGGCCTCGAAGACGGGGTTGCGGCCGACGACCATCTCGCTGGTGCCCTTGGGGCCGCCGCGGCGGGGGGCGGGGCGTCGCTTGGCGGCCTGGCGGGCCATGGCGTTGGCGATGCGGTTCGCCTTGTGCTTCTTGCGGTCCTCGGCCTTGGGCGTGGGGCCCTTGCCTTCCAGGCCCTTGCGCCGCTGGCCACCGCTGCCGACCGTCGCGCCCTTCTTGTTGGACGTGCGGCGGTTCCTGCGCTGGCTGTTCCCGGCCATGACCTCTACCTGTTTTCGTTCGTGCTGCGATATGTACGTATGAAGAGTGTGCCGCCCGGAAGGCCGGGCGGCACAATGGCGCTGGTCCGAGCGGGTCCGGACCGGCTGCGGACCGGGCCCGATCGGGTCGGATCAGCGCGCGCCGAGCGTCCAGCGGGGGCCGGTCGGGCTGTCCTCGATGACCAGGCCGGACTGCTGGAGCTGGTCGCGGATGGCGTCGGCGGTCGCCCAGTCCTTGCGGGCCCGGGCGGACTCGCGCTGGTCGAGGACGAGGCGTACGAGGGTGTCGACGGCGCCGTGCAGTTCCTCGCCGCGGTCGGTCTCGCCGGCCCACTGGGGGTCGAGCGGGTCCAGACCGAGGACGCCGAGCATGGCCCGCACCTCGGCCAGGCGGGCGATGGCCGCGTCCTTGTCGTCCGCGGCGAGGGCACTGTTGCCCTGGCGGACGGTGGTGTGGACGATGGCGAGGGCCTGCGGGACGCCCAGGTCGTCGTCCATGGCCTCGGCGAAGGCCGGCGGCACCTCGGCGGCGGCCTCGACGGCCCCGCCCGCCTTCTCGACGACGCGCTGGCAGAAGCCCTCGATGCGCGCGAAGGCGGACTCGGCCTCGCGCAGCGCCTCCTCGCTGTACTCGATCATCGAGCGGTAGTGCGGGGTGCCGAGGTAGTAGCGCAGGACGATCGGGCGCCACTGCTTGACCATCTCGGAGACGAGCACCGAGTTGCCGAGGGACTTGGACATCTTCTCGCCGGACATGGTGACCCAGGCGTTGTGCACCCAGAAGTTCGCGAACTCGTCGCCGAAGGCCTTGGCCTGGGCGATCTCGTTCTCGTGGTGCGGGAAGATCAGGTCCAGGCCGCCGCCGTGGATGTCGAAGGCCGACCCGAGGTACTTGTGGGCCATGGCGGAGCATTCGAGGTGCCAGCCGGGGCGGCCGCGGCCCCAGGGGGTCTCCCAGGAGGGCTCGCCGGGCTTGGCGGCCTTCCACATGGCGAAGTCGCGGGAGTCGCGCTTGCCGGTCTCGCCCTCGCCGGAGGGCTGGAGGAGGTTGTCGAGCTCCTGGTTCGACAGCTCCAGGTAGCCGGGGAAGGAGCGGACGTCGAAGTAGACGTTGCCGTCGGCCTCGTAGGCGTGGCCGCGCTCGATGAGGCCGCGCATCATCTCGACCATCTCGGTGACGTGGCCGGTGGCGCGGGGCTCGTAGGTGGGCGGCAGGCAGCCGAGGGCGGTGTAGCCGTCGTTGAAGGCGCGCTCGTTCTCGTAGCCGATGGACCACCAGGGGCGGCCCTGGTCGGCCGACTTGGTGATGATCTTGTCGTCGATGTCCGTGACGTTGCGGATGAAGGTCACGTCGTAGCCGCGGTAGGCGAACCAGCGGCGCATCATGTCGAAGTTGAGGCCGGAGCGGATGTGCCCGATGTGCGGAGCCGCCTGAACGGTGGCACCACACAGGTAGATCGAGACGCAGCCCGGGACGAGCGGGGTGAAGTCGCGGATCTGCCGGGCGCTGGTGTCGTACAGGCGAATAGTCACGGCATCCAGGGTAGTGCGCCTGCGGCAGTGCCCCGCGACTGTTTGAGGTCGCGGGGGCGCTTTGTTGCCGAAGAGGTGACATCCGTCATCGGCGGCCTGACTTCCGTAACGCCCGGCTTGCGGGCGTACCTCGCGCTCAGTCCTGGTTCGTGCGGTACACGAGTGCCGTGGCGATGGCCGCGAGGCCTTCGGCGCGGCCGGTGAGGCCGAGTCCGTCGGTCGTCGTGCCGGAGACGGAGACGGGGGCGCCCGCCGCCGCCGCGAGCGCCTTCTGCGCTTCTTCGCGCCGCTTTCCGATCTTCGGGCGTACGCCGATCACCTGGATCGCGATGTTGCCGATCTCGAAGCCCTCGGCGCGGACGATGCGGGCGGCCTCGGCCAGCAGGGTGGCGCCGGCGGCGCCGGACCACTCGGGGCGGGAGGTGCCGAAGTGCGCGCCGAGGTCGCCGACGCCCGCGGCGGAGAAGAGGGCGTCGCAGGCGGCGTGGGCGGCGACGTCGCCGTCGGAGTGCCCGGCGAGGCCGTCCTCCCCCTCCCACAGCAGGCCGGCGCACCACAGTTCGCGGCCGGTCTCGAAGGCGTGCACGTCGGTGCCGATGCCGACGAGCGGCATCGGCGGGACGACGGCGGGAGCGGCGGGGGCCGCGGCGGCGGGATCAGTAGGCATCGGTGGCCCTCCTGCGGGCGAGTACGGCCTCGGCGAGGACCAGGTCGAGGGGGCGGGTGACCTTGAAGGCCTCCTCGTGGCCGGGGACGACCACGACGGTGACCCCGGTGCGCTCCACCATCCCGGCGTCGTCGGTGGCGCCCTCGCCGGCGACGGCGACGGTGTCGTGCGCGTGGAGGAGGGTCTTGAGGTCGAAGCCCTGCGGGGTCTGCACGGCGCGCAGCCGGGCGCGCTCGGGGGTGCCGAGGACGGGTTCGGGCTCGCCGGGCGCGCCGGGCTCGACCTCCTTGACGGTGTCGGCCAGCGGCAGGGCGGGAACGACGGCGGGGGCGCCGTCGCGGACGGCCTCCACGACGGAGTCCACGGTCTCGACGGGGACCAGGGGGCGGGCCGCGTCGTGGATGAGGACGGAGGTGATGTCGGCCGGGAGGGCGTCCAGGCCGGCCCGCACGGACTCCTGGCGGGTGTCGCCGCCGGGCACGACGAGGACGTCGGTCCGGTCGGGCAGCGGGTGCTCGTCGAGGAGGTGGCGGACCTCGGTGGCCTCGGCGGGCGGGGCGACGACCACGACGAGGGACACCGCGCGGGAGCGGGCCATGGCGCGGACGGCGTGGACCAGCATGGGCGTCCCGCCGAGGGCCCGCAGGGCCTTGGGGGCGCCGGGGCCGAGGCGTACCCCGCGGCCGGCGGCCGGGATCACCGCGGCGGTGCGGTGGGGGCGGGATTCGTCAGACATCAGTAGCTCCGAGCCAGGTTTGTGACTTCGGCCGACATGGGTATGGCCTGAAGGGTGCCGGGTGCGACGCCCTCGCCCCTTCCGTGACGACCGGTCGAGCCGGCTGCCCGGACCCGGCACGCCAGGTGCAGGACGTGGAGGGGGATGCGGTGGACGCGGAAGCGGGCGCGGACGACGCGGATGCGGACGCAGACATGCCGCAGCGCCCGGCAACGGCCCCCTCGCGAGCGAGAGGGCCTGTCATCGGGCACCGCGGCACACTGTGATCGGTTCGAGCGTCAGGACGCGAGAACCTCGTCGAGGAGGGCCTCGGCCTTGTCCTCGTTCGTGTTTTCAGCGAGCGCGAGCTCGCTCACCAGAATCTGACGCGCCTTCGCGAGCATCCGCTTCTCACCGGCGGAAAGCCCACGCTCACGCTCACGACGCCACAGGTCGCGCACCACTTCGGCGACCTTGATGACATCGCCCGAAGCGAGCTTCTCCAGATTTGCCTTGTAGCGACGGGACCAGTTCGTGGGCTCTTCTGCGTACGGTGCGCGGAGCACCTCGAAGACCCGGTCCAGCCCGTCCTGGCCGACTACGTCGCGAACGCCGACGAACTCCGCATTGTCCGCAGGCACACGAACCGTCAGGTCGCCCTGGGCGACCTTGAGCACCAAGTAGGTCTTGTCCACGCCTTTGATCTGGCGAGTTTCGATGGCCTCGATCAGCGCGGCCCCGTGATGGGGATAGACCACGGTGTCGCCAACCTTGAACGTCATGTGACAGGTACCCCTTCCGTGGCTATCCAGGGTAACACGAGAACTGAGTGTTATGAATGGCGTTTTCGCAGGTCAGGGCACATCTCGGGGCTTGACAACAACGACACGAACGTGCTGCGAAAGGCTTCCGGAGGGGGGTATTCGCAGGTCGGAGGCGCTGTGCGGACCGGGCGAAACGACCACGTTACACCTGGCGGGTGCACCCACCAGTGTGACGTACGTCCCGTTTTGCCGGGTTCAGTGGCAGGAAACCGAAGTACTCCGTTCGACTGGCGGCCGCCCGTACGGTGCGGGTTCCGGCCCAATCCGGAATTGATCACGGACCGGTGTTCGGGGGAATGCCTGAATTCGATCACCGCGGGACCCTCCGGAGCGATACCGGAATGCAAGATCGCGCACGCGCGCGGCGCGGTGCGCGCACAGCGGAGGGTCGGGTGCGGGGGCGGGGTGGCGGCTCGGTAACCTAAGCCCGCTGACACACCCTTAGGGCGGCTTTACCTCGGCCGCTCCGAGAGCCCACCGTCCCGTCCGTACGTCCAAGGAGTTGCCGCCGCCGTGAGCCGCAGCCTTCGACGCGGCGCCCTCGCCGCTTCCGCCGTAGTGTTCTCGCTCGCCTCGCTTGCCGCGTGCGGCGCGGGCAACGACGCGCAGACTCTCCAGATCAAGCCGGACAACGCCGCCGTCACCAAGGGCGACATCAAGATCCAGAACGCCCTGGTGCTGACCAAGGGCGACAAGGAGAAGAAGGGCCCGGCGTCCGTCTCGGCGACCGTCTTCAACGCCGGCACCAAGGACCAGACCCTGGACGCGATCACCCTTGAGGGTGCCAAGTCCAAGGTGACCCTGAAGGGCGCCGAGGGTTCCGGCAAGATCACCGTGCCCGCCGGCGGCTCCGTGGTGATCGGCGGCAAGGGCAACGCCTCCGCCGTCGTCGACGGCGGCCGCGAGGCCGTCCAGAACGGCAACGTCCAGTCCGTCACCTTCCAGCTCAGCGACGCCGGTGACGTGAAGCTGGACGCCTACGTGGTCCCGGCCGCCGGCATGTACGCGGGCTACGGCCCGACGGAGGCCCCGGCCGCCGGCGCCGCCCCGGCCCCCTCGGGCTCGGCCACCGCCCCGTCCGGCAGCCCGTCCGGCACCCCCTCCGGCTCGCCGTCCACCGGCGCCACCCCGTCGGGCGCCGCGTCCGGCAGCCCGTCGGGCGCCGCCTCGCCGTCGCACAGCGCCGGCCACTGACGCGGCAGGACGCCGCCAGGCAGCGCCGCCAGGCACGAAGAAGGGGCCCCAGCCGCATCGCGGCCGGGGCCCCTTCCCCGTTTTCCGTCCGGCGGGACTACGGCCTGCGGCTTACGGCTCGAACTTGTAGCCCAGGCCGCGGACCGTGACCAGGTAGCGCGGGGCGCCCGGGTCCGGCTCGATCTTGGCGCGCAGGCGCTTGACGTGGACGTCGAGGGTCTTGGTGTCGCCGACGTAGTCGGCGCCCCAGACCCGGTCGATCAGCTGCATGCGGGTCAGCACGCGGCCCGCGTTGCGCAGCAGCATCTCCAGCAGGTCGAACTCCTTGAGCGGGAGGTCCACCTTGGCCCCGCCGACGGTGACCACGTGCCGGTCCACGTCCATCCGTACCGGGCCGGCCTCCAGGGCCGCCGGGGTGACCTCCTCCGGCTCGCCGCGGCGGCGCAGGACCGCGCGGATGCGGGCGACCAGCTCCCGGGAGGAGAAGGGCTTCGTGACGTAGTCGTCGGCTCCTATCTCCAGCCCGACGACCTTGTCGATCTCGCTGTCCTTGGCGGTCACCATGATCACGGGGACGTTGGAGCGGCCGCGCAGCTGCCGGCAGACCTCGGTGCCCGGCAGGCCGGGCAGCATCAGGTCCAGGAGGACGAGGTCGGCGCCGTTGCGCTCGAACTCGTCGAGCCCGTCGGGCCCCGTCGCGGCGATCGCGACCTCGAAGCCTTCCTTGCGGAGCATGTAGGACAGGGCGTCGCTGAAGGATTCCTCATCCTCGACGACGAGCACTCGGGTCACGGAAGGACCTCCGGGGAGGGGATGACTGGTTCTGGGTCGAGCAGGGGCCGGGCGGGTTCGGGGGCCGTGGCCGGAGCCGCCCCGCCGGTGTCCGGGGCGGGCGCCGGGGCGGCCGCCTCGGGGAGCTTCAGGGTGAACGTGGAGCCCTGGCCCTCGGAGCTCCACACCGACACCTCGCCGCCGTGCGAGGCCGCCACGTGCTTCACGATCGCGAGGCCCAGGCCGGTTCCGCCGGTCGCGCGGGAGCGGGCGGGGTCCACCCGGTAGAACCGTTCGAAGATCCGTTCGCGGTCCTTCTCCGGGATGCCGATGCCCTGGTCGGTCACGGCTATCTCGATCAGGTCCCCGCCCGGCGCGGTCACCCGGCGTGCGGCGATGCCGACGCGGGTGCGGGCCGGGCTGTAGTTGACGGCGTTCTCCACCAGGTTGCCGAGGGCGGCGGCCAGCTGCCCCCGGTTGCCCCAGACGCGCAGGTCGGCGGTGCCGCCGGCGGCCATGGTGATCTGCTTGGAGGTGGCCGTGTGGCGGCAGCGGTCGATGGCCTCGGCCACCAGCGTGTCCACCCGGACGGGCTCGGCGTCCTCCAGCGGGTCGTCGTTCTGCACCCGGGAGAGGTCGATGAGCTCCTGTACGAGGTTGATCAGGCGGGTGGCCTCGATCTGCATGCGGCCCGCGAAGCGGCTGACCGCCTCGGGGTCGTCCGCGGCGTCCATCACCGCCTCGGAGAGCAGGGAGATCGCTCCGACCGGGGTCTTCAGCTCGTGCGAGACGTTCGCGACGAAGTCGCGGCGCACCGCTTCGATGCGCCGGGCCTCGGTGAGGTCCTCGACGAGCAGGAGCACCAGCCGGGAGCCCAGCGGGGCGACGCGGGCGGAGACCGCGAGGGCCTCGCCGCGGCCGGTCCCGCGCCGGGGCAGGTCGAGCTCGATCTGGCGTATCTCACCGTCCCGGCGGGTGTCACGGGCCATGTGGAGCATGGGCTCCACGGCGAGCTTCCCGCCGCGGACCAGGCCCAGGGCGTAAGCCGCCGAGCTGGCCTTGACCACCGCGTCGCCCTCGTCGAGGACGACGGCGGAGGAGCGGAGTACGGAGAGCACCGTGTCCACGCCGGGCGGGAGCACCGCGTTGATGTCGGGGCGCATGGAGCTCCTCGTGGGGCGGGCTTGGTCGCGCTCGCTCCAGCGGAACGCCAGCATGGCGATGACACCGGTGCAGAGACCGGCGATCGCCGCAGCTGCGGCGACCGCCGCGTTCACGTCCATGTGTCCAGGTTAAGCAGCCGCCACGACACTTCCACAGCCGTTCGGGTGGCACCTCGAACAGTCGTCGCCCAGAGTTCACCCCGACGACGGTGTTGATTCATTTGTGATGCCGGAGTCGGACGCGTTGGCGGCGGAACCTGTCACCGTGGGGCACGAGAGTCCACGGCAGTAGAAGCAGCAGAAGCAGCGAGCAGTAGGCAAGCAGGCAGGAGAAGGACACATGCGCGACGCGTACCACGAGGAACTGGACTCGATCGGAGAGAGCCTGGTCGAGATGGCCCGGCTCGTCGGTTCCGCGATCGGGCGGGCCACGACCTCCATGCTGGACGCCGACCTGAAGCTCGCCGAGAGCGTCATCGCCGCCGACCAGAAGGTCGACGACCTCCAGCACGACCTGGAGGCGCGCGCCATCGCCCTGCTGGCCCGCCAGCAGCCCGTCGCCACCGACCTGCGCATAGTCGTCACCTCGCTGCGCATGAGCGCGGACCTGGAGCGCTCCGGCGACCTGGCGCAGCACGTGGCGAAGCTGGCCCGGCTGCGCTTCCCGGACCGCGCGGTGCCGCGCGACCTGCACGCCACGATCCTGGAGATGGGGCAGCTGGCGCAGCGCCTGATGGCGAAGGCGGCCGAGGTCATCATCACGAAGGACGTCGACCTGGCCCTCCAGCTGGAGCAGGACGACGACGAGATGGACCAGCTGCACCGCACCCTCTTCCAGCACCTGATGGACGACCGCTGGAAGCACGGCATCGAGACGGCCGTCGACGTGACCCTGCTGGGCCGCTACTACGAGCGGTTCGCCGACCACGCGGTGTCGGTGGCCAAGCGCGTCGTGTACCTGGTGACGGGTGAGCACGCGGACGAGCTCCAGCAGCCGACGCAGGTGGACGGCGTCTGAGGGAAGACGTCCGGGGTCCCGGGCGGGGGCCGTTCCGCGCCCCAATGCGCCGTTGACGCGCCGGTGTGGCTGGGCATGAATGAGGCGAAGGCACTACGACGTCCCGTACGCCGCCTGCGAGGAGGATCCATGCCCGATTCCCCCGTTCCCATCACCCCGGAGCAGGAGCAGCCGCCCCGTCCGGAGCCCCTGCGCCTGCCCCTGCTCGCGGCCTGCGGCTGCGGCTCCGGCTGCGGCTGCGGCTGCCAGTCCGGCGCCCCCTGCCAGTGCGGGGGCTGACGGCCACCGCCGCCGCCCGCGAAGCCCGGAGGGCCCCGTCCGAAACACCGGACGGGGCCCTCTCGCGTACCGCGTCACACGCCGGGTCCGGACCCGGCACCGGCCGGGGCGGCCTGGAACGCCTTGATGAGGTCGTTGATGAAGTGCCGCGTGTCCTCGGGGTTGAGCGCCTGTGCCTGGAGGTGGTCGTACATGATGTGGTACGGGTACCGGTCGGCGTACTTCTCCAGGTAGAGGTCGCTGGTGAAGCGTTCCAGGTAGACGACTCCCGCGTCGGAGTCGGGGAACCCGAGGATGGAGAACTGCCCCAGGAGCCCGGCGTGGGCTCCGGCGGTGTGGGGGAGGACCTGCACGGTGATGTGCGGCTGGGCGCCTAGGGTGTTCAGGTGCTCCAGCTGTTCGCGCATGGTCTCGCGGTCTCCGACCGTGCGGTGCAGTGCGGATTCGTCCAGGACCGCCCATAAGCGGAAGGGGCGGGCGGGGTGGTGCGCCCGGTGCTGGCGCCGCAGCCGGACCTCCAGGCTGACGGCGGCCTGTTCCTCCGTGATGCGAGGGACCGTTTCGGCGATGAGGGCGGCCGCGTAGGCCCGGGTCTGCAGCAGGCCGGGGAGCACCAGCGGCTCGTAGGTGTGGATGGAGGAGGCGCCCGTCTCCAGTCCGATGTAGACGCCGTAGGGGACGTCGCCGCAGGAGACCCACCAGCCCTGCTGGCCCGATTCCCTCGCCGCCCGCATCAGCGCGTCGACGATGTCCTGGTCGGTGACCCCGTAGAGCCGGCAGAGGTCGCGCACGTCCCGCGGGTTGATGGGGCGGCGGCCGGTCTCGATGAGGCTGATCTTGGACTGCGACACGAGCAGACGGCCCGCGGCCTGCGTCGACGTCATACCCGCGGCCTTGCGGAGCTGCCGGAGCTCAGCACCCAGACGGCGCCTCCTGACCGTCGGTTGTCCGTTCGCCGCCATGGGCGGTCTACCTCCAGCTCAAGAACACGCGCAGGCTACTCACCCCACGGTCGACATCGACAAAACGCATTGTGCATACGCGGCCGAACAGGCCGGGCACCCGCGAGGCGAGCACCACCTGTTCGGCCCAATGCGGAGTTGACCGGACGTCCGCTTGCGGCCCGTAATGGCCGATCAGGCCGTGGATGCGCATATTCGTGCCGCACTGTCGGAGACGCACGGTGGGGACGGACGGCGGGCACGGGGCGGGGACGCGGGGCGGGTACGCGGGGCGGATCGGGGCCCGGTCAGGAGGTACCGGTGATCCATCGCAGGAGGGCCGCGTGGGTGGTGTCGTCGACCAGGGAGAGCACCTCGATGGCGTGCAGGTCGCCGGCGCGCGGCGGGATGCCCGCGACGGTCAGGCACGCGTGCAGGTCGAGGCGCCGGCGCCGGCGCTCTGCGGTTTCCGGCACGCCCGGAGCGTCCGGCCGGCGGTCCGGGGCGTCCGGCCGGCGGTCCGGGGCGGGGAGGGGGACGGACAGGGGGGTCGGGGGGAGCCGGGCGCCGGCTTCCCCCTCGTTCGGTAAGCCCCGTAAGCCGGGGAAGCGGTAGGGGTCGGTCTGCCACGCGTTCATGCGGCCTCCTCCGTACCGGTCACCTGCCCGACGCCTCCGGTCCGACCGCGCGGCTCACGGCTGTCCCCCTTCCAGGGCGCGGGCGCCCGCGGCGATGACCTCGGCCAGCCGGTTGGCGAGGGTGACGCTGCACCCTCCGAGCCGGACGAAGCCCCGGCAGCCCAGGGGCCCGTCGTTGCACAGCGACGGAAGGACCAGCCCGGCGAGCGCGAGTGCGGCCTGGAGGTTCGCGACGGCTTCCTCGCCGGCCTGGTAGGCGGCGTCCTGGCGCCGCTTGTACCGGATGCGTTCGGCATGGGTGAGCTCGTGGATCATGGTGTCGCCCTCTCGGTCTGCGTGGAGTGGATGGAGCGCGTCGCGCCGCGGACACGGCGGGCCGGGGGCCCCGGTGGTGGCAGGGGTCCCTGTGGGCCCGGGTCGCGGCAGGTCAGCGCGGGAGACCCGTAGGGCTGAGACTGTGCACAGCCCGTGACCTATGGGTTTCGATCTTCGTTCCTGAGATGCACGTGATCACGTTCGTTGGAGTCCGGGAAGGCCCGCGGTGTCCGAGAAGTTAGCGACGCTCGACCTCGTTGCGTCGAGTGCCGGCGACGCCGCGCCCCGCAGGGCTGCCGTCGCGGACCCCCCTGGAGCGGCCCCGCCCCCGCGGCGCACCGGCCGGCCGCAGGACCTCTCCCCCGCCCGGCGCTTATGCGTCCCGCCGGGCCCGCGCGTCGCGCCCCGCTCGTTCGTCCCGCCGCGCCCCCCGGTTCCCGGCGCCGGCGGCCCCGGCCGGCGCGGTGTCCGGCCGGCCGGTCCCCCAGTCGTACGCTCCTGGCTCCGCCGGCCACCGGACGCGGCTTCCCGCGTCGCCCCGGGAGGGCCGGGGCACCCGGTCGCCGCCGGACAGGAGCGCGCGACCCTCATGACCCGTAGCGGAACCGGTAGCCGGTGGAGGCGCGGAGGGATTCCCTCCGGTCCCGTACCGAGTAGTCGGGGAGCGCGGCGGCCGGGCTGCCCGCCGGGGCCGGCGGCCGCAGCGGCGCGGACCGGCTGGTGCGGTGCCGGGGGGCGATCTGCCGGGGCGGGCGCGTCAGGGTGATCTGCCGGACGAGTTGCTGGAAGCAGGCCAGCGCGGCGATGGGCGGAAGGGTGGCAGCCGCCTGCGCGGCGAGGGTCCTCGGCGCCTGGGCCACGCACAGCAGGGTGGCCAGGGTGGAGAACAGCAGGACGATCGACCAGGAGTGCACGGCCCGGCGCTGGTGCAGCGCGGCCCGCAGGATGGACAGGGAGGCGACCATCCATGGCCCGTAGATCAGCAGGGGCCACCAGCTGGCCACGTCGTGCGCGGTGCGCGGTCCGGCGCTGTGGCGCAGGGCCTCGCAGATGGCCAGGCCGCTGAAGATGCTGACCACGGCGGCGATGACGGCGACCAGTACGGCGGTGCAGAGGCTGCCGGTCCGCAGGAGGGCCACCACCGACGTCTTCGCCCGGCTCCCCCGGCGGTGCCCGCCCGGGGCCGAGGCGCGGGGCCGTTGCCCGGTCCCCGACGAGAAGCCACCGCCGGTCGGTCCGGACGAAAGGCCCGGGCTCAGACCGGAGGTGAGGCCGGAGGACAGGCCCGTCGTGAGACCCGAGCCGAGACCCGAGCCGAGACCCGAGCCGAGACCCGAGGTCAGACCCGAGGTCAGACCCGAGGTCAGACCCGAGGTCAGACCCGACGTGAGGGTCGAGGTGAAGCCGGCGGACAGCCCGGAGGCGAGGCCGGCTCCGCTGACCGTCTCACCGGTCTCGCCGAAGGCGACCTGGTGGACCTGGTGGACCTGGTCGAGCGGCTCGGTCCGACCCGGCGCCATGGCCTCCCGGCAGAGATAGGCCAGCTCTTCCGACGGGTCCCAGGAGGCGGCCGCCTCGCCCAGGCCGAAGAGCGGCCGGCCGTATGCGGTGTGCTGCTCCTGGTCCGGCTCCTGCCAGAACGTGGTGGGCTCCGGCTGCGGGGCGTAATGGCCGTACTGCTCATTCACGGAACATCTGCCCGGAGCACTCGCCGGCCGGCGTCCTGAACGGTGCGGCCTCCTGCGACCTGCGGTTGAACTCGTTCTGGATCCGGCGCACCACGTCCAGGAAGTCCTCCAGGACCGAGGACGAGTAGTGGAGGTCGACCTCCAGCCCCTCGCACCGGAGGGTCGCGCCCTTCTCCGGGGCCGAGCCCGCCGGGACGGGCGTGTACGTCCACTTCCCCACCCTTGCGGCCCGGGTGTGACCGTCGCGCACGTCGCTCTGTGCGCCCCACGGGAACATTGCTGTGTGCTGTGCTGTTGTCATAGTCCACCCAACGCTCCGGATACCGGCGAGGGTGTGCTCCGTCCAGGTGATGGTGGCGAAGTAAAGGAGTGTTGACCAGTGTCTTTTATCGGTTCTACGCTCACCGGCCACCCGTCCGGACGCCGTTGCGCACCCGGTTGGCGCAGCGATCCTGCCAGCTCGAAGCGGGGAAGGCGGAGCCCGATCGGTTCGATCGGGCTCGATCGGTTTACGCGCCCGCGACCCTCCTCTCCGCCCGCTGCGGTCACATGATCGGGCCGCCGGAGGCCGCCGCGCACTGAGCCGCACCACGGCGCTCACTCCCGCACGCGCGCCCCCGGGCTCCGCCGTCGAACGCCGCTCCACCCCGAGGGCGCGCGGGGGCAAACGGCTGACGCACCGCAACCCGGCATATGCCGACGCGTTATGACGAGGTGTCGCCGGGGGGCCGGAGCGAGGCCCCCTCATCACCTCCACCGGAGAGGAGCCGCAGTGACAGACACCCTCGTGTGGTTCGCACTGATCTGCTCGGTCCTGGGCACGGGTGTCACCGCCTGGACCTCGTCGGGCGTTGGCCGCCTGCACCACCTGGACGCCCGCGAACTGCGGCGCCAGCAACGCTTCGAGGACATCCTGTCCCTGCACGTCGAGGCGACCAGACCACCCCGGATGAGCCTGCCCGCCGTCGCGCCCGAGGCAGTCGGCACCGCCGCCTGCGACGCGTGCGGCTCCTCGTCCGTCCACCTCTGAACGGACGGGAGCCGCACGGCGGTTCGATCGGCGGCGGCTCCTAGGATCAGCGGCATGACCACACGACTCGTACAGATCAACATGAAGGCCCGGGACGACTCCGCGCTCGGCCGGTTCTGGGCGCAGGCCCTGGGCTGGGGCGTGGACAGCGAGGGCCCCGGCGTGACCAACCTCGAACCCGTGGGCTTCTCCTACCCCGATCCCGCGGCCGTCTGCATCGACCTCATCGCCCGCCCGGAGCCCAAGACCTCGAAGAACCGGGTGCACCTCGACCTGGCGACCACCTCGGCCGCACACCAGGCCGAGCTGGTCGCGCGCCTGAAGGACCTCGGCGCGACGCTCGCCGACGTGGGCCAGGGCGACGTCCCCTGGACGGTCATGGCCGACCCGGAGGGCAACGAGTTCTGCGTCCTGGAACCCCGCCCGGTCTACCGGGACACCGGGCCGATCGCCGCGGTGGTGGTCGACTGCGCCGACCCGCGGGAGATGGCCCGGTTCTGGGGCGGGGCGATGGACTGGACGGTGCACGAGGTCACCGACGACCGGGCGACCATGCGCTCCGGCAAGGGCGTCGGCCCCTACCTGGAGTTCCTGCGCACCCCCGACACCAAGAGCGGATGGAACCGCGTCCACCTCGACGTCGCCCCCTACCTCGGCGACGACGCAGCCGCGGAGGCGGACCGGCTGCGCGCCCTGGGCGCAACCGACCCGGGCATCGACCAGTCGTCCATCCACTGGACGATCCTGTCCGACCCGGAGGGCAACGAGTTCTGCCTCCTCACCCCGCGCTGAGGCCCCGGAGCGGGCCCAGGGCATGAAAATGCCTCCCGCCCGCGCCGTACGCGCAGGTGGGAGGCATGATCGCAAAACCTACTTCTTCTTGCCCTGGTTCTTGACGGCCTCGATGGCGGCCGCGGCGGCGTCCGGGTCGAGGTAGGTGCCGCCCGGGGTGAGGGGCTTGAAGTCGGCGTCGAGCTCGTAGGAGAGCGGGATGCCGGTCGGGATGTTCAGGCCCGCGATGTCGGCGTCGGAGATGCCGTCCAGGTGCTTGACCAGGGCGCGCAGGGAGTTGCCGTGCGCCGCGACCAGGACGGTGTGGCCGTCGAGGAGGTCCGGGACGATCGAGTCGTACCAGTACGGGAGCATGCGGACGACGACGTCCTTGAGGCACTCGGTGCGCGGGCGCAGCTCCGGCGGGATGGAGGCGTAGCGCGGGTCCGCGGACTGGGAGAACTCGGTGCCGTCCTCGAGGGCCGGCGGCGGGGTGTCGTACGAGCGGCGCCACAGCATGAACTGCTCCTCGCCGAACTCGGCGAGGGTCTGGGCCTTGTCCTTGCCCTGGAGGGCGCCGTAGTGGCGCTCGTTCAGGCGCCAGGAGCGGTGGACGGGGATCCAGTGGCGGTCGGCGGACTCCAGGGCCAGCTGCGCGGTGCGGATGGCGCGCTTCTGGAGGGAGGTGTGCACGACGTCGGGGAGCAGGCCGGCGTCCTTGAGCAGCTCACCGCCGCGGACCGCCTCCTTCTCGCCCTTCTCGTTGAGGTTGACGTCCACCCAGCCGGTGAACAGGTTCTTCGCGTTCCATTCGCTCTCGCCGTGGCGGAGGAGGATCAGCTTGTACGGTGCGTCGGCCATGCGTACGAGCCTAGTGGACGCTCCGGGGCGCTCGCGCGCGCTCAGGACACGGTCCGATTGACGCCCGGCGTCAATTGAGTGGCGGGCGGCGGGGGCCTCTCGTAACGTGCCGGGCGGATCTGTGACGCTTACATCGCCCGGGGGAACCTTCATGTCCTTTGCCCGTCTGAGTCGGTCCGCCCGGGAGAGCGTCTCGGGTCTGCCGCGCGCGTTCTGGTGGTTGTGGGCGAGCACGCTCGTCAACCGGCTCGGAGCCTTCGTCGCCACGTTCATGACCTTGTACCTGACCCTGGAGCGGGGCTACTCGGCCTCGTTCGCGGGGCTCGTGGCGGCGCTGCACGGGCTGGGCGGGGTGGTCTCCTCGCTGGGGGCGGGGGTGATGGCCGACCGGCTGGGGCGGCGGCCGACGATGCTGGTGGCGCAGGTCTCGACGGCCGGCGCGGTGGCCCTGCTGGGGTTCATGGAGCACCCGGCGGCGATCGCGGCGGTGGCGATGCTGGTCGGGATGACCTCGAACGCCTCGCGGCCCGCGGTGCAGGCGATGATGGCGGACATCGTCCGGCCGGAGGACCGGGTCCGGGCCTTCGCGCTGAACTACTGGGCGATCAACCTGGGCTTCGCGGTCAGCTCGATGGCGGCGGGGCTGATCGCCGAGTACAGCTATCTGGCCGGGTTCCTGGGCGAGGCGGCGCTGACGCTGCTGTGCGCGGTACTGGTGTTCGTGAAGCTGCCGGAGTCGCGGCCGGAGTCCGCCGCGGGGGCCGGGGGCGCCGAGGGCGCCGGGCCGGAGGTCGGGCTGGGCGGCGTGCTGCGCGACGGGCGGTTCATGGGGGTCGTCGGGCTGTCGTTCCTGATCTCGCTGATCTACACCCAGGGGTCGGTGGGGCTGCCGGTGGCGATGGGCTCGGCCGGGTTCTCGCCCGGGGAGTACGGGCTGGTCATCGCGGTGAACGGGGTGCTGATCGTGGCGCTCCAGCTGCCGGTGACGCGGTTCATCGAGCACCGCGATCCGCGCCGGCTGCTGGTGGTCTCGGCGCTGCTGGTCGGGTACGGGTTCGCGCTGACGGCGTTCGCGGGGCCGCTGTGGGCGTACGCGCTGACGGTGTGCGTGTGGACGCTGGCGGAGATCGTGAATTCGCCGACGCAGATGGAGCTGGTGGTGCGGCTGTCGCCGGTGCAGGGGCGCGGGCGCTACCAGGGGATGTACACGATGTCCTGGGCGGTGGCCTCGCTGGTGGCTCCGCTGATGTCGGGGTTCGTGATCGACCGGTACGGGGCGGGGTGGCTCTGGGCCGCGACGGGTGCCCTGGGGACGGTGGCGGGGGCCGGGTACTGGTTCCTGATGCGCGGGCTTCCCGGTCGGGCGGAGGGCCGGGGGGCCTCCGGCGGCGCCCCCGCCACCGGTACCGCCCCGGCTCCGGGGGCGGCCGCTCCCGCCGCTCCGGCACCCGCCGAGGCGTAGACCGGCGGGACGAGACGGGCAGGGCCGGGCCGGGACGAGACGGGCCGGGCCGAGACGGGCAGGGCAGGGCCGGGCCGGACGCGCCGGGCCGTCCGAGCCGTCCGATCCGTCCGATCCGTCCGAGCCGTCCGATCCGTCCGATCCGTCCGAGCCGTCCGAGCCGTCCGAGCCGTCCGAGCCGTCCGAGCCGTCCGAGCCGTCCGGGCCGTCCGGGCCGTCCGGGCCGTCCGGGCCGTCCGGGCCGTCCGGGACAGAGTGCCCGGCGGGGGCTACTCCCCCTGGGCGGACGGGCGGGTCAGGTGTTTGAAGGCGTCCAGGTTGCGGGTGGACTCGCCGCGCTCCGTGCGCCATGCGTACTCGCGGCGGATCGCGCTCGCGAAGCCCAGTTCCAGAAGGGTGTTGAAGGCCCCGTCCGCCGCCTCCAGCACCGTGCCCAGGAGGCGGTCCAGGTCCTCCGGGGTGACCACGGACAGCGGGAGCCGCGCCGTGAGGTAGACGTCGCCGAGCGGGTCGACCGCGTACGCCATCCCGTACAGCTTGAGGTTGCGCTCCAGCAGCCAGCGGTGGACGCCGGCCTCGTTCTCGTCGGGGTGGCGGATCACGAAGGCGTTCACCGACAGCGAGTGGCGGCCGATCCGCAGGGAGCAGGTGGTGCTCAGCTTCCGGGTGCCGGGGAGCTGGACGACGTACGTGCCGGGCCGGGGGCTCTCCCAGCCCAGCTCGGCGCCGGCCAGCGTGGACTCGATGATCGCGGCGGTGTCAGCCATGGTGGGAGCGTACGCGACGGCGGTGATCATGCATCGCCGCGGTGTACACGTCGGCGGTTCCGCTGGCGGCGGTGTCCCAGCCGAAGTGCTGCGCGTGCCGTGCGGCGGCGGCGCCCATGCGGTCCGTCAGGCCGGGGTCGTCGACGAAGCGGCGCAGCGCGCGGGCGTAGTCCACGGGGTCGTGGCCGGGGACGAGGACGCCCGTGACCCCGTCGTCGACGGCGACGGGGAGTCCGCCGACGGCGGCGGCGAGGACCGGGGTGCCGGTGGCCTGGGCCTCGATGGCGACCAACCCGAAGGACTCGTTGTACGAGGGCATGACCAGCACGGACGCGGCCCGGAACCAGTCGGCGAGCTGGTCCTGGTCCACCGGCGGGTGGAAGTGCACGAGGTCGGTGATGCCGAGCTTCGCGGCGAGCTTCTGCAGCCCCTCCGGCTTGGCGAGGCCGCTGCCGCTGGGCCCGCCGACGACGGGGACGAAGAGGCGGCCGCGCAGCGCGGGGTCGCGGTCGACGAGCTCGGCGACGGCGCGGAGCAGGATGTCGGGGGCCTTGAGCGGCTGGATGCGGCCGGCGAAGAGGGGGATGACGGCGTCCTGGGGCAGGCCGAGCCGGGCGCGGGCGGCGGCGCGGCCGTCTCCGGCGGTGAAGCGGTCGAGGTTCACGCCGGGGTGGACGACGGCCACCTTGCCGGGGTCGGCCTCGTAGTGCCGGACGAGTTCGTCGGCCTCTTCGGCGGTGTTCGCGATCAGCCGGTCGGCGGCGGCGACGATCTGGGTCTCGCCGATGACGCGGGCGGCCGGCTCGGGGGTGTCGCCCTCGGCGAGCGCGGCGTTCTTGACCTTGGCCATGGTGTGCATGGCGTGGACGAGGGGGACGCCCCAGCGTTCGGCGGCGAGCCAGCCCACGTGGCCCGAGAGCCAGTAGTGGGAGTGCACGAGGTCGTAGTAGCCGGGGCGGTGGCCGGCCCAGGCCTGCATGACGCCGTGGGTGAAGGCGCACAGCTGGGCGGGCAGCTCCTCCTTGGCGAGGCCTTCGTAGGGGCCGGCGTCCACGTGCCGGACGAGGACGCCGGGGGCGAGCTCGACGACCGGCGGCAGGCCGCCGGTGGTGGCCCGGGTGAAGATCTCCACCTCGATGTTGATCGCGGCGAGGCGGCGGGCCAGCTCGACGATGTAGACGTTCATGCCGCCGGCGTCGCCGGTGCCCGGCTGGTGCAGCGGTGAGGTGTGCACGCTGAGCATGGCCACACGGCGGGGCTTGCGGTGGTGGCCCACGGCCGGGAGGCGCAGGCGGGGCGCGTCCTGGCGGGCACCGCGGGCGGCGGCGATGCGGCCGCTGATGCTGCCGCCGAGGCGGGACACGTACTGGCTCAAAGGAGCAGTTCCTCTCGCTCGGATCGCGCGGACGGCGGACGGGTGGTGCCGGTGGGGCGGCACGTCTTGCGGCATGGCTGCGGGAGCGCGCGCGGCGCCCTGCAAGGAGTGCAACCCGGATGGCCGTCCCCCGCATTCCGGGGCCGGGGAACTTCCTGCTCGTCGGGACGGATTTTTTTGCGGGCCGGGCGCTCCGCTTACGCTCGGCGCATGGTCTCCCGCAGCACTCCGCCACCCCCGAAGCGCCCCGTGGGCACCGTGACGCGGGGGACGACGAACCCGAACCGGCTGCGGCGCATGGACCGCTGGATCGCCGCCGCGCACGGAGCGGCGCTGCGCCGCGCGGACGCGCCGGTGGCGGTGGACCTGGGGTACGGGGCGGCGCCCTGGACGGCGGTGGAGCTGCTGGCGCGGCTGCGGGAGGCGGCTCCCGGGGTGCGGGTGGTCGGGATCGAGATCGAGCCGGCGCGGGTGGCGGGGGCGAAGCCGTACGAGCGGGAGGGGCTGAGTTTCCGGCACGGCGGGTTCGAGGTGCCGCTGGACGGAGGGGAGCGGCCGGCGCTGATCCGCGCGGCGAACGTGCTGCGGCAGTACGAGGAGGAGCGGGTCGAGGAGGTCTGGCGCGGGCTGTGCGCGCGGCTGGCCCCGGAGGGGCTGCTGGTGGAGGGGACCTGCGACGAGATCGGGCGGCGGCACGTGTGGGTGGCGCTGGGGCCGGAGGGGCCGCGGACGGTGACCTTCGCGACGCGGCTGGGCTCGCTGGAGCGGCCGTCGGACCTGGCGGAGCGGCTGCCGAAGGCGCTGATCCACCGGAACGTGCCGGGGGAGCCGGTGCACGCGTTCCTGCGGGACTTCGACCGGGCGTGGGCGGCGGCGGCCCCGTACGCCTCGTACGGGGCGCGCCAACGCTGGATCCGGACGGCGCGGGCGCTGGCCGGCGACTGGCCGCTGGCGGACGGGCCGGTGCGCTGGAGGCAGGGGGAGCTGACGGTGCGCTGGGAGGCCCTGCGGCCGGCGGGGTGAACCTCGTGGGGAGGGGGAACCGGGGGTGGGGGCGGCCCGTTGAGTCGACTGGGATGGACGGTGCGTGTCCGTTCATGATCGGAGCGGAATCCGGAGGGTGTTGGAATTCGCCGGTTCGTGGCACCATCCCGGGGACAGCGCAAAGTTACTGACGAATAGTCAGATCTGATGTCGGGTGATGTCGGCTCTGACTCGGGGCGCCTGGGGGAGCCATGGGGACCGTGAAGCGAGCGTCGTCGCGCCGGAGGGGGGCGTCCGCCCTGACGCTGCTGTGCGCGATGGCGGTACTGACGGCCCCCGGCCTCGCGGCGGGCACGGCGTACGCGGCCCCGTCCGCACCCGCCGCCCCTTCCGCACCCGCCGCCCCGGCCGCACCCCTGCCGGAGCCGGGGAGCAAGTCCCTGGAACAGGTCCGCAAGGAGATAGAGGACCTCTACCGCCAGGCCGGCAGCGCGACGGACGCCTACAACCTCGCGGAGAGCGAGACCAAGGCGCAGTCCGAGCGGATCGTCGAGATCGCCAAGCTGGTGGTGGCGGGCCAGGACCGGATCTCCACCCTGAAGGACCGCGCGGGCGCCGCGGCCCGCGCCCAGTACCGCTCGGGCGGCCTGCCCCCGGGCGCGCGGCTCGCGTTGAGCAACAGCCCCTCCGACTTCCTGGACGGGACGGACCGGCTGCGGCAGGGCGAGAAGGCCACCACGGACCTGCTCGCCGAACTGAACCGCACCCAGGGCGACTTGGAGCGGTACGCGAAGGACGCGGGCGCCCTCTGGCAGAAGATGGAGGACAACCGGGCCAAGAAGGAGACCGCCAAGAAGGAGATCGAGGAGAAGATCAAGACGGCGGAGGCCCTGGAGAGCAGGCTCGCGGCCGAGGAGAAGGCCCGGCTGATCCAGCTGGAGCAGGACGCCCAGTACCAGGCGCAGACGGCGTGGCTGTCGTCGGGCGCGATGAAGGACGTCAAGGGCCTGGCCTCGGACGCCGGCAAGAGGGCCGTGCAGTTCGCCACCGCCCAGATCGGGAAGCCGTACGTCTGGGGTGCGGTGGGTCCGGCCTCCTACGACTGCTCGGGGCTGACCTCGCAGGCGTGGCTGGCGGCGGGGCGGCCGATTCCGCGCACCTCGCAGGAGCAGCTGCGGCTGCTGCCGAAGGTCGCGCTGAAGGACATGCGCCCGGGCGACCTGATCATCTACTTCGACGACGCGAGCCACGTCGGGATGTACGTCGGGGACGGGGCGATCGTGCACGCGCCGCGGCCGGGACGGAACGTGACGATGGCCGGTGCGGGCTCGATGCCGATCAAGGCCGTGGTCCGGCCCGACGCGTAGGCCCCGGCCGGGCGGAGGCCGGGGGCGGAGGCCGGGGCGGGGAGAACGCAGCCGGATCGGTACGCACGGTGACCGGAGCCTCGGGCGGTGGTCGACGGGCCGTGACGTTGGTCATTCGCGGTGGGCGGGTTTCCACCGGGTTGGGGGCATATGGCGGCGGACCTCGTACGCTTTGGCATTCCGCTGCCCCGCCCCCGCCCGCTAGGGTCCCGGCATGAGCGCACTTCCGGGGGGAGGCAAGGAACCGGAGACGATGCCCGTACCCGTACCGCGGCAGAGGGAGACCCCCGCCACGGAGATCACCGCCCCCGCCCCCCAGGCGGCGCCCTCGCTGACCCTGCTGGTCATCGAGGACGACCCCGCGGGCGGTCTCACCGTCCCCGAGATCCTCGACGCCGACGGCCAGCGCATCCGGCTCCGCACCGCCCGCAACCTCACCGAGGCCGCCCGGCTGCTCACCCCCGACGTGCACTGCGTCCTCCTCGATCTGGCCCTGCCCGGCCCCGGCGAGGACGGCTTCGGCGCCCTGCGCGAGGTGCTGCGCATCGCGCCCCGCCACGCCGTGCTCGTCCTGACCGCCGAGGCCGACGCCGAGCGCGCCGCCGAGGCCGTCCGCGTCGGCGCCCAGGACTTCCTCTTCCGCGACGAGCTCGACGGGCGGCTCCTCAGCCGCGCCATCCGCTACGCCGTGGAGAGAAAGCGGGCCGACATCGCGCAGTACAAGCTCGCAGAATCGAAACTTCGGGCCCAGGAGAACGCCCGCCTGGAGCGCGGCCTGCTCCCGACCCCCCTCCTCGACGGCTCGGGCCTCCGTTTCGCCGCCCGCTACCGCCCCGGCCGCAGCCGGGCCCTCCTCGGCGGCGACTTCTACGACGCCGTCCGCACCCCCGACGGCACCGTCCACGCGATGATCGGCGACGTCTGCGGCCACGGCCCCGACGAGGCGGCCCTCGGCGTCGAGCTGCGCATCGCCTGGCGCGCCCTGACCCTGGCCGGACTGTGCGGGGACGACCTGCTCGCCACCCTCCAGGAGGTCCTGGAAGTGGAGCGGCCCTGCGAGGAGATCTTCGCGACGCTGTGCACGGTGGACATCTCCCCCGACGGCCGCCGCGCCGGCCTGTGCCTGGCCGGCCATCCGGCCCCGCTGGTCTCCCGCCCCGGCCGCGCCGCGCGGCTGCTGCCGTACGAGAACAGCGGACCGGCCCTCGGGCTGCTCCCCCGGGCCCGCTGGCCGCGCCGCCAGGTGGACCTGGGCGGCACCTGGAGCCTGATGCTCTACACGGACGGCCTCATCGAGGGCCGGATCGGCGAGGGCCGCGAACGCCTCGGCCAGGACGGCATGGTCGAGATGATCAACCGCCACCTGGAGGACGGGCTGACGGGCGAGGCGCTGCTGGAGGCGTCCGTCACCGAGGCCCGGCGCCTCAACGGCGGCGAGCTCACCGACGACGTCGCCGTCGTCCTGCTCTCCCGGGCCGGCGGCTGACCGGCCGCTGGCGGCCGGCGTTGTACGGGCGCTGCTAGCGGCCGCCGTTGTACGGGCCGTACGGGCCGTCGCTGCTGCTCCCGCCGCGGCGCCGGTTCCCGCCGCCCGAGACCTGCTTGAGGGCGGGGCGCACGTCGACGAAGAACACGATGGACGCCACCAGGCCCGCGATCTCCAGGAACAGCATCCCCAGGAAGAAGTCCACCAGGACCGTGACGCCGAGGATGACCAGCCAGAAGGTCTTGGTCTGCTTGTCGGCGGCCCGGTACGCGTCCTCGCGCGCGAGCAGCGCGAGGACGAAGGCCACGACGGCGAGCGCCAGCATGGCGTAGCCGAGCAACGGAAGGACCCCGTTATCGAACCCCTGCATCAGCATCGTCTCGACCGCCTTCTCGCTTCCGGCTCTTCTGACTCCACGCTACCGCCCGAGCGGCCTTCCGAAACGAGAACGAACCGGACACCCCGCGGGTGCCCGGTCCATCCCCCTCGCGGTCAGCTCTCGACGGCGGCCTCGGCGGCCGGCTCGGCGGCGGCCTTCTTGGCCGCGGCGCGGCGCGCGGCGGGCTTCTTCGCGGAGGCCTTCTCCTCGCCCGCCGCCCCGGCGGGGCCGTCCTGGGCGGGCACCTCGGCCTGCACCGGCTCCGGCTCCACGGCCCCGGCGATGTCCACGATCTCGTCGGCGACCTCGCCGCGCCAGGAGCGCACGGCCTGCTCGCCGTGCTCGGCGACCCTGTCGTAGGTCTCCTTGGCCCGGACGGCGTACTCGGCGGCCACGCCGACGCCGCGCAGCGCCAGGTCCTGGGCGGTCTCGCCCAGCTTCTTCGGGTCGATCGCCCCGAAGACCTCGACGACCTTGGCCGTGACGGCGTCCTGGGCCACCTTGGCCTTGTCCTGGACGACCTTGGGGTCGGTGTCGAGCACGGCCTCGATGCGGGCCGGGGCCTCGGCGCGCAGCTGCTCCAGCAGGCCGGGCACCTTCTTGGCCTGCTGGAGGGCGAGGTCCGCGGTGCCGGCGGCGAAGTAGAGGGGGGTGGGGTCGGTGAGGGTCTTCTTCAGGTCATCGGCGATGGCCATGTGCGGGTCCTCCCGGATCCGGTCAGTTCGTAGGGGGCACCGCGCCGTCGGCACGGGTGCCGGCGGCCGCAGCCACGTCGGCGTCGACAGCGGCGTCGGCAGCGGCGTCGGCCTCTGCTCCGGCCGCTGCCGCGGGGTCCGCGCCGGGGGCCTGGTCGGCCTCCGCCGCGTTCTCCTTGCGGAACGCGTCGTAGATCTGGAGCAGCACCTGCTTCTGCCGCTCGTTGATCGACGGGTCGGAGAGGATGACGGCCCGCGTCTCCACCTCGTCCCGGTCCCGCTCGTCGAGGATCCCGGCCTGTACGTAGAGCGTCTCGGCGGAGATCCGCAGCGCCTTGGCCAGCTGCTGGAGGATGTCCGCGCTCGGCTTGCGCAGCCCGCGCTCGATCTGGCTCAGGTACGGGTTCGACACCCCCGCCGCGTCGGCGAGCTGCCGCAGCGACAGCTGGGCCTGCCGCCGCTGCTCGCGGAGGTATTCGCCGAGGTTTCCGACGTTGAGCGATGCCATGCTCCGCATCCTGCCGGACCCTGCTAACTATTGCAAGCGCTTGCTTGCAGGAGTACCCACTCGGCCGCACCGGAGAAGAATTTCCCGCCGGCTGTCACATCCGTGCGCGGCCCCGGGTCAGAGGGGTGCCGGACGCGCGAGAGCGCCGGCGCCACCGACCGCCCCGAAGGAGCCCCCGATGTCCACCACCGCCACCGTCGTCACCCTGGTCGCCGCCTTCATGGCCGGGTTCTCCGGCGTCTCGGTCCTCCGCGGGGCGAAGTTCGTCACCGAGCCGCTGGTCGAGTACGGCGTCCCGAAGGGGATGTGGACCTTCCTCGGCACCGTCAAGATCGCCGGGGCCCTGGGCCTCCTCGCCGGCTTCGTCGTCCCCGCCGTCGGCATCGCCGCCGCGATCGGCCTGGTCCTCTACTTCACCGGCGCCGTCGTCACCGTCCTGCGCGCCCGCTCGTACGCGCACGTCGCCTTCCCGCTGATCTACGCCGCCCCCGCCGCCGCCGTCCTCGCCCTGATCTGAGACCGGGGCCGGGGCCGGAGCCGGAGCCGGAGGCGGCCCGGCCCCGGCCCCGGCCCCGGCCGGCGGAGAAGCTCAGTCCGCCAGGGCCGACAGGTCCAGCGCCGCCAGGCGCTCCGGGTCGGACAGCACGTCGATCGCGACGATCCGCCCCTCCACGACCGTGAAGGCCATGACCGACACGGCCCGGTCCTTGCGGACCACCACCACGCCCGCGGCGCCGTTGACCAGCGCCGGGCGGACGAACGGGGCCAGCGAGCCGTACGTGACCGCCTGGCCCGCCACCGTCCGCGCACCCGTGAGCACCACGGTGAGCGCACCGCCGACCCCGCCGTCCGAGCGCAGCACCACGTCCGGGTCGAGCACGGTCAGCAGCGCCTCGAACTCCCCGTCCCGCGCGGCCGCGAAGAAGGCGTCCACCGCCTCCCGCTGGCGCGCCAGGTCCTTGTCGGGAGCCGGGGCCTGGCCCTGCACCTTGCGGCGGGCCCGGCTGGCCAGCTGCCGGGTCGCCGCCGAGGACTTCTCGACCAGCGGGGCGATCTCCTCGAACGGCACCGCGAACATGTCGTGCAGGACGAACGCCAGCCGCTCCGCCGGCGAGAGCGACTCCATCACCACCATCAGCGCCAGCCCCACCGAGTCGGCCAGCAGCACCTCCTGCTCCGGGTCGACCCGGCGCTCGGAGCCGATGAGCGGATCAGGGATCCGCGTCTCCAGCCGCTCCACGGGGTCCTCGCGCCGCTGCTCGCGCGAACGCAGCATGTTGAGGCAGATCCGCGAGACCACGGTCGTCAGCCATCCGCCGAGGTTCTCCACCTCGCTCACATCGGTGCGGTCCAGCCGCAGCCACGCCTCCTGGACGGCGTCGTCCGCCTCGCCCAGCGAGCCGAGCATCCGGTAGGACACCGCCCTCAGATGACTGCGGTGCTCCTCGAAACGCTCCGTCAACGAAGAACTCTCGTCCACCTGTCCCCTTCCTTCCTCATTCACGCCGCCGGCGCCCGGCCGATCACCAGGGTCGCGTGCAGCTCCTCCGAGGCGGCCGCCCGCACCGCGAGGCCCCCCGCCGTCAGGGCGGACGCCGTCAGCGGCGCCTGCCGGGCACTGGTCTCGATCAGCAGGTGGCCGCCCGGGGCCAGCCACCGCCCGGCCTCCGCCGCGACCCGGCGGTGCACGTCCAGCCCGTCCTCGCCCCCGTCGAGGGAGACCAGCGGCTCGTGCTCCCGGGCCTCCGGCGGCATCAGCCCGATCTCCCCGGTCGGCACGTAAGGGGCGTTCACCACGAGGACGTCCACCCGCCCGCGCAGCTCCGCGGGGAGCGCCGCGTACAGGTCGCCCTCCCAGACGGCTCCCCCGTACGGGGCCACGTTGCGCCGGGCGTACGCCAGCGCGGCCGGGTCGATGTCGGCCGCGTGCAGCTCGACGCCGCCCGGCACCTGCGAGGCCACCGCCGCGCCGAGGGCGCCCACCCCGCAGCACAGGTCCAGCACGACCGCGCCGGGCCGGGCCAGCGCCACCGCCTCCCCGGCCAGGAACTCGCTGCGCCGGCGCGGCACGAAGGCCCCCGCGCCCACCTCCACGCGCAGCCCGCAGAACTCCGCCCAGCCGACGACGTGCTCCAGCGGCTCCCCCGCCACCCGGCGCGCGACCAGCCCCGCCAGCCGCCCGCCCTCGGAGGCCGCCGCGATCAGCAGCTCGGCCTCCTCCTCCGCGAAGACGCAGCCCGCCGCGCGCAACTGCTCAACGATCGATGTCACGTACCCCATCCTCGGATCCCCGGAACGACAACGGCGACGGCGGGGTCAGAAGACGTCCGGGCACCACGGACGCCGTGCCGTGCGGAACACCGCGTCGGCCAGCGCGACCGCCCCCGGCCGCTCCTGCGCCACCCGGCCCAGCGCCGCCAGCCGCGCCGCCGACTCGTCGCCGAGGTAGAGGGAGCCGAGCGCGGACACGTCCAGGCGCAGGTCGGCCGGGTCCTGCGTACGGGTGCACGCGCCGGTCGCCGCGTCCAGCCGGTAGCGGCCGTCCGCGAGCCCGGCCGCGTCCTCCACCTCCAGGACGAGGACCCCGGGGGCGGCGTACGTCCGTGCGGCCAGGGCCCGTTCGACGTCGAGCAGGCGCAGCCACAGGAAGTCGGCCGAGGTCACCTGCCGGGCGGCGCGCGGGTCGGGCAGCAGCAGCGGGGCGATGTCGTCGGGCGCGCGGTAGCCGGTGCGGACCTTCAGCACCCAGTCGACGGAGCACAGGAACCGCCACAGGGCGCGCTCCGCGGCCGGGGTCACCGCGATCAGGTCCTTGACCCGCAGGGTGTTCTGCGGGAGCTTCTCGTCGGTCCAGTGGTCGTCGGCGGCGTACACCGCGAAACCGGCCGGCTCGCCCGACGCGTCCCGGTACACGGCGTGGAACGCGTCCTTGTAGGGGCGCGCCTGGCTCTGCTCCAGGCCGGTGGCCAGGTTCCACCAGCGGGTGTCGCGGCTGACCACGCCGTGCACGGACGCCCGCAGCCGGTCGTGCAGCGCGGGGCCGGTCTCCCGGAGCTCGGAGACGTCGACCAGGTCGATGCGGCCGCCGTCACCGGGCCCGGAGCTGCGGGGGTCGAGGCCGCTGCGGGCGATGTCGACCTCCCACTCGGCGGCGGTGGCGGCGGGACCGTACCCGTACCGCCCGTAGATCGGGTACTCGGCGGCGATCAGCGTGGAGACGACGTCGCCGCGCTCCTTCGCCGCCGTCAGCTCGGCCGCCATCATCCGGCTCAGCAGGCCCTGGCGGCGGTGGGTGGAGGTCACGCTGACGTTGGTGACGGCGCTGGAGGGCACGGTCTTGCCGCCGGGAACGGTCAGTTCCTGCGCGAAGGAGCGGAAGGTGGCCACGCAGCGGCCGGTGTCGGGGTCGAAGGCGCCCAGGGCCCGGGAGAGGTCCCAGTACTTGGACCGCAGGGCCACGTCGGCCTCGGGGACCGGCTCGGGCCGCAGGAAGCCCGTGTTGACGGCCCGCAGCCAGTGGGGGAGTTCGGATGCGGCGATCGGCCGGATGTCAGCACTCATGTGCGGTCACGCTAACGGCCGTACCGGTCCCGGTCGCCCGAATTTCCGTCCGGCCGTCAGCGCCCGTCCGGGCGGCGCCCGTCCCGGCGGTGGCGGGCCCGGTGCGCCGCCGTCACGCCAGCAGGTCGTCCACCTGCGCCTCGCCCTCCCGGTAGCGGCGGGTGATCTCCGCGCTGGAGTCGTCCGCCGTCCGCTGGAGCTGCTGGCGGCGCCGCGAGACCTGCTGCTCGTAGCGGACCAGCCGGGCCATCGCCTCGTGGAGTTCGGCGTCCGTGCGCGCGTCCAGGTCCGACAGCTCCACGTCCGACAGCATCTCGGCCGCCAGCAGCCGGAACTCCTCGTTGTGCGGGGTCCCGAGGGTGACGTGCCGGGCGGAGGCGCTGCGGCTGGACGGGGCGTCGGCGAGGATCTCCGAGAGCCGGTCCACCACCGGCGCCTCGGGGTCCGTCCGGCGGGCCAGCTCGGCGCGCAGGATGTCGATGCGGCCCTGGAGGAGCCTGCGGACGTAGCTGAGGTCGGCCTCGTCGCGCTGGGCGTCGCGGCGCAGGGCGCGCAGCTCGGGCAGGCCGAGCGCGGCGGCGGGGGTGGTCAGTCCCTCGGGGCCGCCCGTGCGCTGTGCGGGCGGCCGTACCGGGGCCGCCGTGGCGGTCGCGGTCGCGTCGCCGGGTTCTGCGAGTGCTGCGAGCGCTGCGAGTGACGCGGGTGCTGCGGGTGCAGGTGCGGAGGTACCAGAGGTGTTCATCGTTTCGTGTCCGTCCCCTCGACCGGTGCTGGGGGCACCGCCTGCGTGCATGGTGCCACTCTCCGTGGTGCGGACGCAGTCCCGCGCCACCCGATCGGCCCCGGACGGGTGCACGCCTGGTACACAGGTGGTATGCGAGCAGTGGTGCAGAGGGTGGACGGCGCGAGCGTCGTCGTGGCCGGCGAGACGGTCGGCGAGATCGTCGGCGAGGGACTGTGCGTGCTGGTGGGGGTGACCCACGACGACACCCCGGAGAAGGCGGCGGTGCTGGCCCGCAAGCTGTGGTCGGTGCGGATCCTGGAGGCGGAGAAGTCCTGCAGCGACGTGGACGCGCCGCTGCTGGTGATCTCCCAGTTCACGCTCTACGGGGACGCCCGCAAGGGCCGGCGCCCCACCTGGAACGCGGCCGCGCCCGGGCCGGTGGCCGAGCCGCTGGTGGACGAGGTCGTGGCGCAGCTGCGGGCGCTGGGCGCGACGGTGGCGACGGGCCGGTTCGGCGCGGACATGCGGGTCTCGCTGACGAACCACGGCCCGTTCACCCTCGTCATCGACGTGTAGGCGGCGCGGCCCTACGGGGCCACGACGACCTCCTGCGAGGCCGGGGTGCTCCCGGCCAGCAGCGGGGCGTCCACCGGAACGTTCCGCTTCACCAGCGCGAGGGCGATCGGCCCGAGCTCGTGGTGGCGCACGGCCGTGGTGACGAAACCGAGCTGGCGGCCGTCCTCCCCGTCGGCGGCGAGCCGTACGGGCGCGCCGTGCGCCGGGAGCAGCACCTCGGAGCCGTCGAGGTGGAGGAAGACCAGCCGGCGCGGCGGCTTCCCCAGGTTGTGGACGCGGGCGACGGTCTCCTGGCCGCGGTAGCAGCCCTTCTGGAGGTGCACGGCGGTGCCGATGAGGCCGATCTCGTGCGGGATGGTGCGGTGGTCGGTCTCCAGGCCCAGGCGCGGGCGGTGGTCCTCGACGCGCAGGGCCTCGTACGCGAGGAGTCCGGCGGCGGGGCCGTGGGCGGCGGCGAAGGCCTCCAGCTGCCCGCGCGGGACGAACACGTCGCGGCCGTAGGGGGTCTCGCGGACCACGAGCTCCTTGTCGACCTCGGCGATGGAGCCGGCCGGCAGGTGGACGACGGCGAAGTCGGCGGTGCGGTCGGCGACTTCGACGCGGTAGAAGAACTTCATGGACTCCAGGTAGGCGATCAGCGCCTCCTGGGTGCCGGGTTCGACGTGCGCCCAGGTGGTCCCGCCGTCGTCGACGAGGTGCAGCTGGTGCTCGATGTGGCCGTTGGCGGAGAGGATCAGCGCCTCGGTGGCCTGCCCGGGCGGGAGTTCCGTGACGTGCTGGGTGATCAGCAGGTGCAGCCAGGCGAGCCGGTCCTGGCCGGTGACGGTGACGACCCCGCGGTGGGAGAGGTCGACGAACCCTCGGCCGTCGGCGAGGGCGCGCTGTTCGCCGTAGAGCTCTCCGTAGTGGGCGGCGACGCCCTCGTCACGGCCTTCGGCCGCTACGGCGCCGGGAAGATGGAGCAAGGGGCTGCTGGTCATGGCACCAAGCCTACGACCCCGCGGGGAGGGCCCCAGGGCGCACCGGGGGCGCTAGGGGCTGTCGTCAAAGTCCCGTCGCCGCCCGCGGGGCAGACGGGAGTTTGACGACAGCCCCTAGGCGTCGCCCTGTGCGGGCCGGGGGCTCTCGGTGTGGTCGGTGCGGTCGTCGCGGCGCCGGGCGGCGCAGCCCTCGCACAGGCCGAAGATCGCGAAGTGCTTCATGTCGGTCTCGAAGCCGAAGGTGGTGCGCAGTTTCGCCGTGAAGTCGGCGGCGATGTCGAGGTCGGCCTCGATCACCTCGGTGCAGTCGCGGCAGACGAGGTGGATGTGGTGGTGCCGGTCGGCGAGGTGGTAGGTGGGCGCCCCGTGCCCGAGGTGGGCGTGCGAGACGAGGCCGAGCTCCTCCAGGAGCTCCAGCGTGCGGTAGACGGTGGAGATGTTGACGCCGGAGGCCGTCCTGCGCACCTCGACGAGGATCTCGTCCGGGGTGGCGTGCTCCAGGGCGTCGACCGCTTCCAGCACGAGCTGGCGCTGCGGGGTCAGCCGGTATCCGCGCTGCCGCAGATCGCTCTTCCAGTCGGTGGTCACCACCCGGCCAGTGTAAGCGCGCGAAGGGGACCGCGGCCCTGCCGCGGTCCCCTTCATCGCTGCCGGTACGTCGCCGCCGGCGGGCTCAGCGGAAGAAGGCGATGCCGTCGTCCGGGAGCTCGGGGAGGTTGCGCGCCATGTCGGCGATCTCCTCCGGGGTGACGACCTTCTTGAGCTGGGCCGACATGTAGGGGCGCAGCTCGACCTCGGGGGTCGCCTTCTCGCCGACCCACATCAGGTCGCTCTTCACGTACCCGTAGAGGCGCTTCCCGCCGCTGTACGGGCCCGAGGCCGCCGTGCGGGCGACCGCGTCGGTGATCAGGTCGATCTGCGGCTTCTGGTCGGCGAGCTCGCCGTACCAGACCTCGACCACGCCCTGGTCGCGGACCATGACGATCTCGACCTTGCGGTCCTGGTCGATGCGCCAGTAGCCCGACTCGGACTCCAGCGGGCGCACCTTGTTGCCCTCGGCGTCGAGCACCCACGAGCGGGAGGTGTACTCCAGGAAGTCCCGGCCGTCGTGGCTGAAGACGACCTCCTGGCCGAAGTTGCACTTCTCCTCGCCGGGGAAGTCGAACACGCCGGCGCCTTCCCAGGTGCCGAGGAGGAAGGCGAGGGGGACGAGACCCGGGTTCAGGTCGGACGGGATCTGGATCATGGTTGGCTGCTCAGGCGATCTGTGGGAGGGGTTCCGGGGCGGTCGGCCGGTCGGCTGCTAGCGCTGACCCTGGTACAGCTTCTTGACGGCCAGGCCGGTGAAGGCGAGGACGCCGACGCAGACCAGGACCAGCAGGGAGGTGAAGACTGCCTCAAGCACGGGGTGCTCCTCGGAGGATTCGGTGCGGGTGGACGGGGCCGGTCCCCAAGCCTACTGGCCCGGGGACCGGCGCACGGTGTGAGGTAGGCCGAACCGGCCCTGCCGGTTCAGCTCAGCAGCTGCCGCTGCAGGATCACCGCCTGGTGGAGGGGGACGGCCTCGGCCCCGCCCTCGCGGTTCTGCAGGATCAGGGCCTGGACGTCGCCCGACTGGACGCACCCCACGCGGGTCTGCTCGTCGCCGAAGGGGACGGATTCCCGGAACACGGAGATGCCGGCGGGGTCGGGGGCGGGCTGGGAGCGGGCCTGCTCCCAGACGCTGTCCGGCTCCATGCCCTTGACCCCGTTGAGGTCCGTGCCGCAGCCCGTGAAGGTGTCCGCGAACCCCGAGGCGTGGAAGCGCAGCAGGTAGACCCGGGTACGGGTGCCGTCCGGGGTGGTCCAGCCCCGGGCGACGATCTGGCGCAGCCCGTTGTCGGCGAACCCCTGCTTCATCTTCTCGCGCGCGGAGGGGTCGTACTCCTCCAGGAAGGTGTCGACGGTGACCGCCGAGTCCTTCTCCAGCTTCAGCCCGCGGTCCGGGGCGGAGCCGACGGGGGCGGGCAGGGTCAGCTGGGTGAGGTCCGCGTAGTGGATGCCGTCCAGGTTGTCCACGGCGAAGGGCACCGGCGCGCCGGGCGGCGGGGTGGGCTTGGCCAGGACCGGATAGGTCCAGCGGCCGTCGCTCTTCGTGGACAGGCCGGGGACGTCGGTGCGCTTCGCCTGGGTGATCCCGTACGCGGTCCCCGCGCCGGCGGCGGCGAAGACGAGGACGGCGGCGCTCCAGCGCAGGGCCGCGCGCAGCACGCGGCGGTCCTTCGGCGCGGCGGGTGCCTCGGGGGCTGCGGGGGCTGCAGGGGCCTCGGGGGCTGCGGGGGCCTGGGGGACCTCCGGCGCCGCCGCTTCCGCCGGAGCGGGGTCGACGGTGGTGTTCTGCTCGGTCACACGGACTCCCCGGGGGACTTCAGGCGGGACAGCTGGTTCTTGAGGAAGCCGGTGGCCTCCAGCTTCGAGAGCCCCTGCTCCTTGGGCCCGTAGGCGCGGAGGCTGACCAGCACGTCGCCCTGGACGGCCACGCAGTAGAGGGAGTCGATCTTCTCCTTCTTCTTCTCGCCCACGGCCATCAGCGAGCACTTGGCCTCCGGGTAGCCGTCCACCTTCGGGGCGTCGCGGTCGTCGCCGGTGACGTCCAGCAGCTTCTTGGTGACGTCCGAGAACGCCCCCACCGCCTTCGGGTCGGCCTGCATGAGGCGGATCTCGACGACCATGCTGCCGCCGGTGGCGGCGTAGGTCCGGGCGGCCAGGCCCTTGAGCTTGAGGTCGGCCAGCATGTCGTCGCGCTGCTTGCGCTCCGAGCCGGACAGCCCCTTGCGGGCCTCCTTGAAGGTCTCGGCCGCCTTCTCGCCGGAGGCGAAGAAGTCGTTTCCGTCGCCCCCGAGGTCGGGGCCGGGCTCGAAACCGGACGGGATCTGCAGGAGCTTGCCGGTGAGGTCGTTGGCCGGCACCGGCGGGGCGTTCTCGGCCGAGGGCACCTTGCCCCCGGCTTCGATCCAGTAGGCGGTCGGCGCGGTCCGGTCGGCGTCGGCGAGGGCGGAGGCCGCCCAGGCGCCGCCGCCGACGAGGAGTGCGCAGGCCACGGCCGCGGCGATGACGGCGACCCGCTTGCGGCGGTTCGCGGTGGGAGCGGGGGCCTCGGCGGCCGGGTCCGCCTCGGTCTGGGCCTCGGTCTGGGCCTCGGTCTGCGGCTCGGTCTGCGGCTCGGTCACAGTCGCTCCAGCTGTCGCTTGGCCAGGTCGAGGACGTCACCCTCGGCGATCTTGCCGCCGCGCGTGTCGGTGTAGAAGACGTCCAGGACGATGTCGCCCCGGCGCACGAGGGCGCGGGCTTGGCGTATCGGGAGGTACCCGGGCTCCTGGTTGGTCTCCGAGTAGACCCAGACGTGGCCCAGCCCCGCCGAGACGCCGGGGACGACGGCGCCGGCATTGCCCGCGAACTCCTTGTCGGGCATGTACACGCTCTGGTCCCGGTAGTACCCGTCCGCGCCCGAGAAGTCGCGGAACTGCACGAGCCGGACCTGGACGAAAACGTCGCCCTGCGTCCACGCGCGCGTGGCGAGGCGCCGGAGATCGGCCTTGAGGAAGTCGCGCAGCACCCCGTCCGGCTCGTTGAACGTCGTCGAGAAGGAGTCGGGCGTCTCGTAGCCGTCGGCCTCGACCTTCGCCCCCGACGGGGCGTCGACGAGGAGTTTCGTGAGGTCGTCGTCCGTCTTGTGCCAGCGGTTGGCGTTGATCGTCTTGACCGTCGTGGCGCCGTTCGGCGCCTGCGCCTTCGGCGTGTCCAGCTTCTGCTGGGCCAGCGGCGGCAGCGGCGTGGGCTCGCGGTCGTACTGGACCGCGTAGCCGGTGACCGTGCCGGCGAGGGCGCCGAGGACGAGGGCGCCCGCGATCAGGGCGGTGGTGCGGCCGCGGCGGCGCCGGGCGCGCGGCGGCGGCTGTTCGTGTTCCAAAGGGGTCCCCCCACAGACCTGGAGGCGCGGGAGCGTTCGCCCGCGCACATCCAAGACACCCTGCTGGGGAAAGCCGTTGTACGCATCCTTATTACGCTTTTATCTCGAACGCGTTCAATCCTCGGGCGGGCGCCGCTTCCCGTCCAGTTCGTCCCACCACTCGTCGGACTTCGGATCCCCCGAAGGGTCGTCCCACCAGCGGTCGTCCGGCCCGCGCCGGTTCGCGACCATCGCCGCGACCGGCGGGATGACCATGGCGACCACGCACAGCGCGACCGCCGCCGGGACCGAGAAGAGGCGTACGAAGGACCAGGCGGAGACGAACAGGAACAGGCATCCGCCCATGAGCAGGAAGTAGGCGCGCCGACGCCGGGCGTACATGCCTCCAGCGTAGGACGGGCACCCCGGAACACAAGCGTGCGGACGGCACGGAGGGCCGCACCCCGATCCAGTGGCGTCCAACCCCCTGGGGTGCGGCCCTCCGGCCGGTACGGCGGTGCGGTCCTCGGACCGCTGCGGCGTCAGACCGCGATGGCGACGTCCGTCACGCCGCCGGCCTCGGCGACCACGACGGCGCGGTCGGCCTGGCCGCCGGGCACCAGCGCCCGCAGCGTCCAGGTGCCGGTGGCCGCGTAGAAGCGGAACTGGCCGGTCGCGGAGGTGGGGACCTCGGCGGTGAACTCGCCGGTCGAGTCGAGCAGCCGCACGTAGCCGCTGACGGGCTCGCCGTCCTTGGTCACCTGGCCCTGGATCGCGGTCTCACCGGGCTTGAGCGTCGCGAGGTCGGGCCCGCCGATCTGAGCTCCACACATGTTCTCTGTCCTGTCCTAGAGAGGTTCTGCTGCTACGAGGGGCGGGCGTCGCGTGCCCGGCCGCCGGGATTACTTGTTCGGGCCGAGCTCGATCGGCACGCCGACGAGCGAGCCGTACTCGGTCCAGGAGCCGTCGTAGTTCTTGACGTTCTCCTGGCCCAGGAGCTCGTGCAGCACGAACCACGTGAGCGCGGAGCGCTCACCGATGCGGCAGTAGGCGATGGTGTCCTTCGCGAGGTCGACCTGCTCGGCCTCGTAGAGGGCGGTCAGCTCCTCGTCGGACTTGAAGGTGCCGTCGTCGTTGGCATTCTTCGACCACGGGATGTTGCGGGCGCTCGGCACGTGGCCGGGGCGCTGCGACTGCTCCTGCGGAAGGTGCGCCGGGGCGAGCAGCTTGCCGGAGAACTCGTCGGGCGAGCGGACGTCGACCAGGTTCAGGGAGCCGATCGCGGCGACGACGTCGTCGCGGAAGGCGCGGATGGAGGTGTCCTGGGCCTTGGCCTTGTACGCGGTGGCCGGGCGCTGCGGGACGTCCTTGCCGTCGACCAGGTCGCGGGAGTCGAGCTCCCACTTCTTGCGGCCGCCGTCGAGGAGCTTGACGTCCTGGTGGCCGTAGAGCTTGAAGTACCAGTAGGCGTACGAGGCGAACCAGTTGTTGTTGCCGCCGTAGAGGACGACGGTGTCGTCGTTCGAGATGCCCTTGGCGGAGAGGAGCTTCTCGAAGCCCTCCTGGTCCACGAAGTCGCGGCGCACCGGGTCCTGGAGGTCCTGCTTCCAGTCGATCCGGACGGCGTTCTTGATGTGGTTCTTGTCGTAGGCGGACGTGTCCTCGTCCACCTCGACGACGACGACGTTCGCGTCGTTCAGGTGGGCCTCGACCCAGTCGGCGTCTACGAGGACGTCGCTGCGGCTCATGGTGATCTCCTCCGGGGCAGTGTGCGGCGGGGCTGTGCTGGTGCTGCGGTGGGGCTGGCGTTGCTGTGCGTACGACGTTTCCGGCTGTCGCTCGTCGGCCCTGCGCGGGGAGGCGTCAGGGGCAGGAGGCAGGGCGGTGCGGTCACGCGGGATGAAGGGCCGTCGGTCCGGCCGGCGGAGCGGGAAGGCTCACGCCTCACATGGAGCGACAGAGCATGGCGGCGACGCGACACAGGTCTACTGCCCGCCGCTTCGTGAGGTCCGCCTGCTGATGCTTCATAGCCAGGATCGTAGGGACGAACCGGCCGCCCTGTCACCGGCGTGTCATATGTCGAGACGGGATCGTCCGAATACCGGGACGAGAAAGCCCCGGGAGGCCTTCTTCCGGCCTTCCGGGGCTGTGCGCGCGGCCCGTCCTTCTGCGGATCGGACCAGGCCGTCTCACGATCCGGCCAGGCTCACGTCCGTCCCCGTCAGCGTGAGGTGCACGCCCGCCTCGTCCGAGGTCAGCGCGGTGAGCTTGAGACCGGCCGGGAGGCCGTCGTCGATGCCGCGGTCGAAGTCCGTCCGCCTGCGGATCGCGCTCTCGATCCCCGGTATGCCCTCGCCCGGCACCGAGTCCGCGTGCACCCGGACGGTCTTGCCGGCCGCGCCCCCCTTGCCGTCGACCAGCGCGACGGTGGAGATCACGCTGCGGGTGATCGGCCGGCCCAGCACCTCCACCGTCGCGGTGACCTTCAGCTTGCCGGGCTGGCCGCCGTAGGTCAGCGTGGCGCCGGTCTGGGAGGCCTTGGTGAGGTCCGCGTACGAGATCAGCGCGGTGCCCTCGGCGCGCTTGGCGGAGCCGCCGGTGTAGTTCCCGTTCAGCTTCACGTCGTGGAAGCTGGCATCGAGCTGCGCGAGCCGCGTCCGGCGGCCGTCGGCGCCGACGTCGATGTCCTTCAGCTTCAGGTCGACCTGCTCCAGCTGGTGGCTGAGGGCCTGGGTGAGGAAGGGGAAGCCGTGGATGTCGACCTCGGCGCTGCCGACCAGCCCCTGGTGGGACTGGATGCGCTCGGCGAGCCGGTCCTCGGCGTAGCCGACCGCCCACCGGTCCGCGCCCACGAACAGGCCGCCCAGCACCACCGCGACGATCACCACGAAACGCAGGAAACGCACGTGCCCTCCCCCAACTCCTCATCGGTACGTGCGTTCTAGTGGACCATGATCGAGGTCGGAGGACCGTGAGCGGGCCTGTGAGCGCCGTCTCCCACGACGCCCACGGGCCCGCCCCGGTCCGTCAGCCCACCACCCGGCCGATCAGGTAGACGACGGGGGCGGCGGCCGCCAGCGGCAGCGCGACACCGGCCGTCATGTGGACGAACTTCGACGGGTAGTCGTACGCCGCCACGCGCAGCCCCACCAGCGCGCACACGCCGGCCGCGAGGCCGACCAGCGCACCGCCCGCGCCGAGCCCGACCAGTCCGCCGACCGCGATGCCCGCACCGGCCGCGGCAGCCAGCGAGACGCCCACGGAGGGCGCGGTCGGCAGCGGCAGGGCCCGCGCGAAGACGGCGACGGCCACGGCGGCCGCCCCGGTGCTCACCGCGGCCCAGTCGGCCGCGAGGAACCCGGCGCAGGCGATCGCCAGGGCGGCCGAGGCCACCGAGGCCATCAGCCCGTACATCCGCTCGTCCGGATCGGCGTGGCTGCGCAGCTGGAGGACCAGGGTGAGCAGCACCCACACCCCGAGGGTGCCGATGATCGCGCCGGGGCCGTAGGTGCCGTCCACCGCGAGCACCGCGCCGTCGGCGACGAGCGCCCCTGCGAAGGCGAGCGCGATGCCCTGGCGGGCCGGCCACATGCCGTTGAGGCGGAACCAGCCGGCGGCGGTGAGGCCCTGGAGGGCGATCAGCGGCAGCACCAGGGCGTACGGGCCCAGCGCGGCGGCGCCGGCCAGCAGCAGCCCGAGGGCGGCGGTCAGTATGGCCGACTGCGGCCCCGGGTCGATGATCGGCGACCGCCCCTCGGCCCGCGCCTGGGCGGGGTCGACGGCGCGCACGGTGTTCCCGCCGAGCGTGGGCGGAGACCACTCCGCCCCGGGCCCGCCCGCCGCCTGCGGCGCCGCTTCCCGGGCCTCGGCGGCACCCGCGCCGGCCACGGACCGCGGGTCCCGCACGGGCGGCAGGTACGCCGTCTCCGCGGCCGCCACGTCCACCGCAGGCTGCGCGTCCCGCACGGGCGGCAGGTACGCCGTCTCCGCGGCCGCCACGTCCACCGCAGGCTGCGGATCCCGCACCGGAGGCAGGTACGCCGTCTCCGCGGCCGCCACGTCCACCGCAGGCTGCGCGTCCCGCACCGGAGGCAGGTACGCCGTCTCCGCGGCCGCCACGTCCACCGCAGGCTGCGGATCCCGCACCGGAGGCAGGTACGCCGTCTCCGCGGCCGCCACGTCCACC
>NZ_JBIWFZ010000010.1:0-41758 GCF_044763325.1 Streptomyces sp. NPDC096136 | reverse complement strand
GCGCAGGCTGCGGATCCCGCACCGGAGGCAGGTACGCCGTCTCCGCAGCCGCCACGTCCACCGCAGGCTGCGGCTGCGCGTCGCGGAACCAGGCGTCCGGGACCGCGGACTGCGGCCGGTCCCGTCCCGGCCCCGGGTACGGCGGCAGGTACGCCGTCTCGGCGGCGGCGCCCGCGGCGCCCCCGGCGGAGGCGTCCGGCCACGGCACGCCGCCCCCGGTCCCCTGCGGCGGCCCGGGCTGCCGTACGGGCGGCAGGTACGCCGTCTGGGCGGCCGCGTCGGCCTGCGCCGGGGACGAGGACGGGGGCTGCGCGTCGCGGAACCACGCGTCCGGCACCGCGGACTGCGGCTGCTGCGGCCGGGGCTCCCCCGCACCGGGGTACGGAGGCAGGTACGCCGTCTCGGCGGCGGCGCCCGCAGCGCCCCCGGCGGAGGCGTCCGGCCACGGCACGCCCCCGCCGGTCTGCTGCTGGGGCTGCCCCGACTGCGGCTGGGCGTCGCGGAACCACGCGTCGGGCACGACCGGGGCCTGCGGCTGCGCCTGCCCCGGGTACGGCTGCGCGTACGCGGCGCCGCCACCCGCGGAGGCGTCCGGCCACGACACCCCGCCACCGGTGCCGCCGGCCTGCTGCTGCCACCCCTGCTGCCCCTGCGGAGCAACGGGCGGGGCAACGGGCGGGGCCGCCTGCCCCGGCACCGAGCCGAGCGGCGGCTGCACCGGCTGGTACCCGGTCTCCCAGGTGTCGGCCTGCCAGGTCTGCGTGCTGTACGGGTCCTGCTGGGCGGCGGCCGCCTGCTGCTGCCGCCGCTGCTGTTCCTCGGGAGTGCTCATCTCCACCTCACCCGCCCGCGAACGGCGGGAGCACCTCGACGGTGCCCCCTTCCGTCAGCAGGACGGCCTCGTGCGGGCGCTTGCCCACGGGCTCGTCGTTCACGAGGAAGGAGCAGCGCTGCAGGACCCGGGTCAGCTCCCCCGGATGGCGTTCCCGCACTGCGTCGAGCGCCTCGGCCAGTGTGCGCGCCGAGTACGGCTCCTCCGCCGTCTTGGCCGCGGCCTTGGCCGCCGCCCAGTAGCGGATGGTTCCGGTTGCCACTGCAGCTCCTATCGTGTCGGGCTCCGTCGGATCTCCACCGTCGGCCTCCATGATGACCCCTCCGGCTCGTCACCCCGGCGTGCCTCCGCGCGCCGTCCGTGCGCCCGGGCGGCCCGCAGGGGGTCCACCGATCCGGTGAAACCAGGGCATACGCAGGAGGAAGGCGTGGCGCGAACCACAGAATGCGGTGCATGGCGGCCCTCGGCCCCGAAAGGGCGGGTGGGCTATTCTGGCGGCGTAGAGGATCCGGGCAGTGTGGCCCCCGGGTCCTTTTGTGCTTTCAGCACGTTGAACGGACCGAGAACAGTGGTATCCATCCGGACCCCAGGGCGCGGGGGCCGGACGGCATGCCAGGCAAGTCGTACGAAGCCTTACCACGCACGTCCTCGACGGGACCGAGGAGGAACCGACGTGATGGACCAGCGAAGCAAACAGGGGCACGACCGCCCGACCCGGGCAGGTGGTCGGGCGTGAGCTCTCTCCTGCTGCTGACCAACGCCCTGCAGCCGTCCGCCGAGGTGCTGCCCGCACTCGGACTGCTGCTGCACAACGTCCGGGTGGCCCCGGCCGAAGGACCCGCCCTGGTGGACACCCCCGGGGCCGACGTGATCCTCGTCGACGGCCGCCGCGACCTGCCGCAGGTGCGGTCGCTCTGCCAGCTGCTGCGGTCCACCGGACCCGGCTGCCCGCTGATCCTCGTGGTGACGGAGGGCGGGCTCGCCGCCGTCACCGCCGACTGGGGCATCGACGACGTGCTCCTCGACACCGCCGGCCCGGCCGAGGTGGAGGCCCGGCTGCGGCTGGCCACCGGCCGCCAGCAGCTCGGCTCCGACGACTCCCCCATGGAGATCCGCAACGGCGACCTGTCGGTCGACGAGGCGACGTACTCCGCCAAGCTCAAGGGGCGGGTCCTGGACCTGACCTTCAAGGAGTTCGAGCTCCTGAAGTACCTCGCCCAGCACCCGGGCCGGGTCTTCACCCGCGCCCAGCTCCTCCAGGAGGTCTGGGGCTACGACTACTTCGGCGGCACCCGGACGGTGGACGTCCACGTCCGGCGGCTGCGCGCCAAGCTCGGCCCCGAGCACGAGTCGCTGATCGGCACCGTCCGCAACGTCGGCTACCGCTTCGTCACCCCGGAGAAGGTCGAGCGGGCGGCGGCGGAGGCGGCGGCCCAGGCCGAGCGGAAGAAGGCCCCGGCCGACCGCGGGCAGGCTCCTGCCGAGGCCGCGGCCGAGACCCCGGCGGCCGTCCCCCATTAGGAGGAGCCCCTGTGACCATCCACTCTCCAGGACTCCCTGCCCAGAGGTAGGTCACCCCGCGTAGACTTCCGCGCGTGGCCAAGGTGACGCGGGATGACGTTGCACGACTTGCGGGTACGTCTACCGCCGTCGTGAGCTACGTCATCAACAACGGACCCCGGCCGGTCGCCCCGGCCACGCGCGAGCGTGTACTCGCCGCGATCAAGGACCTGGGCTACCGCCCGGACCGGGTCGCCCAGGCGATGGCGTCGCGGCGCACCGACCTCATAGGCATGATCGTCCCGGACGCGCGCCAGCCGTTCTTCGCGGAGATGGCGCACGCGGTCGAGCAGGCCGCGGCCGAGCGCGGAAAGATGGTCCTGGTCGGCAACTCCGACTACCGGGACGAGCGCGAGGTCCACTACCTGCGCGCGTTCCTCGGCATGCGGGTGTCCGGGCTGATCCTGGTCAGCCAGGGCATGAGCGAGCGCGCCGCGTCGGAGATCGAGGCCTGGGACGCGCGCATCGTGCTGCTGCACGAGCGTCCCGAGGCCATCGACGACGTGGCGGTGGTCACGGACGACATCGGCGGCGCGCAGCTCGCGACGCGGCACCTGCTGGAGCACGGCCACGAGTACGTGGCCTGCATCGGCGGCATCGAGAACACCCCGTCCGTCGGCGACCCGGTCGCCGACCACGTCGAGGGCTGGCGGCGGGCCATGCTGGAGGCCGGCCGCTCGGTCGAGGGCCGGGTCATCGAGGCCCCGTACAACCGCTACGACGCGTACCGGGTCGCCCTGGAGGTCCTGGCCCGCCCGGACCGGCCGACGGCGATCTTCTGCGCGACGGACGACCAGGCGATCGGTGTGCTGCGCGCCGCGCGCGAGCTGCGCATCGACGTGCCCGGGGAGCTGGCGGTGGCCGGCTTCGACGACGTGAAGGAGGCGGCGCTGACGGACCCTCCGCTGACGACGGTCTCCTCGGACCGCCCGGCGATGGCCCGCGCGGCGGTGGACCTCGTCCTGGACGACGCCCTCCGCGTGGCGGGCTCGCGCCGCGAGCGCCTCAAGCAGTTCCCGTCGGCCCTGGTGATCCGCCGCAGCTGCGGCTGCCGCTGACGCGGTTCCCCTGTGACGGGCGGGGTCGCCGCCCCGCCCGTCGCCCGCTCCCCCGGGGCCGGGCCCCGGCCTTATATCGGGCATACACGGTTCTGTCGGGCTTCTCAGCCGGGACTCAGGAAGCTTTCATGATCCGGGGACAGAGTCACGGACATGACCGACAACTTCCGCCGCGAAGGCGAGTACCCGCAGGAGAACCGTCCGGCCCCGCACTCGCCCTTCGGCGAGGAGTGGCAGCGGGGGCGTGACCGGCTGGCCCACGACGCGATGGGCGACGGGTCCTACCCGCCCCCGCCCGCGTACCCCCCGGCGGACCCCGCCCCGGGATGGCACGAGGCGCACCGGCCCCAGGCTCCGGCCGCCCACGGCGCCGACGACCACGGCCACACCGGCCACACCGGCCACACCGGCCACACCGGCCACACCGACGCGAACGGTGCCGCCGGCGGCACCGGCGGGCTCAGCGGCCTCGGCGGGCTCGGCGCCGATAGCGCCCCCGCAGCCCCCGCAGCCCCCGCCGGATGGGCCCACTGGGGAGCCGAGGCCCCCGCCCCCACCCCCGCGCCCCGCGCCAAGCGCCCCGTCGCGCTGCTCGCCGCCGTCGCCCTCGCCGCGGCCGTGGTCGGCGGCGGAACGGCGGCCGCCGTACAGCAGTTCCTCGGCCAGAACGGGTCGGGCGGCGGGGGCTTCAACGGCACCAACGTCTCCCAGTCCAGCAACGGCACCGTCTCCGGCGTGGCCGAGCAGGTCAGCCCGTCCGTCGTCCGCATCGACACCCGCACCGGCTCCGGCCAGGGCACCGGCTCCGGGATCGTGGTCACCGCCGACGGCGAGATCGTCACGAACAACCACGTCGTCAGCGGCGCCTCCGAGATCCAGGTGACGATGAGCGACGGGAAGAAGTACGCGGCCAGGACGCTCGGCACCGACCCCGACAAGGACCTCGCCCTGATCAAGCTCCAGGGCGCGAGCGGCCTGCGGCCCGCCAAGCTCGGCAACTCCGACAACCTCAAGGTCGGCGACCAGGTCGTCGCCATCGGCTCCCCCGACCGCCTCACCGGCACCGTCACCAGCGGCATCGTCTCCGCGCTCGACCGCGAGGTGAACGTGCCCAAGTCGGAGGACCAGCAGCAGCAGCGCGGCCGGCAGGGCGGCGGGGGCGGCGGCTGGCCGTTCTCGTACGACGGCCAGCAGTTCAACGGCAACACCGGCTCGAACACCACCTCCTACAAGGCCATCCAGACCGACGCCTCCCTCAACCCCGGCAACTCCGGCGGCGCCCTCGTCAACATGAACGGCGAGATCGTCGGCATGCCCTCCGCGATCTTCTCCCCCTCCAGCGACAGCTCCAGCGCCGGCAGCGTCGGCCTCGGCTTCGCCATCCCCGTCAACACCGTCAAGGCCGACCTCGACTCGCTCCGCAAGGGCGGCAGCGGATCCGGCGCCGGCTCCGACGGCGGCTCCGACGGCAGCAGCCGCGGCGGCAACGGGTTCGGCATCTCCCTCGGATCCTTCTGACACCCTGGGACGGGACCCGGACGGGCCCGGCCCCGTCCCGCGCACCGACGACCACCACCCCTGGGGGAACCGAATGAATCCCGCCGAAGGCGACCCGCAGCGGATCCTCGTCGTGGACGACGAGCCGGCCGTGCGCGAGGCCCTGCGCCGCAGCCTCGCCTTCGAGGGGTACGACGTGCGGACCGCCGTCGACGGCATCGACGCCCTCGACCAGGCGGCCTCGTACGCCCCCGAGCTGATCGTCCTCGACATCCAGATGCCCCGCATGGACGGGCTGACGGCGGCCCGCCGGCTGCGCGCCGCGGGGGCCGTGACGCCGATCCTGATGCTGACCGCCCGCGACACCGTCGGCGACCGCGTCACCGGCCTCGACGCGGGCGCCGACGACTACCTCGTCAAGCCGTTCGAGCTGGACGAGCTGTTCGCCCGCGTCCGCGCCCTGCTGCGCCGCAGCTCCTATGCCGCGCCCGCCGCCGGCCCCGTCCAGCCCGAGGACGTGCTGACCTTCGGCGACCTGCGCATGGACCTCGCCACCCGCGAGGTCACCCGCGCCGGGCGGCCGGTGGAGCTGACCCGTACCGAGTTCACCCTGCTGGAGATGTTCCTCGCGCACCCGCGCCAGGTCCTGACCCGCGAGCAGATCCTCAAGACGGTCTGGGGCTTCGACTTCGAGCCCAGCTCCAACTCCCTCGACGTGTACGTGATGTACCTGCGCCGCAAGACCGAGGCGGGCGGCGAGCCGCGCCTGGTCCACACCGTGCGCGGGGTCGGGTACGTGCTGCGGGCCGGCGAGGGCGGGCCCGAATGACGAGTCCGGCCGCCCGGTTCCGCGCGTTGCCGCTGCGCTCCCGGCTGGCGCTGCTGGTGACCGTCGCCGTCGCCGTCGCCGTCGCGGCGGTGGCGGGGGTGTGCTGGGTGATGGTGCGGGCGCAGCTCAACGACCAGCTGAACCAGTCGCTGCTCGCCACCCAGCCCGACGAACAGGTGGTGCGCACCCTGCGCGAGGGCTGCGTGACCCGCCCGGCGGTGGGACCGCCCAACATCGCCGAGGAGCTCGGCCCGACCGTGCAGATCGTCACCGCGGACGGCTCCCGCTGCCTGGTGAGCGGACGCAGCGACCTGCCGGTCTCCGAGGCCGACAAGGCCGTGGCCGCCGGCCTGAGCGGCAAGACCCTGCACGACGCCTCGACCTCCGACGGCACCAAGATGCGGGTGTACACGATCAACAAGCGCCTCACCACCGGCGCGAGCTTCGGGGTCTCCATCGCCAAGCCGCTGGCCGACATCGACCAGCCGCTCTCCACCCTGACGTGGGTGCTGCTCCTGGTCTCGGGCATCGGCGTGGTCGGCGCGGGCGCGGCCGGACTGTGGGTGGCCCGGACCGGGCTGCGGCCCGTGGACGAGCTCACCGGGGTGGTCGAGCACATCGCCCGCACCGAGGACCTCACCGTCCGGATCCCCGACGAGGGCGACGACGAGATCGCCCGCCTGTCGCGGTCCTTCAACTCCATGACCGCCGCCCTGGCCTCCTCCCAGGAGCGCCAGGCCCAGCTGATCGCGGACGCCGGGCACGAGCTGCGGACCCCGCTCACCTCGCTGCGCACCAACATCGAGCTGCTCGCGCGCAGCGAGGAGACCGGCCGGGCCATCCCGCCCGAGGACCGCCGGGAGCTGCTGGCCTCGGTGAAGGCGCAGATGACGGAGCTGGCCTCGCTGATCGGGGACCTCCAGGAGCTCTCCCGCCCGGACGCGGCCCCGCACGCCCCGCTCGGGGTGGTGGCCCTGCACGACATCGCCGGGACGGCCCTGTCCCGGGCCCGGCTGCGCGGCCCGGAGCTGCGCTTCGGCGCGGAGCTGGAGCCCTGGTACGTACGGGGCGAGGCGGCCGCGCTGGAGCGGGCGGTGGTCAACCTCCTCGACAACGCCGTGAAGTTCAGCCCGCCCGGCGGGGCCGTCGAGGTCTCGCTGCGGGCGGGCGAGCTGACCGTGCGCGACCACGGGCCGGGCATCCCGCCCGAGGACCTCCCGTACGTCTTCGAGCGGTTCTGGCGCTCCGAGTCGGCCCGCGCCCTGCCCGGCAGCGGGCTCGGCCTGTCCATCGTGGCCCGTACGGCCGCCCGCTCGGGCGGGACGGCCGAGCTGCGGGCGGCGGCGGACGGGGCGGGCGGCACGGAGGCCGTGCTGCGCATCCCGGGCGCCCCGGCGCCGCCGCCCTCGGCGGATCCGCGGCCGCAGGGGTCAGTTGTGCCGGATCAGTGAGGCGACCAGGCCGGAGCGGGTGTTCGGGAAGTCCATGGGGACGATGCCGAGCCCGGTCCGGCCGGCCAGCTCGGAGCCGTCGACGAAGGCGTGGACCTGCGGATTGAGCCGGTCGGAGTTCCAGCGCGGGGGCATGTAGGCGGCGGTGCTGGTGTAGTTCACGAAGAGCCTGCCCGGCTGCTGGACGGCCTTGCGGAACTGGTCCTGGATCCGGCCGATCTTGCCGAAGGGCTCCGTGTTGTAGTCGTCCTGGATGTCGAAGACCCCGCCGTCGCCGTAGCGCAGGCCCGGCAGGCCGGCGTTGTCGGCGAGGAGCACCACCCTGCCGCGGGCCTGGCCGAGGGTGGGCAGGGTGTCGGCGATCCGGAAGAGCGGGCGCCAGCCGCGGTGGTCGAGGTAGTCGTCGAAGACGGCACGGAAGGTGGCGTCGCTCTCGGTGGAGTACTCCTGCTTCACGCGCATCAGGACGGTCTCCGAGGGGTGCGCGGCGAGGAAGTCCGCGCAGGCGACGAGGACGTCCCCGAACATCAGGTTCTGGAAGAACGCGGCGTGGTGGATGGCGAAGGAGCCGCCCGTCACCCGGCAGCGGACGTCGAGGAAGCGGATGCCGGAGTCGAGCTGCTCGGCGATCGAGGTGTTCTGGCAGGCGACGTAGAGGCCGCCCTGGCGGGCGCCGGAGTCGTGGGTGCCGGGGATGGTCATGCGCTGGAGGGCGGTGGAGTCGCCGAGGCCCGCCATCCAGTCCTGGGTGCCGAGGGTTCTCGCGGCCCGGCCTCTCGCGGCGGGTCCCTGCGCCGCGGCCGGGGCGGCCGTGCCCAGTCCGAGTGCGGCGGCTCCCGCTCCCGCCGCCAGTGCGCCGGTCAGGAAGGTCCGTCGGTCCAGTGCCATGCCCGCCCCTTTGTCCGCAGTCCGGTCGTCCGGCCACCGTGGCCGGACGGGATTATGGCGTGCGGAGCGCGGGGTTACTACCCGTCGGTACGGGCCGGTTCGCCGAGCAGCCCGACCATCGCGCGCAGCCCCCGGGCGAGTTCCGCCCCGGTCGGCGCCTGCTCCGGGTCGGTCAGGACCTGCACCATGACCCCGCTCAGCAGGGCGATGTGCAGGGATCCGAGGGAGCGCACGTCCTCCTCCGTCACCGCGTCCTCGGGGACCCCGCGCAGCGCCGCGGCCACCATGCGCCGGTTGCGCCGCTGGCCCTCCGCGAGGATCGCGAGCAGCTCGGGTGAGGACTGGGCGTGGACGAAGGCCTCGACGGACGCGGTCCACAGCCAGCGCATCTCGCCGAAGTCGCGGATCTTGCGGTCCCAGGTGTCGGCGTAGCGCGCCTCGCTCGTGTCGCCCTGCCCGACGAGCCGGCCGGCGCCGGCGGCCCACTCCTCCATGGCGGCGAACAGCGCCTGGTTGAGGAGCACCTCGCGGGAGCCGAAGTGGTAGCCGATCGCGGCCATGCTCACCTGCGCCGCCGAGGCGATGTCGCGCACGGTCGTGCGCAGGTAGCCCTTCTCCTCCAGGCAGCGGCGCGCTCCGGCCAGCAGGTCCTCGCGATTTCCCATGCCGGGATCGTAGCCGGGCCACTGCATTTGGGCGCCCGCCCTACACGTGCGTATTGCGCACTTGCCCAAACCCTGTCAGGCTGAAGCCGTCACCGAGCACCACAGCCGGCAACGAACGGGGAGAGCCGAACCATGCGCCACACACTGGACATCGACGGACGCGCACTGTCGTACCTGGACTTCGGCGGCACCGGCCGCCCGCTGCTCGCCCTGCACGGCGGCATGTCCGAAGCCGCCGCCTTCACCGCCCTGGCCGCCGCCCTCGGCGACGCGTGGCGGGTCATCGCCCCCGACCAGCGCGGCCACGGCGACTCCGACCGCGCCCCGCACTACCGCCGCGAGGGATACGTCGCCGACGCCGTCGCCCTCCTCGACCACCTCGGCCTCACCGAACCGGTCGCCCTCCTCGGCTACTCCCTCGGCGGCCTCAACGCCTACCACCTGGCCGCCGCCCACCCCGACCGGATCGGCGTCCTGATCGGCGTCGACGCCACTGTGGCGATCAACGTCCCCACCGGGCCGAACTGGTTCGACTTCCTCGGCACGCTCCCCTACACCGCGCCCACCCGCGAGGAACTCCTCGCCGCCGTCGACCCGGCCGCCCTGCCCTTCGTCGCCGACGGCGTCCGCCCCCTGCCCGACGGGAGCGGCTGGCGGCTCGCCTTCCACGGCCAGGACATGCTCGACTCCATCTACGCCTGCAACGGCGACCACTGGGACACCTGGCTCGCGAGCACCTGCCCGGCCCTGCTGGTCCACGCCGCCCGCAGCCAGGCCCTCCGCCAGGACGTCGCCGACGCCATGGTCGCCCGCCGCCCCCACACCTCCTACACGGCCCTCGACGGCGACCACTTCGCCCCGTTCACCGACCCGGACGCCTTCCACGCCGCCGTCGCCAAGTACCTCGCCCAGGTCTGAGGACCGGCCGCCCCCGGACATGCGGAAGGGGCGGCGGGCCGCTCCGGCCCACCGCCCCTCCCCGTCCGCTCGCCGTCGGGCGCCGCGGGGCGCCGCCCGACGGCGACTACGCGGCGACTACTTGACGACCGTGATCCGGTCCGCCTTCGGCGGAGCGATCGGCGAGGCCGCCGTCGACTTCGCCAGGAGGTTGTTGAACGCCTCCAGGTCCGGCACGCCGACCAGCTTGTTCTTGTGGTCCTTCAGGACGGTGAAACCGTCGCCGCCGCCCGCCAGGAACTCGTTCATCACGACCCGGTAGGACTTGGCCGGGTCGATCGCCGCGCCGTTCAGCTTCACCGAGTCCACGACGATCCGGTCCGCGCCCGACTTCGTCATGTCCAGGGTGTAGGTCAGGCCCTTCGAGATCTGGAGGATCTTCGGGTTCGGGCCGTTGACCGGGCCGCTGACCTGCTGCTGGAGCGCCGTGACCAGCTGCGCGCCGGTCAGGTCCACCACGTTCAGCAGGTTGTTGAACGGCTGGACCGTGTACGACTCGCCGTACGTGACGACACCGTCGCCCTCGTCACCGGCCGCCTTGTACGCCAGGTCGGCACGGATGCCGCCCGGGTTCATGATGGCCAGCTGCGCCCCGCCCCTGTCGGCCGCGGAGGTCGCGTCCAGCTGCGCGTCGGCGATCAGGTCGCCGAGCGGCTTCTCCGGCGCCTCCGAGCCGCGGCCCGCGATGTCGGCCGAGATGTAGCCCATCGGACGGTTCGCGACCGGGGCCGCCAGCTTCTTCCAGCGGTCGATCAGCTCGGTCATGTCCGGGGCCTTCGGCAGGTCCCGGCTGACGACCTTGTTCACCGGCTTCGGCGACTGCACCGGCGTACGGACGATGTCCTTCGTCGCCTTGTCGTACGTCAGCGTGGTGTCCGTGAACAGCCGGCCGTACGAGGCCGCCGAGGTCACCGTGCGCGGGTTGCCCGCCGGGTCCGGGATGTTGCACGAGTACGCCTGGTGCGTGTGGCCCGTCACCAGCGCGTCGACCTTCGGGCTGACGTTCTTCGCGATGTCGACGATCGCACCCGAGATGCCCGCGCCGGCACCCGGCACGTTGCAGTCGTAGTTGTACGCGCCGCTCGCCGGCAGACCGCCCTCGTGGATCAGCGCCACGATCGACTTCACGCCCTGCTTGTCCAGCTCGGCGGCGTACTTGTTGATCGTCTCGACCTCGTCGCCGAACTTGAGGCCCTTCACGCCGTCGGCCGTGACGACGTCCGGGGTGCCCTCCAGGGTGACGCCGATGAAACCGATCTTCACGTCCCCCTTCTTCCAGATGAAGGTGGGCGACATCAGCGGACGCTTGGTCTTCTCGTCCGTCACGTTCGCGGCGAGGTACTTGAACTCCGCTCCCGTGTAGGTCTTGCCGTACTCGAAGCAGCCTTCGACCGGGTGACAGCCGCCGTACGCCATCCGGCGCAGCTCGTCCTTGCCCTCGTCGAACTCGTGGTTGCCCACGCTCGTCACGTCGAGGTTCAGCTTGTTCAGCGCCTCGACGGTCGGCTCGTCGTGGAAGAGACCGGACAGCATCGGGCTGCCGCCGATCATGTCGCCGGCCGCGGCCGTGACGGAGTACTCGTGGCCCTTGCGGGCCTCGCGCAGACCGGTCGCCAGGTACTCGACGCCGCCTGCGGGTATGGACTTGGTGGTGCCGTCAGCCTGCAGTTCGCCGACCGTGCCCGAGGAGCCCTGCGGGGGCTCCAGCGTGCCGTGGAAGTCGTTGAACGACAGCATCTGTACGTCGACGGTCCGGCCCTTGGCCGGCACACCGCCGCCACTCGCGGCACCGGCCGGCAGTGCGGCGGCGACCATCGCACCGGCACTCGCGGTGAGGGCGAGCGCGCCGAAGGTCAACCGGCGGGCCGTGCGGTGCCGTTGTGGCTTCGCTGACATCTGTTCCCCTTTTTGGACAGCGAGACAACTGGGAAGTGCCCGCAGCCTATGGTCAACGCGCGTAGCGCCAACAGGGGGGTACGGGTTGCGAGCTGGTTACGCGCAACCGTCGGGGGATGTCGGTCGTAGGCTCGGAGCATGACTGACGCAGCAACGGCCCTGGAGCCGGGACGGCACATCGAGATCCTCGACGAACTGACGGAGGAACAGGCCGAGGCGGTCCTCGGGCTGATCCACGAGGCGGCCCGCACCGACGGCACCACCGCCGTCTCCGAGCAGGGCCGCCTCCAGCTGCGCGGCGGCCCCCGCGAGGGCATCCGCCACTTCCTGACCACCGCCGACGGCCGGCTCGTCGCGTACGGGCAGCTGGAGGACACCGACCCGGTGGAGGCCCCCGCTGCGGAACTCGTCGTCCACCCCGCGCTCCGCGGCCGCGGACACGGCCGGGCCCTGGGCACCGCCCTCCTCAACGCCTCGGGCAAGCGCATCCGGGTCTGGGCGCACGGCGGCAAGTCCGCCGCCCGCCACCTCGCGCAGGTCCTCGGCCTGACCCTGTTCCGCGAACTCCGCCAGCTGCGCCGCCCCCTGGGCCCGGACTCGCCGCCGCTCCCCGAGCCGGCCCTGCCCGCCGGGGTGACGGTCCGCACCTTCGTCCCCGGCCAGGACGACGCGGCCTGGCTCGCCGCCAACGCCGCCGCCTTCGCCCACCACCCGGAGCAGGGCTCCCTGACGCAGCGGGACCTCGACGACCGCATCGCGCAGCCGTGGTTCGACCCCAAGGGCTTCTTCCTGGCGGAGCGCGAGGGCGAACTGGTCGGCTTCCACTGGACGAAGGTCCATGCCGAGGAACAGCTCGGCGAGGTCTACGTCGTCGGCGTCCGCCCGGGCGCCCAGGGCGGCGGCCTCGGCAAGGCCCTCACCGCCATCGGCCTCCACCACCTGGCGGGCACGGGCCTGCCGACGGCGATGCTCTACGTGGACGCCGACAACCCGGCCGCCCTGGCCGTCTACGAGGGCCTGGGCTTCACGACGCACGAGGTCGACCTGATGTACCGCACGGAGAGCTGAGGAACCCGCCCGGCACGACCCGCCATCGCCCCCCTGGGGGGGGCGGGGCGGGGGTTCGGCGGCGCACCCGGCCGTGCGGGGGCGGGGACGGCGGGCCGGGACCGGGGGAGGGCGGGACGTGGGCGGGGCGGTCTCAGGGAGGGTTGGGGGTTTCCCGCCAGTCTCATCGTCCTTCCGCGTCGGGCCGGCCTGTCAAGGGCGCTCCCTTCGGTCGCGTCGCTGCGCGATGGCCTTCGGCCACCCTTGACAGGCCGTCCCGCCACGAAAAGCCGAAGACTGCCGGGAACCCCCCAAAGGAACGGGACGGAGCAGAGACGGACACACGGCGGGAGCCGCGATGAGGCGAGGTCGTCGGGGGCCGCCTCACCACTCCTCCGGGCCGACATCCAGTGGAGACCGGGGCCACCCCCACGCATCAGATCGCTACGCGCTCCTCCCATCTCAGCGTCCGCAGCCCGTCCGGGGCCGATCCCCCCGCCGAAGGACGACCGGATCGTCATCCGAGGGGGCGGGCGCATCAGATCGCTACGCGCTCCTCCCATCTCAGCGTCCGCAGCCCGTCCGGGGCTGATCCCTGCACCAGGCGACGACCGGATGGGCATCCGGGGTGGGTGGGCGCAACAGATCGCTACCCGCTGCCCCCGCCTCGGCGCCTGCGGCCCGCCCAGGGCCGATCCCTGCACCAGACGACGACCGGATGGGCATCTACCTGTGCCAAAGGACTGCCTGCGGGGCATCCCAGCCCCAGACGGCCGTCAGACGCTGGGACGGCAGGAGCGCGTAGCGATCTGCGGCGCCCAGACGTCCCGGATGGCCACCTGGTCGCCCTTTGGTGCAGGGATCGGCCCCGGACGGCCGTCGGACGCTGAGACGAGAGAAGCGCGTAGCGATCTGACGCGTGGGGGCGGCCCCGATCGATTCATCAGGCGGCCCGGAGGGGTGGTGAGGCGGCCCCCGACGACCTCGTCTGATTTCCGGCCCCGCCGCGTGTCCGTCTCTGCTCCGTCCCGTTCCTTTGGGGGGTTCCCGGCAGTCTTCGGCTTTTCGTGGCGGGACGGCCTGTCAAGGGTGGCCGAAGGCCATCGCGCAGCGACGCGACCGAAGGGAGCGCCCTTGACAGGCCGGCCCGACGCGGAAGGACGATGAGACTGGCGGGAAACCCCCACCCCTCCCTGAGACCGCCCCGCCCACGTCCCGACCACCCCCGGTCCCGCCCTCCCCCGGTCCCGGCCCGCCGTCCCCGCCCCCGCCCGGCCGGTGCGCCGCCGAACCCCCGCCCCGCCCCCGAACCCCCCACACCCCATCCACCAGCCGGAGCCTGGAAGCCATACGCCATTAACCGGGCATTCAGACGCGCTTGCGAGCCTCCCAGCATGCAGCCCCGACTCCGACTGACGGCGAACACTTCCGACGCGCCTGTCCTGCCCCGTGCGCGGAAGAATGGAGTCATGAGCCACCAGCCCAGCGCAGGCCCCACCGAGGTCCCCGCACAGCACCCGTCTCACCGTTCCGCCTCCTCCTCCGCCGCCTCCGCGACACCGGCGAAGGCCCAGGACAAGGCAGCGGCGAAGACATCGGCAAAGGCAGAGGAAAAGACGGAGGAAAAGGCGCCCACGAGGTCGCGCCTCGGCTCCATAGCCGCCCACCGCCCCCACACCCCGCACGCCACGGGCGGCACCGCCCGCGTCGACCTCGATCCCGACCTCGACGCCGACCTCGACGCCTACGAGGACAAGGACGACGACGGCGAGCTCCCCGCCAACCGGTTCCTCGACCGCGAACGCAGCTGGCTGGCCTTCAACGAGCGCGTCCTGGAGCTGGCCGAGGACCCCACCACCCCGCTCCTCGAACGCGCGAACTTCCTGGCGATCTTCGCCAGCAACCTCGACGAGTTCTTCATGGTCCGCGTCGCCGGCCTCAAGCGCCGCATCGCGACCGGGGTCGCCACCCGCTCGGCCTCCGGCCTCCAGCCCCGCGAGGTCCTCGACCTCATCTGGACCCGCTCCCGCGAGCTCATGGCCCGGCACGCCGCCTGCTACCAGCAGGACATCGCCCCCCAGCTCGCGGAGGAGGGCATCCACCTCATCCGGTGGCCCGACCTCACCGAGAAGGAGCAGGCGCGCCTCTTCACCCTGTTCCGCAACCAGATCTTCCCGGTGCTCACCCCGCTGGCCGTGGACCCCGCGCACCCCTTCCCGTACATCTCCGGCCTCTCCCTCAACCTGGCCGTCGTCGTGCGCAACCCCGTCAGCGGCCACCGCCACTTCGCCCGGGTCAAGGTCCCGCCCCTGCTCTCCCGCTTCCTGGAGGCCTCCCCGCAGCGCTACGTCCCGCTGGAGGACGTCATCGCCGCGCACCTGGAGGAGCTCTTCCCCGGCATGGAGGTGCTCGCGCACCACATGTTCCGCGTGACCCGCAACGAGGACCTGGAGGTCGAGGAGGACGACGCCGAGAACCTGCTCCAGGCCCTGGAGAAGGAGCTCATGCGGCGCCGCTTCGGCCCGCCGGTGCGCCTGGAGGTCGAGGAGTCCATCGACCCCGGCGTGCTGGACCTGCTCGTCCAGGAGCTGAAGGTCTCCGCCGCCGAGGTGTACCCGCTGCCCGGCCCCCTCGACCTGACGGCCCTCTTCGGGATCTCCTCCCTCGACCGGCCCGAGCTGAAGTACCCCAAGTTCGTCGCCGGCACCCACCGCGACCTCGCCGAGGTGGAGTCCGCCTCCGCGCCGGACATCTTCGCCGCGCTGCGCGAGCGCGACGTCCTGCTCCACCACCCGTACGACAGCTTCTCCACGTCCGTCCAGGCCTTCTTGGAACAGGCGGCCGCCGACCCGGACGTCCTCGCGATCAAGCAGACGCTGTACCGCACCTCCGGCGACTCCCCCATCGTCGACGCGCTGATCGACGCCGCCGAGTCCGGCAAGCAGGTCCTCGTCCTCGTCGAGATCAAGGCCCGCTTCGACGAGCAGGCGAACATCAAGTGGGCGCGCAAGCTGGAGGAGTCCGGCTGCCACGTGGTCTACGGCCTGGTCGGCCTCAAGACCCACTGCAAGCTCTCCCTCGTGGTCCGCCAGGAGGGCGAGACCCTGCGCCGCTACAGCCACGTCGGCACGGGCAACTACCACCCCAAGACCGCCCGCCTCTACGAGGACCTCGGCCTGCTCACCGCCGACCCGCAGGTCGGCGCGGACCTCTCCGACCTCTTCAACCGGCTGTCCGGCTACTCCCGGCGCGAGACCTACCGCCGGCTGCTGACCGCCCCGAAGTCCCTGCGCGACGGGCTCATCGCGCGCATCGACAAGGAGGCGGACCACCACCGCTCCGGCCGTCCGGCCTCCGTGCGGCTGAAGATGAACTCGATCGTCGACGAGGCCCTGATCGACGCCCTCTACCGGGCCTCCCAGGTGGGGGTCCCGGTCGACATCTGGGTGCGCGGCATCTGCGCCGTGCGCCCCGGGGTCCCGGGGCTCTCGGAGAACATCCGGGTCCGCTCGATACTCGGCCGCTTCCTGGAACACTCCCGGGTCTTCGCCTTCGGCAACGGCGGCGAGCCCGAGGTGTGGATCGGCAGCGCCGACATGATGCACCGCAACCTCGACCGCCGCATCGAGGCGCTGGTCAGGGTCACCGACCCCGGCCACCGCGCGGCCCTGGACCGGATGCTGGAGACCGGCATGTCCGACGCCACCTCCTCCTGGCACCTGGGCCCGGACGGCGAATGGACCCGGCACAGCACCGACGCCGAGGGCCAGCCGCTGCGGCACGTACAGGAGATGCTCATAGACGCCCGGAGGCGCCGGCGTGGCTCAGCCAAACCATGACCCGACCGCAGGTGACGTGCTCGGCGTGTACCTGCGTTCCCAGGCCACCGCTTTCCTGCGCGCGCTGCGCCTGCATGACGCAGGCGCGGCGGGCGCGGGGGGCGGCCCCGACGCCGGGGACGGGGCGGAGGCGGCGCACGGCCTGCGGGGGGCCGCGCGCCGCATCGCCTCGTCCCTGAGCACGTTCCGGGTCGTCACCCAGTCGGGCTGGGCGGACCCGCTGCGCACCGAGCTGGTCTGGCTCTCCTCCACCCTGGCGGACGAGCACGCGTACGCGGCCCGGCTGTCGCGCCTGATGGAGGCCCTGCAGCGGCTCTCGGCCTCCCCGGAGGTCCCGGCGCCGCGCGGCACCGCCGCGGGCGCGCTCACGGTCGGCTCGGCGCGCGCGGGCGCCCTGCTGGAACGGCAGCTGACCCTCGCCCGGACCCGCGCGCACTCGGCGACCCTCCAGGCGCTCGGGTCGGCGCGGTTCCACGCGGTGGCGGACGCGGTGGCGGTGCTCGCCTCGGAGGTCCCGCTGGACCCGGTGGCGGCCGGCGGACGCCTGCCCGACGTCCTCACCCCGCTGGCGGCGGTGGCCCGGACCCGTCTGGAGGCGGCCGTGGACTCCCTGCCCGCCGCCGACGCCTCCGGCCCGTACTCGGCGCACGCGGACGCCGCCTGGCACGAGGTGCGCCGCCTGCTGCGCGTGCACCGGTACGCGCAGGAGGCCCTGGGGGACGACGCCCCCCGCCTCGCCGCCGCGAGCGAGGCCCTGAACCAGCACCGGGACGCCTCGGAGGCGGCCACCGCCTCGGCGACGGCGGCCCGCACCCCGCGCATCGCCCCGGCGACGGCGTACGCCCTGGGCGTCCTGCACGCCGACCAGCGCCACGCGGTGGAGGCCAGCCGCCTCACCTTCCACACCCTGTGGCAGCCCGCGCCGGCGGTGCCGGCGGGGTCCTGACGGAGGGGGCGGGGCGCGGTGCGCGGCTCCGGGCGGCGGGGCGGACAGGGGGCCGGTGGGCACCCCGGACCGCCCCGCTTCCGTCGTTCCGGCTCCGCCCGGACGCCCCCGCCCCGCCCGGCCGCGACCACGACCGCGCCCCCGCCCGCGACCGGCGAGATCCGGCCACCCCCTCCGGCCCCCGGCCGTACCCCCCGGCCACCCCCTGAGGAAGGTCACGGCCCCATAACGGGCGGATAACGCCCGCTTAATCCCAGGCACAAACCCACCCAACCGCACTCGCCCGTCCGCCATGGTTCACCGTCCGTTCACCAACCCCCGTCGACCCCGTCACCTGTTCTGCCTAATTTCGGTACCGCACGGTGCGAGCCGAACAGGAATGAACGGCCTCGCGCCCCACCCAACCCGTAGTCCTCTTCGCACGCCGCCCCGATACAGAAAGCGGCCGGCGGCTCCCCGGAAGGAACACCCGAACAGTGAAGCTTCAGCGCAAGAACCGGCTTCGTGCCTCCGCCCTCGGGGCCCTCGTCGTGTCCGGCGCCCTGGTCCTCACGGCGTGCGGCTCGGACGACAACACGAAGACCGGCGCCGACGGCACCCCGAAGGCCTCGGCCCCGGCGCCCGGCGACATCAAGTGCGACGGCGCCAAGGGCAAGCTCCTCGCCTCCGGCTCCTCCGCCCAGAAGAACGCTGTCGACCTGTGGGTCAAGAACTACATGGCCGCCTGCTCCGGCGTCGAGGTGAACTACAAGTCCTCCTCCTCCGGTGAGGGCATCGTGGCGTTCAACCAGGGCACCGTCGGTTTCGCCGGCTCGGACTCCGCGCTGAAGCCCGAGCAGGTCGAGGACTCGAAGAAGATCTGCGCCGGCGGCCAGGGCATCAACCTGCCGATGGTCGGCGGCCCCATCGCCCTCGGCTTCAACGTCGCCGGCGTGGACAAGCTGAACCTCGACGCCGCCACGATCGCCAACATCTTCAACGACAAGATCAAGAAGTGGGACGACGAGGCGATCAAGAAGCTGAACCCCGGCGTCACGCTCCCCTCCACCGCCATCCAGGCCTTCCACCGCTCCGAGGACTCGGGCACCACCGAGAACCTGGGCAAGTACCTCAAGGCCGCCGCGCCCGACGCCTGGTCCTACGACGCCTCCAAGAAGTGGCCGGCCCCCGGTGGCCAGGCCGCGTCCGGCTCGGCCGGTGTCGCCTCCCAGGTCAAGGCCGTCGACGGTGCGATCGGCTACTTCGAGCTCTCCTACGCCAGCTCGCAGAACATCAAGACGATCGACGTGAACACCGGCGCCTCCGCCCCGGTCAAGGCCACCCCGGAGAACGCATCCAAGGCCATCTCCGCCGCCAAGATCGCCGGGACCGGCTCGGACCTGGCGCTTAAGCTCGACTACGCGACCAAGGCCGAGGGTGCGTACCCGATCGTCCTGGTCACCTACGAGGTCGTCTGCGACAAGGGCAACAAGCCCGAGACGCTGGGCACCGTGAAGTCCTTCCTGGAGTACACCGCCTCGGACGCGGGCCAGAAGGCCCTCACCGACAACGGCTACGCCCCGATCCCGACCGAGATCAACAGCAAGGTCCGCGAGGTCATCAAGTCCCTCGCCTAAGGCTCAGTCCTTGATCCCCGAGGTCCGGCCCGCCTCCTCCCCCCGACTCCGTCCGGGGGGACCCTCCGGGCGGGCCGGCCCGGGGACCCTCCCCCTCACCCGGGGGATCCGGTGCACCGCCGCCAGGGGGCCTGCCCCCCACACAGACCGGAAAGACCATGGCTTCCAGCACACCCACCCGCATAGACACGGCTCCGCCAGTCGCCAAGAACGGAAGGTCCACCGGACGCGCCGGTGACAAGATCTTCTCCGGGCTCTCCAAGGGCTCCGGCATCCTGCTCCTGGTGATCATGGCGTCGATCGCCGCCTTCCTCACCTACCGGGCCAGCATCGCGCTGTCGAAGAACGAGGGGAACTTCCTCACCACCTTCGACTGGAACGCGTCGGCCAACCCCCCTGTCTTCGGCATCGCCGTCCTGCTCTTCGGCACCGTCGTCAGCTCGATCATCGCGATGGCCATCGCGGTTCCGATCGCTGTCGGCATCGCCCTGTTCATCTCGCACTACGCGCCGCGCAAGCTGGCCTCGCCGCTCGCCTACGTGGTCGACCTGCTGGCCGCCGTGCCGTCGATCATCTACGGCATCTGGGGCGCCCTCTTCCTGGTGCCGCAGCTGAACGGGCTGAACCTCTGGCTCGACGAGTACTTCGGCTGGACCTACGTCTTCGACAAGACCCAGGTCGGCGTCGCCCGCTCGCTCTTCACCGTCGGCATCCTCCTCGCGATCATGATCCTGCCGATCGTGACGAGCGTCAGCCGCGAGGTCTTCCTCCAGGTCCCGCGCATGAACGAGGAGGCCGCCCTGGCCCTCGGCGCGACCCGCTGGGAGGTCATCCGCCTGTCGGTGCTGCCCTTCGGCCGCTCTGGCGTCATCTCCGCCTCCATGCTCGGCCTCGGCCGCGCGCTCGGCGAGACCATGGCCGTGGCCACCGTCCTGTCCCCGAGCTTCCTGATCTCCGGGCACATCCTGGACCCGGGCGGCGGCACCTTCGCGCAGAACATCGCCGCGAAGTTCGACGAGGCCAACGAGTTCGGCCGTGACGCGCTCATCGCCTCCGGCCTGGTCCTCTTCCTGCTCACCCTGCTGGTCAACGGCGCCGCCCGCCTGATCATCGCCCGTCGCAAGGAATTCTCGGGGGCGAACGCCTGATGAGCCACACACTCCAGGACCAGCGGCCCGCTCCGGCCCGCAAGTCCGCCCTCCCCGCCGGCCTGACCCGCGGCGGCCTGCCCCGCTGGGCCCCCGCCGGCATCGCCGTCGCCTCCGCCGTCCTCGGCAGCGTCATCGGCCTGGTCTTCGACCTGAGCAGCAAGGTGCAGTGGGGCCTGATCGCCGCCCTGCTGTTCGTCGCCATCACGTACACCGCCAGCGCGGTCGTCGAGAACCGCCGCCAGGCCAAGGACCGCATCGCGACCTCCCTCGTCTGGGTCTGCTTCGTCCTCGCGGTCGTCCCGCTGCTGTCCCTGATGTGGACCACGCTCAGCCGCGGCCTGAAGGCCCTGAACGCGGACTTCCTCAGCCACTCGATGAACGGCGTGACCAGCTTCGAGCAGGGCGGCGGCGTCTACCACGCGCTGCTCGGCACCCTCGAGCAGGTGGCCCTCGCCGCCCTGATCGCGGCGCCCATCGGCCTGCTGACCGCCGTCTACCTGGTCGAGTACGGCAAGGGCAAGCTCGCCCGGGCCGTCACCTTCTTCGTCGACGTCATGACCGGCATCCCCTCCATCGTCGCGGGCCTGTTCATCCTGACGACCTGGAACCTGATGCTCGGCTTCGGCCCCTCCGGCTTCGCCGGTGCGATGGCACTGTCGATCCTGATGATGCCGGTCGTCGTCCGCTCCACCGAGGAGATGCTCAAGCTCGTCCCGAACGAGCTGCGCGAGGCCGCCCTCGCCCTCGGTGTGCCGAAGTGGCGCGTGATCCTCAAGGTGGTCCTGCCCACGGCCATCGGCGGCATCTCCACCGGCCTGATGCTGGCCGTCGCCCGCATCGCCGGCGAGACCGCGCCGATCATGCTGCTGGTCTTCGGATCGCAGCTGATCAACGGCAACCCCTTCGAAGGTGCCCAGTCCTCCCTCCCGCTGTACATCTGGGAGCAGTACAAGGTCGGCAGTGAAGCCTCCTACGACCGTGCCTGGGCCGCGGCGCTCGTCCTGATCGCCTTCGTCATGATCCTGAATCTGGTGGCCCGCGGCATCGCCCGCTGGAAGGCCCCGAAGACCGGTCGCTAAAAAGCGAGCCCAATTGCGGCTCCGCCGCGTGTGACCACTGAAAGCGAAGTGACCCCTCATGGCCAAGCGAATCGACGTCAGCGGCCTCTCCGCCTTCTACGGCAGCCACAAGGCCATCGACGACATCTCGATGACCGTGGAACCCCGCTCGGTGACCGCCTTCATCGGCCCCTCCGGCTGCGGCAAGTCGACCTTCCTGCGCACCCTGAACCGCATGCACGAGGTCACCCCCGGCGGCCGCGTCGAGGGCAAGGTGCTGCTGGACGACGAGAACCTGTACGGCTCCAACGTGGACCCGGTCGCGGTGCGCCGCACGGTCGGCATGGTCTTCCAGCGCCCGAACCCCTTCCCCACCATGTCGATCTTCGACAACGTGGCGGCGGGCCTGCGCCTGAACGGCAAGTTCAAGAAGTCCGAGCTCACGGACATCGTGGAGCGCTCCCTCAAGGGCGCGAACCTCTGGAACGAGGTCAAGGACCGCCTGAACAAGCCCGGCTCCGGCCTCTCCGGCGGCCAGCAGCAGCGCCTGTGCATCGCCCGCGCCATCGCGGTCGAGCCCCAGGTCCTGCTGATGGACGAGCCCTGCTCCGCCCTCGACCCGATCTCCACCCTCGCCATCGAGGACCTGATCGGCGAGCTCAAGGAGCGGTTCACGATCGTCATCGTGACCCACAACATGCAGCAGGCGGCCCGCGTCTCGGACCGCACCGCCTTCTTCAACCTCGCCGCCGTCGGCCAGCCCGGAAAGCTGGTCGAGATCGACGACACGGACCGGATCTTCTCCAACCCGTCCGTCCAGGCGACCGAGGACTACATCTCGGGCCGCTTCGGCTAGACAGCCGGGGCCGCTCGCGCGGTCGTCCTGCGGTGCTGCATGGCGGTGCCACCGCAGGATGGTAGAAAAAGGGCCGGCTCCCCCTGGGTGGGGGGAGCCGGCCCGTTTCCGTTCCGGTGCCCGTACGGCCGGGCGCTCCCGGCTCAGCCGACGAAGGCCAGGTCCGCGAGCCAGAAGCAGATCGCGGCGACCAGGGCCGCCGCCGGCATCGTGATGAACCAGCCGAGGATGATGTTCTTGGCCACGCCCCAGCGGACCGCGTTGACCCGCTTGGTCGCGCCCACGCCCATGATCGCCGAAGTGATCACGTGGGTGGTGGAGATGGGCGCCTTGAAGAGGAAGGCCGTGGCGAACATGATCGAGGCGCCGGTGGTCTCCGCCGCGAAGCCCTGCGGCGGGTCCAACTCGATGATCTTGCGGCCGAGGGTGCGCATGATGCGCCAGCCGCCCGCGTAGGTGCCCAGCGACAGCATCACCGCACACACGATCTTCACCCAGACCGGGATCGGGTCGTCGGCGCCCTGCACGTCGGCGATGACCAGGGCCATCACGACGACGCCCATGGTCTTCTGCGCGTCCTGGAGGCCGTGTCCGAGGGCCATCCCGGCCGCCGACACCGTCTGCGCGATGCGGAAGCCGCGCTTGGCCTTGTGCGGGTTGGCGCGGCGGAACATCCACAGGATGACGACCATCACCAGGTAGCCGACCAGCAGGCCGACGACCGGGGACAGGAACATCGGGATGACGACCTTGTCGAGCACCCCGCCCCACAGGACCTCGGTCCCGCCGGCCAGCGCCGCGCCCACCATGCCGCCGAACAGGGCGTGGGAGGAGGACGAGGGCAGCCCGAAGTACCAGGTGATCAGGTTCCACACGATGGCACCGACCAGGGCGGAGAAGAGGATCCACATGCCCCGGTTCCCCTGGGGCGTCTCGATGAGCCCCTGGCTGACCGTGTGGGCGACACCGCTGCCGAGGAAGGCACCGGCGAGGTTCATCACCGCGGCCATCGCCAGCGCCGCGCGCGGGGTCAGCGCCCGCGTCGAGACGGAGGTCGCGATGGCGTTCGCGGAGTCGTGGAAACCGTTCGTATACGTGAAGCCGAGCGCGACACCGATGGTCACGACCAGAGCGAAGGTGTCCACGAGGTTCAGGACTCCTTGACGGCGATGGTCTCCACCGTGTTCGCGACGTGCTCGAACGCGTCGGCGGCCTCTTCGAGGACGTCGACGATCTGCTTGAGCTTCAGCACCTCGATGGCGTCGTACTTGCCGTTGAAGAGCTGGGCGAGCAGCTTGCGGTGGATCTGGTCGGCCTGGTTCTCCAGCCGGTTGACCTCGATCCAGTACTCGGTGAGGTTGTCCATGGTCCGCAGGTGCGGCATGGCCTCGGCGGTCAGCTCGGCCGCCCGCGCCAAGACCTCGATCTGCTGCTCGACGCCCTTGGGCAGCTCCTCGACGTTGTAGAGGACGACGAGGTCGACGGCCTCCTCCATGAAGTCCATGATGTCGTCGAGCGACGAGGCCAGGCTGTAGATGTCCTCGCGGTCGAACGGCGTGATGAAGGAGGAGTTCAGCTGGTGGAAGATCGCGTGGGTGGCGTCGTCCCCCGCGTGTTCGGCCGCACGCATCCGTTCCGCGATCTCGGCCCGGGCGGAAGGATCCGCTCCGAGCAGTTCCATCAGGAGCTTGGAGCCCGTGACGATGTTGTCCGCGGATGCGGCGAACATGTCGTAGAAGCTCGTCTCCCTGGGGGTCAGACGAAATCGCACGTGAGGTCCTCGGGGTGCATTGGATTCGGTCAGGCTGATGCTAGGCGTATCCCCCGGCCACGGCTAACCGGCGGTCTTCGGCTGTCCTCCATCAGGCAGAGTGGGCCCTGCGGATCCCTGCCCCTGCGGCCCGGGCGAAGTAACCTATACCCATGAGGGGTATATACCCCCTCGTTCCGGACCACGGGAGGACTCATGACGACCATCGAGGCGGAGGGCTCCGGGGCCGTTCCCGTCCACGGCTATCACCACCAGAAGGACGAGCACCTCAAGCGGCTGCGCCGGATCGAGGGCCAGATCCGGGGCCTCCAGCGGCTCGTCGACGAGGACGTGTACTGCATCGACATACTCACCCAGGTGTCGGCGAGCACGAAGGCCCTCCAGTCCTTCGCCCTCCAGCTCCTGGAGGAGCACCTGCGCCACTGCGTGGCGGACGCCGCCGTCAAGGGCGGCACCGAGATCGACGCGAAGGTGGAGGAGGCCACGAAGGCCATCGCCCGCCTCCTGCGCAGCTGACCGCCGCGGGCTAGGGCCCGACCCCCATCAGCACCTCGTCGATCCGGTCCTGGCTCAGCCGATCCTCGGCCGCGGCCGACGCCGCGATGATCAGCTCCCCGCAGAGCTCGATCTCGGCGAGCGCCACGTGGTCCTGCACCGTCGTACCGCCCGCGGGAGTCACGCGTGTCACCTCTCTCTGCCGCCATCGCCCGTCCGGCACCCGGCTTCCCAGCGTAGGGACCGCCCCTCGTGGCGCGCATGACACGGATGGACCATTTCCGGATAGTGGAGCCATGGCCCGGACGAACCGCCCGGGCCCTTCCGGCCGGCTACTCGGCGATCTTCCCGGCGTAAATGTCCCCCTCTGCGGGCAATACGACGGTCACCGGGGTTCCGAACCCGTACAGCAGCGTCGTCGAGGAGACATCGATCACGCCATTCTTGACGTACGTGAAACGGTGCCGCACCTTCCGCAGACGGCCCTCCTCGTCCAGGTAGGCGTCGAACGGCACGCTGTCCTCGCGGAACCCTTTCGCCGCCGCCTGCAGGGCCTCCTTGACCCCGGGGGAGGCGCTCTGCGCGGCCCGCCCGATGTCCGCCGTCCCCTGGTAGTGCCGCACCCTGGTGCCCGCCAGGTCGGTCTCGCCGACGTACGTCACCTGCCGCGCGCCGCGCAGCAGCTCGGCGGCGGCCAGCGGATCGGTGGCCCCGCCCGTGACGAGGTTGCCGTCGGGCAGGGCCGCCGTGTCGAGGCGGACCCACTTGTCGTCGGGGACGCCGGCGCCGCGGTTCTTCATGTAGAGCGCGCCCGGGACGAGCAGCTCGGTGATCGGCCGGTGCTCGGGCTGCCCCTTAACGTCGGCGGGCAGCATCACCAGCAGCTGGCCCATCCGCTTGCGGAAGTCGACCCCGCCCTCGCCCCGGATGGTCACCCGGGTCCCGCCGGTGGCCATCTCCATCGCGGTACGGGCCCGCGCGCTCCCGGCGACGGCCAGCGCGTCGGCCGCCCCGCGGACCGCCGCCGCCGGATCGCCCGGGGGACGGGCGTCGCCCGCCCCTCCGTCGGCCACCGTCCCGCTCGCGGCGCCGCATCCGCCCAGCGCGGCCACGGCGACGGCCACGCAGACCCCGAGCACCGCCTCGCCCGCACGCCGTCGCCGCCTGTGCTGGTGCACCACCATCGCCTGCCAACCCCCAACGCATGACCGCTGCTTGCCCGAGGCCCCCACCCGCTCCGGTTAACGAGGTCCGGGGTTTCCCGTAACGGTCCGGAAGTGGCCGGGGACCGTACCGGTGCTGGCCCTTCCCCGGTACCGTTGAGGCGTGGATCCGCACACCAAGGCGACGCAGGTCGCTCCGTTTACCGCTGCGCCCGGCCCGCGTCACCCCGCGGACACCGCGCAGGCACCCGCCGGACACACCACGAGCACCGCCGAGCGGGGCTCCTTCTGCCTGGCCGTGTGCAGCTGCGGCTGGACCGGACCGGCCCGCCGCTCCCGCGACCTCGCCCGCAGGGACGCCACCCGGCACACCTCCGCCGCGTAGCCCCCGAGGGCCCGGGCGGTTCGCCCGTTCGGACGCCCCGGCTGGCCGGGGAGGGCGGGACCCGGTGCGCTGGAGGCATGCCAGGAACCGCACCCCGCCTCGCGGCCCTCCTCTGGGCCCTGCTGATCGCGCTCACCCCGGCCGCGGCGGCCTGGGCGCGCCCCGTGGGCTCGGCGGACGGGCCGGCCGACGTGGCGCTGGCCGTCGGGCTCACCACCGCAGCGGCGACGGCCACCGGGCTGTGGCTGCGCTCCCGCTACCGGCGCGAGGAGCCGGAGCGTCCGGGCCGCGGCGGCGAGGGCGGGGACCCGTGACGCCCCGCCCGCGCCCGACGGCGGTGGTGCTGTGCTTCGGCGCGGCGGGGCTGTGCCTGCTGGTGGCGCTGCTGCTCGCGCTGTGGAACCCCTGAAGGGGCCTCAGGCGGCGAGGTCGCTCTCGGCCGGCCGCTGGGCCAGCTCCACGGGCCGGGCCACCACCCGCTCCCGGGCCCGTACGAGCCGGCCCAGGCGCGGGGCCCGCGCGAGCGCCCGCACCAGCGGGGTCAGCCCGGCCATGGCGAGCGGCGCGAGGACGAGCACGACGGCGGTGCCGAGCGCGAAGCCCCCGATGACGTCGGTCGGGTAGTGCACGCCCAGGTAGACGCGGCACAGCCCCTCGGCGAGCGCGAGCCCGATGCCGACGAGGCCGAGCCGGCGGTTGGCGAGGAACACCCCGATGCCCAGGGCCATGGCGAGGGTGGCGTGGTCGCTGACGAAGGAGAACCCGGCGCCCGGCCCCCCGCCCGCGCCCCCGAGCACCTCCAGGCCCTCGTGCGCGACGTACGGGCGCGGCCGCGCCACGAGCTGGCGCAGCGGCACGTTCACGAGCAGGGCGAGGGCGGCGGCCAGCGGGGCCCACACCAGTGCGGCGAACGACTCGGCGGCGGCCGCCTCGTCCTGCCGCCGCGCGGCGCGCCAGCACCAGAGCACGAGCAGCACCATGGCGAGCGGCAGCCCGTAGGACGCGAGCAGGGCGACGCCCCGGTCGAGCCAGCCGGGGGCGTGCCGGGCGACGCTGTTGATCCGGTACAGCAGGCTGACATCCACATTCGGCCCACCGGTCGTGAGTCCAGCCATGTGACGCGGCCCCTTGCTTGCCTAGGTCCCGTGTGGCGCACGGCGGTGTGCGCCCCTCCAAACCCCCCCGCCGATCAACCCCCGTGTCCATGGAACGCCCGTTCCCACGGGCATGGTTCCACTCTCCATCGAATGATCACTGCAACGTTATCCAAGAGTGACTCGTCATCGCAGCTCAGGGCCTGTACTTCACGGAGCGTCACGAGGCCTTCGGAGCAGCCGGCGAACGCTCCGGAAGCGCCTCCGCACCCTCCTTGGTCACCCGGGTCGCACCGAAGTAGTCGGGGGTGTCGATCTTGTCGAAGCGGATGACGGCGCCGGTGCGCGGGGCGTTGATCATGTAGCCGCCGCCCACGTACAGCCCGACGTGCCGGATCTCCCGGGAGTTCGTCAGATCGTCGGAGAAGAAGACCAGATCGCCGGGGAGCAGTTCGGCGCGCGAGGGGTGCGGCCCGGCGTTGTACTGGTCGTTGGCCACGCGCGGCAGCTCGACCCCGACGGTCTCGTACGCCGCCTTGGTCAACCCGGAACAGTCGAACCGCCCGTTGTCCTCGGGCGTCCCGTCACCACCCCACAGGTACGGCGTCCCGAGCTGCTTCTGCGCGAAGTACACGGCGGCGGCGGCCTGCTGAGAGGGCGACACGCGGCCGACGGGACGCGCGAAGCTCTTCGCCAGGTCGGTGATCGACTTCACATAGCCCTGGGTCTCCTTGTACGGGGGCACTCCGCCGTACTTGATGACCGCGTACGCACCGGCGTTGTAGGCCGCGAACATGTTCGACGTCGCGTCACCGGGCACCTTCGCCACGTCCTTGGCGAGCTCGCAGTCGTACGAGGCCGCCGAAGGGATCGCGTCGTTGGGGTCCCAGATGTCCCGGTCCCCGTCACCGTCCCCGTCGATGCCGTGGCCCGCCCAGGTCCCGGGGATGAACTGCGCGATCCCCCGGGCGTCGGCCGGGCTGACGGCCCTCGGGTCCCAGCCGCTCTCGGAGTACAGCTGGGCCGCGAGCAGCGCGGGCGTGAGCGCCGGGCACAGAGTGCCCCATTTCTGCACCAGGTCCTGGTACTTGCCGGGCACCGCGCCCTTCACCAGTCCGAGCGGCCGACCTCCGCGCGCACCGCCCGCGAGTCCGGCCGCCGCCGAGTACGTACCGACCACGATGAGCACGAGGAAGCTCAGACAGACCCCGAGCCCGATTCCGCCTGCCATCCAGAATCTGCGCATCCGTCAACACTCCCCCATCCCCGTCACTTTCACGTGTGAATCGCCCGTGTCGCCGGTCGTACTACCCCACTCGGAAGCCCGAGCAGGCGATGCTCGTGTACTTCGTGGGGTCATCCTCGACGTGGTAGAAGACCAGCGTCCAGTCCCCAGGGTCGTTGGCGATGGGCACGCCGGCGTACGCCCTGCCCTGCACGTGCTCCGCGAAGTCGTCCGGGTAGGTGAGGGTCAGGAACTCGCCCGTGTCCCACTTGCCGTAGATGTCGACCGGCTTGCTCGTGAACCCGACCGTCTTGTTGTCCACCTTGTAGGGCGTGCCCGTCTGCGGATCCAGGTCGTGCGGAGACCGGACCGCCACCGACACGTAGTACGGCTCGGGCCTGGTGTGGTTCAGGTCCGCGTACTTGATCCGCATGTCGACGGCCACGGACTTCCCCGACACCTTGACGGCGTACTGGATGCCCTCGCCGGGCGACTTCTGCTCGGCGGGCAGGTTGCACTGCCCGACCCCGTGGGCGGCCATGTCCGGATCGGCCGACGGCTTCCAGAAGTAGTGGGAGATCTGGTTGTCCTCGATGTACTCGGCCGGGGGCTTGGCACCACCCTTGGAAGCGGCCGGCGAAGCGGGCCCGGCCGTACCGCCGCCGGCCGGGGCCACCGGGGTCTGCGGGGGCGTCGCCGCGCCGGCCGCACCCCCGCCGCGGGCCCGCTCGCCCCGGCCGCCGTTCCCGTCGAACGGGAGCAGCTTCCAGGCCGCCAACGAGAGCGCGAGGACCGCGGCCGTACCCCCGGCGACCCACACCGTACGGCGCCCGGCGCGCCGTACGGGCACGGCCTGGACCGCACCCTGCGTCGGCACGTACGGGTACCCCGGCCCCTGCGTCCGCATCTCGTGGAGCGGGACGGGCTCCCCCAGCGCCAGCAGCGCCGTGTACACGGGGTCGTCCAGCAGCGCGTCCCGCACCCCGCAGCGCCGGATCACCTCGGCCGGGTCCGGACGGGCCGCCGGGTCCTTCGCCACGCAGGCCTCGATCAGCGCCGCCAGCTCCGGTTCCACCCCGGCCACGTCGACCGGCTCGTGCACCGCCCGGTACCCCACGGTCGCCGCCACCCCGGTGCCGAACGGCGCCCGTCCGGTCGCCGCGTACGCCAGCGTCGCGCCGAGCGCGAACACATCGGCCGCAGCGGCGGTCTCACCGCCCAGCAGCACCTCCGGGGCCGTGTAGCCCGGTGTGCCGGGCGCCTGCCCGTCCTGGGTCAGGGCCGTCGCGCCGACCCCGCGCGCGATGCCGAAGTCGATCAGCTGGGGCCCCTGCGCGCCGAGGATGACGTTCTGCGGCTTCAGGTCCCGGTGCGTGACTCCGTACGCGTGCACGCTCGCCAGCCCTTCGGCCAGCGCCGCGCCCAGGCGGCGGCAGGTCTGCGGGGGCAGGGCCCCGCGCGCCCCGACCGCGTGGCCGAGCGTGGGGCCCGCGACGTACTCGGTGGCCAGCCAGAAGGGCGCCGACTCCAGCGAAGCGTCGATCAGGTTCGCCGTGTACGCGGACCGCACGGCCTGGACCGTCCGCGCCTCGCGCCGGAAGCGGGCCAGGGCCTCGGGGTGCCCCGTGATCTCCTCACGCACCACCTTGACGGCCACCAGCCGCCCGCCGGGCGACCGCCCGAGGTACACCTGCCCCATCCCGCCGGCACCGAGGCGCGCCAGCAGCGCGTGTGCCCCTATGGACGCGGGATCGATCTCTCTGAGCGGCTCCACCCGACCGAGACTGCCACACCGACTGCCTTGTTCTGAAGGCGGGTTGACGCCCGCTCGGCGAACCTGGCCGGGCCCGGCACCCGTCGGCGGACCGGCCCGGGACCGTGCCCGGAGGGCGGGACGGACCTCCGGGTTCCACCGCCTCGGGTCCCCGCCCGGCGAACGGCGTCAGCGCGCCGCCACGAACAGGCTCTGCGCGCTCCGCCCGATCGGCCCCTTCTCGTCGTGCAGCCGCGCGTCGGCCAGTCCGATCCCGCCCGCGTCCACGCTCGTCCGCGCCTCGACGCACACCCACTCCCCCACGGGATGCCGGTGCAGATGGACGCTCAGATCACCGTTGACGAAGACGAACCGCCCGAAGTCCATCACCGCGCTGATCCCGTTCCCCGAATCGGCGGCGACCAGCACCCGGTCCAGCGGCCGCACCGCCTCCCCCGCGACGAGCGGCACGCGCATCCGCATCCAGCAGGTCCCCGGCCCCGGGGCGGTGAAGGACCCTTCCGTGAACCGGGTCTCCATCGAGGAGTGGTACCCCGTCTCCCACGGCACGGGGAAGAACGGCGTCACCCCCACCTCCCCCGGCGGCGGCACCAGCGCCCCCTGCCCCACCGCCGGCACCGGCTCCCCGGCCACCCGGATCCGCAGCGCCCGCGCCAGCATCACCGGCGCGTCCGCACCGGCCGGGGTGAGGGCCGCCTCGACCACCTCGGTGCCCCGCCCGGCCCGCAGCACCGACGTGGCGACGGCCAGCTCCCCGATCGGCACCGGCCGCAGGATCTCGTACGTGATCCGGGCGACCCGCATGTCATCGCGCGCCCCCGGCCGCTCCTCCACGGCCCGCCCGAGCAGCGCGGCGGGCGGGCCGGCGTGCTGCGCGCCCGCGTCCCACGGCCCGCGCGTCGCCTCGGTGGCCCGGAAGCGGCCGTCCCCGATCCGTTCGTAGAACCCGTCCTCAGCATCCATGCCGCCGCACGCTACCCACAGGTAACCCGCGGCACCACCCCCGCCACCCGCCTCAGCGGGCGAACCCGAGTCCGACCCCCAGCGCCACCAGGACCGACCCGATGGCCCGGTTCAGCGCCTTCTGCGCCCTGAGCATCCGCTCGCGCAGCGCGGAGTGGGAGAAGAACAGCGCCACCGCCCCGAACCACAGCAGGTGCGCCGCCGACATGAACAGCCCGTACCCGGCCTGCCGCCACGCGGGCGTGTCGGGGTTCACCACCTGCGTGAAGGTGGACACGACGAACAGCGTGGTCTTGGGGTTGAGCACGTTGGTGAGGAACCCGTTGCGCAGGGCCCCCAGCCGCGTCAGCTCCGGCTTCGACGCCAGGTCCACCGTCAGCTCGGCCCGCGCCCGGAAGGTACGGATCCCGATCCACACCAGGTACGCGGCGCCCGCCAGCTTGATCGCCGTGAACAGGGCGGTCGAGGAGGCGATCAGCAGCCCCACCCCGAGCATCGTGTACGAGACGTGCACCAGCACCCCGCCCGCGACCCCCGCGGCCGCGAACAGCCCGGTGGACCGCCCGTACAGATAGCTGTTCCTCACGACCATCGCGAAATCGGCCCCGGGGCTGATGACGGCGAGCAGCGTGATGATCCCTACCGCGATCACTTCTGTCATGCGCAGATCCTCACTCCGGCCCGCACACCCGATCAAGCCCTCCCACCCGAAACCCACTTGAGCCCCACCCCCCGCCCCGGCACCACCGACCCGCACTCCCCACCCGCCGACACCGCGGGCCTGCACGCCCCGCAAGCCCCGCCGCCCTGCACGCCCCGCACCACCACCCCGCGGGCCCCACACCCCGACACCACCACCCCCCGGCACCACCGGCCCGCCACCCCACACGGCCCGCACCCCGGCACCGCCCCGGCACCCCGGCCCCGCACCCCGGCGCCACCACCCCGCGGGCCCCGCACCCCGACACCACCGGCCCGCCACCCCACACGCCCCGCACACCCCGCCCCGGAACCCCCGGCACCGCCGCCCCGCCCCGGGACCCACCGCGACGCCCGCCCTCCCCCCACCCGTCACAATGAACGGGTGTCCAGCACCCCCCGCACCCCCCTCCCCGCCCTCCCCCTCCTCCAGGCGGACTGCGCGAACTGCTTCGCGCTCTGCTGCGTCGCGCTGCCCTTCGCGAAGTCGGCCGACTTCGCCGTGAACAAGGCCGCCGGCACCCCCTGCAAGAACCTCCGGCAGGACTTCCGCTGCGGCGTCCACGCACGCCTGCGCGACCAGGGGTTCCAGGGCTGCACCGTCTTCGACTGCTTCGGCGCGGGCCAGCAGATCTCCCAGGTCACCTTCGGCGGCCGCGACTGGCGCGAGCACCCCGGCACCCGGGCCGAGATGTTCGAGGCCTTCCCGGTCATGCGCCAGCTCCACGAGCTGCTCTTCTACGTCTCCGCGGCCCTGGACCTCCCGGCGGCGGCACCCCTCCACCCGGCCCTGCGCACGCTCCTGGCGAAGACCGAGGCCCTCACCCGGGCGGACGCGGCGACCCTCACCGCCCTCGACGTCCCCGCCCTCCGCCAGGAGATCAACGAGCTCCTCCTGAAGACCAGCGAGCTGGCCCGCGCCAAGACCCCGGGCCGCAGGAAGAACCACCGCGGCGCCGACCTGATGGGCGCCCGCCTCGCCGGAGCCGACCTGCGGGGGGCCAACCTGCGCGGCGCCTACCTGATCGCCGCCGACCTCGGCCGCGCCGACCTGCGCGGAGCCGACCTCATCGGCGCGGACTTCCGCGACACCAACCTCCGGGGCGCCGACCTGCGCGACACCCTCTTCCTCACCCAGCCCCAGCTCAACGCCGCCCAGGGCGACCCCGCGACCCGCATCCCCGCCACCCTCGCCCGCCCCGCCCACTGGACGTGACCCGGCAGGGGGCGGCCCGGCACCGTCCCCGTGCGCCCCGCGCGCACCCACACGCCCCCCGAGCGCCACGCCCGCACCACACCCGCGGCGCGCCGGCCCCCGGACCTCCAGTCATTGCCCGAGGTCACCCCCCGTGATACACAGAGTGACCAGGTCAGGCCATGCGTACGAACGCACACACGCGCATGCGCACACGCGCACGCACCCCCACGCACCGGCACGCACGGCCCAATACGCGGGACATCGGGTAAAGAGACCGGCCAAGTCGACGACGGCCGACGTTTCATCAGCGAAGATAGTGCGTGACCCCTGCCATCGGGCACGGGCTACCGGAACTACCCATACAGGGGCGGTGAGTTACATGATCCTGGCAGCCGAAAAGGGCGACATCACCACCATCATCGGCGGAATCGCCCCGAACTGGGGGCCGTTCGGCAGTCTCGGCAACGAAGCGAAGGTCATGATCGAGGTCATCATGGCCGTGGCGATCCTCCTCTGCCTCGGCATCGCCATCTGGGGCGCCGCCAAGCAGCGCATCGGCGCCACCGCGCTGCGCGACACGTTCAGCGCGGAACAGGGCAAGGGCCTGATCGTGGCCGGTCTGACCGGAGTCTTCATCATCGGCTCCCTCGGCACCCTCTTCACGATCGTCTACGGAATGGCCGTCTAGCAGGACCACCGCGGCCGGCCGCACCCTGATGAGGAATCACCACACCGCGCCTGCGCGGAAACGAGCGCTACCGTCGTACGACGCGGAGGGGGCGGACGACAGGCAATGAGCAACGACGACCAGTACGGCGGGGGCGCCGGCCACGGCGAGGTGGGCGGTACGGGCCAGACCCGTACCCGCCTCCCGGACTCCCCCTCCGACGCCTACGGCACCCCCCGCCGCACCCCCCGCGCCTCGCGCGGCCTGATCACGGTGGTCGGGGTCGTGGTCCTGCTCATCGCCGCCATCGCCTTCGCGAACCGCTCCCAGAACACCCCCGAACCCCCCACATCGAACAAACCCCCAACCACCAACCCCACCAACCCCACGGGCACCGCCCCGGTGGCCAAGGGCTTCGCCCACGACGAACAGGGCGCCCAGTCCGCGGCCGCGAACTACGCGGTGGCACTGGGTTCCGACGGCATGTTCAGGAAAGACACCCGGCACACGATCACCGACGGTGTCTACACACCTGAAGCGGCGGCCCGCCTCAAAGCCCCTCAGGACGCCGCGTACTCCCCGGCGTTCCTCGCCAAGCTCGGACTCGATCCGAACGGCATCCCGCCCCAGGCCAACACCTTCATCAGCCGGACCATCCCCGTGGGCACCCGGGTGGAGAGCTACGCCTCCGGCACCGCCCGGATCTCGGTCTGGGCCACCGGCCTCATCGGTATGTCCGGGGAGAAGTCCACCGACCCCGTCCGGACCACTTGGAAGACCTGGGTCTTCGACCTGGCCTGGTCCGGCGACGACTGGAAGATCTCCGCCGACAGCCAGCAGGACGGACCCGCCCCCGTGCCCGGCGACGTAGCCGCCTCGTCGGCCGACGACATCAGCAAGGCAACCAAGGAGTTCGGAGGGTTCACTTATGCCCGCTAGCCTCCGGCTCCGGGCGGCCGGCGTCATCGCCTCCGCCCATCTGGCCGTCGTGGCACTGGCGACCCGTTCCTACGCCGCGCCCACACCACCCGCCTCCACTTCCCCGGTCCCCTCACTCTCCCCCTCGCCCTCGGCGACCGCACGGGCCAACGAGGACTGCAAGCTCCTCGTCGGGTCGGCCAAGGACTACTGCGAGAAGGGCGACGGCGGAGGCAGCGGCGGCGGCAAGGCAGGCCTCTCCAACGACCCCACCGACGCCCTCAACCCCCTCGCCTCCCTAGCCCGCGGCTGCGCCGACGCGGCCGCCTGGATCGTCGGGAAGCTCAGCGAAGCCGTCAAGGGCACCGCCACCGTCGACTTCACCAACGCCGCCTTCCTCCAGCAGTACGCGGTCGTCTTCGCCGCCAGCACCGTCCTCACCCTCGTCCTCTGGCTCCTGGCCGTCGCCAAGCGCGCCATCCGCGGCGTCCCCCTCTCCACCGCCCTCTCCGAGGCCATCGGCTTCCTCTGGCTGACGGTCCTGGCCTCCGCCTTCACCCCCCTGATCCTCTACACCGTCGTCTCCGCCACCGACGGCGTCACCGACGTCATCGCCTCCGCCACCGGCAGCCAGGGCGACGTCTTCTTCGGCTCCTTCACCGACGCCCTCAAGAAGGGCGAGGACATCGGCGGCGGCCCGATCATGCTGATCGTCGTCGCCCTCGTCACCGTCCTCGCCGCCGGCGTCCTCTGGCTGGAGCTCGTCATCCGCGCCGCCCTGCTCTACGTCGGCGCCCTCCTCGGCACCGTCGTCTACGCCGGACTCGTCGACCGCAACATGTGGGGCCACGTCCGCCGCTGGGCCGGCATCATGATCGCCGTCATTCTCGTGAAGCCGGTCATCGTCATCGTCCTCGGCCTCGCCGGAGCCCTCTCCGGCGAGAAGGGCCCCAACGCCTTCTCCGCCGTCGTCTCCGGCCTCGCCATCATCCTCCTGGCGATCTTCGCCTCCGCCATGATCTACCGGTTCGTGCCCGGCTTCGGCGACGAGATCGCCTCCGCCCGCAGCAACCGCAAGCAGGCCACCGACGGCGCCCAGGCCGCCGCCGTCATCAGCTCCCCGGCCTCCCTCGTCTCCCAGGGCATCAAGACCCACAGCAGCCGCGGCGGCGCCCACCGCGCCGGAGGCGGCGGCTCCACCGGCGGCGACGCCAACCAGATCTCCGGAGGCATGGCCGCCCACAGCAGCCGCGGCTCCGGCAGCGGGACCGGCGGCGGAAGCGTCCCGCCCGCCGCACCCCCGCCCCGCACTGGCTCGAGTACGAGGAACACAGGAGGTGACGGGCGTTGACGACCCAGTCCCACCAGCTCCACCCGGTCGCGCCCCGCCGCACGTATCTCATCGGCCGGGCCCGGCCGAACGCGATCGTCGGCAAGAACCGCGAAACCGGCGAGATCGCGCTGATCATCGTCGGCGCGTTCCTCGGCATGATGAGCGGCCTGCTCGTCCCCGACCTCACCCTGCGCATCGTCAGCCTCGCCGGCTTCCCGCTGCTCGCCCTCGCCGCCGTGTACGTGCCCTACAAGGGCCGCACCTTCTACCGGTGGTTCGAGATCAGCCGCAGCTACAAGCGCACCCTGCGCCGCGGCACCACCTATCGCTCCTCCGCCATGGAGGCCGGCACCCGCGCCGCCGACGGCCGCGAGGTCGAGGTCGGCCCGCCCCCCGGCATCGGCCGCATCAACTGGCTCGCCGCCCCCTTCGGCCCCGACGAGATCGCCGTCCTCCTCCACGCCGACCGCCGCACCGTCACCGCCGCCATCGAGATCGAGGGCCCCGGCGTCGGCCTGCGCGACAGCGAGGACCAGGAAGCCCTCGTCGACCGCTTCGGCACCCTCCTCAAACACGTCGCCAACGGCGACGGCTTCGTCACCCGCCTCCAGATGCTCGCCCGCACCCTCCCCGCCGACCCCGACGCCCACGCCAAGGACGTCGCCCAGCGCGGAGACACCACGGCCCCCACCTGGCTGCGCGACTCCTACGAGCAGCTCCAGTCGATGGTCTCCACCTCCTCGGAGCAGCACCGCGCCTACCTCGTCGCCTGCATGCACTACACCCGCGAGCTCGCCGCCGAGGCCACCACCATCGCCCGCGCCGGCAGCACCAAGGGCCGCAAGCTCGACCGCGACGCCGGCCTCGCCATCGTCATGGCCCGCGAGCTCACCGACATCTGCGCCCGCCTCGCCGAAGCCGACATCCGCGTCCGCCAGCCCCTCGGCCAGGGACGCCTGTCCTCCCTCGTGCACTCCATGTACGATCCGGACCACCCGATCGACCACATCCAGGCCATGACCAAGCGCAACGCCTGGCCCGCCGAGCTCGACGCCGTGGAGCCCACCTACCTCCAGGCCAAGACCCGCGAATCCTCCACCCGCGCCCCCTGGTGCCACGCCACCGCCTGGGTCAAGGAATGGCCGATGACCCCCGTCGGCGTGAACTTCCTGGCGCCCCTCCTCGTCCACACCCCGGACGTCATCCGCACCGTCGCCGTCACCATGGACCTCGAACCCACCGAGATCGCCATCGAGCGCATGCTCACGGAGAAGACGAACGACGAGGCCGACGCCTCCCGCGCCGCCAAGATGAACCGCACCGTCGACCCCCGCGACATCGCCGCACACGGCCGGCTCGACCAGAGGGGTGAAGATCTCGCCAGCGGCGCTGCCGGGGTCAACCTCGTCGGGTACATCACGGTGTCCTCGCGTTCCCCCGAAGCCCTCGCCCGCGACAAGCGCACCATCCGCGCCTCCGCCGGCAAGTCCTACCTGAAACTCGAGTGGTGCGACCGCGAGCACCACCGCGCCTTCGTCAACACCTTGCCGTTCGCCACCGGCATCCGACGCTAGCTGGAGGGAAGAGCCGCCCATGCGAGATCCCATGTCCGCGCTGACGGACGCCTTCACCAGCTTCCTCTTCGGCAAGGTCGAGACCACCCGCCTGCCCGTCCGCACCTCCACCGGCCAGGCCCAGGCCGTCTACCTGCCCACCGCCGCCCCCGGCCTCGGCGACTCCGGTGTGATCATCGGCCGCGAGGTCTACAGCGGCAAGGGCTACATCTACGACCCCTTCCAGCTCTACGGCCAGCAGCTCCCGGCCCCCCACTGGCTGGTCCTGGGCGAATCCGGCAACGGCAAATCAGCCCTCGAAAAGACCTACGTCCTGCGCCAGCTCCGCTTCCGCGACCGCCAGGTCGTCGTCCTCGACGCCCAGGGCGAGGACGGCGTCGGCGAGTGGAACCTCATCGCCCAGCAGCTGGGGATAACCCCCATCCGCCTGGACCCCATCGCCGCCAACGACGACGGGATCCGCCTCAACCCCCTCGACCCGGCGATCACCACGACCGGCCAGCTCGCGCTGCTCCGGACCATCATCGAGGTGGCGATGGGCCACGGCCTGGACGAACGCTCCGGCTTCGCCCTCAAGGTCGCGCACGCCTACGTCGTCGACACCATCCGGGACCGCCAGCCCGTCCTCACCGACATCGTCGAGCAGCTGCGCCACCCCGAACCCGAGTCCGCCCTCGCGATGAACGTCGACATAGACGACGTCCGGGCCTGGGGCCTCGACGTCGCGCTCGTCCTCGACCGCCTCGTGGACGGCGACCTGCGCGGCATGTTCGACGGCCCCACGACGGTCGGCATCGACCTCGACGCCCCCCTGATCGTCTTCGACCTCTCCCACATCGACCGCAACTCCATCGCCATGCCCATCCTCATGGCGATCGTCGGCGTGTGGCTGGAACACACCTGGATCCGGCCGGACCGGAAAAAACGGATCTTCCTGGTCGAAGAGGCCTGGCACATCATCAACAGCCCCTTCGTGGCCCAGCTGTTCCAGCGCCTCCTGAAGTTCGGCCGTCGCCTCGGCCTGTCCTTCGTCGCCGTCGTCCACCACCTCTCCGACGTCGTCGACGGAGCCGCCGCCCGCGAGGCCGCCGCCATCCTCAAGATGGCCTCGACCCGCACCATCTACGCCCAGAAGGCCGACGAGGCCCGCGCCACGGGCCGCGTCCTCGGCCTCCCGCGCTGGGCGGTGGAGATCATCCCGACCCTCACCCCCGGCATCGCCGTCTGGGACGTCAACGGCAACGTCCAGGTCGTCAAACACCTGATCACCGAGACCGAACGCCCCCTCGTCTACACCGACCGCGCCATGACGGAGTCCTCCACCCCCCAGCAGCTGCCCGACGACCTGCTGGCCGCGGAACTCGAAGCGGAGGAACGCGCCCTGTACATCGAACGCCAGCGGGGCACCGGCCCCGGATCCGCGACCACGGTGGCCTGACCGACATGCACGACGCCAGAGGTACGGAGCCCCGCGCACGCGGCGGCGGCATCCCCGACGGAGCACTGGTCGGCCTCCTGGCCTTCCTCCTCGGCCTCGCCGTCCTGGTGTGGTCGGCCACCGGCCTGGCGGCCCTCTTCGCGAAGGGCGCCTGGCCGGCCACGGTCACCTTCACCCGCACCCCCGGAGCCGTCCGCGCCCTGATAGCGCAACCGCACGACATCCCCGGCGCCTGGCCCGACACCGCCCCGGCGGCCCTCTCGGGCTGGGGCCTGTTCTGGGGCCTGTTCATCAGCCAGCTCCTGGTCCTCCTGGTCCTGACGATCTTCACCCTGGGCGTGGTGGCCCGCACGAAGGCCCGCCGCAGCACCCGCTCCCGCCAGCGGTCGAAGACCACGGACGAAACCGCGTCCACGGACCGGCACCCGGGCCCGAACACGGACACGGACGACAGCCCGAACGCCACCGCAGGCACGCACCGTCAGAGGGGCACGGGCGGCAACCCGGACGCACCCGCCAGCACGGACCGACGCAGGGGCACGGACTACAGCCCGAACGCCACCGCAGGCACGCACGGGCACACGACCGCAGGCACGCACCGGGCCGCGGTCACGGGCGCCAACCCGGGCCCCGTACCGGAAGGGCCCCGGGCCCCGTCCGATCACCCGGGCTCCCGCACGGCCACCGAAGCCGAACGGGGCCGGACCCCGAGCACGGCCGCGGCCCCCCGCACGGGCACGCCCCCGACCCCGGCCTCCGGGACACAACGGAACCCGGCCCCCGGCCCGCCCCCGGGCCCCGCCGGAGCGCGCCCGGACGCGGACCAGAACGGCACCCGACACGCCTCCCGCAGCGGAAACCCGTACGCGGACCGGCACGGAAACCCTCACGTGGACCGGCACGTGGACCCGAACGAGGACCCGCATACGGACTGGCGCGGAATCCCGGACGGAGAACGGCACAGGGACCCGCACACGGACCGGAACGGGAACCCGCACGGAAACCCGCACGCCCCCCGGAGCGGGACCCCGGACGAAGAGCCGGCGCCGGCGCCCGTACCGGCGCCCCCGGCCCCCTTCCCGGGGCCGTCGCAGCCCGCGGCGGCCGCCCCCCTGCCCTCCTCCGCCGCACACGCCCCGGTGTCCGCACCGGCCCCACGACACGGCCCGGCGCACCCGTCCGACTCCCCCCGCACCCCGGCACCCGCCCAGGAGGCCTACCGCTACGGCTTCGGCTACGCCCCGCCCGCCCGGACGGCACCCGCCCCGGCGGCCCACCGCCTCGCCTACGCAGCCCCCGCCGAACGCCACCACCTCGCGGCCCGGGCCGTCTCCGCCGCCGAGGGTTCCGTCCTCGTGGTCACGTCCTCCCCCGCCCTCTGGCAGGACACCAAGGACGCCCGCGCCAAACTCGGCCCGGTCCTCCTCTACGACCCCTCGCACCTGTGCGACACCCCGGCCCGCATGCACTGGAACCCCGCCGACGGCTGCGCCGACCGCGACACCGCCGCCGCCCGCGCGGTCGCCCTGCTGGCCCCCGTACGCCCCCAGGCCCGGCTCGACGCCGCCGTCGCCGACACCGCGGAGACCCTGCTGCGCAGCTGGCTCCAGGCGGCCGCCCTCGACGGGCTCCCGTTCAAGCAGCTGGCCCGCTGGGCCCAGGGCAACGGCTCCCAGGAACCGGTCCGGATCCTGCGGACCCACCCCCAGGCCGCCCCCGGCGCCGCCGGCGAACTCGAAAGCGCCCTGATCGCCCACCCCGAACGCCGCGAGCAGGCCCAGTACCTGACGGCCCGTGCCCTCTCCTGCCTGACCTCGGTCCACATCCGCGAGGCCTGCAACCCGAACCGAACGGACGCGCTCACGCTCGCATCGTTCGCGGCCGAAGGGGGCACCCTCTACGTAGTGGGTGAGTCCCTGGAGGACCCCCGCACCCGCCCGGGTGCGATGCCCCTCCTCACCGCACTCGCCTCGCACGTGGTCGAGCACGGCCGCCGCATGGCCGTACGGTCATCCCACGGTCGGCTCGACCCACCAATGACGCTGGTCCTGGAGGACGTGGCGGCCGTCGCCCCCGTCCCCCAGCTCCCCAGACTCCTCACGGACCGGGCACTGCCCCTCCTCGCCCTGTGCCGCAGCCGCGAACAGGCCCGCACCCGCTGGCCGGACTGGCCCGCCGACATCGGCTAGGGGCGGGAGATGACGTACTCGTGCTCCTTCGCGGACGGGTCGTCAGGCTTGGGGACCACCAGCCCGCTCGCCCGGAACCCGAACCGCCGGTAGAAGCCGGCGGCCCGCTCGTTCTCCTCGTGCACGAACAGCCGCGCACGCCCGAGCACCGGCTCCTGCCGCGCCCACACCCACTCCAGCGCCGCCTCGAACAGCGCGTCGGTGAGCCCGCTGCCCCGCTGCCCGGGCCGCACGAACACGCCGACGACGTGAGCCTGGTCGACGTCCACGACCTGGCCGAGGAAGTCGGATGTCCCCACGTCCTCGATGAACACGGACACGGACCCGTCCCACCGCCCGTCGGGCGCCTCGGCGATGATCTGCGCGACGTCCACGCCCTCCGCCGCGCCGGCTGCCCGCTCCTGCCAGAACTCGTCGGGCTTGGCCGCGGCCTGCTCGTAGGTCTCCAGGAAGGCCAGCGACGCGACAGGATCACGCAACGCGTCCAGCCTCAGCCCCCTGACCTTCTCCCACTCGTCGGCCCGCACGGCCCGGATCACATGCTGCTTCTGTTGCTCCATACCCACGCATCCAAACGCCCCGCGCACCGCAGGTCAACGAAATATCGACACCCGTACCGGCACCGGCCCGTAAACGCAGAAAAGCCCCGCACCAGAAGGTGCGGGGCTTTCCCACAATGATTGTTCGGCGGCGTCCTACTCTCCCACAGGGTCCCCCCTGCAGTAC
>NZ_JBIWFZ010000009.1:0-310305 GCF_044763325.1 Streptomyces sp. NPDC096136 | reverse complement strand
GGCGCCTACGGCCTGGTCCAGGCCCTGCCGGCGTCGAAGATGTCGACCGCGGGCTCGGACTGGAAGACCAACCCGGCCACCCAGATCAAGTGGGGGCTGGACTACATGAACGAGCGCTACGGCAGCCCGGTCGGCGCCTGGAACTTCTGGCAGGCCAACCACTGGTACTAAGCCACCAGGCGCAAACGAAGAGCCGCTCCCCCGGAGACCCCGGGCGAGCGGCTCTCCGCGTTGCGCTCGACCCCTCATGCCCGGCGGCCGTCCCAGCGCATCAGGTTCTGGAACAGCTCGCCCTGCTCGATCGCGTCGTCGAGGGCGTTGTGCGTGTGGGGGCGGTCCGACAGGAGGTGGCCCGGCATCGACCGCTTCGTGGACTCACCGATCCGCACGTCGGCCTTGGCGGCGTAGAGCGACTTCAGGTCCATGCAGCGCGAATGCCCGAAGGGCGAGCCGCCGTCGGCGAACCGCATGAAGTACCAGTAGATCCACATCCAGTCGTAACCCAGCGGGTACGCCACGAACACCGGTGTGGCCCCGAGCTCTTCGGCCACGGCCGCGATCCAGTCGGCCGCGGCGTTCATGGCCTCGGCGGGCTCCCGCCCCTCCCGCGCCAGCCGCTCCCGGTCCAACCCGCTGACGGCCAGGGCCTCTCGGTCGTAGCCGTCACTGATCGGCTTCAGCTCGGCGTAGAACGTCCGCTCGGCGGGATCGACGGCCCGGAACCCGTCCCCGTCCCGCACCCCGGCGACCGCCAGCCCGAAACTCGACATCGAAAACGGCCCGGGCACCGCCCCGTCGGCCTCGACGTCGGCGGACACGTAGAACTCTGCTCTTGCCACGCTTCTCGATTCCTCAGTCTTCCGGCAGGGCGGGCTGCTTCTCACTTCCTCCGAACAGGAAGTCGTAGAGATCCCGCAGGTATACGTGGAGAGCGTCATCGGTCTCGAACTCGATGGACGTGACCGATTCCCACTCATCGGCCGTGAGTGGCTTTTCATCCAGGACGGCAAGCAGCCCCAGTCGGACCCCTTCCGTCCACTCCGGCTTGAAGTGCTTCAACGCCTCACGGGTCGCCCGCATGTCGTCGTAGACCACCTCCCGGTCCAGATAGACACTGGCGAAACGGCGAAGCTCTTCATTCATTTCGGACTCCTAGGGATGTCTCATGGGTGCAGGGTTCGGATACATCGTATGCAGCCGCCATTCTCCGTCGTGGGGCTGGTAGACAGGCTTGATGAACCCACCTTCGAAGTCCACCTTGAGGGCGGTGTCCGGATCGGACGGATCGAGGTAGTAGCCATTGCAGCGCTCGTGGCCGTCCTTGCCCAGGACGTCCTCGATGGGTACGCGGTCGGGCGGCATTCCGTTGTCTGCGATGTATTGACGGCAGTACTCGTCCACGGTTACCAAGTCCTCCGGATTCTCGAACTTGGTGGCATAGGGTCCGCACCGGTGCACCCCACCGTGAACTCCGTCCACGGTGCTGTTCGTCAGCGGATCCTTCTGGTCCTCCAACTTCATGTGGCCTGCGTACTGCGAGGCAGGGCCATACAGTTTGGGCGACCCATCTTCCATGATCGGCTTCCCGAGACGGTCCTTCAGCTGATCCTCGCTCACCTCCAGATGTCGCCCCGGAGCGTGCCCTTCGCCGCCTTTTCGGTCGTCCAGCTCATCGATCCGCTGTTTGACGAATTCCGGATCGTAGCCCTCAGCGGATTCCACCTCTTCCGCGGTTTCATCCTCATTGCCGTCGGGCACTCCGTCATCATCCGACTCGTCCGGTTCCGACGGCTCCGCCGTTGAGTCGAGGCCCTCCGACCCCGCAGGCCGGACGTCCTCGCTGACGACAGCGTCAGCGGTGTCCTCGGTGACCTCCTGCTCGTCGAGCTCCCCCGGCTCGGTGCTGTCGTCGGCCGCCTCATCGGGAGACTCTGCGTCGCGCGCCTGCTTGTGGGCCGGCTCGGGCGCCTTCCGGGATGCCTCATCCGGCTCATCGGCACCGAGTGACGCGGTGTACTCGACCGAGTAGGGCACGGAGTCGCGGTAGGGCTTGAGTTCCAGCTCCAGCTCGGGGTGGTCGTCGTCCGGCTTCTCCGGGGCGCCGGGACCCTCATGCGCTTCCGGCTCCTCGGGCTCGGCCGGGTCGTCGCTCTCGTCATCGCCGTCGGCTGCTGATGCCTCGGGCTCCGCCGGCTCGTCGGACTCCTCGGGCGTCTCCGGCTCGGCCGGATCGGCATCGTCACCGTCAGCCGCCGACCCCTCAGGCTCCGCCGACTCGTCATCACCCTCCGGCATCTCCGGCTCGGCCGGATCGGCATCGTCACCGTCGGCCGCCGACGCCTCGGGCTCCGCCGGCTCGTCGGACTCCTCGGGGTCATCCGGCAGGGCTTCATCGGGGCGTTCCCGGTCGGCCTCGCCCTTCAGGTCGTCGGCCTCGTGCCCGTCGTCCGGCTCCTGCGGTTCGCCCGTGTCGTCCGGGGCCGAGCGGGTGGGGGATTCGGCCCGTGCCGTTTCGGGGGCCTCCCGCGGTTCGCCGACGGGTTCCCGGGCGTCCGGCACCGGGTCGGGTGTCGGGGCGTCCGGCTTGGAGGTGTCCGTCGTCGTCAGCTCACTCATTTCGCATCCCCGTTGACGGTGAAGGCGCCACCGGCTTGCGCACCCTGCGCGCGAAGACGGTGAGCGCCTTGGCGAAGCCCGCGGACCAGCCGTCCGAGGGGTCCGCGCAGCCGACGATCTTCTCCAGTACGGACGGCGCGTGGCGCCCGTGGTAGTACTGCCGCGTCTTCGTCCCCTTCCGGGCCCGCCACTGCGGTTCGGCGACCGGGCAGGGGTCGTCACCGTCGAGCTGCGCCCGCATCATCGCGGCGACGTGCCCGCCCAGCGCGGCCGGCGCGTGCGGGGCGCCCACGCGGCTGTGCACCGCCCGGTCGACGGCCTGGCCGATGGCGCATTCCACCAGCCGCCGGTCCGACTCCCAGTACGGGGCCAGTTCCCGGCGCATCGCCTTGCCCGGCAGCGGCGTCGTCCAGCCCAGCAGGTGGGCCGCCACCGCCATCTCGGCCCAGAGGGTGATCTGCAGCTCGTCCTGTTCCGTCAGGCGCTGCGCGGTGCGCAGTTCCCGGAGCGTGCAGGGAGCCGCCGAACAGTCCCCGCTGCAGGCCACGCTGCGCGGCGCGATCATCGGCGCCGGGGACGCCGGACGGATGGCCGACGCGTCCTCGCGCGCCGTGCCGTCCTCCATGCGCACGAGCAGGGGGTAGTCCATCCCGTCGGTGAAGACCGCGGCCTCGCCGGGCTTGAGGGTGACCAGGTACTCCGACTGCGCCTCGGTGATGTTCATCGTGGCGCCGACGGCCTCGCGGTCGTCCTGGGCCGGGAGGCGGTGGACGACCTTGGCCGCCGTGTTCTTGATGACGTCGGGGACCAGCTTGCTCGGAATCTGGTCGGCGATCACCAAGCCCTCGCCGTAGGCGCGGATCTCGGCCAGCAGTCCCGCGAACATCTCGACGGCGTGGGCGCTCGCCCCGCCCTCCTCGGAACGCCGCAGGAGGCGGTGGGCCTCCTCGAAGACCGTGATGTGGCGCAGGGGAAAGGCGATCCGGCGGGTCGTCCGCTGTTCCATCCGCAGGTATTCGATGAGCCGGATCAGGATGGTTCCCATGAGGAACGCCTTGTCCTTGTCGTCACCGACGTCCTCGATCTCGAAAACGACGTTCCGCTTGAGGAGTTCACCGAAGTCGATGGGGTGGCCGCCCTCCAGGAAACGGCCTGTGGTGCCGAGCCGGAGGCTGGCGAGTCTGATCTTGATGAAGCCCTGGACGTTGTCGGTGATCTCCTTGCCGTAGCCGATCTCCGCGACGATCCGCAGCGCGGTGTGTTCCAGGTCCTCCAGCGTGGGGTAGCGCGGCTCGGTCCCGGCGAACCGCGGCTCGCCGAGGGTGAGGTCCCAGCCCAGGTCCTCGTAGCAGCGGGTCAGGGCGGCGCTCAGCACCTGCGGGAACGGCTCCTGCGGGTCGAAGGAGGCGAGGAAGAGGCCGCGGACCATGTCCAGGTGGGTCTGCAGGGGGAAGCGTTCCCCGTCCGCGAAGACGGAGGGTTCCAGCGGGTTCAGCCCCGCGGGGAGGGCGTCGCGGTCACCGGGCTTGATCACGATGACCTCGTGCTCGTCGCCCAGGCGCGCGGACATGAACCGGTACTCCGCCTTGGCCGGTTCGACGACCAGCCACGGCAGCCGCTCCCGCGCGGCCGCTTCGAGCAGGCCGCGTACGGTCTGGGACTTGCCGCCGCCCGTGGCCCCGCACACGAAGGTGTGCCGGTTGAGCGTGGAGCGGGTGAGGTCCAGGGCGCCCACCGGGCCGCGGTTGCGGTCGAGGATCGTGCCGAGCCGGATCGGGGCGGGGTCGCCGGGCCGCGCGGCCCTGGCCCCGGTCTCCGGGGTCACGTCGAACTCGTGCCGGAGCGCGAACCGTACGCCGGGTATCTCCTGGGCCGGGGGCCGGGCCAGGGCCGCCAGCAGCTCGGAGCTGCCGAGGAAGGGCGAGTGGGCGGGCCCCGCCGGGGTGTCCGCGAGTCCGGCCGTGACCACCGTCGGGAAGTCGCCCGCCTGCCCGGTCGGCTTGAGCGCGTAGGGAAGCCCTTCGAGATCGGCCGAGGCGCAGACCAGGGCGGCCACCCGCTGGGCTTCTTCGGGGGTCCGGCCGCCGGTCAGGAGGCGTATGCGCCACAGGCCCGTGGCCGAGGCCTTCGCCAGCTCCTTGTGCCGGCGCTCCAGCCGGGAGACTTCGAGGGCGTACTCGGGCGAGCCCGCCGCCTTGGGCTGGGCCCTGCGCTGCCGGTCCGCCGCCTCGTCGACGAGCTCTTCGAGCTCCTCCGGCGGCACCGGGTCGGCCAGCAACAGCCAGGCGAAGGCCTCCTGCCAGACGCCGAGCAGGCACTCCTCCAGGCTGGGGCGCAGCCGGGACGCCGCCTGTTCCCGGGGCGCGTCGTCGACCAGCAGCCCGTCGGCCACTCCCGCGACGGAGGTCCAATGGGGGAACCGCGCCAGGGAGCCGATGACCGCGCCCGGCGCGTACCTGCGCGCCCGGGCCCCGGCCGGGAGGCGGAGCAGGGTCGCTCCCGGGTCGGCGGGGTCGTCACCGCCGACCAGCGCGGAGCCGCCCAGGAACACGTCGAGGGGATGGGACGCCGACGGGCGCGACCAGCCGAGGAGGATGCCGCCCCGGCCCGGGTCGGCGGGGTGGTGGGCGTGGAAGGCGGAGACGAGGGCGGCGAAGCGGTGCGCGCGCAGCTCGTCCTCGGGGACGGACGGCCGGGAGGCGTCGGGCCTCTGCCGCGGCACCTCCGCCAGCGCGTAGGTGGGCATGCCGTGGAGCCGGTGCCATGCCTCGCCGGCGGTTTCGCGCAACGTGGTGGGCACAACCTCGCCATTCTGTCGATCGAACTCGTCGTCAGCATCCTAGAGTCGGTCAATCCCCACCCCAACCCGATCAGGAACACGGCGTGTTGACCGAAAGCGAATTGGACGTCAGGACCCGCGTGATGCAGCATGACCCGACTACAGGTCGATGAATGACTCTCCGCTTCGAGGGTCCCGCAGCAGGTCGGTCCACCGGACCGTCCCGTGCACCGCCTGCCGGGAGCATTTGGCCAACTGTCTTGATTTCAGCGCCATGTGTAGCGCCAGGTATCCATAGGGCGGACTTCCGTGAACCAACCGATCGATCCCAGACAACCCCATTTCCCGCAGGGCGACGGTGAATTCACCGCGCCGAGCCCGCCTCAGGCCGGGCAGCAGCAGCCGGGCCAGGCGGCTGCGCAGGGCGATCCCCGCGTCCCCGGGCAGGGCCACCCCTACGCTCCGGCCCCGCCGGCAGCGGCACCGGGCCACCCGGCCCCGCCTCCCGCCCAGGCGCCGGACTTCCCCATCGCTCCCCCCGCCCAGGCACCGGGGTACCCCGCCGCACCCCCCGCCCAGCCCCCGGGCCACCCCGCGCCTCCTCCCGCCCAGCCCGCCGGCCCGCCCCCGCATCCGTACGCGGCAGCCGCGCCGACGCCGCCGGCCCACGCCACCGGCGCCTTCGGGACACCGCCGCACTCCGCGGGGTTCCAGGCCTCCGGCAACCCGTCGGCTCCGCCGCAGGGTCAGGTGCCCGGCTCCTCCACCGCCCCGGGCACGCCTCCCCCGCCGCCCGTGCCGCCGACCCTGGCGAAGCCGGAGCCCGTTGCGGCGCCCGCGTACCCGCCGGCCGCCTACGACCCGGCGCAGCCCGCCGCGTACGACCCGGGCGCGCCGCCGCCCATCCGTCGCGGGGCGGACGCCTCGTCCATCACCACGCTGCTGCTCAACCTCCCCCTGTTCGTGGGCAGCTTCGTGGTCATCTGGCTGCTCTCCCAGCTGCTCCCCGCCGGGCTGGACATCGTCTTCGTCATCGCCTGGCTCGGGTCGGGCGCGCTGATGTTCCACCGGCCGACCGAGCGGGCCCTGGCCCGCCTGATGTTCAAGGTCCGCGAACCCACGGCGGCCGAACTGGCCCGGCTCCGGCCGATCTGGGACGAGGTCACCGCCCGTGCCGGCATCGACGGCTCGCGCTACGACCTGTGGGTCGAGGACAGCGAGCACATCAACGCCTTCGCCGCCGCGGGCCACATCGTCAGCGTGACGCGCACGTCCCTGAACGGTCTTCCGGAGGAACGGCTCGCGGCCGTCCTCGCCCACGAGCTGGGGCACCACGTCGGCGGTCACGCCTGGTCGGGCCTGCTCGGCATCTGGTACGCCTTCCCGGCCCGGTTCGTCATGGGCATCGTGAAGTTCATCATGCGGGGAATCCTCTTCGTGGTGGCCGAGGGCTCGTCCTGCTTCGGGGGGATCCTCGCCCTGGTCGTCCTCGCCCTCGCCCTCGCCTTCGCCTTCACCTTCCCCCCGGCGCTGGCCCTGTTCGCCGTCCCGATCCTCCTCGCCTGGGCGGGGCGCCGCGGTGAGCTGCGCGCCGACCGGTTCGCCGCGGAGATCGGGTACGGGCCCCAGCTGCACGCCGCGTTCACCGGCATGCAGAACGACGACAGCCGTGTCCAGCAGGGCCTGCTGGTCCGGCTGATGGCCACGCACCCGCCGATGCACCAGCGCATCCGGGGGCTGGACCCGTTCGTCACCGCACCGGACGGACCCGCCGCGCCGACCGGGGGCCTGCCGTCATGACCGTGCAGAACACCGAGGCCTCGACGGCCGACCGATACCTGCGCCTGTTCGAGCCCGGGCAGCGGCTCGGCTGGACCTACCGCGATCCCGAGTCGCTGCGCAGCCCCTTTCTCGAACCCGAGCCCGAGCGCCCGCCCGGGCCCGTGGCGTTCCAGAACCGGGCGCAGGCCGCGCGGCTGAGGCACGAGGACCGCAAGGGGTCCACCGTCAAGATCGGTGGCGGGATATCACTGCTGCTCCTGCTCCTGACGGCGGTCGGCGGCGCCCTCATGGCGGTCCTGGCCGTGATCGCGGCGGGGGCGACCACGGCTCTGGTCCTCTCCGCCGGACGGTCGGCCGCGCAGGCCGACGCCCAGCTGGAGTCCAAGACCACGGAGCTGGAGAAGCACTTCCAGTACACCTGGCAGTCCTGGCACCAGCGCGGCCTCCAGCACACCGCGGCCCAGGACCAGTGGATCAACGGCCTCGACGCCTGGGGCGCGGTGCCCGCGGGGCCGGGGACGCGGCGGCTGGACGTCTTCGGCGGCAGCCAGCGCAGCCGGGAGGGGTTCCTCACCGTCTTCGGTACGTCGACCCTCCAGCAGCAGCCGCTGATCGTGGTCGACCTGACCCAGGCCCTCATCTGCGAGGAGCTGTGCGCGGTGGCCGGCCTCGCCGGTGTCCCGGTGGACGTGCAGCTGCTGCCGAGCCGCATCGCCGAGAGCGGCATCGCCAGCGGGCTCACCCCGCAGGAGCTGGTCGACAGCCTGGTGGAGGCGGTGTACGCCGAGGACTCCGAGTCCAACCGGGCCGCGCGGGCCCTCGACACCCGTATCCTCCAGCAGTTGTGCGCGGTCCTGGGGGCGGAGGTGACCCCGGCCCGGCTGGGCGCGGGCCTGCGGGCCCTGATGGGGGAGATCGACGACACCGAGGCCCTCACCCGGGCGGAGCGCAACCGCATCGCGGACGACCTGCTGGGCGACAAGAACAAGGACCAGATGCGGGACAGCCTGCTGCGTCTGGCGGCCTTCCTGGAACCGCTGGAGCGCCTGGGTGCGGGGCGCGGCGGGCGCGGCCCCGGCTATCTCACCTGCATCGCACTGGACTTCACCGTCGGATCGGCGAGCACCGAGCTGCTCGGCGACCTGGCGGTGCAGAGCGTGACCCGGCGCCTGGCCTCCTTCCCGGAGGCGGCCCCGTCGGTGGTCCTCGCGCTCGGCGAACGCGGTCTCCCGCGGCGTTACCTGGAGCAGCTGGCCGCCGTGTGCGAGCGCCGCGGTGCACAGCTCACCGTCCTGCACCCGCACCTGCGCGAGGGGGCGGAGGAGGTGATCGGGAGCGGCACGGTCGGCTTCATGAGGCTGGGCAACCACCAGGAGGCCGGGATCGCGGCGGACTTCCTGGGCCGCCACCACTCCTTCGTCCTGCACTCGCTGACCGACACCGAGGGGACGACCGTCAGCACTTCCGTGGCCACGACCGTCGGGTCCTCGGTGAGCAAGGGCACCACGTACAGCGAGTCGGTGACCCGGGGGTCGAACTGGGGCACCTCCGACACCTACCAGGGCGGCTTCAACCCGTTCCCCGCGAGCAGCTCCAGCAGCTCCGGCGGCAACTACAGCAAGACCACCGGCACGTCGACCAGTACGACGTACACGACGAACGAGTCCACCACGCACACGACCAGTGAAGGTACGAGCAGCAGCCTCGCCCGCGGTGAGCAGCGCGTCTACGAGTACGCGGTCGAGCCGACCCAGCTCCAGGCGCTGGCCGAGTTCAGCCTCCTGCTCGTGGAGCGGAGGCCGGACGGATCCGTGACGGTCCACCCGGCGGACTGCAACCCGAACGTGGTCCTGCTCGACCGGGTGAGCACCCGGCCGCTGCCGTACACGGTGTAGCGGCGCGGGGCATACGAGGGCCCCGGTGGCCGGCCTCCCCAGGTCCGGCCGCCGGGGCCCTCGCATCCCATCCCACGGGTTCGGTGGGCGCCCTCGGGGCGCGGTGCGCTCAGAGGCGCTGGATGATCGTGCCGGTCGCCAGCGCGCCTCCCGCGCACATGGTGATCAGGGCGAACTCCTTGTCGCGCCGCTCCAGCTCGTGCAGCGCGGTGGTGATCAGCCGGGCGCCGGTGGCGCCGACCGGGTGGCCGAGGGCGATGGCTCCGCCGTTGACGTTGACCTTCTCCAGGTCCTGGCCGAAGACCCGGGCCCAGCTGAGGACGACGGACGCGAAGGCCTCGTTGATCTCGACGAGGTCGATGTCCTTGAGGGACATCCCGGCCTTGCCCAGCACGGCCCGCGTCGCGTCGATGGGCCCGTCCAGGTGGTAGTGCGGGTCGGCGCCGACCAGGGCCTGGGCGACGATGCGGGCGCGCGGCCTGAGCTTGAGCGCGCGGGCCATCTTGCGGGAGGCCCACATGACGGCGGCGGCGCCGTCGGATATCTGGGAGGAGTTGCCGGCGGTGTGCACGGCCGTCGGCATGACCGGCTTGAGCCGGGCCAGGGCCTCCATGCTGGTGTCGCGCAGGCCCTCGTCCCGGTCGACCAGCCGCCACATGCCCTGGCCGGCGGCCTGTTCCTCCTCCGTCGTCGGGACCTGGACGGCGAAGGTCTCGCGCTTGAAGCGCTCCTCGGCCCAGGCGGCGGCGGCCCGCTCCTGCGAGAGCACGCCGAGCCGGTCGACGTCCTCGCGGGTCAGGCCGCGGTGGCGGGCGATCCGCTCGGCCGCCTCGAACTGGTTGGGAAGGTCGACGTTCCACTCGTCCGGGAAGGGCTTGCCCGGGCCGTGCTTGGAGCCGGATCCGAGCGGGACGCGGCTCATGGCCTCGACGCCGCAGGCGATGCCGATGTCGATGACCCCGCCGGAGACCATGTTGGCGACCATGTGGTTGGCCTGCTGGGAGCTGCCGCACTGGCAGTCGACGGTGGTGGCGGCCGTCTCGTACGGGAGTCCCATGGCGAGCCAGGCGTTGCGGGCGGGGTTCATGGACTGCTCGCCGGCGTGGGTGACGGTGCCGCCGACGATCTGTTCGACGCAGTCCGGCTGGATTCCGGTACGGGCCAGGAGTTCGCGGTAGGTCTCGCCGAGCAGATAGGCGGGATGGAGGTTGGCCAGGGAGCCCCCGCGCTTCCCGATGGGCGTGCGTACGGCTTCGACGATGACGGGTTCCGCGGCCATGAGCTCGTCCTCTCCTGCACACTCTGCACAGCGCCGGCACGGCAGGCCGTCCCGGCGGCCGCCACGCTCGAACTAGTACGCGTTCTAGTTCTCCACCGCAGTCTTATGACCAGGACCCCCGCCACGCAAGGGTCTTGCACGTGCCCTCCACGGATTCCACACGCAACCGCCGGTGCGGAAGCCCTTGTCACTTCTGGAACTCGTTACTACCTTCAAGCCAACACCTGATGGGCCGTCAGATCTTCGTCGGACTTTGGAGTCGCCCGATGTCCTGTCCCGCGCTGCCCGAGGGCTTCGACGCCACCGACCCCGACCTCCTCCTGGAACGGGTGCCGCTGCCGGAGTTCGCGCGGCTCCGGCAGACCGCACCCGTGTGGTGGTGCGCGCAGCCGCGCGGCGTCACCGGGTTCGACGACGAGGGCTACTGGGCCGTGACCCGGCACGCGGACGTCAAGTACGTCTCCACGCACCCGGAGCTGTTCTCCTCCACCACCAACACGGCGATCATCCGCTTCAACGCGCACGTCCAGCGCGAGCAGATCGAGGCACAGCGGCTCATCATGCTGAACATGGACCCGCCGGAGCACACCCGCGTCCGGCAGATCGTGCAGCGCGGGTTCACCCCGCGCGCCATCCGCGGCCTGGAGCAGGCCCTGCGCGACCGGGCGCGGAAGATCGTCGAGGAGGCGCGGGCGGCGGCCGGCGACGGCAGCTTCGACTTCGTGACCCGGGTCGCCTGCGAACTGCCCCTCCAGGCCATCGCCGAGCTGATCGGCGTACCCCAGCGGGACCGGGCCAGGATCTTCGACTGGTCGAACAAGATGGTCGCGTACGACGACCCGGAGTACGCCATCACCGAGGAGGTCGGCGCCAACGCGGCCGTGGAGCTCATCGGGTACGCGATGAACCTGGCCGCCGAGCGCAAGGAGTGCCCGGCCAGGGACATCGTCACGCAGCTGGTGGCGGCGGAGGGCGAGGGCAACCTGCGCTCCGACGAGTTCGGCTTCTTCGTCCTGCTGCTGGCGGTCGCGGGCAACGAGACCACCCGCAACGCCATCAGCCACGGCATGCACGCCTTCCTCACCCACCCCGACCAGTGGGAGCTGTACAAGGCGACCCGGCCGTCGACGGCGGCGGAGGAGATCGTGCGCTGGGCCACGCCGGTGGTCTCCTTCCAGCGCACCGCCACCCGGGACACCGAGCTGGGCGGGCAGAAGATCAAGGCCGGCGACCGGGTGGGGATGTTCTACTCCTCGGCCAACCACGACCCCGAGGTGTTCGAGGACCCGGAGGTCTTCGACATCACCCGCGACCCCAACCCGCACCTCGGCTTCGGCGGCGGCGGCCCGCACTTCTGCCTCGGCAAGTCGCTGGCCGTCATGGAGATCGACCTGATCTTCAACGCCCTGGCCGACACCCTGCCCGACCTGCGGCCCGCCCCCGGATCCGCCGGGCCGCGGCGGCTGCGGGCGGCCTGGCTCAACGGCATCAAGGAGCTACGGGTCAGCGCCGGTTGACCCGTGACCGGGACGGCAGGGGCCGTCATCACCCACGCCCCGGCCCCTGCCGTCCGTGCGGCGGCCCCGGCCGGCGGGCCGCCCGAGTGGCGGAACGCCGGGGGCTGACCGATCCTTGCAGGACGCGGCGATCCACCGGAGGGGCGCCGGGGACCGTGTGCCCCGGCGCCCCTCCGGCCTGCGGGCCCGTCAGGTGGGGCGCAGGACCGCGCAGGTCGTCGTCGCGTGGGCGTAGAGCTTGCCGTCGTGGGTGCCGGTGATGCGGGCCTCGGCGGTGGCGGTGGTGCGCCCGACGTGCAGGGCGGTGCCCTCGCAGCGCAGGGCGGGGGTGTCCGCGAGCACCGGGCGGATCATGTGGACGCCCAACTGGACGGTGGTGTACGTGGTGCCCGCCGGGAGCCGGGTCATCACGGCCGAGCCGAGCGCGGAGTCCAGCAGCGTGGCGAGGAAGCCTCCGTGGACCGTGCCCATGGGGTTGAGCAGGTGGTCGCCGGGATCGCCCTCGAAGACGGCGCGGCCCTCGCCGACCTCGGTGAGGCGGAAGCCCAGGGTGCTCGTCATCGAGGCGGCGGGCAGGGTCCCCTCCAGGGCCGCCCGGAGGATCTCCAGGCCGCTCATCTCCGCGAGCCCCGGGACGGACGCCGGCCGGGGCTCCCAGGTGTGGGTGCGGGTGCGGAGGGGGGCGGCCGGGGCGGACGCCGCCGTGCCGGGGCCGGCGGCCGGGGCGGTGGTCTCGTACGTGGTCATGCCATCGACCCTAGGCACGGTCCGGCGGGGGCGGGAGTGACGGATCCGGCACCTTCCGGCTCGATTCCGACACGACCCGCCGGGGCGGGGCCGCGCGTTAGGGTGGGCCGGTGAAAGTCGCCGTACTGGCCCTCGACGGGGTGTTCGACTCCGGGATTTCGGCCGTCCTGGACGTGCTCCACACCGCCAACGCCCTGCGCGGACGGCTCGCGGGCGCCGCGCCGCCGGCCTTCGCCGTCCACACGGTCGGCGTGCGCCGGCACGTGCGCACCGGGCTGGGCCACCGCGTCGACACCGAGCCGGCCGCCCGCGCCGAGGACGCGGAACTCCTCGTCCTGCCCGCCCTGATGGAACGCCGGCCCGACGCGCTGCTGGAGACCGTGGCCTCGCCCGCGCACCGCGCCGCCCGCCGGCTGCTGGCCGAGGCCCGCGAGCGCCGCACCCCGCTCGCCTCCTCCTGCACAGGGACGTTCCTGCTGGCCGAGTCGGGGGTGCTGGACGGACTGCGGGCGACGACCAGCTGGTGGCTGGCGCCCGTGTTCCGGGAGCGCTACCGGCGGGTGACGGTGGAGGAGACCCGGATGGTCACCACCTCGGACGGGGTCACCACCGCCGGCGCCGCCTTCGGCCACCTCGACCTGGCGCTGGCCGTCGTGGCCTCGCGCAGCCCGGCCCTGGCCGACCTGGTCCGGCGCTACCTCGTGGTGGACGACCGGGCCTCGCAGGCCGCGTACGTGATCCCCAGCGCCATGGCCCGCCACGAGCCGCTGGTCGCCGCCTTCGAGGAGTGGGTGCGGGCCCGCATCGCGGAACCCCTGTCCATCGCCGACGCCGCCCGCGACCTCGGCGTCAGCGAGCGCACCCTCCAGCGCACCATGGCCCGCTCCCTCGGCCGCTCCCCCATCCGCCTGGTCCAGGACCTGCGGGTGGAGCAGGCCGAACACCTGCTGCGCACCTCCGGCCTGCCGCTCGCGGCGGTCGCCCGCCGGGTGGGGTACGAGAGCCCCGGCCCGCTGCGCGCCCTGCTGCGGCGGCGGGCGGCGGGAGGGGCCTGAGCGGGCCGGGGGCGGGGGCGGGGGCGGGGAACCGCACGGGCCCGCGGGTCGTCGGGGCACGGCGGCGTACGGACGCGCGGGTGCCCGGGTGCGCGGGCGCGCGGGCGCCGCGTGCGGACGCCGCGCGGACACCGCGTGCACGTGTCGCCGACCGGTGCCAGACTGGGGCCATGGCCACGGTCACGGCTGTGCCCGGCCCCTCCTTCCGGGGGCGGCTGGTACGGCCCGGGGACCCCACGTACGACGAGGACCGGCGGGTCTGGAACGGCTCGGTCGACCGGCACCCCGCCCTCGTCGCCTGCTGCGCGGGCGTGGCGGACGTGAGGGACGCCGTGCGGTTCGCGGCCGGCGAGGGGCTGCCCCTGGCGGTCCGCTCCGGCGGCCACAGCTTCCCCGGGCACTCGGTGTGCGACGACGGGATCGTCGTCGACCTCTCCGCGATGCGCGGCATCCGGGTGGATCCCGAGGCCCGTACCGTCCGGGCCCAGGCGGGGGTGCTGCTCGGCGAGCTGGACCGGGAGACCCAGGCGTTCGGGCTGGCGGTGCCGGCCGGGATCGTCACCACCACCGGGCTGGCGGGGCTGACCCTCGGCGGCGGGATCGGCTGGCTGATGCGCAAGTACGGGCTGACGGTCGACCAGCTGCTGTCGGTGGACGTGGTCACGGCCGACGGATCGTTCCTGACCGCCGACGAGAACCGGAACGCCGAACTCTTCTGGGGGATCCGCGGCGGGGGTGGGAACTTCGGGATCGTGACGGAGTTCGAGTTCCGCCTCCACCCCGTGGGCCCGGTGGTCCTCGCGGGTCCGGTCCTGTGGCCGATGGAGGAGTCGGCGCGGCTGCTGCGCCTGTACCGGGACTGGATCACCGACGTCCCGGACGAGCTGACCACGGCGGTCGTGCACCGCCGGGTGCCGCCGGTGCCGTTCATGCCGAGGGAACTGCACGGCAGGCCGGTGGTGATGGTGGTGTGCTGCTACGCCGGGCCGGTCGAGGACGGGGAGAAGGTACTGCGGCCGCTGCGCGAGGAGGGGCCGCCGCCCCTGCTGGACCTGTGCGCGCCCAAGCCGTTCACCGCCCACCAGGCGATGTTCGACCCGTCCTTCCCGCGCGGGCGCTGGTACTACTTCAAGTCCTGCGACGTGGACCGGCTGGACGACGAGGTCATCGACCGCACCGCCGAGCACGCGGCCCGGATCGTCTCGCCGCTCACCGCCTTCCCGATCTTCCAGCTGGGCGGGGCGATCCGGCGGGTCGGGGACGACGAGACGGCCTTCGGCGGACGCTCCTCCGGGCACACCTTCAACATCAACGGGACGACCGAGGGCCCCGAGGGGTTCGAGGCGGAGCGGGCGTGGGCGCGCGGGCTGTGGTCGGCGCTCGCCCCCCACCAGACCGGGGTCTACTCGAACTTCCTGATGGAGGAGGGCGGGGAGCGGGTCGCGCAGGCGTACGGGGAGGCCAAGTACCGGCGCCTGCGGGAGCTGAAGCGGCACTACGACCCCGACAACCTCTTCCGCCTCAACCAGAACATCCCTCCGGCGGCCGCGTCCTGAGCCCCCCCCCCGGTCCCCGCACCTTCCGCGCCCCGCCTGCTACCGCCGCGCCGCGGCCATCCGGTCCGGCTCCCCGGCCGTGCTGCGCTGCACGGGCAGGGTGACCCTCAGCGCGCGCGGCCCCGACAGCACGTGGACCAGCCCGAAGCCCGCCGCGACGACGACGGCGCCGCCGACCGCGTCCAGGACCCAGTGGTTGGCGGTGGCCACGATCGCGCACACCGTGATCAGCGGGTGCAGCGCGCCCAGCAGCTTCAGCCGGCCCTTCGGCGCCAGCGCGACCACCACGATCCCGCACCACAGCGACCAGCCGAAGTGCAGCGAGGGCATCGCCGCGTACTGGTTGGAGATCGCGGTCATCGCCCCGTACGAGGGGTTCGCCAGGTCCTGCGCCCCGTGCACGGTGTCGACGAAGCCGAGGTCCGGCATGAGCCGCGGCGGCGCCAGCGGGAACAGCCAGAACCCGGCCAGCGCGAGGACGGTCGCCAGGCCCAGCGAGGCCCGCGCCCAGCGGTAGTCGCCGGGGCGCCGCCAGTAGAGGACCGCCAGGATCCCGAGCGGCACCACGAAGTGGAAGGAGGAGTAGTAGAAGTTGAAGAACGCCTCCAGCCAGGGCGCGTCGACCACCGCCCGGTTCACGGCCCGCTCGATGTCGATGCCCAGCACCTGCTCGGCGCCGTGGACCAGGCTGCCGTTGCGCTCGGCGAGGGAGCGGCTCGCGGGGGCCGCGGCCCGGATGTGGGAGTAGATCGAGTAGCCGACCCGTATCAGCAGGAGTTCCAGCAGCAGGTTGGGGCGCGACAGCGCGCGCCGCCAGAACGGCAGCAGCGGCACCCGGGCCCAGCGGGCCGCGGCGGGCCGCCCGTGGACGGTGGGGACGGGCGCGTGCCAGTACGGGGAGGAGCGCGGCAGGAACGGCACGGCGCAGGCCGCCGCCACGGCCGCGAGCAGCGGCACGTTGTCCCGTACGGGGGCCAGCGCGGCCATGTTGGGCAGCAGGACCGCGCTCGGCAGGGTGATGGCCAGCACCACGGCCACCGGCCACACGCGCCGGTCGGCGGCCCGCTCCCCCACCTTGCCGGCCACCGCGAGCAGCACCCACAGCAGCTGGTGGCGCCAGCCGGTCGGGGACACGGCTACGGCCGCGCAGCCGGTGACGGCGACGGCGAGGAGCAGCTGGCCGTCGCGGGCGTAGCGGGCGGCGCGGTGCAGGGCGGCCCAGGTGATCGCGGCGGCGAGGGCGGCGTAGAGGAGGATCTCGCCGGGGCCGCTGAGGCCGAAGCGCAGCAGGGCGCCGTGGACGGACTGGTTGGCGAGGCCGTCGGGTGAGCCGCCGAGGCCGGTGCCGGCGAGGTGGTGGACCCAGTACGTCCACGAGTCGCGCGGCAGGGAGGCCCCGGCCAGCAGGGTCGCCCCGGCGAAGGTGGCGGCGGCGGCCCGGGCGGCGGGGCGGCGCCCGGTCAGCCACAGCAGCGGGGCGAAGAGCAGCAGGGCGGGCTGGAGGGCGGCGGCGAGGCCGACGAGGAAGCCGGCGGGCTTCTCCCCGGGCACCCTGAAGAGGGCGAGCAGCACCAGCAGGACGGGCAGGACGGCGGTCTGGCCCGGGAAGGCGGCCGCGCGGACGGGCAGGGAGACCATCATCAGCGCGACGAGCACGGGCGCCGCGAGCAGTGCGGTGCGGCGCGGCACGGGGTCGGGCAGTCCGCGCGCGGCGACCACCCCGACGGCGCCGACGAGGAGCAGGGTCGCGCAGGTCCACGCCACCTCCAGGGAGGAGGGTGCGGCGAGTCCGGCCAGAAGCTTGAGGACGAGGCCGGCGAAGGGGGTGCCGGTGAACTGCCCGGCGTCGTACAGGGTGCCGGGGGCCGCGGTGCTCGCCGAGAAGTGGAGGTCGCTGAACCACTCGCCCGGGGGCACGCGCAGGACGGAGGCGGCCTGCCTGACGGTGAGGACCGCGGCGAGCGCCCACAGCAGGAGGCGCGCCGCCCCGAGCCTGCCGCTGCCGCCCATGACCCCGGCATGTCCGTTGACACCGCCGTGCTCCGCCGCGTCAGCCACGCCTCGCCGTCCTCCCGCCCCGTCGGCCGCAACCCCGACTCCGCCCGACTGCGCCCGGCTGCCGTACGCGGTTCGCGCCGCGCCTGTCACCTGGGTTCACCACCGGCACGACGATATCCCCCGCGCGATCCCTAGGATGGCGGCATGAGCATCGTGAAGATCAACGCCCTGACGGTTCCCGACGAGCAGCGGGAGGTGCTGGAGCAGCGGTTCGCCTCGCGGGCCGGCGCCGTGGAGAACTCGGACGGGTTCGAGTGGTTCGAGCTGCTGCGTCCGGTCGAGGGCACCGACCAGTACCTCGTGTACACGCGCTGGCGTTCGGAGGAGGACTTCCAGGCGTGGATGGAGGGCCCGATGAAGGCGGCGCACCAGGGTGGCGGCGACCGGCCGAAGCCGGCGGCGTCCGGGTCGCAGGTGTGGTCGTTCGAGGTCGTGCAGCAGGCGGCACCGAAGCAGGCGTGAGCGCGGCGGCGTGAGCGCGGCGGAAGGGCCCGGGGGCGCGTGTCCCCGGACCCTTCCGCCGGGCCCTCAGCTCCAGAAGGCGTCGCTCTCGTCGATGTCCTGGGTGCACTGGTCGATGTCGGTGATCTTGCCGCCGACGATGGTGAAGAAGAGCCCTTCGTGGATCTCGATGCCCCGGTCTCCGCGGTCCGCCATGGTGGTGTGGAAGGACATCGCGTGGCCCCTGCCGTCGACCAGGACGCGCTCCAGGGCGACCCGGAAGGTGCCGTTGGTCTCCTCTCCCAGGCGGCGGTAGAGGTCGAGGACCGCTTCCCGTCCCTTGTGGTGCCCGGACAGGGGGCTGGTGCCGGGCATGTGGTGGATGACGTCGGCCGTCATCAGGCTGCCCAGGGTCTCCATGTCGCCCTTGCCGAAGGCCTCGTAGCCGCGGCGGATCAGGGCACAGTCCGGATGCTCCGACATGACCGTCCACCCTTCGTTCGTGGGATTTACGCCTTTTCTCATCATCGGTCCGTGCCTGTGGATATTCCACGCGGGAGGGCGCGGCGGGTCTCCACAATGGCGGCATGGACAGGAACTCGATCACCATCGCAAGCACTGCGGACTCCGCCCCTGACGGCGGATCCGGCTGGGCCGTCACCACTGAGCCGTTCACGACCGCGGACGCCACCGCCCTGCGCCGCGCCTACTACGCGGAGGTCGCCGGGCGGTACTGGGAACGGCCCGCCACCGAGGCGGAGGTCGACCAGGGGATGCTGGACGACCCGGCCGACAGGCTCGCACCGCCCACGGGGCAGTTCGTGGTGGGCCGGCTCGGCGGGCGGCCCATGGCCTGCGGCGGCATACGGCTCCTCGACCCCGCCACCGCCGAGCTCACGAGGATCTACGTCGCCCCGGGCGCGCGGGGCACGGGCGGCGGGGCGGCCCTGCTGGCCGTACTGGAGGCGGAGGCCCGCGCGCTGGGCGCCGTACGGATGCGGCTGGACACCCGGACCGACCTGGTGGAGGCCCGCGCCCTGTACGCGCGGCAGGGATACCGGGAGATACCGGCGTACAACTCCGGCCCGTACGCCCAGCACTGGTTCGAGAAGCCGCTGGTCTGACCCGGCCGGTCTGACCCCGGCCGGCCTGATACGGCCGACCCGACACGGCCGACCTGATCCGCGGGTCCGGTCCGCGGGTCCGGTCCGCCGGTCCGGGCCGCCGGCCCGGCCGGGCCGCGGGGTCAGGGCGCCGCGTGGTCCCGGGGCACGAGCGTGCCGTAGGGCTCCTCGGCGTCGGATCCGCACAGCTCCCGGCTGAGTTCCTCGACGAGCTGGACCAGGTCGGTGGGCCGCTCGGGGCCCCACCAGTCGCCGAGCAGTTCGGCGAGTGACTCCTGCCGGGCCTCGGACAGCCGTTCCGCGGACTCGCGGCCCCGGTCGGTCAGGACGAGCGGGAGCCCCTGCCGGACGGCGAGTCCGCGCCCCTCGACCTGGCGGGCGGCTTCCGTGACGACCTTGATCGGGACCGGGGTGCGTTCGGCGAGCACCGCCGGGTCGACCGAGCCGTACTTGGCGATCCGCAGCAGCAGCCAGCTGGAGGCGGGCATCAGGTCGTAGCCCGCCCTCTCGGTGATCTTCTCGTAGATGTGGACGCGGCCCTCGCGGGTGCCGAGCAGGGACAGGGCGCGGGCGGCCTCCTCACGGGATGAGCGCTGGACGGGGTTGGAGGCGAGGGTCTCCGTCACGTCGGGTGCGGTGACGGAGGCGCGCAGCTTGTCCTCCTTCAGGAACCAGGAGATCAGGAACGCGAGCAGCACGACGGGCACCGCGTAGAGGAAGACGTCGGTGATGGCGGTGGAGTAGGCGTCCAGCACCCGGGGCCGCACCGTGGGCGGGAGGGCCGCGACGGCCCGGGGGTCGGCTTCCAGGCGGGCGGGGCTCGCGGCGGGCGGGACCCGGATGCCGGAGAGGGCGCTGGTGAGCTCCTCGCCGAGCCGGCTGGTGAAGATCGTGCCGAAGATGGCGACGCCGAAGGAGGCGCCGATGGAACGGAAGAAGGTGGCACCGGAGGTGGCGACGCCGAGGTCGGCGTAGCTGACGGCGTTCTGCACCACCAGGACGAGCACCTGCATGACCAGACCGAGGCCGAAGCCGAAGACGAAGAAGTAGACGCTCATCTCCAGGTCGGAGCTGGTGCGTTCGAGCTGGTGCAGGAGCAGCAGCCCGACGGCGGTGAGGGCGGTGCCGGTGATGGGGAAGACCTTCCAGCGGCCGGTGCGGCTGACGATCTGCCCGGACCCGGTGGAGGCGATCAGCAGGCCGAGCACCATCGGCAGCATGTGGACGCCGGACATGGTCGGCGAGACGCCCCGGACGACCTGGAGGAAGGTCGGCAGGTAGACCATCGCGCCGAACATGGCGAAGCCGACGATGAAGCTGATCACGGAGCAGAGGCTGAAGGTGCGGATCCGGAACAGCTTCAGCGGCAGGACGGGTTCGGCGGCCCGCCCCTCGACGAACAGGAAGGCGACGAGCAGGACGGCGCCGAGGACGGCAAGGCCCACGATCCGGGCCGAGCCCCAGCCCCAGCTGCCGCCGAGGGAGGCGACGAGGACGAGGCAGGTGGCGACGCCCGCGATCAGGGCGGTGCCGAGGTAGTCGATGGTGTGCCGGGAGGAGCGGGCCGGGATCCGCAGGACGGCGGCGATGACGACGAGGGCGACGAGACCGATGGGGAGGTTGATGTAGAAGACCCAGCGCCAGGAGAGGTGGTCCACGAACAGGCCGCCCAGCAGGGGCCCGAGGACGCTCGTCGCGCCGAAGACGGCGCCGAAGAGGCCCTGGTACTTGCCGCGTTCGCGCGGCGGGACGATGTCGCCGACGATCGCCATCGACAGCACCATCAGTCCCCCGCCGCCCAGGCCCTGGAGGGCGCGGAAGCCGATCAGCTGCGGCATGTCCTGGGCGAGGCCGCAGAGCGCGGAGCCGATCAGGAAGATGACGATGGCGTACTGGAAGAGCTTCTTGCGCCCGTACTGGTCGCCGAGCTTGCCCCACAGCGGGGTGGCGGCGGTGGAGGCCAGCATGTAGGCGGTGACCACCCAGGACAGGTGCTCCATGCCGCCCAGCTCGCTCACGATCGTGGGGAGGGCGGTGGAGACGATGGTCTGGTCGAGTGCGGCGATCAGCAGGCCCAGCAACAGGGCTCCGATCGAGACGAGCACCTCGCGCGTGGCGTGCTCGGCGCCCGGGGCGGGGCCCGTCGGCGACGCGGTCACATCCTGAGCCATCGGCTCCTCCTCACGCCGGATCAACATTTCCATCCTGAGCGGTCTGTCCCGTTATGGCCTCTCGGAAGGGTTGGGTGCGACGGGAGGGGTCTGCATAATCGCTGGCAGTGTCCAGGGAGGGGTTATCAGTGAGCGCTGAGCGCTGTCCGGAATGCGGCGCCGTGGGTGCCGACTGCGCGTGTGCGCGGGGAGTCGGGTTCAACCCGCTGCGCATCCGCCCGTACATGGCCGTGCCCGACGCGGGCGGGACGGTCCCGGGCCCGACGCCGCCCCAGCCGGTCCTGGGGGCCGTGGCCGGGCCGGGCCCCTCCGAGGGCTCGCCCTTCCCGACGCTCCCGCCCGAGGCGGCGGCCGCGGCACCCGGCGGCGCCGAGGCCCCCACGACCATGATCCCGCCGGTTCCCGCGGCTCCCGGCGCGCCCCCCGCCGGCCCCACCCCGACGCCGGGAACCTGGACCGGTGCCGGTACCGACGCCCCGACGGCCATGATCCCGCCCGTGTCGGCGGCTCCGCACGGACCGGGGCCCGGGCCGGGGACAACCGCGCCGGGAGCACCCGCGCCCGGGACACCCGCGGCGCCGGCGGCCGATCAGACCATGCGGCTCCGGGCCGTGACCGCGGCGGGGCCGGGTGCCGTGATACCGCCGGGACCCCGCGCCGGCGCCCGGCAGGGGGCGGGGGCCGGGCCGCGGGCCGGGTCCGGGCGTCCCGGGCGGCGTCGGGCGGTCCCGCTGCTGGCCGCGGCCGGTGCGGTGGCGGCCGCCGGACTGGTGGCGCTGGCGCTGGGGCTGTTCTCCGGCTCCGGGAAGGACGACACCGCACTCGGGGACCCCAAGCCGTCGGTCCCCGTGGCGGGCGAGGCCCCCGCCGGACCCTCGCCGTCGCCGACCGGCCCCGCGGAGAGCGCGTCCGCGTCCGCCTCGCCGTCCGCTTCGGCGAGCGCGTCCCGCTCGGCGACGGCGTCCGCGTCCCCCAGCCCCTCCCGCACGTCGGCGGCCCCCTCCCCGAGTCCGTCGGCGAGCGCGTCCCGCGCCACGAAGCCCGCCGCCCCGCCCCCGGCGCCGCCCGCCAAGCCCGCCACCCTGCGCTCCGGCGACTCGGGGCCCGAGGTGCTGAAGCTCCAGCGGCTGCTGGCGGAGCAGGGCATGTACGACGGGCGGTTCGACAGCCGGTACGGCCGGTCCGTCGAGCGGGCCGTCACGGACTTCCAGATCGAGTACGGAGTGCGCGAGGACCCTTGGGGCGTCTACGGTCCGGCGACCCGGCGCGCCCTGGAGGGATAGGTCACGCGACCGCCGGTGGCGCAGACCGCCCCTGGTTTTGTATCGTGTAGGAACAAAGTGGTTCCGTCCGCACTCCCTGACCGGTGGACGGAACCACTTGTTCTCTTCTCCCGCCCGTCTGGAGTCCCGCCGATGCCGGCCCACACCGCCTCCGCCCGCGTCGTCCTCACCGCCAGGGCCCTGCTCCTGGACATGGACGGCACCCTCGTCAACTCCGACGCGGTGGTGGAGCGCTGCTGGCGCGCGTGGGCGCTGTCCCACGGGCTGGACCCGCAGGAGGCCCTCAAGGTGGTCCACGGCCGCCAGGGCCACGCCACGATGGCCCTCCTGCTCCCCGAGCGCCCGACGGAGCTCAACCGCGCCGAGAACGCCGAGATGCTGGCCCGCGAGACCGCCGACACCGACGGCGTGGTGCCGGTGGCGGGCGCGCCGGAGTTCATGGCGACGATCTCCCGCCTGCCGCACGCCCTGGTCACCTCGGCCGACGCCGCCCTCGCCGGGGTCCGGATGGCGGCGGCGGCCCTGCCGATGCCGGAGGTGCGGATCACCGCGGAGTCCGTCGGGGCCAGCAAGCCCGACCCGGAGGGCTTCCTCAAGGGCGCCGCCGAACTGGGCGTGGACCCGGCCGACTGCGTGGTCTTCGAGGACTCGGGCGCCGGTATCGCGGCGGGCCTGGCGGCCGGCATGCGCGTGATCGGCATAGGCCCCCGCGCGGCCGCCCACGGCCCGACGGTCCACGTCGACGACCTCACCGCGGTCCGGGCCGAAGCCGTCGCGGACGGCTCCGTCCGGCTCACCCTCACCCCGGGGCGGTAGCCGCGCCGGGGTGGACGGGGCGCGTCGGCGTCAGCCGGCGATCGCCTCGTAGAGGGAGAACGCGGCCAGCGCCGCCATGACCCCCGCCGCGATCTTGGTGATGAGCCGCAGCGGGACGTACTTCATGAGGGTGCGGCCGCCCAGGATGCCGATGCCCGCCACCGCCCAGAGCGCCAGCACCGCACCGAGGCCGACGGAGAGCGGGTTCTCGTAGCGCGCCGCGAGGTTGGCGGTCATGATCTGGGTCAGGTCGCCGAACTCCGCCACCAGGATCAGCATGAAGCCGGCGCCGGAGACCTTCCAGAAGGACTGGTCGGCGGGCGGCTTGACCTCCTCGTCCTCGTCGCCCTTCTTGAAGAGCAGCATGGCCGCGCCCGCCAGGAAGAGCAGGCCGACGACGGCCTGGACGAGCCGGTGCGGCAGGAGCGTGAGCACGCTGCCGGCGGCGATGGCGAGCGCGACGTGCACGGCGAAGGCGGCGGCCACGCCCGCGAAGACGTAGGAGGCGCGGTAGCGGGTGCCGAGCATCAGACCGGCCAGGGCCGTCTTGTCGGGGAGTTCGGCGAGGAAGACGACGCCGAAGGCGATCGCCAGCACGGTGAAGCTGAACACGGGGGTGAAACCTCGATCGGTCGGGCAGGACGCCATCGGGACCGAGAGACCTGGGGTGTTTCAGGGTTCGCTTCGGCTCGGCGGCGCCCTGGGGACATCGACACTCCGCACGCCTCGCGCATGCGGAGTGCGCATGCTGCGTCGCGCGCGTCGCGTCACATGGACAGGACACTGCGGCCGAAGGTCTCGCTGGCGGTCCGCTGACGCGGCCCGCCTCCGGGCGCCGGCTGGGATGACCCAGCAGTATGTCGACGGTCCGGCGAAGAGCTACTCCCCTTCTGCTCCGTCCAGGGTACGCGACGGCCGCCCCGGCACCGCCCTGCCCGGAATGTGAGCTTGGCCCCACCCTGCCCCACCCCTCCGGGCGGAATCTCAACTTCCCCTTGAACAGGGGTCGTTGATCTTCTTGATGTGACGTGCCCATGTCGGCAATCTGTCACCTGGCGCCCATCCCCGCGACACCCGGCGCCGCCACCATGGCCGCGCCCCGCCGGGGCCGCACGGCCACCAACCCCCCGCCCCAGGGAGCCCCCTCATGGCCCTCACGTCCGTCCGCACGCCCTCCGTCTACGCGCGTCGCATCCGCCGCGCCGGACGCGCCGGCATCCTGGCGTCCGCCGTCGCACTCGCCGCCCTCACCTCCCTCGTGAACGCCCCTGCCGCCCTGGCCTCCCCGCCCACCCCGATCAGCGCCGCCGAGGCCCGCGCCTACCTGGCGACGGTCACGCCGGCCGCCGAGGGCTCCCTCACCGGCTACAGCCGCGCCCAGTTCCCGCACTGGAGCACGGTCTCCGGCACCTGCAACACCCGGGAGACCGTCCTCAAGCGCGACGGCGTGAACGTCGTCACCGACTCCTCCTGCGCCGCCGTGAGCGGCAGCTGGTACTCCGAGTACGACGGCGCCACCTGGACCGCCGCCTCGGACGTCGACATCGACCACATGGTCCCGCTCGCCGAGGCCTGGCGTTCGGGCGCCAACACCTGGACGACCGCCAAGCGCCAGCAGTTCGCCAACGACCTCACCCGCCCCCAGCTCATAGCCGTCACCGACAACGTCAACCAGGCCAAGGGCGACCTCGACCCCGGCAAGTGGCTTCCGCCGCGCACCGCCTACCGCTGCACGTACGCCCGGTCGTGGGTCCAGGTGAAGCAGTACTGGGGCCTGAGCATGGACGCCGGGGAGAAGACCGCCCTGGTGAACATCCTGAACGGCTGCTGACCCCACCGCCCTCCGGGATTTTCACCCCCGCGATCCCCCGCCAGGGGGAGGCCGGGCAGCCGCCCCTCCCCGTACCGTGATCGAAAGGGCTGTCGAGGAGGGGGAGTCGGATGGCCGGACTGCGGCTGGGACCACTGCTGCGCTACGTCGACTGGGACACGGGCGGCTCCGCCACGCTGTGGATCGAGGCGGACCGCCCCTGCACCGCCGAGGTGCGCTGCGCCGACGGGGCCGGCGGCAGCGCCCGCACCTTCCAGATCACCGGCCACCACTACGCGCTGGTCCCCGTCACCGGCCTGACGGCCGGCACGGCCACGGCGTACGAGGTGCTGCTCGACGGCGTCCCCGTCTGGCCCGAGCCCGACGGCCGCTTCCCGCCCAGCACGATCGCCGCCCCCGCGGTGGGCGGCGGCCCCGGCCCCCGCGCGCCGGGCCTGCGGGTCACCTTCGGCTCGTGCCGGCAGGCCGCCCCGCCCGCCGGCCGCCGCGGGCCGCACGGCGCCGACGCCCTGGACGCCCTCGCGGCGCGCCTGGCCGCCGATCCGGCGGAGGCCCGGCCGGACCTGCTGCTGCTCCTCGGCGACCAGGTCTACGCCGACCGGCTGTCGAAGGAGACCCGGCGCTGGCTCGCGGCCCGTCGCGACCTGCGCGAGGCCCCGGGCGCCCAGGTCGCGGACTACGAGGAGTACACCCGCGTCTACGACGAGTCCTGGGGCGACCCGGAGATCCGCTGGCTGCTGTCGACCGTCCCCAGCCTGCACATGTTCGACGACCACGACGTCATAGACGACTGGAACACCAGCGCCTCCTGGCAGGCGGAGATGCGCGCGACCCCGTGGTGGCCCGAGCGGGTCCTCAGCGGACTGATGTCGTACTGGGTGTACCAGCACCTGGGCAACCTCTCCCCGGCCGAGCTCGCGGCCGACCCCCTCTACGCGGCCGTACGGGCCACCCCCGACGGCACGGACGCGCTGCGCGCCTTCGCGGCCGCCGCGGACGCCGACCCGGCGTCGGTGCGCTGGAGCTACCGGCGCGACTTCGGCCGGACGCGGCTGCTGATGGTCGACACCCGCGCCGCGCGGGTGCTGGCCGAGGACGGGCGCGCCATGCTCGACCCGGCGGAGCAGCGCTGGCTCCGGGAGAACGCCCTGTCCGGGCACGGCGGTTACGACCACCTGCTGATCGGCTCCTCGCTGCCGTGGCTGATGCCCCCGCTGATCCACGACGCCGAGGTGTGGAACGCCGCGCTCTGCCGCGGGGAGCGCGGGCGGAGGTGGGCCCGGATCGGGGAGGACCTGCGGCGGCGCGGGGATCTGGAGCACTGGGCGGCGTTCCCGGCGTCGTTCGCCGCGCTGAGCGACCTGATAGAGGAGGTGGGGACGGGCCCGAAGGCGCCGGCGACGGTCGCCGTCCTCTCCGGGGACGTCCACCACGCGTACGTGGCCGAGCCGCTCATACCCAGTACGGCGCGGGTCTTCCAGCTGACCTGTTCGCCGGTGCACAACTCCATCCCCGCGGTGGTGAGGTGGGGCTTCCGGCTGGGCTGGTCGCGGCTGGGCCGCTGGCTGGGGCGCGGTCTCGCGCGCCACGGCCGGACGGGACGGCCGCCGCTGGGCTGGCGGCGTACGGGCGGCCCGTGGTTCGGCAACCAGCTGATGACGCTGACCCTGGCCGGACGCGGCGCCGGGCTCCGGCTGGACCAGGCCCGCTCCTCACGGCCGGGTGCCCGTCTGGTGACGGTGCTGGACCGCCGGCTCACCGGAGCGGAGTAGGCCGGGACTCCGGCGCGGGGGCGCCGGGCGTACGCTGTATGGCTGTCAAGCCGCCCCTGCCGCCTCCCCGCGACCACGCGGCGCTCCGGACTCGGGAGTCCCGCTGTGATCGAGACGATGGGGTCGCTGACCGCGAGCCCGTGGATCTACGCCCTGGTGGCGGTGTCGGTCCTGCTCGACGTGTTCCTGCCGGTGCTGCCGAGCGGAGTGCTGGTGATCACCGGTGCGGCGGCCGCGGCGGCGGGCGGACCGCCCGCGCGGGTGCCGGACGTCGCGGTGCTGCTGGCGGTCGCCGCCACGGCCTCCGTGCTGGGCGACATGGCCGCCTACCGGCTGGCCCGCCGCAGCGGACCGCGCCTGGACCGGGTCATCGCCCGCTCCCGCCGCCTGACCCGGGCCCACGAACGCCTGGGCACGGCCCTGGCCCGCGGCGGCGGCCCCCTGGTGGTCCTCGCCCGCTTCGCCCCGGCCGGCCGGTCGGTGGTCTCGCTGGGCGCGGGCAAGACGCGGCGCACCGTGGCGGAGTTCCTGCCCTGGTCGGTCCTGGCGGGCATCAGCTGGGCGGGCTACAGCGTGGCACTGGGCTACTTCGGCACCCAGTGGCTGGGCACGGCCTGGCTCGGCACGGCCGTCTCCCTGATCGCCCTCTTCACGGCGGGCTCCCTGGCCGCCTTCCTCCTCCGCCGCCCGCCCACCACCCCCACCGCGGCGGCCTGACCACCCCGGCCGCACAACAGCCCGCACCCGGGCACCACCCCACCCCGGCCCGCTCCTCACGGCGACCGCCGACCCGGGCACCCCTCCCCCTCCCCCTCCCCCTCCCCCTCCCCCTTCTCCCCCCGGAGGGATGGGCCGGGTGGGGCAGTGGGTCACCCGTTCACCCGGCAGCGATCGCAGCCTCCCCTCCGGGCTTCTAGCGTCCAGAACACGGCGCGCCATCGAACCGGCGTCACATCCACATCCCCGACGCGCCGTTCCGAGAAGCCCGAGGAGATCCCGCCATGCCCCCCACGCGCATCCGGCATCGCCTGACCGGAGTCGCCGCCGCGACACTGGTCGTCGCAGCCGCCGCACCCGCCACGCTCGCCTCCGCCGCACCCGCAGGCGGCGCGACCCCCTCCGCCACCGTCTCCCCCGGCACCGTCTCCCCCGGCGGCCGCGTCACCCTCAACGTCGACGGCTGCTCGACCCGCACCGGGCGGGCGTCCTCCCGCGTCTTCAACGCCGTCACGCTGGCCCCGGGCAGCGCGAACGCCTCGAACCTCTTCGGCTCGGCCACCGTCTTCAGCGACGCCACGCCCGGCTCGTACCCCGTCGCCTTCGAGTGCGGCGGCCGTCGGGTCACCGTCACCCTCCAGGTCTCCCCCGGCGCGGCCCGTGGCGGCCTCGGCGGCAGCATGGACTCCGTGGGCCGGGGCCAGATCGCCGTCGGCGGCGCCCTCGCCGCCGGTGCGCTCGGCGCCGGCATCTGGATGCTGCGCCGCCGCGCGGCGGAGGCCCGCTGAGCCGCCCTTCCCCGGCCTCAGACGGCGGCCGCGGCCTGCCCGCGCACCTTCACCCCGTCCAGGAGCAGCCGCGTCGCGTCGGCCACGGCGTCCACGGCGGCGTCGAACACCTCGCGGTTGTGCGCGGCGGGCACCCGGAACCCGGAGACCTTCCGTACGTACTGGAGCGCGGCCGCGCGGATCTCCTCCTCGGTGGCTTTCTCGGGGATGGCGGGCGGACGCAGGGTCTTGATGGAGCGGCACATACCTCCACTATGGCCGCACGGACGGGAGCTCCGCCCCGGAGAGCCTCATGATGAGCCCGGCCTGCAGCCGTCCCCGCAGGTCCGGGTCGGCGACCTCCTCCAGCAGGGCGATCGCCTGCCGGGTGCTCTCCGCGACCCGCCGGTCCTCCCTCAGGGAGGCGGTCTGGGCGGCCATGTAGCGCAGGGCGATGTCGGCCCGCCGGTGGAACAGCTGCCCGACCAGGGTGACGACCAGGCCCACGGAGCTGGTCACCACCCCGATGTAGGCGTCCCCGGCGGTCTCGGCCTTCCACACCCCGAGCCCGATCCCGAAGAGCAGCACGGCCGCACCGGCCCCGGCGAACCGCTGGCTGGTCGCGAAGCTGCTGCGCGCCTGCGCCAGCCCGTAGGCGTAGTACTCGACCAGCATCGGGGTGAAGTCGTCGTGCCGGTCCCCGGACCCGTCCCCGTGCCCCGTCGAGGCGTCCACCAGCCGGGGATCACCCGCCCCGGGCGGCTGCTCCCCCAGCTGGGCGAGCAGCCGCTCCCGCTCCGCGTCCCGCTCCCGCTCGAACCGCTCCCGCCCCGGCCACCACACGAGCCCCAGCCCGCCGACCGCCAGCCCGAAGGCGCCGACGGCCCAGACCCACTCCCCGACACCGGCCACACCCATCACCCCCGCGGGATGGTCCCCGTCCCACCGCGCGGGAAACCGGCCCGGATCCTAGACTGACGAACGCCCGGAATGTCCGCTAGCAGGAACCCGAGGGAGACGCCCGATGGCCAAGCGAGGGAACAAGAAGCGCGCCCGCAAGAAGAAGAAGGCCAACCACGGAAAGCGCCCCAACGCCTGACCGCAGCCGACACACCCCGAAGCCCCCTGGCCGCGACCGGCCGGGGGGCTCGCAGACGGGGATCACCTCCCAGGTACGCCGAGAAGACCCGGCCCGCTGTCGACGGGGAGCACACCGGTCCCGACGACCGTCCGGACCCGCGGCAGTCCCGCCGCCGACGCCGGCGGCGCCGGCACCCACAGGGACGCGATGCCGGCGGCGATGAAGGCGGCCGAGGTCAGGACCATCATGTAGCGGAACATCCGCCGCTTCACCGGCGCGGGCCCCGCGGTGTGGCCGTGATGGGACATGGCTGCTGCTCCTCTCCCGTTCCCGTCGCCCCGCCGTCCGGCGCGACCGGACCTCAAGTAAGCCCGCCGCTGGCACCCCCCGTCACGCCCCGCAAGAACGTGACTTGACGAACCCAACAAGAAAGGCCCAGGCTCCCCGAAACACCGGGTGACCTGGGCCTTCATCGCGTTCACGACTGGTGGGCGCGGACGGTTTCGAACCGCCGACATCTGCTTTGTAAGAGCAGCGCTCTACCCCTGAGCTACGCACCCGTGGACGAGTGGACAGCCTACATGGCGGGCGCACCCCCCACGCAAACCCGTTGCCTTGGGGGACAATGGACCGGAGCTTGGCGGACGGGGCACGGGAGAGGGATTGTGACGACGGCACCCCGGCGGTGGTTCGGCGGGCGGGACGAGAGTCGGCGGGCGGACGCCCAGGCGGCCAAGGACGCCGCCGCGGCCGCGTTCTACGAGTTGGACACCGCCCAGCGGGACCTGCGGATCTCGATGGAGACCATCGCCGCCGCCGACGGTTCTCCCGCCGCGCGGCAGGCAGCCGAGGGGTTCACCGCGCTCGGGCGGCGCATCGACGAGGTCAGCCACACCTACATCGAGGCCGTCGACGCGCACGACCTGGACCGGGTCGACCTGGAGGGGTCCGTCGCCGGGCAGGCCAGGCAGCAGCTGACGCGGGCCCGGGACGAGCTCGTCCGGGTCAAGGGGGAGCTGGAGCGGTTCGCGCAGGGGCTGCAGCCGCTGCTGGACAAGGCGGAGACGCAGCTGGCCCGGGTGGCGCCGGCGCGGGAGCGGGCGAAGGCGGCGCTGCTGGCCGCGAGCGACGCGCTGGACGCCGTACGGGCCACGGGGATGCGGGCCGACGACCTGGCGGCGCGCCTGGCCGCGCTGGGGCCCGAGCTGACGAAGCTGAACCAGGGCGCCGCGCAGCACGGGGTGCAGGAGACCGTGCAGCGGGCCGACCGGATCCTGCGGGACGCGGAGGCGATACGGGCCGAGGCGGAGCGCCTGCCGGAGCGCGCGGCGGAGATCGACCGGCGGCTGGTGAGCCTGCGGACCCGGGCGCAGGCGCTGCGCAACCGGGCGGACCGGGTGGATCCGGTGCTGAGCGAGCTGCGCCGCCGGTTCAGCGCGGCCTGCTGGCAGGACCTCCAGCACGTCCCCGACCAGGCCGTGCGGGACGTCGCGCAGGCCGAGGAGCGTCTGGCGGAGGCGGGCCGGGCGCGCGAGGAGCAGCGCTGGGCCGATGTGACGGCTCTGGTCGAGGCGGTGCGTACGGGACTGGACGCCACCGACGAGGCGGTGTCCGCCGCGCAGGACCGGCTGGCGCGGCTGGAGGCGGTGGCGCGGGACCCGCAGGCGGAGGTGCAGCGGACCCGGTTCGCGATCCGGGACGCGCAGCGCCTGGCGATGGAGGGCCGCAGCGTGCCCGATCCGCGGCACGCGCGGCCGCTGGACGAGTCGGTGGCCCGCATGGAGCGGGCGCTCGCCGGGCTGGAGGGTCGCCACCCCGACTACTGGCACTTCCTCCAGGAGCTGGAGGAGGTACGGGCGACGGTCGCCCGGGTGGTGGCCGACATGCGGGGACGCCGCGCCGGCGGGTAAGGGCCGCCCGGTGGGGACAACGGCGCGCCGGCCCGGGCGGGATGCTGAGGGCCGGCCGGTGACGGCGGGCCCTCGGGTGCGGACGGGCCGGCCGGTGACGTCGGGTCCTCGGGTGCGGACGGGCCCGCCGGTGTGACGGACGGGCCCGCCGGTGTGACGGCGGGCCCGCGGGTGCGGACAGGCCCGCCGGTGTGGCGGGTGGACTGCCCGAGGCGGGTGGACTGCCCGAGGCGGGTGGGCTGCCGGAGGCGAGGGGCTGCCGGAGGCGGGGGGTGGCCCGGGCGGGGAAGGGTTCGGAGTTGTCCGGGGGCGGGGTTCGGCGGATGCTGGAGGGTGCCGGGAACGGAACCGAGGAGGGCGCCATGGCTGCCCACACTTTCCACAGGCCCCGCGAGCGCCACGCACCCCCCGCGCCCCAGGAGTCGTACGCGCCGCACGCGGCGTACGGGTGCACCGAGCCGCACGAGCACTACGCGCCCTACGTCGCCCACGAGCCCTACGGGCCGCCCCCCGAACCGCACGGCCCCGGGCTGGTGCAGAAGATGCTGCACCCCGTCAACGCCAGCCTCGACGAACACCTGCCCATCGACCACAAGCTGAGCAAGGTCTACCGGGTCGGTGCCGGACTGACGGGCCTGCTGCTGATCGTCTTCGGGATCCTGGGACTGGTCCACCGGATCGGGTTCTTCGACACCGGCGGAGACACGGTCCTGGCCCTGAACACCAACGGTGCGCTGAGCGTGCTGTCGATCTGCATCGGGGCCCTGCTCGTCGCCGGGATGGTGATCGGCGGGACCTTCGCCTCCACCCTCAACATCACGCTGGGGCTGCTCTTCATCGCCAGCGGGTTCGTCAACCTGGCCCTGCTGGACACCGAGCTGAACGTCCTGGCCTTCAAGATCCAGAACGTGCTGTTCAGCTTCGTCGTCGGCGTGATGCTGATGTGGTTCGGGATGTACGGCCGGGTGGGCAGCGCCCTCCCGCACGACAACCCGTACTGGCGCGCCCGCCACCCCGAACAGGCCGCCCGGGAGGAACGCGCCCGTGGCGGGGCGGCGGCTCTGTAGCCTGTGCGCATGCCTCGTTACGAATACCGCTGCCGGACCTGCGACGACACCTTTGAGGTCAGCCGTCCGATGGCCGAGTCGTCCGCGCCCGCCGACTGCCCGGCCGGGCACGCCGACACCGTCAAGCTGCTCTCCGCCGTCGCCGTCGGCGGGACCGGCGCCGCCCCCGCGCCCTCCGGCGGGGGCTGCTGCGGCGGGGGCGGCTGCTGCTGATCGGGGCCCCGGGGCGCACAGCCCCCGGCGGCCGGTCCGGCCGCTAGCGCTTGCGCGACAGGGTGAGGCCGTCTGAGACGGCCAGCAGGACGGAGTCCATGCGGGTGTCCGCCATGACGTGCTCGTTGAACGCGCGGACGCTCGCACCCCTGCTGTCGGGCGACTCGTCGAGCACCGTCCCGTGGAAGAGGGTGTTGTCCGTGACGATCAGGCCGCCCGGCCGCAGCCTCGGTACGAGTTCCTCCCAGTAGAGGATCTGGTTCTGCTTGTCCGCGTCGACGTAGGCCAGGTCGATGTGCGGTTCGGCCGGCATGGCGCGCAGCGTGTCCAGGGCGGGGGCGATGCGCAGGTCGATGCGGTCCGCGACGCCGGCCGCCTCCCAGGCCTCGCGGCCGTACGCGGTCCACTCCTCCGACACGTCGCAGGCGATCAGGCGGCCGTCCGCCGGGAGGGCCTGGGCCATGGACAGCGCGGAGAAGCCGGTGAAGGTGCCGACCTCGACGACGTGCTTCGCGCCCGTCAGCCGGACCAGGAAGGCCAGCAGCGGCCCCTGCTCCTCCGCCGACTGCATGCCGGCGGACTCGGGGAACTTCTCCCAGGTGGTGGCGACCAGCCCCCGCTGGATCTCGTCCAGCGGGGGGTTGTGCGCGAGGACGTAGCGGTAGAGCTCGTCGGTGATCTTGGTGCTGTTGCCCTTGGTCATGCGGTCAGTGTCGCAACCGCCCGGCCGAAGGAGCGGACGATCTCCTCACCGGCGAGTACACCGGCCTCGTGCAGGGCCGTCACCGTCGGCGCCGTCCACCCCGCGTCGGCCAGTTCGCCGTGCCCCGGCCGCCAGGCCCGGTCGGCCGCCAGCAGCAGGTCGGCGTCGAGCAGCGAGTCGCCGGCGGCGAGGGTGGTGTGGGCGCCCGTGCGGCGGGCGACCTCGCGCATCGCGGCACTCTTGGTCAGCGGGCGCGGCACGGCGTAGATCTTGCGGCCCTGGAGGGAGACGGTCCAGCCCCGCTCCTCGGCCCAGCGGGTGAGGGCCTTGAGCCACTCGTCGGGGACCAGTGCCCGCTCGACGACCAGGTACGCGAAGAGGTCCTCCGCGACCCGGGCCTTGCGCAGCCACTGCGGGTCGGACACGTCCAGCAGGTGCTGCTGGACCTCCTCCAGCGGGGCGCACTCCTCGGCGAGCCGCCGGGCCACCGCGCGCCGCCAGTCCCGGTCGGGCACGCCGTCCACCAGCAGCTGCCCGCCGTTGGCGCAGATCGCGTACGGGGCCGGGGGCCCGGGGAAGCGGATCCGCTGGTACTGCTTGCGCGTGCGGGTGGTGGTCGGGACGAAGACCGCCGCCGGGTCGGCGGCCAGTTCGGCGAGCAGCGCGGCCGCCGTCTCCGTCATGAAGGACAGCGGCCTGCCCTCGTGCACCTCGACGCACAGCAGCCGGGGGGCCTGCGGGTCGGGCATGGTCAGGCCGAGGGCGGCCGCCGAGTAGATGAGCGTGCGGTCGAGGTCACTGGCTACGAGGACGGTCACTTGGCTGCCACTGCCTTTCCGTCGGCGCCCGTGGCGCCGCGCGTGAAGCGGGGGTGGATGAGTCCTACACAGGTGTACGGGAGGTCGTCGACCTCCTCGACCGGCACGCCGCGCTGCCCCGCGAGCAGGCGGACGTGGTCCAGGTCGGAGCCGGCGCCGCGCTGGGCCAGGATCTTCCACGGCACGCGGCGCAGCAGAACGCGGGTGGTCTCGCCGACGCCGGGCTTGACCAGGTTCACGTCGTGGATGCCGTACTCCTCGCTGATCCGCTCGACCGCCGCCCAGCCCACCCAGGTCGGGGTGCGGTCGGCGGCGAGGAGTTCCTTGACCTCGGCGTCGACGGCCTCGGCGACCTCGTCGAAGCGGGCGGCGACGGCGTCCACGAAGGCGCCCGAGACGTCGGCGCCGGCCAGCTCCCGGTAGAACTTCGCGCCGTGGAAGTCGTCGGGACCGACCAGGTCGGACCGGAGCACCGTGCGCGAGACCAGCCCGGAGACGGTGGAGTTCAGGCAGGCGGAGGGGATCAGGAAGTCCTCGCGGGTGCCGTACGTCTCCACGCAGGCGCCGGGGTCGGCGAGGACCACGATCTCCGGGTTGAAGCCCTCGAAGCCGGCCAGGGCCTCGCGCAGTTCGCGCGTGATGGCGCCCTTGCCGGTCCAGCCGTCCACGAACACCACGTCGGCCGGGTCGTGGTGGGCGGCGAGCCAGCGCAGGGCGTTGGCGTCGATGCCGCGGCCGCGCACGATGGAGACGGCGTAGTGCGGCAGGTCGAGGCCGTGCCGGGCGGCGGCCCAGCGGCGCATCAGCACCCCGACGGGGGTTCCGGCGCGGGCCAGGGACACCAGCACCGGGGAGGGGGAGCGCTCGGCGAGCACGGTCTCGGTGACGGTGCCGACGGCGCGGGCCACACGGGCGGCGGAGGCGGCCAGGGCGTCCTGGTAGAGCGTCTGGTAGCGCTCGGAGGGCTGGTACTCGACGGGCAGGGACTCGGCGTAGTGCGCGCCGCCCGCCTGGATGGCCTCCTCGCGCTCCTCGGTCGGTGCCTCCAGCTCGACGGCGGAGAGGTCCTGGAGCAGCCAGCCGACGTCCTCGGGGGCGTACGAGGAGAACGCCGGCCCCCGCAGGGGCTCCGGCAGGGTCGGCTCGGGCATGGTCGGCTCCTGCCGGTGGGGTGCGCCGGGTATGCCGGGCGCGTACGAGGGGACGACGGCCAGCACGACGCGGCCGGTGTGGGGGGCCAGGGCGGCGAGCAGCCCGGTGTGCAGCCCGGGGGTGTCGCCGGCGGAGTCCACGACGGCGACGACGGCGTCGAAGCCGGCGCCGGCGACGTTGTAGGCGTAGCGGTCGCCGGGGCCGTCGGCCGGGGCGTCGTGCGCGGGGAAGACGAGCCGGGTGCGGATGGCGTAGCCGGGGTCGTCGACGGCGAGGACGGGCGAGCGGGTGGTCGAGGAGAACCTCACCTCGTCCGCCGCCCCGGACTCCTCCAGGGCCGCCGCGAGGCGCAGCGGGGCGTACATCAGCTCCTCGTTGCCGAGGACGAGGACCCTGCCGGGCCGCTCGCCCAGCCGGGCGGCGACCTGCCGGGCGAGGGCGGGCAGGGCCGCCTCCAGCGCCTCGCGGTGGCCGGGGGTGAAACCGTGCCGTCCCCCGTCGGGGACCCCGTCGGGCCACTCCAGGACGACGCGGACACACGGGCCCCCTGCGGGGTCGCCCGCGGGGTCGCCCGCGGGGTCGCCCGCGGCGGGGGTGCTCGCGGCGCGGCCGTCCCCGGCGGAGCCGGCCCGGGCGGGGTCATCCCCGGCGGCCGCCCCGGCAGCGCCCCCCAGGGGGTCACCCGCGCGGTCGCCCCGGGCGCGGACGACCCCGGCGGAGGCGGCCCCGTCGGTCGGTTCGGCCGGGCCGTGGGCCTCGTGTTCCTCTACCAGGGCCTGGCCCCTGGCCAGGACGCCCTCCGGGAGGGAGACCGTGCCGGAGGCCAGGGCGACGAGGTCGACCCGAGCGTCCAGCTCGGCGGCGAAGGCGGTGAGGCGGTCCCGGTCGGCGGCGGAGCGCATGTCGACGAGGGCGACGACCACGTAGTGGCGGCGCGGGTGGCGGGCGTGCAGGTCGCGGATGGTGTTCAGGACGGTGTTGCCGGTGGAGAACTCGTCGTCGACGAGGACGAGCGGCCCGTCGCCCGCCAGCAGCTTCGGGTCCTCGGGCAGCAGCAGGTGCGAGGTGGCGTGCGAGTGCGCCTCCTCGAAGCCGCCGGCGGGCCGCATCCCGGGCACCGGGCGGCGCGTGGAGTGCAGGTACGGGGCCGCGCCCAGGCCGTCGGCGACGCAGTGGCCGAGCCCGGTGGCGGTCTCGGCGTAGCCGAGGACCAGGGCGCAGGCGGCGCGGTCGCCGAGGAGCTCCCGGACCCGCTCCCCGAGCCCGTACCCGGCGGCGTAGACGGTCGCGGGCGACTGCGGGACGTGCTTGCCCAGTACCTGGGAGACCAGCAGGTGGGCCCGCTTGGGGTTGCGTCGCAGCGCCAGCCCGAGCAGCTCGGCGAGCCGGGCCGCGCCCTGCGGGCCCTCGCCCTCCGGGCCCTCCAGGCGTACGCCCAGCCGCTGCGCCACCCAGGTCCCCGACCACTGCGCGTCGATCGTCTTGCCCTTCATCGCCATCCTCGTCGTCCGCTGCGGCCCGCTCACAGCTGGAGCCCGGCCGTCAGGAGGTCGACGAAGCCGACCTCCTCCTTCGCCACACCGAAGACCTCGGCGCGCAGCATGGTGCGCTCGGCCCAGGCCCGGTGGGGCTTCACCTCGTTCATCTTGTTCGTGTAGGCGGAACGCATCACTCCGCCGCCGTCGCGCTCGGGCCGCAGGATGTCCTGGGCGTCGCTGAACTCCTCGTGGGAGACCACCGACAGCGCGTGGACCGGCGTGACGTGGGCGGGGTGGATGCAGGTCTTGCCCAGCAGCCCGTTGGCGCGGTCCAGCTCGACCTCGCGCAGCAGCCCGTCCAGGTCGTGTTCGATCAGGGCGGTGCGCAGTTCCTCGACGCCTTCCTCCAGGAAGGGGCTGCGGCGCAGCTGCGGCTTGAAGAGGCGCTGCTGGCTGCGGAAGTACTCCCAGACGGGGCCGGTGACGGTGAAGCCGGTGCCGTCGGCGCGGCTGAGGACGTTGACCACGTCGGCGATGACGCCGGCCACGATCTGGACGTCGTACGCGGTCATGTCGGGGGTGCGGCGCAGTCCGTACACGGAGCAGAAGTCCGTGACGCCCAGGCGCAGGGCCAGGACCCGCTCGCGGTGGCGGTCGACCGTGCGCGCGATGCCGGCGAGGGCCCCGGCCCGGGTTTCGAGGTGGAGGAGGTCGGGGGTCTCCAGGACGGGCATGGCGTACAGCCGGGGCAGGCCGCTCACGGCCTCGGCGTGGGCCACGGCGTCGAGGAAGCCCGTTCCCCGGTCCTCCGTGAACTTCGGAAGTACGAATCCGGCCAGGTTCCGTGCGGATCCGCCGAGGCGGCGGACGAGGTCGGGTATCTGCTCGGGCGTGCGGACGCGGATGAAGAGGAGCGGGAGCTCCCCGGCGGCGGCGTCCGCGCCGAGTCCGGCGTCGAGCTCCGCGAACTGGCGGACGAGGTTCTCCTCGCCGTCGACCACGTCGGCGTCGCTGATGGAATCCTCCAGGCAGAGGACCATCGAGACCACGCCGCGCCCGGCCTGCTTGCGGATGTCGGCGGCCAGGCGCGGCCGGGTGGCCGGGCTGTAGAGGGTGGCCCCGAGCGCGGCGGCGAGGGTGCGGGCGGGAGAGGCCAGCGTGAACTCGGCGGGCTCCTGGTGGAAGAGGCCCTCACGGACCGTGGGCGATATGTGCCCGAAGTGACGCATGTGCTTCCCCCGTACTGCCTCAGAGGCCCGACTGGCGTGGCCGGTAATAGTACGTACGAACGTGAGTCAAGAGTTCCTCAAGCACATGAAGTTCCGGTAACCCTCTCGCACAATGCCCAGCTCCACCCTTCCGGACAAGGCCCTACGGGGGGCCGCATTGTTCCTCCCCCGCCCGGGAGGGCAGGATGACGGGCATGACGCACGCGATGCAGAAGGGCTCGAACATCCCGGTGGCCGCCACGGCGGTCCGGGCGGTGCTGCGCTGGACCACCGGGCCCGAGGTGCCGGACGTGGACGCCTCCGCGCTGCTCGTGGGGGCGGACGGGCGCGTGCGCTCGGACGAGGACTTCGTGTTCTACAACCAGCCCCGCCACCCCTCGGGGTCCGTCTGGCGCCTGGGCAAGAAGCAGGTGGGCGACGGGGTGACCGACGCGGTCCAGGCGGATCTGCGGGCCGTCCCCCCGGTCGTGGACCGGATCCTGGTGGTGGCCTCCGCCGAGGACGTGCCCTTCCAGCGGGTCCACGACCTGCGGATCCAGCTCTACGACGCCTCCCCCGGCGCCGGCGCGGAGCCGCTGGCCCACTTCGACGTGCGGCCGGAGACGGGCGCCGAGACGGCGCTGATGTGCGGCGAGCTCTACCGCCGGGGCGAGGGGTGGAAGTTCCGCGCGCTGGGCGAGGGCTACTCCAACGGCCTGGTGGGGCTGGCGACGGACCACGGGATCTCCGTCGACGAGAACGCCGCCGAGGGCGCCCCCGCGGCTCCCCCGGCCGCCGCGGGGGCCCAGGACGACCGGACCGCCGCCATGCGCCCGCCGGCGCCCGCCCCGGTCACCCAGGCCCCGCCGCCCGTCCAGCCCGCGTACGGCTACCCGCAGCAGGTCTCCCCGGTTCCCGTGCCGGCACCGGGCGGGGACCCGTCGTTCCGGCTGCCGGTGCAGGGCCCGCAGTTCATCCGCCGCTGACGGCCGGGGCGGCGCCGCCTCGGCCGGGGCGGCGCCGCCGGGGCTCAGGCCTTCGTCTTGTAGCCCCGGCCCCACTGGAGCCCCCAGCCGTACAGCCGGTCGAGCTCGGCCTGGAACCCGTACACGAACTTCACCTCGCGGCGGACGACCAGCTCGCCCTTGACGTTCTGGAGGGAGACCACCGCGCAGGAGCGCGCCTGCGGGTGGCGCTCCTCCAGGGGGATCTCGATCCTCGGGCCCGCGGTCGGGTAGAGGGTGACCAGGGCGTGCGTGCGGTCGAAGGCCGGGGTCTGGTCGTAGATGTAGACGAAGACCAGCAGCCGCTTGATCTGGTCGGCGTGGTCGAGGTTGACGTAGAGGGTCTCCCCGGAGGGGGAGCCGAACCGGTCGTCCCCGCTGAGCTTCACGTACGGCGGGTCGTTGAGGTCGCCGAGCAGGTTGCCCAGCGGCTGTACGGCGCCGCGGGTGCCGTCCGCCAGCTCGTACAGGCACCCCATGTCGAGGTCGACGTTGACCATGCCCTGGGTGTGGGCCTGCACCATGTCGGGCTTGAACAGCTTGAACGGGTGGCGGAACAGCTGCCCGCTCTGGCCGGAGCGGCCGCCGATGTCCGAGGTGCGCATCCGCCAGGAGAGGTTCACCCGGAGGTTGCCGTGGACGGCCTGCTGTTTGGTGAGCGAGACCGTCGGCTGCCGTTTGGTCAGCTCGATGGCGTTCGACGAGGCGTTGCCCGAGTCGAACCGCATGGCTCGGGCGCCCCTGACCCCGTCGAAGAACCCGTCGAAGAACCCCATGTACCCCAACCCCCCTGGTCGGTCCGTGCGCGGATATGCCGCGGGGCGGCCGCGCGGTCCCGTGGGATCCGCGCGGCCGCCCCGCCGAAGAAGAGACGGCTCCTGTAGGAGCGTTCCGCAATCGGGGCCGGGTCACACCCCGGCGCCGACCTCCGCGGGCTCTCCGTCGCCGCCCTCGGCCTCCAGCCGCTTGTTGCGGCGGACGGAGGACCAGAAGGACCAGGCGATCAGCACGACGCCGACGAGGCCCGTGATGACCTCGTTGATCTCGTACTGGATGGTGACGAGCAGGATCACGGCGAGGGCGCCGATGGCGTAGTGCGCGCCGTGCTCCAGGTAGACGTAGTCGTCGAGGGTGCCCTGGCGGACCAGGTAGACCGTGAGCGACCGGACGTACATGGCACCGATGCCGAGGCCGAGGGCCATGAGCACGATGTCGTTGGTGATGGCGAAGGCGCCGATGACCCCGTCGAAGGAGAACGAGGCGTCGAGGACCTCGAGGTAGAGGAACATGAAGAACGCGGCCTTGCCGGCCATGGCGACGGCCGAGACGGGCTTGCCGCTCTTCTTGGCCGCTTCCTCCGCCTCGTGCTCGGCCTCCTCCTCTTCCTCCAGCCTGTTCTCGAAGTAGCCGGAGAGGCCGCCGACGATCATGTAGGTGATCAGGCCGAGGACGCCGGAGACCAGGACGGTCTGCGCCTTGTCCACATGGACCCCGCCGTGCTGGTGGGCCTGGGTGGCGAAGGTCATCGAGGTGATGACGAGGATGATCAGCGCGATGCACGCGGACAGCATGTCGATCTTGCCGAGCTTGGCGAGCGGGCGCTCCAGCCAGGCGAGCCACTTGATGTCGCGGTCCTCGAAGATGAAGTCGAGGAAGATCATCAGAAGGAACATGCCGCCGAAGGCGGCGATGGACGGGTGGGCGTCCGTGACGAGCTGCTGGTACCTGTCCTTGTCGGTCATCGCGAGATCGACGGCCTCCAGGGGCCCGATCTTGGCGCTGATCGCGACGATCACGACGGGGAAGACCAGGCGCATGCCGAACACGGCGATGAGAACGCCGACCGTGAGGAAGATCTTCTGCCAGAAGGCATTCATCTTCTTCAGGATTCCGGCGTTGACCACCGCATTGTCGAAGGACAGCGAGATCTCGAGGATCGTCAGGATCGCCACGATCCCAAAAGCGGTCCACCCCCCGTAGAACACCGCTGCGACCAGACCGAGCGCAGTGACTGCGAACGACCAGCCGAAGGTTTTGAGAACCACTGGCACCCCATCGTCTTGTACGGCTTTACGAAACGTTGACCCCGAAGTCTAGAGCGATGCCCCGCAGGCCCGACGCGTACCCCTGTCCCACCGCACGGAACTTCCATTCGCCCCCGTAGCGGTAGACCTCGCCGAAGATCATCGCCGTTTCGCTGGAGGCGTCCTCGGTCAGGTCGTAGCGGGCGAGTTCCTGGTCGTCCGCCATGTTCACCACACGGATGAAGGCATTGCTGACCTGGCCGAAGCTCTGCCGGCGGCTGTCCGCCTCGTGGATGGAGACGGGGAAGACGATCTTGTCGACCTGGGCCGGGACCTTCGTGAGGTCGATGATGATCGACTCGTCGTCGCCCTCGCCCTCACCGGTGAGGTTGTCGCCGGTGTGCTCGACGGAGCCCTCGGGGCTCTTCAGGTTGTTGTAGAAGACGAAGTACTGGTCGCCGAGCACCCGGCCGTCGCGGCAGAGCAGCGCGCTGGCGTCGAGGTCGAAGTCGGCCCCCGTGGTCGAGCGCGCGTCCCATCCGAGGCCGATCAGAACCCGGGTGAGGTTCGGTGCCTGCTTGGACAGGGAGACGTTGCCCCCCTTGGCGAGTGTGACGCCCATGATGTGGTCCTCCCCGAACGACGTGGTGATGGTGGCCGCGCCACCCGGCTCCATGGTGGCAAAGCCGGTCCGGCGCCGTACACAGAGGTGCACGGCGCCGGACGGACGAACTTCTGTCGGCTCAGACGTTGACGCCGAAGTCCTGCGCGATACCGCGCAGACCCGAGGCGTAACCCTGGCCGATGGCGCGGAACTTCCACTCCGCGCCGTTGCGGTACAGCTCGCCGAAGACCATGGCGGTCTCGGTGGAGGCGTCCTCGGAGAGGTCGTAGCGGGCGAGCTCGCTGTTGTCGGCCTGGTTCACGACGCGGATGTAGGCGTTGCGGACCTGGCCGAAGCTCTGCTGGCGGCTCTCGGCCTCGTAGATGGAGACCGGGAAGACGATCTTGGCGACGTCGGCGGGGACGCCGGCCAGGTTGACCTTGATCGCCTCGTCGTCGCCCTCGCCCTCGCCGGTCAGGTTGTCACCGGTGTGCTCGACCGAGCCGTCCGGGCTCTTCAGGTTGTTGAAGAACACGAAGTTCGAGTCGGTGGCGACCTTGCCCTGGTCGTTGGTCAGGATCGCGCTGGCGTCGAGGTCGAAGTCGACACCGGTGGTGGTGCGGGCGTCCCAGCCCAGACCGACGATGACCGCCGTCAGGTTGGGCGCGGCCTTGGTCAGCGAGACGTTGCCGCCCTTGCTGAGGCTGACTCCCACGAGTCCTCCATTGGTGTGTGTGGGGCGGTGCCCCGCGTGCGTTGCTAACGGATCAACGTTTCGATCCTAGTGACGGGTTCCCGCCCGCAGGCGGTTTTCACGGCGAACCCGTCGGCAAGTCCTCAGAGGCTGTCGAGGGCCTTGATGTACTCGTTCAGGTCACGCGCGTCGGGCAGCCCGTTGACGACGCTCCAGCGCACGACGCCGTCCTTGTCGATGACGAAGGTGCCGCGGACCGCGCAGCCCTTCTCCTCGTCGAAGACGCCGTACGCGCGGGAGGTCTCCCCGTGCGGCCAGAAGTCGGAGAGCAGCGGGTACTCCAGGCCCTCCTGGTCGGCGAAGACGCGCAGGGTCGGCACCGAGTCGTTGGAGACGGCCAGCAGCTGGACGTCGTCGTTCTGGAAGCGGGGCAGCTGGTCGCGCAGCTCGCAGAGCTCGCCGGTGCACACGCCGGTGAAGGCGAACGGGTAGAAGAGCAGCACGACGGCCTTCTCCCCCCGGAAGTCGGAGAGCCGCACGGTGGCGCCGTGGTTGTCCTTGAGCTCGAAGTCCGGGGCCTTGTGTCCGACCTCGATCGCCATCTCTCGCATCCCTTCGTTCCTGCGGTCCCGCACGGGGCCGTTCGGGTGAGACCCACCCTAAGGCCGGTCCCGGCCGATCGGGCCGCCGACGGGCCGTGGCACGCCGCGGCGGGTGCGGCCGGCGCCGGCGCGGCAGAACCGCGGGGCCCGGAAACGCGCACACCCCGCCGGGCCCGGTGCGATCCGGGTCGGCGGGGTGTGCGTCCGCTCGGCTGCGGGGCGGCTACTTCTTGGACTTGGCCGCCTTCGGCGTCACCAGCTTGGTGGAGGTCCACTCCTTGCCGACGGGCAGGCCCTTGGCCAGCGAGAGACCGGCGGTCTCGGCGGCCTCGCTGATGTCGCTGGCCTCGACGTAGCCGTCACGGCCCGTCTTGGGGGTCAGCAGCAGGATCAGTGCGCCGTCCTCGACCAGCTCGGTCGCATCGACCAGGGCGTCCGTCAGATCGCCGTCCTCGTCGCGGAACCACAGCAGCACCGCGTCGGCGACGTCGTCGTAGTCCTCGTCGGCGAGCTCACTGACGAGGTCCTCGACGGTTTCACGGAATTCCTGATCGACGTCCTCGTCGTAGCCGATCTCCTGGACCACCTGTTCGGACTGGAAACCCAGCCGGGCGGCCAGGCTCTCCGCGTGGTCCGCGGTCGCGCTCACGGGGTGCCTCCTGCTCATGTTCGGTGAATGTCTTTCGGCGGCGCGCGTACGCGCAGCATTGGGCGTAGTCCACACGGGCGCGGCGGATCGCGCAAGTACCCGGCCGCCGAGACCGTCGAAACGGTGACGATTGCGGCCGTCTCGCCGCAACTTTCGGGGTTCCCGAGGGGACCACCGGTGATTCATCCCACACCATTCCAGCCCATTCGGCATCGCAGAGGACTTTCCTACCTGTTTGAGGGACGAACGTCCTTACGAACCCGGTGATCGTCCTGGGCGTAAGGTTGCGATTTGGCCCCGCCGCGTCCAGGACCGGTACGGCCCGCCCGGCGCTCCTTCCCCGCTCCAGGTGTTACCCAGTGGTAGAGGTGAAGATTTCGCCCGGGCGTAAGACCATGGGAGGCGGCGACCCAAGGCACGACTCCCCTGACAGCGAAGGAACAGCGTGGCTTCCGCATCCGATCGCAATCCGATCATCATTGGCGGCCTGCCGAGCCAGGTCCCGGACTTCGACCCGGAGGAGACCAAGGAGTGGCTCGACTCCCTGGACGCCGCCGTCGACGAGCGGGGCCGTGAGCGCGCCCGCTACCTGATGCTGCGACTGATCGAGCGGGCCCGCGAGAGGCGCGTGGCCGTCCCCGAGATGCGCTCCACGGACTACGTCAACACCATCGCGACCAAGGACGAGCCCTTCTTCCCCGGCAACGAGGAGATCGAGCGCAAGGTCCTCAACGCCACCCGCTGGAACGCCGCCGTCATGGTGTCGCGCGCCCAGCGCCCGGGGATCGGGGTCGGCGGGCACATCGCCACCTTCGCCTCCTCCGCCTCCCTCTACGACGTGGGCTTCAACCACTTCTTCCGGGGCAAGGACGAGGGCGACGGCGGCGACCAGATCTTCTTCCAGGGCCACGCCTCCCCCGGTATCTACGCCCGCGCCTACCTCCTCGACCGGCTCACCGAGCAGCAGCTCGACGCGTTCCGCCAGGAGAAGTCGAAGGCGCCGTACGGCCTGTCGAGCTACCCGCACCCGCGGCTGATGCCGGACTTCTGGGAGTTCCCGACCGTCTCGATGGGCCTCGGCCCGCTCGGCGCGATCTACCAGGCCCGGATGAACCGGTACATGGAGGCGCGCGGCATCGCCGACACCTCCAGGTCCCACGTCTGGGCGTACCTCGGCGACGGCGAGATGGACGAGCCGGAGTCGCTGGGCCAGCTCTCCCTGGCCGCCCGCGAGGGCCTGGACAACCTGACCTTCGTCGTCAACTGCAACCTCCAGCGCCTCGACGGCCCGGTGCGCGGCAACGGCAAGATCATCCAGGAGCTGGAGTCGATCTTCCGCGGCGCCGGCTGGAACGTCATCAAGCTGATCTGGGACCGCTCCTGGGACCCGCTGCTGGCCCAGGACCGCGACGGCATCTTGGTCAACAAGATGAACTCCACCCCCGACGGGCAGTTCCAGACGTACGCCACCGAGTCGGGCGCGTACATCCGCGAGCACTTCTTCGGCGGCGACCAGCGGCTGCGCGCGATGGTCGAGAACATGACCGACCGGCAGATCCAGCACCTGGGCCGCGGCGGCCACGACCACAAGAAGGTCTACGCGGCCTACGCGGCGGCCAAGGCCCACAAGGGCCAGCCGACGGTGATCCTGGCGCAGACGGTCAAGGGCTGGACGCTCGGCCCGAACTTCGAGGGCCGCAACGCCACGCACCAGATGAAGAAGCTGACGGTCGACGACCTCAAGCGCTTCCGCGACCGGCTGCACATCCCGATCACCGACGCGCAGCTGGAGAGCGGCGCCCCGCCGTACTACCACCCGGGCCGCAACTCGCCCGAGATCCAGTACATGCACGACCAGCGCAGCGCCCACGGCGGGTACGTGCCCACCCGCGTGGTGCGCGCCAAGCCGCTGGTCCTGCCGGACGACAAGGCCTACGCGGCCGCCAGGAAGGGCTCGGGCCAGCAGTCGATCGCCACCACGATGGCCTTCGTCCGCATCCTGAAGGACCTGATGCGGGACAAGGAGATCGGCAAGCGCTTCGTGCTGATCGCGCCCGACGAGTACCGCACCTTCGGCATGGACGCCTTCTTCCCGAGCGCCAAGATCTACAACCCGCTGGGCCAGCAGTACGAGGCGGTCGACCGCGACCTGCTCCTCGCGTACAAGGAGTCCCCGACCGGCCAGATGCTGCACGACGGCATCTCGGAGGCCGGCTGCACGGCCTCGCTGATCGCCGCGGGTTCGGCGTACGCGACGCACGGCGAGCCGCTGATCCCGGTCTACGTCTTCTACTCGATGTTCGGCTTCCAGCGGACGGGTGACCAGTTCTGGCAGATGGCCGACCAGTTGGCGCGTGGTTTCGTCCTGGGTGCGACCGCCGGCCGGACCACCCTGACGGGTGAGGGCCTCCAGCACGCCGACGGTCACTCCCAGCTGCTGGCGTCGACCAACCCGGGCTGCGTGGCGTACGACCCGGCCTACGGCTACGAGATCGCGCACATCGTCAAGGACGGCCTGCGGCGCATGTACGGCCCGACGGAGACGAACGAGCCGGGCGAGGACGTCTTCTACTACCTGACGGTCTACAACGAGCCGATCCGGCACCCGGCCGAGCCGGCGGACGTCGACGTGGACGGCATCCTCAAGGGCATCCACCGCGTCTCGCAGGGCACCTCGGGCGCCATCGGGGCGCAGATCATGGCCTCGGGCGTGGCGGTGCCGTGGGCGCTGGAGGCGCAGCGGATCCTGGCCGAGGAGTGGAACGTCCGGGCGGACGTCTGGTCGGCGACCTCCTGGAACGAGCTGCGCCGCGAGGCCGTCGCGGTGGAGGAGCACAACCTGCTCCACCCGGAGGAGGAGCAGCGCGTCCCGTACGTGACGCGGAAGCTGTCGGGCGCCGAGGGGCCGTTCGTGGCGGTCTCGGACTGGATGCGCGCGGTGCCGGACCAGATCGCGCGCTGGGTGCCGGGGACGTACACCTCGCTGGGCGCGGACGGTTTCGGCTTCGCCGACACGCGGGGCGCGGCGCGGCGCTTCTTCCACATCGACGCCCAGTCGGTGGTCCTGGCCACGCTCACCGAGCTCGCCCGTGAGGGGAAGATCGACCGCTCGGCGCTGAAGCAGGCCGTCGACCGGTACCAGCTGCTGGACGTCGCGGCCGCCGACCCCGGCGCGGCGGGCGGGGACGCGTAGCCGCGGCGGGACGGACGCGGGAGGAGTCACTCTTCCGTGGGGGCGCTGGGACACCTGTCCCAGCGCCCCCTTCCGCTGTACCTACGATGATCCGCATGAAGGAAACCTCCCGCCAGGCGCGGTGGGAGCGCCGTACTCAGGTCCCCCTGCTGGTGCTCGCCGTGGCATTCGCCGTCGCCTACGCCGTGCCCATCGTCGCGCCGGACGCGGGAGAGGGGGTGCACCGGGCCTGCACCCACGCGGAGTGGGCCGTGTGGGCGGCCTTCGCGGTGGACTACGTGGTGCGGCTGGGGCTGTCGGCCAACCGCCGGGTCTTCGTCCGGACGCACTGGCTGGACCTGGCCGCGGTGGTGCTGCCGCTGGTGCAGCCGCTGCGGCTGCTGCGGCTGGTGGCGACCCTGATGCTGGTGGGGCGGCGGGCCCGGATGGCCCCGCAGATCCGGCTGACCACGTACGTGGCGGGTGCCGTGGTCGGGCTGCTGATGTTCGGCTCGCTCGCGGTGCTGAGCGTGGAGCGGGACGCGCCGAACGGGAACATCAAGAACCTGGGCGACGCGGTGTGGTGGTCCTTCACCACCATGACCACGGTCGGGTACGGGGACCACTCCCCCACCACCGGGCTGGGCCGGGTCCTGGCGGTGGGGCTGATGCTGTCGGGGATCGCCCTGCTCGGTGTGGTGACCGCCAACATCGCCGCCTGGTTCATCGCCCGTTTCGAGCGCGACGACCAGGTGGAGCGGCTCCAGCTGGCGGCCGTCCGGGAACTCCAGGAGGAGGTGCGGGCGCTGCGGGCCGAGGTCGCGCGGCTGGGCCACGGCTCCCGGTGCGCGATGCCCGCCCAGGCCGCCCCGGGGCCCGAGCCGGCCGCCGGCCAGGCGGGGCCTACCGCTCCCACACCTTGAACGCCCTGACCTGGTAGGGGGACTGGGGCAGCCAGACCCCGTCACCGGGGTAGGTCTGGAACTCGCCGGTCTCCGCGCACTCGGCCGACTGGTACGTGGTCACCGGGCGCCCGGTGCGGTTGGCGAGGGACTGGAAGCCCGCCTTCGGCGGCAGGGTGGTGCAGCTGTTGATGTCGAGGGTGCTGAGGTCGTAGGTCTGCTTGGTGCCCTTGAAGTCGGGTTTCGCCCACAGGCACAGCTCTCCCGTGGCGCAGGGCGGGGCCCCGGCGGCGTGCGCGCCGCCGGCGGTGGACGGGATGAGGGCGCAGGCGGCCAGGAGGGCGGCGGCGAGGGTGGTGACGCGTGCGGTGCTCCACGTACGCATGACGGGGTCAACTCCTTGTGGACGTACGGGCCCCGGACCGTTTCCGAGGACTCCGTGGCACCACGCTGACCTGCGAGGACGTACGAGCGGAAGAGGCCGCGGGCGGGTCCACCCTGATAGGCGACAGCCCCGCCGCGGGGCTGCGGCGGGGCTGTGGCGGGCGCGGGGTTGACGCGGCCGTGACGGCGGGCGGTCCGGCTCAGATGTGGGCCGCGCCCGCCCCGGCCGCGGCGTTCTCACCGCGCTTGGTGAAGCAGGCGACGACCGCGGCGAGGGCCGCGACCACCGCGGCGCAGGTGAAGGCCGTGCTCATGCCGGAGACGAAGGTCTCGTGCGCGACGGTGGAGATGCTCTGCGCGACCGGTTCGGGCACCCCCGGCGGGACGGGGGCGATGCCGACCTGGACGCCCCGCTCCGCGAGTCCCAGCTGCTCGGGGGTGAGCGGGGGCAGGCCCGCGCCCTTCCAGTTGTCCCCGAACGTGTCACTGACCTCGGCGGCCATGACCGCTCCGAGGACGGCGGTGCCGAGGCTTCCGCCGACCTGCATGGCGGCCTGCTGGAGCCCGCCGGCCACGCCGGAGAGCTCCAGCGGGGCGTTGCCGACGATGACCTCGGTGGCACCGACCATGACGGGCGCGAGGCCCAGGCCCAGGAGGGCGAACCAGAGGGACATGGTGAGGGTGCCGGTGTCCGGGGTGAGGCGGGACATCCCGACGCAGGCGACGGCCGTGGCCACCATGCCGGCGACGAGCGGGACGCGCGGGCCGACCCTGGTGATGGCGGCGCCGGCCAGCGGCGAACCGATGATCATCATGCCGGTGAGCGGCAGCAGGCGCAGTCCGCTGTCGACCGGGCTCATCCCGTGGACGTTCTGCAGGTAGAAGGTGACGAAGAACAGGCCGCCCATGAAGGCGAAGGCCATCAGCACCATCAGCACGGTGCCCGCGGACAGCGCCGCCGAGCGGAACATGCCGAGCGGGATCAGCGGCTCGGAGACCCGGGTCTCCCAGAAGGCGAAGAGGCCGAAGCACACCAGGGACCCGAGCAGGAAGAGCAGGGTCTTGGCATCGCCCCAGCCCCACTCGGCGGCCTTGATCAGCGCCCAGATCAGGGAGAACATCGCCGCCGACAGCAGCACGATGCCGGGCAGGTCGAAAGAGCGCGGGGCGTTCTCCGCGCGGTGGTCGAGCAGGATGAACAGTCCGAAGAGCAGCGCGACGACGCCGACGGGCACGTTGATGAAGAAGACGGACTGCCAGCTGACGTGCTCCACGAGCAGGCCGCCGACGATGGGCCCGGCCGCGGTCGAGGCGCCGATGACCATGCCCCAGATGCCGATGGCCATGTTGAGCTTCTCGGCGGGGAAGGTGGCGCGCAGCAGGCCGAGGGCCGCGGGCATCAGCAGGGCGCCGAAGAGGCCCTGGGCGACGCGGAAGCCGATCACGAGCCCGACCCCGTCGGACAGCCCGATCACCGCCGAGGAGAGACCGAAGCCGGCGATGCCTATGAGGAAGGTCTGGCGGTGGCCGAAGCGGTCGCCGAGCTTGCCGGCGGTGATCAGGGAGACCGCCAGGGCCAGCAGGTAGCCGTTGGTGATCCACTGCACCTGGGCCAGGCTGGCGCCGAGGTCCTTCTGGATCGCGGGGTTGGCGACGGCGACGATCGTGCCGTCGAGGGTGACCATCATGACGCCGATCGCCACGGCGAACAGCGTGAGCCACGGGTGGCCGCGCAGACCGGAGCGGACCGGTGACGGACTCGATTCCTTGGCAAGGGTGATCTGACCAGTCATGCCCAGCAGATTAGTGACAGCGACTGACAGTTCACAAACGGCTTAACGCGGCAGTGGCTGTCAGCTCCGTCACAGGTACCCTGACCGCTCACTCAGCGTCAGATTCAGCATCAGAGAGGACCCCGCGGTGATGACCGACGAGCGGCCCGCCCCGGCGGCCGGACTGCGCGAGCGCAAGAAGCGGCGCACCCGGGACGCGCTGCTGCGCGCGGCGCTGCTCCTGTTCATCTCGCAGGGGTACGAGCGGACGACCGTCGACGAGATCACCGAGACGGTCGAGGTCTCCCAGCGCACCTTCTTCCGCTACTTCGCGAACAAGGAGGAGGTCGCCTTCGCCGTCCAGGACCTGGTCGAGTCCCACTTCGTCGACGCGCTGGGCGCCCGCCCGGCCGGGGAGCCGCCGCTGGAGGCCATGCGGGGCGCCGTGCTCGCCGCCTGGGACACCCTGGACGAGGCCCTCTCCGAGGTGGTCCCCGTCGACCTGTACATGCAGGCCTACCGGCTGATCGAGTCCACGCCGGCCCTGCTCGCCGTCCACCTGCGGCGCTCCACCGAGCTGGAGGAGAGGATCGCGCGGCTGATCGCCGACCGCGAGGGGCTCGACCTGGACGCCGATCCGCGGCCCCGGGTCGCCGTCGCCGCGTTCTCCGGGGTGATGCGGGTCACCGGGAGGCTCTGGGGGCAGGGCGAGGACGTCAGCGTGAGCGCGATCCGCCGGATGACCGAGGCCTACCTCGACCAGATCGGCCCCGCCCTGGCGGCGGACTGGCGCCGGCCGGCGCCCGCCGACGGGGCCTGAGGCCCGGCCGCCCGCGGAGTCCGACGGGGCTGCCGGGCGCCTTCGGCCGACGGTCCGGAGCATCCGACGGCGAGTTCCGGCCACCCCGCGAAGATCTCCAACGGCCCCCGCCGCAACGGAGCGTGACCGCGCGGGGCGATGCGTACCACGGTCGGCCGTGAGTCCTGTCACCCCTGGCACCACTGGCTCCAGGGGTCTCTTAGTCTGGCTCCAGTGAACCTGCCCGGCCGCCCCGCCCACCCCACCGCCGACGCCCCCGTCGACGCCCCCGTGCGTCCGGCCGTCCTGCGCATGCTGCTCGCGCTCGGCGTCGTCTTCCTCATGCTGGCGACCACCGGCTGGACCGCCGTGCACCGCCCGGAGACCGCGGTTCCGGCGCGGGCCGCCGCGCTCGCCGCGTGGGCCACGGCGCGGGTCGACGGCCGGCCGGTGCCCGCGGCCGACGCTCCCGTACGGACGGTCGCGCGCTTCTTCGCCGACCTCGACACGACCCGGCGCAACCACCTCGCCGACGGCTACCCGCTCGTGGTCGGCACCCTCGACGGGGTGCCCGCCGCGACCCGCTACCGGGCCAACCACAACGCGCTCACCCAGACCGCGCGGCTGGAGGAGGCCCGCGGCAAGGACGTGGCCCTCACCCCGGCCGACCGCGCCAACGCCATACGCCGGGCCCACCGCTTCGAGTCCCTCGCGGCGGGCGACCGGCAGATCCTGCTCTTCGACCCCACCGGCGACGGCCTGGTCGCCGAGGTCTTCGGCGACCTCGACGGCGCCCGCCGGGTCTCGGTGATCGTCCCGGGCGTGGACACCGACGCCCTCACCTTCGAGCGCAGCCAGCGCCGGCTCACGGCCCCCGCCGGCATGGCGCAGTCCCTGTACGAGGCCCAGCGCGCGGCCGCGCCCGACGCCCGTACGGCCGTCATCGCCTGGGCCGGCTACGTGGCCCCCACCGGCGTGGGGGTGGACGCCGCCACCGGCCGGCTCGCCGGCCTCGGGTCCGTGCGGCTGGCGTCGCTGGCCGCCGCCCTGCCGGGGGACGCGAGCGTGGCCCTGTTCTGCCACAGCTACGGGTCCGTGGTGTGCGGGGTGGCCGCGCACGCGCTGCCGGAGCGGGTGACCGACGTGGTGGTGGCGGGCAGCCCCGGCATGCGCGTGGGGAACGCCGCGGAGCTGCACACCTCGGCGCGGGTGTGGGCCACCCGGGCCGAGGGCGACTGGATCGCCGACGTCCCGCACCTGGAGGTCGGCGGGGTCGGCCACGGGGCGGACCCGGTGTCGCCCGCGTTCGGCGCACGGCTGCTCTCGTCCGCCGGGGCGCACAGCCACACCGGCTATTTCGAGCCAGGCACGGCCTCGCTGGAGAACTTCGCCAAGATCGGAACCGGCGGTTTCGGTTCCGTCGCGTGCGCGAACGGCGGCGACGACTGCCGGAGCGGGATCTCCGGCACGGACGGTGACTGACCGCTCCCTGACGGGTGCCTGAGGGACGCCTGACGGGTGTCCGATGCACCACAGACCCGTAGCAAGTCGAAAAATCGGGCCGGATGACGAGGGGGACGCGCGGGGGCGCGTCCCTTTACCATGTGCCGCATGGGTGACGTACTGGCCGGAAATCATGCCGTCTGGGAGTTCGACGCCGACTCGGACTCGGTGCTCATCCGCTTCGCACGGGGGATGCGCACGCCGCGGCTCTGGAGCGCGCTGGGCGAGCGCCGGATCCCCCTCGAAGCGCTGTCCGGGGTGTCGGTGGGTGCTGCCGCGGCCGGTGTCGGGCGGCGGGAGGCCGTGGTGCTGCGCGCCACGCCGCGACCCGGGGCCGATCCGCTGATGGAGGCTGCCGCCGGGCAGCTGAAGGATGCCTGCGATCCGTACCGGCTGGTGGTGCCCGCCGACCGGGCGGAGCAGGCCGCGGCCTTCGCCGGGGCGCTGCGCGACCGGCTGGGGCCGGACGGCGCCGACGCTCCGGCGGAACGGTTCCTCGTCGCGGTCCCGCAGCCTCCGCTCCAGCTCAAGGCGTACGACGCGCGGGTCGGGTTCGACGGCACGGCCGTCACGTTCCACTGGTCGCGCACGGGCGCGAGCAGTGCGAAGTGGCGCGCCGGGGACCAAAGGTTCGCGCTGGCGGCGCTGTCCGGGGTGGAGTGGGCGTCCCCCGACCGCCCCGGGGGCGGGCACCTGCGGCTGCTGCCGCGGGACGGCGCCGCGACCCCCGAGGCCCCCGACCACGACCTCGCGGCGGCGGTGTTCGGCGTGGGCTACGGGGCGGTTCACGAGTCGCTGCCCTTCGCGGCCGCCGTGCTCGCCGCGCTGCGGGAGCGGGCGCCGGTGGGAGCCGTCCCCCGGGCCCGGATATCGGGGGAACGGCTCCGGCACCTCAGCGAGCTGCACAGCACGGGACTGCTGACCGACGCGGAGTACGAGACCCTCCGCGCCCGCTTCACGGCCGGCGCCTGACCGGGCCGGGGGCGCGGGTCCGCGCGCCGGCGGCCCGCGCCCCCGGCCGCGCCCCGGCCCCCGCCCCCGTTCCCGGGCGGATCAGCCCTCGCGGGAGTCCGACGTGAAGGCCATGTCCGGGTAGCGGGCGCCCGCCACCCGGGACGCGAGGGGCTCCAGCAGGTCCAGCTCCGCGGCCGTCAGGGTGATCCGGGTCGCGGCCGTGTTCTCCGCGAGGCGCCCCGGCTTGCGGGTGCCCGGGATCGGCACGACCGTCAGCCCGTGCACCGACGCCCGCTGCTGCACCCACGCCAGCGCGACCTGCGCCGCCGTCGCCCCGTGCGCGGCGGCGATCTCCCGGATCGGAGCCAGCAGGGCCGCGTTGGCCTTGGCGTTCTCCCCCGTGAAGCGGGGCTGGCCGCGCCGGAAGTCACCGGCGGACAGCTCGGCGGCCGCGTCCGCGAAGGCCCCCGTCAGGAACCCGCGCCCGAGGGGCGAGTACGGCACGAAGGCCACGCCCAGCTCCGCCGCCGCGCCCACCGCGCTGCGCTCCACGTCCCGGCTGAACAGCGACCACTCCGACTGCAGGGCCGCGATCGGGTGCACCGCGTGCGCCTCGCGCAGCTCGGCCCCGGTCACCTCACTGAGCCCCAGGTGGCGCACCTTCCCCTCCTGCACCAGCTCGGCCATCGCGCCCACCGACTCGGCGAAGGGCACGGCCGGGTCGCGCCGGTGCATGTAGTAGAGGTCGATGACGTCCACGCCGAGCCGCCGCAGGCTGCCCTCGACGGCCTGCCGGACGTACGCGCGGTCGTTGCGGACCCCCCGGTACGCCGGGTCGTCGCTGCGCTCGATGGCGAACTTCGTCGCCAGGGTGATCTCGTCCCGGTGGGCGGCCACGAAGGGCGCCAGGAACTCCTCGTTCGCGCCGCGTCCGTAGATGTCCGCCGTGTCGAAGAGGGTGACGCCGGCGGCCAGCGCCGCGTCCAGGGTCGCGCGGGCCGCCGCCTCGTCGGTGTCCCCGTAGAACTCGCTCATGCCCATGCAGCCGAGGCCCTGGATCCCGACGACCGGGCCGCCCTTGCCCAGCTCGGCGCGTGCGAGGGTGATCTGCTCCGTCATGACTGTGCCTTCCCCGTTCCCGCGCCCACCGCTCCCACGGTGTTCCGCGCGTACATAGCGATCTTGCAGTCCAGTACGTCGAGGGCGTCCGTCAGCTCCGCGACCCGCGCCAGCACCTCGTGGCGCGTCCGCTCCAGGAGCGCGCGGCGCTCGTCGACCGTGTGGTCCCCTTCGCGGACGAGTTCGGCGTACCGGACCATGTCCGCCACCGACATGCCGGTGGCGCGCAGCTTGCCCACGAAGGCGAGCCAGCCGAGGTCCTTGTCGCTGAACCGCCGCTGTCCCGAATGGGAGCGGTCCACGTGCGGCATCAGGCCGATCCGCTCGTACCAGCGCAGCGTGTGCTGGGTCAGACCGGTCCGCGCCTCGACCTCGCTGATCGTGTACCGCGTCTCCGTCAGGTTCATGACCTCTACGCTAAAACCCTGGAGTGCGCTCCAGGCAAGTGCGCGAAGTAGGCTCGGGCCCATGGAGAGCATGGAAGGCCCCAGCGGCCTGGAAAGCCTGCGGACGATCGAGGACTGGCCGGTGCCCGCCGCCGCGGCGGCGGTCGTGCGCGCCGACGGGACCCTGGCCGGCTCGCACGGCCCGGTGGACCGCCGCTTCCCGCTGGCCTCGGTCACCAAGCCGCTCGCCGCGTACGCGGTCCTCGTCGCGTACGAGGAAGGTGCGGTCGAGCTCGACGAGCCGGCCGGGCCCGAGGGCTCGACGGTCCGTCACCTCCTCGCGCACACCAGCGGCCTGGCCTTCGACGAGCACCGGGCGACGGCCCCGCCCGGACAGCGCCGGCTGTACTCCAACGCCGGCTTCGAGGTGCTCGGCGACCACCTCGCGAAGGCCACCGGGATCCCCTTCGCCGACTACCTGCGCGAGGCCGTCTTCGAGCCGCTGGGCATGAACTCCTCCAGCCTGGAGGGGTCTGCGGCCAAGGACGGCGTCTCCACCGTCTGCGACCTGGTGCGCTTCGCCGCCGAACTCCAGGCCCCCCGGCTGCTGGACGTCCGCACGGTCGCCGAGGCCACCTCGGTGGTCCACCCCGGCCTCAAGGGCGTCCTGCCCGGCTACGGGCACCAGTCCCCCAACGACTGGGGGCTCGGCCTGGAGATCCGCGACGGCAAGTCCCCGCACTGGACGGGCCTGACCTCCTCCCCGCGCACCTTCGGGCACTTCGGCCAGTCCGGCACCTTCCTGTGGGTGGACCCCGACGTCCGCGCCGCCTGCGTGGCGCTGACGGACCGCGCCTTCGGCCCCTGGGCCGTGGAGGCCTGGACCCCCTTCACCGACGCGGTCCTCGCGGAGCTGCGCTCCCGCTAGGCGGGCAGCTCCCAGATCAGCAGTTCGCCCGGGGAACCGGCCGTGATCTCCAGGTTCTTCTCGCCGGTGATCCGCGCCGAGTCCCCGGGTCCCAGCTCGGCCCCGTCGAGCCGCAGGTCCCCGTGCACCACGTGCAGGTAGACCCGCTCCGCGTCCGGCACGGGGACCCGCTCGCCCGCGCCGGGCCGCCGGACGTGCAGGACGGCCCCGGCCGCCGGGACCTCGTACGGGGTCCCGTCCGCGAGGCCCCGCACGACCTCGTACGAGGGCTCCCCGCCCGCGGCCAGCGGCGCGAGCCAGGTCTGCACGAACCGCAGCGGGCGGGCCGCGTCGTTGCGCTCCACGTGCCGCGCCCCGGAGCCCGAGCCCAGCCGCTGGACGTCCCCGGGACGGACGGCGGCGGTGTGCCCGGTGGTGCTGTCGCGGTGGGTGAGCTCGCCCTCCACCACCCAGGTCACGATCTCGGTGTGGCTGTGCGGGTGCTCGTCGAAGCCGGAGCCGGGGGCGAGCAGCTCCTCGTTGCAGGCGAGCACCGGGCCGAAGCGGATGTTGTCCGGGTCGTAGGAGGAGCCGAAGGAGAAGGCGTGCCGGGTGGTGATCCCGGTACCCGGATCCCCTCCCTCGTACCGGTCGGCGGCGCGGCGTACATCGATCATGGGTGCCACGGTAGCCCTCCGCGGGGGACCCCGGCCCGGGACCCGGGTCCGCGCCGGGCCGTCGATAAGGCAGTCTTGTCCCGTGCCCCAACCCGAACGTGAGCATTCCCCCGAGACCCGCCCCGCGCATCCGGCCCATCCGCACGCGGCGACGCTGCGCCGGCTGGAGAAGTCCTCCGGCCGGCTCGCCGCCAACGCGATCGCGCGCATGGACGAGGCCCTGCCGTGGTACCGGGCGATGCCTCCGGAGAACCGGTCGTGGATCGGCCTGGTCGCCCAGGCGGGCATCGCCGCGTTCACGGAGTGGTTCCGGCACCCGGAGACCCCGCAGGCCATCTCGACCGACGTGTTCGGCACGGCGCCGCGGGAGCTGACCCGGGCCATCACCCTGCGCCAGACCGTGGAGATGGTCCGTACGACGATCGAGGTCATGGAGGCCGCGATCGACGAGGTGGCGGCCCCCGGGGACGAGTCGATCCTGCGCGAGGCGCTGCTGGTCTACGCCCGGGAGATCGCCTTCGCGACGGCCCAGGTGTACGCGCAGGCCGCCGAGGCGCGCGGGGCGTGGGACGCCCGGCTGGAGTCGCTCGTCGTCAACGCCGTGCTGTCGGGCGAGGCGGACGAGGGCGCCCTGTCACGGGCCGCGGCGCTCGGCTGGAACTCCCCGGAGCACGTGTGCGTGGTGCTGGGCACCGCCCCCGAGGGGGACAGCGAGCTGACGGTCGAGGCGATCCGGCGCGCGGCCCGCCACCACAAGCTCCAGGTGCTCACGGGCGTGCTGGGCGACCGGCTGGTGGTCATCGCGGGCGGCAGCGACAACCCGATCCAGGTGGCGAAGTCGCTGATCGGCCCCTTCGCGGCCGGTCCGGTGGTGGCGGGGCCGGTGGTCCCGGACCTGCTGAACGCGACGAAGTCCGCGCAGGCGGCGGCCGCCGGGCTGAAGGCGTGCACGGCCTGGCAGGACGCTCCGCGGCCGGTCCTGGCGGACGATCTCCTGCCCGAGCGGGCGATCGCCTCGGATCCCTCGGCCAGGGAGCAGCTGGTGGAGGAGATCTACAGACCCCTGGAGGAGGCGGGCTCGGCACTGCTGGAGACGCTGAGCGTCTACCTGGAGCAGGCGAGCAGCCTGGAGGGGGCGGCGCGGATGCTCTTCGTGCACCCCAACACGGTGCGCTACCGGCTCCGACGTGTGACCGACGTCACCGGTTGGTCACCCTCCGATGTCCGTTCGGCCTTCACGCTGCGGATCGCCCTGATCCTCGGGCGTCTGGCCGACGGAGATCAGCAGCTCTAGACTTTTGTCGGACATCAACAATTACCCCGACGGTTCTTCGTCCCTGTCCCCACGGGCGGCGGAGACCACCCACAAGAGAGAGTGTGAGGGTGCTCGTACTCGTCGCTCCCGGCCAAGGCGCTCAGACGCCCGGCTTCCTGACTCCCTGGCTCGAACTTCCCGGCGCCGCCGAGCGCGTCGCGGGGTGGTCCGACGCCATCGGGCTGGACCTCGTCCACTACGGCACCAAGGCCGACGAGGACGAGATCCGCGACACGGCGGTGGCGCAGCCCCTGCTGGTCGCGGCAGGCCTGCTGTCCGCCTCCGCGCTGGGCGCCCCGACGGCCTTCGGCGCCGTCGCCGGCCACAGCGTCGGTGAGATCACCGCGGCCGCCTACGCCGGCGTGCTGGGCGAGGGCGACGCGCTGTCGTTCGTCCGCACCCGCGGGCTGGCCATGGCCGAGGCCGCCGCCGTCACCGAGACGGGCATGGCCGCGGTCCTGGGCGGTGACCAGGAGGTGGTCCTCGCCCACCTGGACAAGCTGGGGCTGACCCCGGCCAACATCAACGGCGCCGGCCAGATCGTGGCCGCGGGCACCGCGGAGCAGGTCGCGGCCCTGGTCGCGGACAAGCCCGAGGGCTCGATGAAGGTCGTCCCCCTCAAGGTCGCGGGCGCCTTCCACACGCACCACATGGCACCCGCGGTCGCCACGCTGGCGGAGGCCGCGAAGGCCCTCGCCCCGGCCGACCCGGCGCTGAAGTACGTGTCCAACCGGGACGGACTCGTGGTCGAGTCGGGCGCCGACGTCGTCGCCCGCCTGGTGGGCCAGGTCGCGAACCCGGTGCGCTGGGACCTGTGCATGGAGACCTTCTCCGAGCTGGGCGTCACCGGGATCGTCGAGCTGAGCCCCGGCGGCACCCTGACGGGTCTGGCCAAGCGCGCGCTCAAGGGCGTGCCGAACGTGGCGCTGAAGACGCCGGACGACCTCGACAAGGCCGCGAAGCTCATCGCCGAGCTGACGGCCTGAGAGTAGGAGCCCACACAGCATGTCCAAGATCAAGCCGGCCAAGGGCTCCCCGTACGCCCGCATCCTCGGCGTCGGCGGCTACCGCCCGACCCGTGTGGTGCCCAACGAGGTCATCCTCGAGACGATCGACTCCTCGGACGAGTGGATCCGCTCCCGCTCCGGCATCGCGTCCCGGCACTGGGCCTCGCCCCAGGAGACCGTCGCCGCGATGTCGGTGGAGGCCTCCGGCAAGGCGCTCGCCGACGCCGGGATCTCCCCCGAGCAGATCGGCGCGGTGATCGTCTCGACGGTCTCGCACTTCAAGCAGACCCCGGCCGTCGCGACCGAGATCGCGCACCGGATCGGCGCGGGCAAGCCCGCCGCCTTCGACATCTCCGCGGGCTGTGCCGGTTTCGGCTACGGCCTGACCCTCGCCAAGGGCATGGTGGTGGAGGGGTCCGCCGAGTACGTCCTCGTCATCGGTGTCGAGCGGCTGTCGGACCTGACGGACCTGGAGGACCGGGCGACGGCCTTCCTGTTCGGCGACGGCGCGGGCGCCGTGGTCGTCGGCCCGTCGGACGAGCCGGCCATCGGCCCCACGGTGTGGGGTTCGGAGGGCGACAAGTCCGAGACCATCAAGCAGACCGTGCCGTGGGACGAGTTCCGCAGCACGGACGCCGCCCAGAAGTTCCCGGCCATCACCCAGGAGGGCCAGGCGGTCTTCCGCTGGGCCGTCTTCGAGATGGCCAAGGTGGCCCAGCAGGCGCTCGACGCCGCCGGGATCACCCCGGATGACCTGGACGTCTTCATTCCGCACCAGGCCAACATGCGGATCATCGACTCGATGGTGAAGACTCTCAAGCTGCCGGAGCACGTCACGGTCGCCCGTGACGTGGAAACCACCGGCAACACGTCGGCCGCCTCGATCCCGCTCGCCATGGAGCGGCTCCTGGCGACCGGAGCGGCGAAGAGCGGCGACACCGCGCTCGTCATCGGCTTCGGGGCGGGGCTCGTCTACGCCGCGACGGTCGTTACCCTCCCCTAGGGCCCGGATCACTTCCCGGCCCTGTTCCACCAGCTAGCTAGCCACAGAAGGAGCGCCACATGGCCGCCACGCAGGAAGAAATCGTCGAGGGTCTCGCGGAGATCGTCAACGAGATCGCGGGCATCCCGGTCGAGGACGTCGAGATCGACAAGTCCTTCACCGACGACCTGGACGTCGACTCGCTGTCCATGGTCGAGGTCGTCGTCGCCGCCGAAGAGCGCTTCGACGTCAAGATCCCCGACGAGGACGTCAAGAACCTCAAGACGGTCGGCGACGCCGCCGCCTACATCCTGAAGCACCAGGCCTGAGCCTGACGAGCGTTTGTCGCCACCCCGCGGTGGCGCCGTGACAATTCAGCACCCCCTGAGACGTGGAGAAAGAATTCCTGTGAGCCCGACCAATCGCACCGTGGTCGTCACCGGTATCGGCGCAACCACTCCGCTGGGTGGCGACAGCGCTTCGACCTGGGAAGGTCTGCTCGCCGGCCGGTCCGGCGTCTCGCCCCTGGAGGGCGAGCGCTTCGCCGAACTGCCGGTCCGCATCGCCGCCCAGGCCGCCGTGGACCCGAGCGAGGTTCTGCCCCGCCCGCTGGCCCGCAAGCTCGACCGCTCGGCGCAGTTCGCCCTCATCGCGGCCCGTGAGGCCTGGGCCGACGCGGGGTACACCGCTCCGGCCGGCGAGGACGAAACGGTCGTCCCCGAGCGTCTGGGCACCGTGATCGCCTCCGGCATCGGCGGCGTCACCACCCTGCTCGACCAGTACGACGTACTGAAGGAAAAGGGTGTGCGCCGGGTCTCCCCGCACACCGTCCCCATGCTCATGCCGAACGGCCCCTCCGCCAACGTCGGCCTGGAGGTCAACGCCCGCGCCGGTGTCCACACCCCGGTCAGCGCGTGCGCGTCGGGCGCCGAGGCCATCGGCTACGCCGTCGAGATGATCCGCACCGGCCGTGCCGACGTGGTCGTCGCCGGCGGCACCGAGGCGGCCATCCACCCGCTGCCGATCGCGGCGTTCGCCAACATGATGGCGATGTCCAAGAACAACGAGAGCCCGACCACGGCCTCCCGCCCGTACGACAAGGCCCGCGACGGCTTCGTCCTCGGCGAGGGCGCCGGCGTCGTGGTCCTGGAATCCGCCGAGCACGCCGCCAAGCGCGGCGCCCGGGTCTACTGCGAGGTGCTGGGCCAGGGCCTGTCCGCGGACAGCCACCACATCGCGCAGCCGGAGCCGACGGGCCGCGGTGTCGCGGCCGCCGTGCGCAACCTGCTCGACAACACGGAGCTCGACCCGTCCGAGCTCGTCCACGTCAACGCGCACGCCACGTCCACCCCGCAGGGTGACACGGCCGAGCTGAAGGCCCTGCGCAAGGTCCTGGGCGACGACCTCGACCACGTCGCGATCTCCGCGACCAAGTCGATGACCGGTCACCTGCTGGGCGGCGCCGGCGGCATCGAGACGGTGGCGACCGTGCTGGCGCTGTACCACCGGATCGCCCCGCCGACGATCAACATCGACGACCTGGACGACGAGATCGACGCCGACATCGTGCGCGGCGAGCCCCGCAAGCTGCCGGTGGAGGGTCCGATCGCCGCGATCAACAACTCCTTCGGCTTCGGCGGCCACAACGTCTCCCTCGCGTTCCGCACCGTCTGAGCGCAGGCACCCGCACCAAGGGGAAGGCCCCCTCCCGGCACTGCCGGGAGGGGGCCTTCCCCTTGCGCGCCCACGGACCACCCGGCTTCAGACCACCTGGTGGAGCCAGCGGACCGGGGCGCCCTCGCCGGCGTAGCGGAAGGGCTCCAGTTCGTCGTCCCAGGGCTTGCCGAGCAGCTTGGAGATCTCCGCCTCCAGGTCGGTCTCGCCGCGCGCGGAGCGGGCCAGGGCGGCGCGCAGCCGGTCCTCGGGGATCAGGATGTCGCCGTGCATGCCGGTGACGGCGTGGAAGATGCCGAGCTCCGGGGTGGAGCTGTAGCGCTCGCCCTCGGCGGTCGGACAGGGTTCGGCGGTCACCTCGAAGCGGAGCAGGTGCCAGCCGCGCAGCGCGGAGGCGAGTTTCGAGGCGGTGCCCGCCTCGGCCTGCCAGGAGAACTCGGCTCTCCAGGTGCCGGGGGAGGCGGGCTGCCTGATCCAGTCGAGGTTCACCCGCACCCCGAGCACGCCCGCAACGGCCCATTCCACGTGCGGGCAGAGCGCACGCGGTGCGGAATGCACGTACAGAACTCCACGTGTCGTCACCGGGACCTCCAGTGTGGGACGAGGTCGGGAATAAACTCCAGAAAACGGACAGTATGTGACGTGATGTAATGTAACGGAAAATATTGGATATTGCGCAGCGGCACCTGCGGCCGAAACGCCACGGGAAAAAGCTACCGTGCGCCAGGGGTCATGATGTGACGTACGGTCGCTCCGCAGCCCGTAAACACAGAGCATTCACTCAGCAGGACGCCCCGGGAAGGACGCGGGGCGACGAGGGAGGGACCACCCGATGCGCACCACCGCTGCGCGCCGCCGCGTACGCCGGACCGTCACCGGCGCGGGCGTGGCCGTGGCCGTGCTGGCCGCGACGGTGACGGGGTGTGAGGACGGCGGTGCGCCCGCGGAGGGGAGCGGGCGGGGGGCGCAGCCGAAGCCCCGCTGGAACCCGGCGCCGACCTCCGTCGCCGCCGTCGGGGACTCCATCACCCGCGGATTCGACGCCTGTTCGGTGCTGGCCGACTGCCCCGAGGTCTCCTGGGCCACCGGCAGCGACCCCGCCGTCAACTCGCTGGCGGCGCGCCTGCTGGGCGGGGCGCAGGTGCCCGAGCGCAGCTGGAACTACGCGGTGACCGGGTCGCGCATGGCCGACCTGCCCGGCCAGCTGACCGAGGCGGCGGAGCACAAGCCGGGCCTGGTCACGGTGATGGTGGGTTCGAACGACGCCTGCCGGCCCACGGCTTCGTCCATGACCCCGGTGGCGGACTTCCGGGCCGAGTTCGAACAGGCCCTGAAGGGACTGCGGGCGGCCTCGCCCGCCTCGCAGGTGTACGTGTCCTCCGTCCCGGACCTCCAGCGGCTGTGGGAGCAGGGCAAGGACAGCCCGATGGTGCGTCAGATCTGGAAGCTGGGGATCTGTCAGTCCATGCTGGCCGAGCCCCTGTCCGCCGACGCGGGGGCGACGGCGCGCCGCGAGAAGGTGCGGGCGCGCGTGGTCGAGTACAACGAGGCGCTGCGCCAGGTCTGCGCGCAGGACGAGCTGTGCCGCTACGACGGCGGGGCCGTCTTCCAGTACCCCTTCGCGGCGGACCAGCTGAGCCACTGGGACTGGTTCCACCCCGGCAGGGACGGGCAGGCGCGGCTCGCGGAACTGGCCCACCGGCAGGTGACGGCGGCCCAGCCGCCGCGTTGACGCCCCCCGCCGGTACGGGAGGGGCCCGGACCCGCGCGGAAGGGCCGGGGGCGGCTGTCAGGGGCCGCCCCCCGGCCCGGTTCTCAGGCCGCGGCAAGGGTGAATTCCGGCCAATCCCCCGCCTCGGCGTGTCGCGGCCCTTCCCCGGCTACAGGTCGAGGATGGCCGTCAGCCGGGTGTCGGCGTGCGAGTGGCTCGCGCGGACCTCGTAGGTGCCGCCGATCCGGCGCCAGCCGCGGGCCTCCTCGTCCCAGACCTCGAAGGCCCGGGCGGGCAGGGCGATCTCCAGCTCGACGCTCTCCCCGGGCCCGGCGGCGACGGACGCGAAGCCGGCCAGCCAGCTCGCGGGGCGCTCGACGGCCGTGCTCCGCGCGCCGTCGGAGGCGGTGGCGACGGGTGCCAGGTAGACCTGGACGACCTCGCGGCCCGGACGGGTCCCGGTGTTGGTGAGGCGGACCCGGACGGATTCGGCGGTGGCCTCCAGGGACTCGTAGGCCCAGTCGGTGTAGCCGAGGCCGTGCCCGAAGGGGTAGGCGGGCCGCACGCCCCGCGCCTCGTAGGCCCGGTAGCCGATGAACAGCCCCTCGCGGTACTCCAGCCGCCCCCCGGCGGGGACGACCTCGGTGACGGGCGCGTCGGCGAGGGTGACGGGCCAGGTGGTGGGCAGGCGCCCGCCGGGCTCGGCGTCCCCGAGGAGCACGTCGGCCAGCGCGGCCCCGCCCTCCTGCCCGGGGAACCAGGTCAGCAGCACGGCGGCGACGTCCTCGCGCCAGGGCAGTTCGACCGGGGAGCCCGCGTTGACGACGACCACGGTGTTCGGGTTGGCGGCGGCGACGGCCCGGACCAGGTCGTCCTGGCGGCCCGGCAGCCCGAGGTCGGCGCGGTCGAAGCCCTCCGACTCCACCCGCTCGGTGGTGGCGACGACCACGACGGCGGTGTCGGCGGCGCGGGCGGCCCGTACGGCCTCGGCGATCAGCTCGTCGGGGTCGCGGCGGGGGCCGAGGTGCAGCAGGGAGAACATGACCGCCTTGAGCGGCATCGCGCCCATGTCGGGCACCTGGTGGGTCAGGGAGACCTCGACGGGCTCCCCGGCGGCCAGGACGGCCCGCGCGCGCTCGCTGGGGGCGCCGAAGAAGGCCTCGAAGGGGTCGGCCTCGTCGCCCATCTCCTGGACGCCCTCCCACAGGGTCCGGCCGCCGACGGCGAGGCGGAAGGCGCCGAGCCCGCGGGTGCCGAAGACGTGCTCGCCGCTCTCGCGCGGGACGAACGTCCCGGTGACCTCGATGGAGGCCATCGTCTCGTACGAGACCCCCTCGGGCAGGTCCTCGCCGATCCACTGGACCTGCCCGGTCGGCAGGCCGCCCTCGCCGAGGACCGCCCCGGAGGCGTCGCGGCAGACGGCGCGCAGCTCGAAGCCCTGCCCGGCGGGGGCGGGCTCCTCACTGGGGTCGGCACCGACGGCGTAGGCCAGGGCGCCCTCGGGCAGTGCGGCGGTGAGCCCGTCGAGCGGGGAGACCACCCGCTCGGGGAAGACCGTGGCACTGCCGCCGCCCAGGACGCGGGCGTCGCGGGCGGCGGCGCCGATCAGGGCGACGGTCCGGCCGGCGGACCGCTCCAGCGGCAGGGCGCCGCCCTCGTTGCGGACGAGGACGGCCCCGCGGACGGCCAGCTCGCGGGCCAGGGCCTGCCCGTCGAGCGGCGCGGGCGGCTCGGCGACGGCGGCGGGGGCGCCCTCCAGGAGTCCGGCGCGGGCGGCGAGGCGCAGGACGTTGCGCACGGCCCCGTCGACGGCGGCCTCGTCCGCCGCGCCGGCGCGCACGGCCTCGGCGAGGGCCGGCCCGTAGACGGTCGTGGGGCCGGGCATGGCCACGTCGAGGCCGCCGTCGAGGCAGCCGGCGGTGGAGCGGGCGGCCATCCAGTCGGAGACGTTGTACCCGTCGAATCCCCACTCGCCCCGCAGGACCCCGTTCACCAAGTGCCCGTGCTCGGTCATGGTGGTGCCGTTGACGCGGTTGTAGGCGGTCATGACGCCCCAGGGGCGGGCGCCGCGGACGATGGCCTCGAAGGGGGCCAGGTAGACCTCGCGCAGCGGGCGGGGGGCGATGACGCTGTCGACGGTGAAGCGCTCGGTCTCGGCGTCGTTGCCGACGAAGTGCTTGACGGTGGTGCCGACGCCGCCGTCCTGGACGCCCTGGACGTAGCCGGTGCCGATGGCTCCGGTGAGGTGCGGGTCCTCGGAGTAGCACTCGAAGTGGCGGCCGCCGAGCGGGGAGCGGTGCAGGTTGACGGTGGGCGCGAGGAGGACGTGGACGCCCTTGCGGCGGGCCTCCTGGGCCAGCAGCCGGCCGGCCCGGCGGGCCAGGGCGGGGTCCCAGGAGGCGGCGAGGGCGGTCGGGGAGGGCAGGGCGATGGAGGGGTCGTCGGCGGTCCAGCGCACGCCCCGGACACCGATGGGGCCGTCGGACATGACCAGCGGGCCCAGCCCGATCTCCGGGAGGGCGGGCAGGGACCACATGTCCTGGCCGGCCAGGAGGCGGGTCTTGGCGTCGAGGTCCAGCTTGTCCAGGGCCGCCTCGACGGCGTCTTCGCGGAGCTGCTCGCTCGCGCGCTCGTCGGGAACCTGATCGGCAGCGGTCACGGCCGTGCCTCCTCGCTCTGTGGGTGCGGTGCGGTGCGGTGCGGTGCGGTGCGGTGCGCCCATGGTGGACCCTTCCCCTGTAGGGCGGTAGGTCTTGTAATCTTTTCGTGATGAAAGGATGGCGTACGGTCGTACGACTGCGGGCCGGGTCCGGACGGAAGGGGTGTGGCGGGGCGATGGTCAGGGCCAAGAGCGAGGAGCGGCGCGGCGAGATCGTCCGCGCGGCGGTCGAGGTGATCGCCGAACGCGGCTACCGGGGCGCCTCCCTGGCCTCCGTCGCCGAGCGCGTGGGCCTCACCCAGCAGGGCCTGCTGCACTACTTCCCGACCAAGGAGGCCCTACTGGTCGCGGTCCTGGAGGAGCGCGACCGCTGGGACACCGGCGGCGGCTCCCGCGCCTCCGCCGACACCTGGCGGCTGGACCTGCTGGCCTCCCTGGTGGAGTACAACGCCATGCGTCCCGGCATCGTCCAGACCTTCTCCGCCCTGCTCGGCGAGAGCGTCACCGACGGCCACCCGGCCCGCGCCTTCTTCACCGAGCGCTACGCGCAGGTGCGCGGCGAGATGGCCGCCCTGCTGCGCGCCGAGTTCGGCGAGCTCCTCCCCTCGGGCCTCACCCCGGAACAGGCCGCTCCGCTGCTGACGGCGGTCATGGACGGCCTCCAGTACCAGTGGCTGCTCGCCCCGGAATCGGTCGACATGCCCGGCGCGTTCCGCTCCTTCCTGACCCTGCTGCGGGGCCCCGGCGCGTAGCCGCCCGCCCCCACCGGGCATCCTTTCCCCCGGACTTCGAGCGGGGGGACACCACATGGAGCCGGAAGAGCACGAGAAGAAGGTCGCGTGGTCGGAGCTGTTCTTCGACCTCGTGCTGGTCTTCGCCGTGACCCAGGTCTCGGCACTGCTGCACCACGACCACGGATGGGCCGGCACCGGCCGCGCCCTGATCGTGTTCGTCCCCGTCTACTGGGTGTGGGTCGGCAACACGATCCACGCCAACACCCATGACGCCGACCGGCCGGCGGAGCGGATCGGCCTCTTCGCCGCCGGACTGTGCGGCCTGCTCATGGCCCTGGCCCTGCCCGACGCCTTCGGGGACCGCGGACCGCTGCTGGCCGGCGCCTACTTCGGCGCCCGCCTCGTCCTCGCCGTGCTCGCACACGGCCGCAACCGCCGTCTGAGGCCCACCCCGGTGACCCTGTCGGTGCTGGTCAGCGGCCCCCTGCTGCTGGCCGGCTCCTTCCTCGACGGGACCGCCCGGGTCGGACTGTGGGCCCTGGCCGCCGCCGTCGACCTGGCCGCGCCTCGGCTGACCCGCCGCACCATGGTCCGGATCAGCTTCGACTCGGGCCACCTCGCCGAGCGGTTCGGGCTGTTCGTGATGATCGCCCTGGGCGAGTCGATCGTGGCCGTCGGCGCCCCGGTGGCCTCCTCCCCCGAGCTGGACACCGGCTCGCTGGCCGCCGTCGCCGTGGCCTTCGCCCTGGTCTGCGGCCTGTGGTGGGTGTACTTCCACCTCGCGGCCGACGCCGTCCGGCACGGGCTGGAGACCGCCGCCGTACGGGCCGACGTGGCCCGGCAGGTCCTCTCGTACGGGCACCTCTCCCTGATCGCCTCCGTCATCGCGGTGGCCGTCGGCATGGCCGAGGCCGTCGCCCACCCCGGGACCCGGCTCCCGCTCGGCGTCGCCGCGCTCCTCTACGGGGGATGCGCCCTCTTCCTCGCCACCTTCGGCTACACCCGCTGGCACCTGTTCCGCTCCTGGTCGGTGACGCGGCTGACGGCCGCCGCGCTCGTCCTGCTCCTGCTGCCGGGGGCCGTGCTGCTGCCCTCGCTGGCGGCCCTCGCGCTGCTGACCGCCGTCGTGACCGGGCTCAACCTGGTGGAGCTGGCCTTCGTACGCCGCCGCGGACAGCTCCCCGGCGCGGTCCTGGCATCCTGAGCGCCATGAAGATCGCCGCCGCACAGCTCACCTGCATACCCGCCGACGTCACCGCCAACGCCGCGTACGCCGCCGCCCTCGCCGCGCAGGCCCGCGACCAGGGCGCGGAGCTCGTGGTCTTCCCGGAGTTCACCCTCACCGGCTACGAACTGGAAGCCCTCGCCGAGGACCCCTCCCTCTGGATGGCCGACGCCGACGACCCCCGCCTGGACGGGCTGCGCTCGGCGGGCACCGCCGTGGCCGTCAACGTCGCGCTACGCACCCCGGACCCGCTGCCCGCCATCGCCACCCTGGTCTACGACGCGGCCGGCACGCACCTCACCACCTACGCCAAGCAGCACCTCTACCAGCACGAACAGGGCGCCTTCACCCCGGGCGCCGCGGACGGCCGCTTCGAACTCGGCGGCATCCGCTTCTCCCTGGGCGTCTGCTTCGACAACCACTTCCCCGACCTGCCCGCCCGGGGCGCGGCCGACGGCTGCCGGGTCCACCTGGCGAGCTCCCTGTACGGCACGGGCGGCGGCATCGCCGAACGCGCCACCATCTACCCGGGCATGGCGAAGGACCACGGCCTCCACGTCGTCCTCGCCAACCACGTCGGCCCGGCCGGCCCCTGGACGGGCTGCGGCGGCGCGGCGATCTGGTCCCCCGACGGCACCCTCCTCGCCGAGGCGGACGCCCACACCCCGACGGTGGCCGCGGCGGACGTCCTCCCCGCCTAGGCCGTGCCGGGCAGCAGGTGCTTGGCGCCCCACTCCCCCAGGGACTCCAGGGCCCCGTTCAGCTCCCGGCCGAGCGGGGTCAGGGAGTACTCCACCCGGGGCGGGACCTCGTCGTAGACCTCGCGGTGGACTATGCTGTCCGTCTCCAGCTCCCGCAGCTGCGCCGCGAGGACCTTCTCCGAGACCCCGGGCACCAGCCGCCGCATCTCACCGAACCTCAGGCCCGGGCGCTGGTCCAGCTCCCACAGGATCGAGACCTTCCACTTGCCGTCGATCACCGACATCGCCGCGGCGATCCCGCAGTGGTCCGCGCCCGGCCTGCGCGTCAGCGCCATCCCGCCCACCCCTCCCACCTGCTCGCTCACCTCGGGGTAACCACCCACTCCGAAGTGCGTACTTGAGCACCCGTCAGCCTGTCACCAGGCTAAACGGCATGACCGACAACGACACCGCGCACCGCCCGCTCACCCTGCTCGGCCTCGGCGACATGGGCACCGCCCTCGCCCGCACCTGGCTCGCCGCCGGGCACCCCCTGACCGTCTGGAACCGCACCCCCGCCAAGGCCCGGCCCCTGGCCGCCGAGGGCGCGGCCGTCGCCGCGAGACCCGCCGGGGCCGTCGCCGCGAACACCCTGATCGTGCTCTGCCTGCTGGACGACGCGAGCATCGGCTCCGTCCTGGACGGCATCGACCTCACCGGCAAGGACCTGGTCAGCCTCACCACCGGCACACCCGCCGAGGGCCGGGCCCGGGCCGCCTGGGCCGCGGAGCGCGGCGCCCGCTTCCTGGACGCCGGGGTCATGGCCACCCCGTCGATGATCGGCGTCCCCGAGGCCGGCGGATACGTGTTCTACAGCGGCTCCGGCGCCCTCTTCGACACCCACCGGGCGACCCTGGAGGTCCCGGCCGGCGCCCGCTTCGTCGGCTCGGACCCGGGCCACGCGGCCCTGCACGACGTGGCGCTGCTGAGCGCGATGAACGGACTGTTCGCCGGGATCTCGCACGCCTACGCGCTGATCGAGGGCGAGGACATCGCCCCGAAGGACCTGGCACCGCTGCTGTCGCAGTGGCTGGGCGCGATGGGGTTCTTCGTCGGGAACGCCGCCGAGCGGCTGACCTCCCGGGACTTCAGCACCGGGGTGGTGTCCAACCTGGCCATGCAGGTCGCGGCGAGCGGCACGCTGCTGCGCACCGCCGCCGACCAGGGGGTCAGCGCGGAGCTCATCGAGCCGTACCTGAAGCTGATGAAGGAGCGGCTGGACGCCGACCCGGCCGCCCACGCGGGCGAGGACACGGTGGGGGCGATCACCCTGCTGCGGCGCGGGGCCGGGCGCTGAGGCGCCCGGCCCCCGGCGTCAGGAGGAGGAACGCGGGTCCGGCCGGTACCCGCCGGGCTGCCCCTGGACCGGCGGCCGGCCGTAGCCGGAGCCCTGGACCGGGGGCTGCCCGTACGCGGGCTGCGCCGGTGCCTGACCGTACGCCGGCGCCTGCTGCCCGTAGCCCCGGCCCGGAGCGGGGGCGTAGCCCTGGGCGCCGTAGCCCTGGGGGCCGTACCCCTGACCGCCGTAACCCTGACCGCCGTAACCTTGACCGGGAGCCTGCGGGTAGGCCTGGCCCGGGGCCTGGGCGTAGCCCTGGCCGTGGGGCTGCCCGGCGCCGTGGGGCTGCCCGGCGCCGGGCAGCCCCACGGTCCCGTACGGGCCCGCCTGGGCCTGGGCGGCGGCGCCGTCCTGCCCGTCCTCCTCGCGCGCGTCGTCCTCGGAGCCGTCGGCCCCCACCAGGTCCCGCGCCAGCAGGGTCGCCCCCGCCACCGCGCCCGGCATCAGGAACACCGCGACGAACGGGATCAGGAACAGCAGCACCAGCGGCACCCCGAAGCCGAGCGCCGTCGCGCGCCGCCCGCGCAGCAGGACGAGCTGCTCGTCGAGGTCCACCCGGCGCCGCTGGAGCGCGACGGAGGTGAGCTCCTGGGCGAGGAAGAAGCCGGAGACGCCGAAGCCGATCGCCGGGACCACCGTCTGCCCGACCACCGGGATGAACCCGAGGGCGAACAGCAGGATCCCGTAGAGCATCACCCGCACCAGCAGCCGCAGGCTGTCCCGGGCGGAGATCCAGAGGTCCTCCCAGAACGAGCGCCCCGACTCCGGGACCTCACCGCCCTCGGTGCGGTCGACCTGCTCGGAGAGGGACTCGTAGAAGGGCTGGCCGACCAGCAGGGTCACCGCGGTGAAGGTGATCACCGAAAGGAAGAGCCCGAGGGAGACGACCACGGCCGTCAGGAACCCGCGGAAGAGCCCGAGCCACGGCGAGGACCAGTCCGAGGCGAACGGAGTCGCCCAGGCGGTGAAGTCGTCGGCCCCGTAGAAGAGGCCGGTCAGCGCGGCGCCGTAGAGCACCAGCGAGACCAGGCCCGGCAGCAGGCCGAAGCCCAGCCAGCGGCCGTTGGCGAACACCCATCTCTGTCCGGCCCACAGGTACCGGAAACCCCCCGCAAGATCACGCATGCGGCCAGTTTACGGCGAAGGCCGCACCCCCCGACGGGGGTGCGGCCTTCGTGGAGCTGCGGCGCTGAACGTCAGGCGACGTTCAGCTCGACCGTGATGTTGCCGCGGGTCGCCTTGGAGTACGGGCAGATCTGGTCGGCCTTCTCGACCAGGTCCTTCGCGACGGCGGCGTCCACGTTCGGGATCGAGGCGGTGAGCTTGACGATGATGCCGAAGCCCTCGTCGTTCTTGCCGATGCCGACCTCGGCGGTCACGGTGGAACCGGTGACGTCGACGTTCTCGTTGCGGGCCGCGACGCTGAGGGCGCCCTGGAAGCAGGCGCTGTAGCCGGCGGCGAACAGCTGCTCCGGGTTGGTCCCGGCGCCGCTGCCGCCGAGCTCCTTCGGCGGGTTCACGACGACGTCGAGCCGGCCGTCGTCGGTGGCGACGCGGCCGTCGCGGCCGTTCTCGGCGGTGGCGACGGCCGTGTACGCGACGTCGGACTGGGTGATGGACATGAAAGTGGATCCTCCAGATAGTCGCCGCGACTCGCGCCCACGATCGCGACGGTATGGAGGGAGCCTAACGGGTGAACGTGACGATCATCTTTCCGGTGTTCTCGCCGCGCAGCATTCCGAGGAAGGCCCCGGTCGCGTTCTCGACGCCCTCGACGACCGTCTCGTCGTAGCGGAGCTCGCCGGAGGCCAGCCAGCCGGCCACGTCCTCGACGAACCGGGGCTGGAGGGCGGCGTGGTCCCCGACCAGGATGCCCTGGAGGCGCAGGCGCTTGCCGATGACCATCATCAGGTTGCGCGGGCCCGGGGCGGGCTCGGTGTCGTTGTAGCCGGCGATCGCACCGCACAGGGTGGCGCGGCCGTGCACGTTCATCTCGGAGATGGCCGCTTCGAGGTGGTCGCCGCCGACGTTGTCGAAGTAGACGTCGATGCCCTCGGGCGCGGCCTCCTTCAGCTGCTTGGCGACGGGGCCGTTCTTGTAGTTGAAGGCGGCGTCGAAGCCGTACTTCTCCGTGAGGAGGGTCACCTTCTCGTCCGAGCCGGCGGAGCCGATCACCCGGGAGGCGCCCTTGATCTTCGCGAACTGGCCGACGAGGCCGCCGACCGCGCCCGCCGCGCCGGAGACGAAGACGGAGTCGCCCTCCTTGAAGGAGGCGACCTCGAAGAGGCCCGCGTAGGCGGTCAGGCCCGGCATGCCGAGGACGCCGAGGTAGGCGGAGAGGGGGGCGAGGGAGGCGTCGACCTTGGTGGCGTGCTTCGCGTCGAGCTCGGCGTACTCGCGCCAGCCCAGCATGTGCAGGACGTGGTCGCCGACCGCGAAGCCCTCGGCGTTGGAGGCGACGACCTCGCCGACCGCGCCGCCCTGCATCGGCTCGTCGAGCTGGAAGGGCGGGATGTAGGACTTGGTCTCGTTCATCCGGCCGCGCATGTACGGGTCCACGGACATGTGGAGGTTGCGGACCAGGATCCGGCCGGCGGCGGGCTCGGCGGACACGGGCACCTCACGGAGGGCGAAGTCCTCGGCCACCGGCCAGCCCTGCGGACGGCGGACGAGGTGCCACTCGCGGCTGACGGCGGGGATCTGCGACATGAGGAGCTCCAGGAAGAAGAGGGGGAACGCGGTGGGGACGGGGAGCGGGAACCCCGGGGACCACGGACCATGGAGGTCCGCGGCCGCCGGCGAATTGCTTCACGACCTGAAACAACCATGCTCCTGGATATTTCATGTTGTCAAGCAAATGGGTACGCTGGTCCCATGCCCAGTCGTCGCGCAGACCCAGTGACCGTCGAGGTCGTCGAGCTCATCGGCGACGTCGTGGCCCGCTACCACATGGAGTACGAGGAGGCGGCCGCCCGCCACCAGCTCACCGGCGCCCAGGCGAAGGTCCTGACGCTGCTGTCGCTGGAGCCGCTGCCCATGCGCCGCATCGCGCAGAAGCTGCGCTGCGAGCCGTCCAACGTCACCGGCATCATCGACCGGCTGGAGACCCGGGGCCTGGTCGAACGCCGTCCGGACCCGGCCGACCGCCGGGTGAAGCTCGCCGCGCCCACCGCGGAGGGGGCCGAGACGGCGGAGCGGCTGCGCGAGTCGCTGGACTTCGCGCGCGAACCGCTGGCCGGGCTCTCCGCCGAGGAGCGCACGACCCTGCGGGACCTGCTCAAGCGGATGCTGGGCTGAGCCCCGGGGCCCGTCGGCCCGGCCCGCTCAGCAGAAGATCCAGAACACGCAGGTGTCGGTCGGCTGCGGCTTCGGCTTGCCCGGCTTGGTCTTCGTCGGGGTCGGCTGCGCCGTGCCGGAGGTGCCGGCCGACGGCTTCCCCGATCCCGTCGGCCGTACGGTCGCCCCGCCGCCGGAACCTTTCTGCGAAGGGGTCCCCGTCGGAGCGGAGGCGCTCCCGCTCGGCCCCGGCTGCGCCGACCCGCTCGGGCTCGCGCTGGGCCGGGCCGTCTTCGCCGTCCCGCCCGGGGCCTTCGGCAGGGCCGAGGGCGCGGCGGGGGCCTCGCTCGGCAGGGCGTCGGGCTGCTTGGGCCCGTCGTCGGTGAGCACCACCTCGTCGGCCCGGTTGACCCCCTCGTCGTCGCCCACGATCCGGGCCACGGCGATCGAGCCCCCGGTCGCGAGCACCAGCCCCAGGCCGACGGCCAGGGCGGTCCGCCCGCGCCTGCGGCGGGTGGCCGCGCGCTTGCGCGTGCCGGCGCGGCCTCCGTGGGGGGCGGTCAGTACGACGAGCGAGTCCGCGAACACCTCGGCCAGCGCGGGCTGCGGCTCGGGGGCCGGGGCCGGCGCGCCGGGCGTGGCGGGCGCCAGGTACTCGGCCGGGGTCCCGCACCCCGCGCACGCGAGTGCGCCGTTGAGGTGTCTCTGGCAGGCGGGGCAGAAGTAGTTCATGGGGCCCGCAGGCTATGCGGTCCCCGGCAACATAAGCATTCCGGGAGCGTGAGGATCCTGTGTGGAATCGTGGCCTCCATGACCGCGACCCCCCATCGGAGCCGCCCGGGAGCCTTCGGGCCGGGCTCCTTCCAGCTGGTGCTGCTGCGCAGGATGGCGGACTTCCAGCCCGATCTCGCGGAGGCGGCCCGACTGCGGCTGGGCGCCACTCTCGCCGAGCAGCGGGAGGCCAACCGGCGGTGGCAGGCGATGGTCCGCTCCCCCGGGTCGCGCGGGGCGCTGGCCCGCTACCGGTCGGTGCTGGGCCCGCCGGAGTCGGCGGAGCCGCGCCGGATCGGGGACCTGGAGTGCGAGGCGCTGCTGTGGCCGGTGCCGCTCTGGCCGGAGCTGCGGTTCGAGGTGCTGGCGGCGCCGGACGGGGCGGTGTGGAACGAGTGGCTGGTGCGGGCCCCGGGCGCGCGCGGGCCCGTACTGCAGACGGACGCGGACCTGCTGCCCTGGTCGGCGACGGTGGACGAGGTGGCCCGGGCCTTCGCCCCGGCCCGGCCGATGGAGGGCACCGCGCCGACGCGCTGGCGCCTGGCGTTCACCGCGTCGGGGCGGGCCCTGGTGGCGGAGTTCACGTACGGGCTGCTCCAGCGGGTGCGGCCGGCGGGGGAAGCGGGGCCCTAGTGCGTAGGGGCTGTCGTCAGGAGCGGAGGAAGGCGCGGACGCCGGCCGAGGTGGCGTCGTCGCCGAGCAGGTCGTTGTGCTTCAGGCAGCCGACCGGGGTGTTCAGGGCCCCGGAGAGCGGGACGCTGCTGTCGGGGTTGACCACCTCGTCGCAGTCCGACCAGAAGGTCGCGTACTTCACCGCGCCGGGGGTCTCGTCGCCGGAGGCGAGGTTCTTCACCACGTAGGAGCCCGGGGTCATGTCCCGGCAGGCCTGGTCCCACAGGGCGCAGGCCCAGGCGGTGGAGGTGCCGTGGTTGGGGCCGGCCAGCGAGACCCAGTGGTCCACGGCCGCCGTCCCGCCGCCGTACTTGACGTACCAGCGGCTGACGAGGGAGCCGAAGGAGTGCCCCACGAGGTCCACGCGGGCGGCGCCCGTCCGGCGGCGGACCTCGTCGACGTAGGCGGCGAGGCGGCCCGAGAGCACCTCGTTGACGGACTGGTGGGTGTCGTAGCCGAAGGAGAAGAGCTCGGAGTCGGCGTACCCGTCGGCCCGCAGGTCCGCGCGGAGGGAACCCCAGACGCCCGGGTCGGCGTTGTAGCCGTGGACGAACACCACCGGATTGCGGGCCGCGGCGGCCGGGCGGGCGGGCGCGGCCTGGGCCGGGACGGCCGCGAGGAGGGTGAGGCAGAGGGTCAGGAGCGCCAGGAGTCTCTGGCGGGGCGTCAGCATCGGGTCCCCTTTACCTTGTTACGCACGGGTAGCGCGGATGGTGCGCGCATGCTGCTGCCTGTCGGTACAGAAATCCACCCCCGTGCAGCACGTCCGCCCCGTACGACACGCCCCGGCCGGAGCATTCCAGCAGGCGGTATGTCCCCTTAACCCGAGAAGATATGAATTGCGACCGGCGTTCGCCGGTCCCCTTCTGTACCAGCGCTCTCGGGAGGACCTGCCGTGACCGTCAGTCTTGAGCAGTTGCGCCGCTGCCACGTCGCCGTCGACCTGGGGGCCGCGAGGACCCGCGTCTACGTGAAGGGAGCCGGACTGGTCGTCGACGAACCCAGCGTCGCCGCCGTCAACACCCGCACCGGCGCCCTCATCGCCGTCGGCACCTTCGCCGAGCGGATGACGGGCCGCACGCCCGACTACATCCGCGTCGTGCGCCCCGTCTCCGGCGGCACCGTCGTCGACATCGAGATGGCCCAGCGGATGCTGCGTCACCTCCTCGGCGAGAAGCTGCGCCGGGCCCTGCGCCGCAAGCCACGGCTCCGCGCCGCCTGCTGCACCCCGCACGACGCCGATCCGCTGGCCCAGCGCGCGGCCGTGGAGACGATGGTCGGGCTGGGCGCACGGCGCGTCGAACTGGTCGACACCCTGATCGCGGCGGCCGTCGGCTGCGGCCTGCCCGTGGAGCAGCCGACCGCGACGATGATCATGGTGTGCGGGGCGGCGGCCACCCAGATCGCGGTCCTCTCCCTGGGCTCGATCGTCACCGCCGAGCGGATCCCCGTCGGCGGCGAGGCCATCGACCACGCGGTGGTCCAGCACCTGCGCCACGCCCACGCGCTGATGCTGCCGAGCCAGGCCGTCCGGCCCCTCCAGCTCGCCCTGCACGGCAACGGCATCACCCCCGACGGGCCCGCCTCCACCCTGATCCACGGCCGCGACGTGGCCACCGGGCTCGCCCGCTCCGTCCACGTGGACACCGCCGCCGTCCGCGACGCCATCCACACCCCGCTGACGGCCGTCCTCGACGGCATCGGCAAGGTGCTGCGCGACTGCCCGCCGGACCTGGTCGCGGACCTGACGGACCGGGGGATCATGATGGTGGGCGGCAGCGCCCTGCTGCCGGGGCTGGACCAGATGCTGAGGGATTCGACCGGAATGCCCGTGGCCATCGCGGAACGGCCCGACGTGTGCGCCGTCATGGGTCTCGGCGCGATGCTCGAAGGGAAGATCGCCCCGATGGTCCTCAACCCGCTGGCCGAATGAGGCAGGAGCCTGCCGCCGAAGGGACGGGTCCGGGCCCGGTTTCCGAACCGGGGTCCCGCTCCGAACCGGGGTCCCGCTCCGGGTCCGGTACGGGGTCCCGTTCCAGGCCGGGAACGGGGTCCGGTACGGGGTCCGGTACGGGTACGGGTACGGGGTCCGGTGCGGGAACGGGGTCCGGTGCGGGAACGGGGTCCGGTGCGGGAACGGGGTCCGGTGCGGGAACGGGGTCCGGTGCGGGAACGGGGTCCGGTGCGGGCGGGCTGGTGGCCGGTGCGACGCCGTCCGGCCTCCCGGTGCTGCTGGACGCCGTGCTCAGCGTGGGCTCGGAGCCGGAGCTCCAGGCCACCCTCCAGCACGTCGTGGACTCCGCCACCGACCTGTGCGGGGCCCGCTACGGAGCGCTCGGGGTCGTCGACCCCGAGCGCGGCCGGCTCACCCGGCTGTTCACCTCCGGGATGACCGAGGCCGAACGGGCGGCGATCCCCCGGCTGCCCGACGGCCGCAGCGGCGTGCTCGGCGCGCTGATCACCGACCCCCGACCGCTGCGCCTGGACGACCTCGCGCAGGACCCCCGCTCGGTCGGCCTGCCGCCCGGGCACCCGCCCATGCACAGCTTCCTCGGCGTGCCGATCAGGGTGCACACCGAGGTCTTCGGGAACCTCTACCTCACGGAGAAGGCCGGCGGCGGCCCCTTCACCGACGAGGACCTCACCCTGATGCGGGTCCTGGCATCGCAGGCCGGGATAGCGATCGGCAACGCCCGGCTGTTCGAGACCGCCCGCCGCCGGGAGCGCTGGATCGAGGGCGCGGCCGCCGTGACCACCACCCTGCTGGCGGGGCGGCCGGCGGCCGACGCCCTGATGTGCGTCGCCGAACGGGCCCGGCTGCTGGCGGACGCGGCGGCCGGCGTGGTGCTCCAGCCGACGCCGGAGGGCGGCATGGAGATCGTGGCCGCCTCCACGCACGGGAACCCCGGCGACCTGATCGGCACCACCATCGCGCCGGGTTCGCCGGTGCTCGTGCAGCTGCTGGGCGGGGAACCCGTCTTCATAGAGGACTCGGCGACCGACCCCCGGATGACCACGCACGTCCGCGAGCGGTTCGGGCCGAGCATGATGCTCCCCCTCCAGAGCGGCGGCCAGCTGATCGGCACCCTCGCCCTGCCCAGGGCCCGGGGCGGGCGCCCGTACGACGCCGTCGACCGGCTGCTGGCCTCGCAGTTCGCCTCGCAGGCGGCGCTGGCGCTCGTCCTGGCGGACGCGCAGCACGACCGCGAGCAGCTCGCCGTCTACGAGGACCGCGACCGCATCGCGCGCGACCTGCACGACCTGGTGGTCCAGCGGCTGTTCGCGACGGAGATGATGCTGGAGAGCACCCGGCGCCGGTCCTCGAACGCGCCGGCGGGGGACGTGGCGGACGTGGGCGACGAGCTGAGCCGGGCCGTGGACGAGCTCGACTCCACCATCCAGGAGGTCCGCACGGCCATCTTCGCCCTCCAGCAGCCCCCGACCGACGCCCCGACGACCTTCCGGGGACGGGTGCTGCGGGAAACCGGCGGAGCCGCCGTCCTGCTGGGCTTCCAGCCGTCGGTCCACTTCGCGGGCGCGGTCGACGCGCTGCTCCCGGACCGGGTGACGGACGCCCTCCTGGCCACCCTCCGCAGCGCCCTGGCGGCGGCCCACCGCCGCAGCGGGGTCACGGCGATCGCGGTCGAGGTGGACGCCACCCCGTCCCGCGTCCGCCTCACGGTCTCGGACGACGGCCACACGGACGCGGGCTCCCGGGGAACGACGGTGACGTGGGAGTCGGGGCTGTAGCCGGGGGCGCGGTCCCGCCGGGTCGGCGCGCGACGGCGGACCGCCCCGCGCCGGAACCCGGCCGCCCCTGCCCCGCGCGCGGGCGATGGCGGGCCTCCGCCACGGCCCCCCGTACGCCGCCCCCACCGCCTACCCTGGCCGCGTGACGACCCGTCTCTCGGCCCGTGCCGCCATCGCCGCCCTGACCGACCCCGGGAGCTTCGCCGAGCTTCCCGTGCCCGCCGCGGAGTACTCCGACGACGACGGGCCGCTCGGCTGGGCCGGGTACGACGCCTCGCGGGCCCGGGCCGGGGCGCGGACCGGGGAGCGGGAGTCCGTCGTCACCGGGACCGCCCGCGTCGGCGGGCACGAAGCCGCCCTCGTCTCCTTCGAGTTCGGGTTCCTCGGGGGCAGCCTCGGCCGGCGTACGGGCGACCGGCTGGAGGCGGCGTACGCGCACGCCCGCGAGCGCCGTCTGCCGCTGGTTTCCCTGATCGCCACGGGCGGTTCCCGCATGCAGGAGGGGATGCTCGCGCTGGCGCAGCTCCAGCGCGTGGCCCGCCAGTGCGTGCTGACCCGGGCCGCCGGGCTGCCGCAGATCGCGGTGCTGCGCGACCCCACCACCGGCGGCGGGTGGGCCACCCTCGGGGCGGGGGCCGACGTGGTGCTGGCGCTGCCCGGGGCGCAGGTCGGCTTCGCCGGGTCCCGGGTGCGGCCGGCCGACGCCGATCCGGCGGCTTACACCGCCGAGGGGCAGTACGGCGCCGGGCACGTCGACGCCGTGGTCCCCGCGGCGGAGCTGCCCTCCGCGGTCGGGGACTGGCTGCGGGTGCTGGGTGCGCCCCGGGCCGGCGCCCCCGTCGAGCCCCCGGCCGCGCTGGGCGCCGTCACGCCCCCGCTGACCGGCTGGGACGCCGTCCGGCAGGCCCGGCGCCCCGAGCGCCCCCGGGCGCAGGCGTACCTGGACGCGTACTTCGGGCTGCGGCTGCCGCTGCGCGGGGACCGGGCCGGGGCCTTCGACGCCGGGATGCTGTGCGGGTTCGGACTGCGGGAGGGGCGGGCGGTGGCGTACGCGGCCCAGTGCGGCACCGCGACCCGCCCGGCGGGCTACCGTACGGCGGCCCGTGTGATCCGCCTGGCGGACCGGCTCGGCGTCCCGGTCCTCACCCTGGTCGACACCCCGGGCGCGGCCAACGACGCCGCCGCCGAACACGCGGGCGCCGGCCCGGCCATCGCGGACTGCTTCGCGGCGGTCGCGGCGGCGACCGTCCCGGTGACGACCCTGCTGATCGGCGAGGGCGGCTCGGGCGGGGCGCTCGCCCTGGCCGCGCCGGGCAACACCTGGGTGACCCCGGACAGCTACTTCTCGGTGATCGCCCCCGAGCTGGCGGCGGCCATCCTCAAGCGCCCCGCCGAGGAGGCCCCAGCCACGGCGGACCAGCTCCGCATCCGCCCCCAGGACCTGGTCGACCTCGGCGTGGCCCGGGGCGTCGTCGGTCCGGAGGGCCGCGCGTAGGACGGACCGCGGGGCCCTGGGAGACTGACGCCATGGCACATGACCGAGGCGCCGCCGCGAAGATGTCCGACCTCTTCGACCCCGGCCCCGGCCGGTGGGGCCTGCGCGGCGATCCCCACGTCTGGCAGGCGCTCCGCGAGGCCCTGTCCGGTACGGAGGTCCCGCCGTCGGCCGAGGCGGTCGCGGGCCTCCTGCGGGCGACGTTCGAAGAGCTGGTGGAGGTCGACCTCCACGGCGAGCCGGCGCCCCACGTCTACCGGGAGCGGTACGCCCACGGCGGGATGTCCGGCGGCATGGTCCATCTCGACACGTGGCGGCAGCGGTTGCTGCCGCTGCTCGTGGAGCGTGCCGGCAGGCCCCGGGACCCGCGGATGCTCCTGGCCCGCTGACGGCCCGGCGCACCCGCCGCCGGGCCGCGCCGGGCCGCCGCGCCCCCGCTACCCCCGACGCCCCGGAAGCCGTACGTCCAGCCGGTACAGCCGGGTGATCTGCTGCGGCAGCTCGTTGTCGTCGCTGGCCAGCGGCAGCCGCACGCGGCCCGCGCCGTCGTGGCCGAACCCGCCGACTCCCGTTCACACGGGGCGCCCCGGCCCCCCTACGCCTGCGGCGACCGCGAGTCGTACCGGGCGAAGGACCGCCACCGCGCGGCCAGCAGCCCCAGGACGGCCACGCACGCGAGGCCGCCGCCGGTGACGGCGACGGTCGGGGAGGCGAGGTCGCCCACCGTTCCGGCCAGGAAGTCGCCGAGGCGGGGTCCGCCCGCGACGACCACGATGAACACGCCCTGGAGCCGGCCCCGCATCCCGTCCGGGGTCGCGGTCTGCATCATCGTGGAGCGGAACACCATCGAGATGGTGTCGGCGCACCCGGCCAGCGCGAGGAAGAGCAGCCCGAGCCAGAGGTTGCGGGTCAGCCCGAACACGGCGATGGCCAGCCCCCACGCGGCGACGGACAGCAGGATCGCCAGCCCGTGCCGCCGGATCCGCCCCTGCCAGCCGGAGAACAGCCCGCCGAGCAGGGCGCCCACGGCGGGGGCGGCGACCAGCAGGCCGACGGTCTTGGCGTCGCCGCCGTACCAGAGGACGGCGATGGCCGGGAACAGCGCCTTCGGCTGCGCGAAGATCATCGCGGCCATGTCGGAGAAGAAGGTCATCCGGATGTTGGGGGTGGTCCCGAGGAAGCGCAGCCCGTCCATCACCGACGCCCGCCCCTTGCGCCCCTCGGGCAGCATCGCGGGCAGCCGCCACATCGCGTAGAGGGCGGCCACGAAGGTCACGACGTCGATCAGGTACGCCGCCTGGTAGCCCCACCAGCCGACGATCAGGCCGCCCAGCACCGGGCCGAGCATGGTGCCGGAGGTCATGGTGACGGAGCCCAGCGCGTTCGCGGCGGGGAGCTGCTCGGGCGGCAGCAGCTTCGGGATCATGGCCGAGCGGGCCGGCCCGTTCAGCGCCCCGCAGACGGCCTGGAGGGCGACGACGGTGTAGAGCAGCCAGACGCGGTGGTAGTCGAGCAGGGCCGCGGCCGCCAGGCCGGCGGACAGGACGGTGAGCCCGATCTGGCTGTGGAGGCCGAGCTTGCGCCGGTCCACGGTGTCGGCGATGGCGCCGCCGTACAGGCCGAAGGCGACGAGCGGGACGAGGGAGAAGAGGCCGACCAGCCCGACGGAGAAGCTGGAGCCGGTGATCTCGTACACCTGGAGCGAGATCGCCAGGGCCGTCATGGCCTGGCCCATCCAGGAGATGGTGCCGCCCACCCACAGCCGTCTGTAGTGGGCGGAGGTGCGCAGGGGCGTCAGGTCGGCGAGTATGCGCCGCTTCGGTCGGGTCGGGGAGGCGGTACCGGTCACACGGGATGGTAACCGGACCTTTCTAGGGCGCTCCTGGAGCCCGGAGGGCGTTCATACGGGCATCACGCGCGCGCAACGCGCGACCGCACACCCGCACCGCGCGACCCATCCGGACCGGTGGTTTCAGTACGCGATCGGTCTTGCCGCTAACTCGCCATTATCGCCTGACATTTGACCGGATCGGCGTTGCGTCCCGGCCGCCTGTTCGGCTCATGATGAAAGACTCGTATGTCCAGGGAGGCGTAGTGATCGATCCTGGCAACAGCACCACGAGCACCAGTGACACCGGCCCCGCGGGCCACGGCCTGCGCACCGCGAGCGGTGTCACCACCCCCCTCACGGTCGGGGTCGAGGAAGAGTTCCTGCTCGTCGACGACCGCACCCTGCGGGTCGTCCCGGCCGCGCCGCTCGTCCTCGCCACCGCGGCCGGACTCCCCCAGCAGCTGCACCCCGAGGGGACCCGGTACCAGGTGGAGATCTCCACCCCGGTCGCCGACTCGGCGACCGGTCTGCGCGAGGAGCTCGCCGCCCTGCGGCGGACCCTCGCCGCGGCGGCCCGCGAGCACGGCTGCCGCCTGCTGGCCGCGCCCTCGCCCGTCGTGGCCGTCGAAGGTCCGCTGCACCTGACCGACGACGAGCCGCGCCAGCGCGAGCAGCACCGCCGCTTCGGCGCGCTGACCGACACCCTGGTCAGCTGCGGCCGTCACATCCACATCGGCACCCTCGACGTGGACACGGCGGTGGCGGTGTCCAACCGGGTCCGGCCCTGGCTGCCCACGCTGATCGCGCTGGCGGCCAACTCCCCCTTCTGGAACGGCCGCGACACCGGCCACTCCAGCTGGCGGGCGATGGCCTGGGCGGGCTGGCCCTCGGCGGGCCCGCCCCCGCACTTCCCGTCCACGGCCGATTTCCGGCGCTCGGTGCAGACCCTGCTCGGCTCCGGGGCCGCCCTGGACACCAAGATGGTCTACTGGGACCTCCGCCCCTCCGGGAACTGGCCCACGCTCGAGATCCGGGCGCCCGACATGTCCCCGGACATCGACACGGCCGTGCTCCAGGCGGAGCTGGGCCGCGCCCTGGTCTCCTCGGCGCTGCGCGACATCGCGGAGCAGCGACCCGAACCTCCCGTACGGGACGAGGTACTGCGCCTCGCGCGGTGGCGGGCGGCGCACGACGGCCTGGAGGGCTTCGGCCTGGACCCGTACACGGGCGCCGAGCTCCCGGCGGCCGACCTGGCGGAGGCCCTGCTCGACCTGGTCGCCCCGGACCTGGCCGCCGCCGGCGACCTGGACCACGCGGCGAAGACCCTGGGCGGGCTGCTGCGCGACGGCTCGGGCGCGGCCCGCCAGCGCGCGGCGTACGCCCGCCGCCAGGACCTGTCGGACGTCCTGCGCCACTTGGTGGAGGAGACGGAGAACGCCTGAGTCCTCCCGGAGGACCGAAAGGCCGCAGGCGCAGACCTCTCCGCCTGCGGCCGGTCCTGCCGCCCGGAAGCCGACACCGTGGTGCGGGGCGACGGGGTCGCTACAGCGGCGGACGGAGGTAGGCGCCGATGTACGCGGCGCCCGGCGACCCCAGGCCGGTGGTGTTGTCGAACCCCTTCGTCGCCCGGAGGCGGGCCGCGCCTTCGCCGTTCCTTCCGGTGGTCGCGAGGTAGGTCGACCACGGGCCTGTCTCGTTGGCCTGGTCCTCGTAACGGTTCACGGTCCAGGCCACGGGGTGATCCGCGCCCAGAGGGGTGTCCGTGACGTCGGTGATCGCGCCCGACCCGTGCAGAAGGTACAGGGCCGGGTTCGCGAAGCCCAGAGCCCGCCCGCCGCCGGCCTGCTGCACCAGAGCCTGCATCCCGGCGAACAGCGGGCAGGACAGGCTCGTACCGCCCGAGCGCCGTTCGCCGTAGTGCAGGTCCTTGCCGTCGGCCGTGGCGGTGGTTTCACCCACGAGCATGCCCGTCAGCGGATCGGCCACCAGCGCGATGTCGGGAACGACGCGCATGGCACGCTTCCCGGTCGCGCCTCCGGGGAGCGCCCTGCTCAGCGCTTCCGGCACGACCGGGGCCTGGTACCAGGGCTGTTCGTACATGATGCTGGTCCCGCCTCCCGTTCCCGCGACCCAGTCCCGCGGGTAGTCGCCCGGTGGAACGTCCCTCCATGTCCTGGCGTCGGCTCTGGCGGCGACACGGTACTGGCCCCAGCTCGTCTCGTGGGCGTAGGCACCGTTGGCACCCACGCTCAGGGAGGTACCGCCCACGGCGGTGACCAGGGGATCCGAGGCGGGGTAGTCCACCTGGAGCCGCCGGGACCCGCTGGCCCGCCCGGGACCGGTCGACGGATCCTCGTAGCCGGCGTCTCCGGACGCGACGTAGAAGCCGATCCCTTCGATCGCCCCCTGTTCGAAGACGCTGTGTGAGATGAGGCGTTCCTGCACCCCGTAGCCGTCCGTCGTCTCGCCCCACGAACAGCTGACGACGTCCGCCAGACGCAGGTCGACCACCTTCAGGAGGGCTTCGTTGAATGCGCTCGGGGTGCAGTTGCGCGCACCGACGTACACGATGTCCGCCTCCGGCGCCATCCCGTGCACGGCTTGGACGTCCTTCGTCTGCTCCCCGTACCAGGTGTTCGCGGAACAGCTGTCCAGCTGGTCCCAGACCTGGCTGTTGACCTCCCGGTACTGGCCCGGGCGCAGCGGTTCGCCGTGATCGTGCGAGTACCGCTCCAGGTCGGCCGCCATGGTGGGTGAGGTGTAGGCGTTGACGACGGCGATGGTGACGCCCTTGCCCGTCAGTCCGGGGTCGCGCACTCCGTAGGCTTCCCGGAGCTGCTCGGGTGTGTAGCCGCAGGGAGCCCAGGACACCACACGGCCGTCGGCTCCGGTGAACCCGCTGGGCTCCTCCTTGCCCACGGGACTGCACGGTCCTGGCGCACTGGGCTGAGGGCCCGGGGCCGGGAGTTCCGCAACGGCCGGGTGAGCCGTGTTCAGTCGGTCGAGTCCGGTCACCGTCAGGACGGCGGAGGCGAGCTCGTGCGGGATCGTGGGCGTCCGCGCGGGTGCGGTACCGCTCCGCCCGTGATCGTCGTAGGTGTGGAAGGGCACGGCGAGCGCCTTCTCCATCGCGCCCACCGGCCCTGAGACGCTGATGTAGTGAGCGGTCGTCTCCGTGGTCTTCAGCCCGTTCTTCCCGGCCCAGGCAGCCACCTGCTGCGACTGCAGGGCGGAAGGGCCGAAGCGTTCTTGGAATTCCGCCGGTGTGAGGAAGTGCCGGTAGAGGGGGTCGCGCGGCGTGGAAACCGCCTGGGCATAACGGGTGGCGGCCTCCGGGTCGCGCCCCGCCAGCCAGATCCGTGCTTCGACGGGCCCCTCCTCGGCCGCCTCCCCGCGGTCGGAGCCGGACATGGCCCAGGCGGGCCTTGCGATCGGCAAGGGAGTCCGCGCTTCCCCCGAGCCGACCAACCCCCCTGGTGCCAGGACGACCGTGCCAGTGACCAGCGGCAGGGCGATCGCACCGGCGAGGCCTGCCCGCTTCCGCCATCGGTTACGCATGTCGGCCGGCCTCCATGGGCTCGAGCTGGTTCTCGTCGGCGCGGGAGCCCCGCAGGAACATCGACGCATAGGTGCGTCCGAGGAGGAGGAGCTCATCGTGGCTGCCGCGCTCGGAGATCCTGCCGCCCTCGAGCACGACGATCTCGTCGGCGTCCCGCGTGGTGGAGAGGCGGTGCGCAATGGTGATCACCGTGCGCCCTGCCGCGAGAGTGTCCAGGGCCCGCTGGACCGACAGCTCGGTCTGGCTGTCCAGTGCACTGGTCGCCTCGTCCAGCACCAGGACGGGCGGGTTGCGGAGCAGGGTCCTGGCTATGGCTATCCGCTGGCGCTCCCCGCCCGACATGCGCAGCCCTCGCTGGCCGACGACCGTGTCGTATCCATCGGGAAGCCCCTCGATCAGATGATGGATCTGTGCGGCCTTGGCCGCTTCGACGAGCTCCTGGTCGGTGGCCTCCGGTTTGGCGAAGCGGAGGTTCTCGGCGATCGACGCGTGGAACAGGTAGGTCTCCTGGGACACGACTCCGATGCTCGAAGTGAGCGTGTGCGAGGCGAGCTTCCTCAGGTCGACACCATCGAGGGTGATGCGGCCGCCGGTGACGTCGTACAGCCTCGCGACGAGATAGCCGATGGTGGTCTTCCCGGCGCCCGTCTCGCCGACCACGGCCAGGCTGCCGCCCGCGGGGACGGTTATGTCGATTCCGCTCAGCGTCGGCGTGTCACCGTAGGAGAAGTCGACGTCCTCGAAACGGATGTGGCCCTCTACCTCCGCCAGTCGGACAGGCTCTTCCGGCTCGGCGATCGTCTTGGGGAGGTCCAGATACTCGAAGACGCGCTCGAAGAGGGCCAGGGATCCCTGAAGGGCCACACCGACACCCAGCAATGACAGGGTCGGACCGAAGAGCCCCTGCTGAAGGGAGACGAAGGCAATCAGCGTGCCGAGCGAAATGGCTGCGTGGCCCTGGGCCGCGGTCATCCCGCTCGACCAGTAGATCAGGACCGGCATCAACGACATGACCGTTTGAATGACCGACTGGCGCCATCGTCCCGCCATGCTGGACTGCACCTGCAGGTCGCAGAGGGCTCGCGATTCGGCGATGAAATCCTCGGACAGCTCCTTGGACCGGCCCATGGTGCGGCTGAGCAGGATGCCGCTCACCGACAGTCGCTCTTCGACCATCGCCGACATGGAAGCCATCTGCCGCTGCCGCTGCCGGATGAAGACGCGCCGGAGTTCACCCACTCGCCGACTGATCATGACGAACAGGGGAAGCACGGAGAACGACAACAGGGCCAGGCGCCAGTCCATGATCAGAAGAGCGATGGAGCTCGCGAGGACGGTCGTCAGGCTGGAGACCAGCGAACTGACGGTCGAGGTCACCGTCGCTTGCATGGCGCCGATGTCGTTCGCGATCCGCGACTGGACCTCACCGGTGCGCGTCCTGGTGAAGAACGCGAGCGGGAGTTCCTGCAGGTGCGCATATATCTGCGACCGCAGATCGTGCATGACACGCTGGCCGACCGAGGTCGAGATGTAGGACTCCAGAACGGATATCACACTACCCGTGACAGAGGCCAGCGACATTCCGAGCGCGAGCGCCGAAAGCAGCCCCGTACGCCCCTGAGGAAGGGCCGTGTCGAAAAGCTCCCGCACCATGATCGGAACCGTCAGCGCAATGAGGGACGCACTGGCGATGAGAATGACGACGACGAAGAGCCGCCCTCGGTAGGGCCGGAAAAGACGGACGATGCGGCGCACTGGGGCCCGGGTAGGCTTTTCCAGGAGGAAATCCTGCCTCATCCGCCTACCCCACCTTCCAGTTCATTTGCGTACCACCAGATCAGCTTGTTTATGCCATACGTTCCGGGCACCTCCTCCTCGAGGAGATGCATTTCGACAAGCCATTCAAGGGAGTCGGCGATTCCATCCACGCTCGGCCTTCCCTCGGGAAATAGCTCCACCACGCGACCGAATTCGAAATGAGCAGCACCCAGCCGGGCCAGACGCACGAAGACCTCAGCCACCAGCGGCGGAAGGTTGCGATAGGACCAGGAAAGGAGGGCCCGCACGCTGGAATGCGGATCGCCGGGAGCATCGAAGGCGCTGAGTGGCGTCTTTCTGGACACGAGCCGGGCGGCGAAGCCCGTCCGGCAGATGCACTGCCGGCGCCGGACGCGTTCGGCCACGAGTCGAATGGCCAACGGGCTGCCGTCGCAGAAGGCCAGCAACGCGTCGACCTCGTCGCGGCAGTGGGAACCTACCGCTCCGGCCAGCGACTCGAACAGCTCGAAGGCTTCCCTCCCGGGCAGGTAGCCGACGCGGTGGCGGTGCACGCCGTTGCGTACCACCAGTCCGGTCATGGCGTTCCTGCTGGTGATGACGACGCGGCAGTTCGGCGCGCCGGTCAGCAGCGGACGCACCTGCTCCACCGTGGCGGCGTTGTCGAGGACGATCAGCGACCTGCGGTCGGCGAGCGACGCGCGGAACATGGCCGAGCATTCCTCAAGAGTCAGCGGAATCTGATGATCCGGGACACCGTTGGCTCGCAGGAGCCTGCGGAGCGCATGCTCAGGACTCAGAGCCGGCCTCGCATCGAATCCACGTAAATCCACATACAGGACTTCACCGGAAAAACTCGCCGCCCGGTCATGCGCCCAGCGCAGCGCAACCGCCGTTTTACCCACTCCGGGGCCGCCGGACAAAAGAGTGACGGCAGCCCCTCCATCGCAATCACCGAGGCGCGTGTCCAGCCAGTCCAGCACGTCACGGCGCCCCACGAAGCCAGCCGGCTCCGGCGGCAGGTGAACGAGACCGGGCTTCGTTCCGTTGTGGCACCTCTCGGGGCCGTGGAAGCGGTCACGTGAACGGCGACTTCGCACCTGAGGCGGCATGTAGACCGATCCGATCAGTTCGGCGGTGGCGTTTTCACTGAGCCCCATGCCTTCGGCCACGAGCTTGAGCGACTGGCGGTAGGGTCGGCGCGTAGAGCCGCGCTCGATATCACGAATCGCCCGGACGCTCAAACCAGAATTTTCTGCCAACTGTTCCTGAGTAAGCCCCGATTCCACACGTAGCCGCTTGATATCCATGCCTATATCCCCCATGAATATGCACGCTACACGGGCCCCTTCATCTGAATGGTCAATTTCAGGCAAAGCTGCTGGTGGGTGGCGTGGAGCGGTTCGGCGGGTCTCGGGCGACCGGCTTCGCAAAGCCGGTCGCCCGCCCGGTCCACGCGGCCCTCGACAGGCGTCGAACCGGGTCAGAAGGTGAGGAGTCCCTCGCGGAGGAAGGTCTGCAGCAGGAGCATGCGACCCGGCTGGTCCAGGCGGCCCGGCAGGTCGGCGGCGCTGAAGGCGCCGCCCTGGTGCCCGGCGAGCCAGCGGACCTCCCGCTCGACCTGCCGCGGCAGGGCCACGGACTTGTTGTGGAACGCCACGGTCACCCGGGTGTCCGTGACCGCGGTGTGCGAGACGACTCCCGGCCGCCGCCGTACCGGCGTGGCAGGTGTCAGATCGCGGACGCGCTCCAGGTCGAGCAGATGTCCGCCGAGGGAAGGCGAGTTGACCGACACGGACTGCGTCACCGTCTCTTCGATCGCCCGCTCCGCGGACAGCCCTTCCTGGAGGACCCCCACGAGCTGCCGCAGGCGCTCCACGGCAGCGCGCTGGATGTCTTCGTCACCGGCGAGACCGGCCGGAACGCCCTGCCGGAACCGGACGTCCTCGTCGAAGAGCTTCTCCATCGCGCTCTGCAGGACGTTCGCCCAGCGGAGCGAATGGACACCGATGGTCAGGTGGACGGACGCCTCGTCGTTCGACGTGGCCGCGTGCACCACGCCGCGGGGGAGGTAGAGGAAGTCCCCGCGCTTCAGCGTGAGCTCCCGCTCGGGTACCGCGTCACCCGGGATCTCGTCCCCGAACTTCGGCCGTCCGGCCAACGGCAGCTCATAGGGAGCGCCGTAGAGCCTCCACTGCTTGCTGCCGTGGACCTGGGCCACGAGGACGTCGTGGGTGTCGTAGTGGGGCTTGAAGCCCTGCGCCTTGCCGGCGGGCGTCAGGTAGACGTTGACCTGGAACCCGGCGCCGAGCTCGGCCCCGAGGGCGTGGGTCAGCCTCTGCAGCGGCGCCCAGCGGTCGTCCAGGGAGTTCAGGACGACCGTGGATCCCCGCCGGTAGTGGTCGTAGATCGCTTCCAGCGTGTTGGCGCGGCCATGGGGCCCTCGCTGCGCCATCGCCTCGATCGGCGTCTCCTCGCCGTCCACCACGACACGGATGGTCTCGAAGCCGGGACCGGCCATCATCAGGAGCCGGTCCACATCGTCGAGCGTGAGCAGGTCGCCGTAGTGGTCCGGGGCATCCCGCTCGATGTGGAGGGGCTCCTTCTCCCAGTGATCGCGGAGGAAGAGCTCGGGTTCCACCGGGTCGATCAGGCGGGACAGGCCGAAGACGGCTTCGGGTGACGTCTCGTGACTGCTCATGTTCTTCCATCCTCCTGTTCATCGCCTCGGGGTACCGCCCGGGCGCGTTGTTCCAGCAGCTTGCGGACGGTCACGTCGTAGGCGAGCCGTTCCAGGCGTTGTACGTCGAGTGGGAAAAGGCGATTCATATGCATGTGGACGACCGAACGGAAGATCTCCTCTGCGACGGCCTCCGGAATCGGAGCCCCGTCGTGCGTGCTCCGCCGGAGCCTGCCCAGTACCGCAAGGATCTGTCCGGAGGTGGTGTGCTCCGCGAGGAAGGCGTCGAGCGGTTCCCGCACGTCCCGGAAGTACGTGCCGTATCTGCTCCCCAGCCGTCCGCCCTTCTCCCGCGGGCCGACCCGACGGCGCAGGACACCGATCAGCTGCTCTTCGCTCGGCGAATCGCCGTAGAATCCCCGAACCCAGCCGAGAAGGGCGGATACGGCGTGAAAGAGCCGGAGCTCTTCCGAGGGTGATTCCGCCAGCAGGTCGCTGACCAGGTCGCTGTCGAGGGCGAACAGCTCCTCCGCGAGGGAGATGCCCTGCGGGCCCCCGTATCGCACGGTTTCCGGCACGTAGCGGTCCGTACACGCTCTGCTGACGAGTCCCTGGGCGCGGAGCTCCTGGCCGAGCCCTTCAAGTGCCATGAAGACGGCCGCGCGGTCTGCTGCGCATGCGGGGCGTACGCGGAGGCGCACATGATGTCCGCCTTCGCCGTAACGGAGGAAGAACCAACTCGACACTTGTCCGCGCGAGCGCAGCCGGTCGACCCGGCTCCTCGCCCGCACGATCACCGAGTCCGCGGTGAAACTGCTGCAGTAGTACTTCCAATAGACCCATTCGTCCCCTGGAACAGGAGCGGCGAACACGGTGCGTCCGCGTGTACCGGCAGGCCGCGGTCCCTTCAAGGGGATGCAGACCTCCGCCACATGGCGGCCGCGCGGGCCGCTCACGGCCGGGCTCTCCACCTGGGGAACCTCACTGAACGCGAGTCGCCCCCGGCCGGCCGCCTTCTCGACGACGGCCTTCACGGCCCGCGGGGAGTCGAGGTCGACGGCCAGTACACGGTCTCCCGTGCCGCATCCGACCCAACGCCGGTCACCCAACCCCGGAAGCAGGTCACGCAGGACCGCCGCGGGGTTCGCCGAAGCGATCAGGCGCCGAACGCTTTCGGGCCCGACCGTCCAGCGTTCCGGGCGGACGATGACCCGGCCGCAGGTCACACGGGGCAAGTGGGAGAGCATGGACAGTCCTCCCCAGTGCCACCCCACCGACCGAACGCCGCTGATGTGGGCGAGGAGGCGGAACTGCGGATCGTTCGCCCGAAAGTCCACGGAGTGGGTCGAGTTGAGCTCCAGGACCACGCGACGGCCCGAAGCCGCCTCGCGCAGGGTGAAGCCGCGCTCGCCGAGGCTCAGCCGTAGCGAGCCCAGGTCCAGCGCGCCGCCTTCCGCGCCTCTCAGCGCGAGCGCCCGGGCATGGACGGCAGGCCGGAGGAGGACGTTGCCGATCCGTCCCCCCGGTGTGTGCACCAGCTCGGCGACGATCGGATCGTCGTCCTCGTGCCCCGCGGCGGCGAGCCACTGGTGCAGGGCCTGCTCGCGTTCCGGCCGCGACACGGCGAACCTGGCCAACGAGGCCAGGGGCGCCCGCTCCTGCCCGCTGAGCAGGACGGCGTCGAAGGCGTTCTCGTGGTTGTCCAGCAGTGCCGCCTGGACCGACCTGGCCACGCCGCGCTCCGCTGCCGGATGCGCCTCGATGTCGTAGGGCCGACCCGTCTCACGCCAGTGGTCGTAGGCGCGGAGGGCCGCCTCGGGCACACGCACCTCCCTGCGGGAGGTCCCCGGCCCGACCACTCCGGCCCTGCCGGCGAGCGCCGAACCCGCCGAGAGGGTCGTGTCCATGAGACCGGTGCGGAAGTCCAGCACCTCTCCCAGCGGGACCTCACCGCCCTCGTAACGGCGTTGGAATTCCTCCCGGAAGTCGGCGAGGGGATCCGGCTCGGCAAAAAGGATCTGGAGGCGGCGCAGGGTCCGGTCGAGCGACTCGACCAGTTCGCTCTCGACGTTGCTCCGAGTCGTCGTGAAGTCCAGATCGACATGGAAGCGAGCCTTGTCAGGTATTTTCGCAATGCCAGGAATTCCGCACGCCTCCCAGGCGGAATTCAGGCGGCCCGTGGAGACCTGTACAGCCGGCCGGGGGCCACAGACGGCCGAGACGAGACGCTGCAGGGAATCCGCCGCTTCCGAAGCGCCGTGGCTGCGAAGAATTCGCAGCGCAAGCTCGTGCGGTTCGCGGCCGGGTTCGAGCAGTCGAGGACTCTGACGCCCAGTGGCGGAGGTGACCACGGCCTCAAGCGCCGCCATGTCGATCCGGACGAAGGCCTGGTGCTCTGCGCGGTCCGCAAGCGTCAGCGACCGGTTCTCGGCCGTCTGCACGAACGCGGTGCCGGCCAGCAGGCCGAACGGCGTGGCCCGACTCGCCATCCTGGTCGCGTACCGTTCCACCGCCGCGCTCGCGTTGCGACCCGAACCCGCGGTCAGCGCGGTACCGGCCGCCAGGCCGATCGCCTGTTCGATGAATTCATCGGCCAGGCGACCGGCCCCGAAAGCCGGCCCTGAAATCTCGTCGACGCTCAGGCTGGCTGCCCTAAGGAGTACGACGGTTGATTCCATTACTCGACTTCCTTTACTTGCCGATCAACACGAGGAGAACGGGGTGGATTTACCAGTCCCGGTCGTCCACGCCATCCTCGTTCCAGTGGGCGAGGGAGAAGTCCCGGCCTCCCCGGTCGGCGTCGTTCGGCGTCACCACACCGGTCGGGTAGGCGATTTCGATGCTCGAAGCATCGAGCGAGTACTCCTCGTTCATGAGTGCTCCCCCTTCTGAATGGCGGCCGCAAGCCAACCCTGCGGCCCTTCGATCTCGATTCTGTTCCCCGCCCCGCGACGCCACCAGGCACTCCGAGAGGCAGACTCTCCGGCGAAGTCACCGGCGGGATGAACGATGCTGCCGGGGCCTGCGCAGACAAGCGGCGCGGACCGCAGTCCCTCGCAATCGACCTGGAGGGCTTCGGCGCCGACGGCCGCCGAGACGCAGGCCGAGAGCGGACAACGGGCCCTGCGCCCGGGGCGGTTGCGACGGCGGCGTGAAGCGGTACAGCAGCCGCAACGGGTGCCGCGGGCGGGCTCACGCCCGGTGGGCGGACTCCGTCGGCCGGGGCTGGTCGAGGCACGGCGTCCAGGACACGGCCACGCTGACGAGCGCCGCGTCCGGCTCCGCCTTCCAGCCGGCCTGTGGCGGTACCCCTCCCCCGCTCAGGCTTCGACGCCCTGTCAGGAGCCGGGACTCCTGACAGGGCAGCCGGAACCGGTTCCGCAGCGACCTCGCCCGACCCCTTCCGGGGCCGGTGTCAGAGCCAGCCCCGCTGGGCGGCCCTCAGGCCCGCCTCGAAGCGGCTGGTGGCGTTGAGGCGTTCCATCAGCCCGGACATCTGGCGGCGGACGGTCCGCAGGGAGACCCCGAGCCGCTTGCCGGCGGCCTCGTCGGTCATGCCGGAGGCCAGCAGCTTGAGGAGTTCCCGCTCGCCGGCGGTGATGCCGTCCTCCGGGGCCTGCTCGCGGGCGGCGCCGAGCGGGACGGCGGTCTCCCAGGTCTGCTCGAAGAGGGTGACGAGGGAGGCCACGATGCCGGGGGCGGTGGTGCACAGCGCACCCAGCCGGGAGTTCGCGGGGTCGATGGGGACCACGGCGGTCTTCCGGTCGAAGATCACCAGACGGGGCGGCAGGACCGGGCTGGTGCGCACCTGTCCGCCCCGGTCGGTGGTCCACTGGGCGTAGGCCAGGGTGGCCTGGTCGTTGCGGGCGCTGTCCTGGTAGACGACCCGCATCTGGATGCCGCGGGCCAGCGCCTCCTCGTCCAGCGGCTTCGACGCGTCCATGCTGGCCTGGGACTGGGCGCCGCCCGGCATGATCGCCAGGCATTCCGCGGCCAGCCCGCGGCCGAGGACCTCCAGCCGGGACTGGATGGCGTCGAGGCCCACGAGCCGCTCCGCCCCGTCGGTCTCGGTGTTCGGCCGCAGCCCCGCGAACTCGGCGACGGCGCGGGCCGCTGCCGCCTTGCTCAGCGCCAGCTCCTGCTGGCGGCGGAGCAGGTCCTCCTCCTGGCGGCGCAGGATCTGCTCCAGCCCCGCCTCGGGGCTGACGGCCCGCAGGCCGCCCGCGTTCTCCCGGGACGGAGTGAGCAGGTCCAGGTCGACGAGCCGGTCCAGCCCCTCGCGTACCTGGGCCTCGGCCATGTCGAGGCGGGCGCACAGCTCCGCCACTCCCCCCGTCGGATCCGCGAGCATCTCGCGGTAGACGGCCTCCACGTGCGTGTCCAGTCCCAATGCTTCCAGCATCTGTGCCCCCCGGCCCGGATCCTGACGGCGGACGACCGTCCGCCGACTCGAGCGATCTTAAAGGTGTGCAGGTCGGAGGCCCTAGGCGACATCATGGTGTCAGTCACTTTGGTGCCATCCGGGACCCCTTCTGCGGGCTCCCGCGGACCAGCAGGATGGTGTTCACCGGGACGGCGGGGCACGGAGCCCCACCCCAGGCCAGGGCCGCGAGGCCGGACCGGTACAGCGCGCAAGCCCACCGCTCCAGCCGACCGTGCCCGTCCCAGGGGGATTCCATGTCTCGCACCGCCCGCCTCGTCACCGCCGCCGCCCTCACCGCCCTGCTGTCCGCCGCCGCGACCGCCACGGCCACCGCCTCGGAGCAGACCCCGGGCGTCATCGGCTGGGACTCGGTCCGCGCCTCGGCCCCGGCCACCGCGAAGGTGATCGGCTGGGACTCGGCCCCGATGGACAAGAAGGTCATCGGCTGGGACTGACCGCCCCCTCACCACCCCCTGCGGTGGAGACGACGCGCGACGGCATACGAAGGCGGCCCCCCGGGGCCGCCTTCGCCGCGTTGCGGCACACGGGCCATGGCGCGCATCACACACCGGCCGGACCGGGCGCCCGGCCCCGGACGCAGAAGTGCCCCGCCCGGATCTCCCGGGTCGGGGCACTGATCGCGCTGGTCGCAACGTTTCTGCGACACGGGCCTCGTGGTGGGGCGGGTGGGACTCGAACCCACGGCCGACGGATTATGAGTCCGCTGCTCTAACCGGCTGAGCTACCGCCCCTTCACGGCGTGGCGCGTACATGTGTGCGCGCCGTCTGCCGCAGCATAGCCGCTCATACGATCTCCTGCTTCGGATGCCCCGCATGATCGGCTTCGCATGTCCAGAGAGACCGCGCTGGAGGCTGCCCGGTTCCGGGTCCGGGGCAAAAAGAAAGAGGACCCGACCGGGTCCTCTCCTCTTCTTGCTCCCCCGACTGGACTCGAACCAGTAACCTGCCGGTTAACAGCCGGCTGCTCTGCCAATTGAGCTACAGGGGACCGCGCTCCCCCGACTGGACTCGAACCAGTAACCTGCCGGTTAACAGCCGGCTGCTCTGCCAATTGAGCTACAGGGGATTGCTGCGGTGCCACGAACAGCCCACCTCCGGCCTTGCCGGGGGGCGAGCGCCCGTTGCGAGTCATAGATTAGCGCAAGCAGGGGGGTGCTCCGCCAATCGGTATCGCCAGCCGGCCGGGCACCGACACGACGAAGGGTGGCAGGCATGCGGTACAAGGTCACGTTCCTCGCCGGAGTGGCCCTCGGCTACGTGGTGGGAACCGCCGCGGGGCGGGAGCGGTACGAGCAGATGAAGAAGTCCGTCCGGCGCTTCGCGCAGAACCCGGTGGTGCGCAACGCCGCCGAGACGGCGGGGCAGAACGGGCGGGCGTTCGCGGGGAAGGCGTTCACCGCCGTCGGCGGCAAGGTCGGCGACGCCCTGCCGCCCTCCGTGGCCCGGCGGGTGCCCGGACTGCGGGAGCGGGGGCAGGGGTCCGAGGACGAGTGGGGAACCAGCAACACCTGACCCTCCTGGCAGGGCCGTTCGGTGGGGCAGAATTCTCCGCATGGGGATAGTCGCCGGGCTGGACAGCTCTTCCACCTTCACTCGCATCGTCGTCTGCGACACGGACACGGGCGCCGTGCTGCGCCAGGGCTACGCACCCCATCCGCAGCCGGCGGGCGAGGCGGTCCCGCACGAGACCGACCCGCAGGCCTGGCTGCTCTCCCTCGGCGAGGCCGCCGGCGGCGGGCTGCTGGAGGGCGTCCAGGCCATCGGGGTCTCCGCGCGGCGCGGCCTGCTGGCACTGGACGCACAGGGCGGGCCGGTCGGGCCCGCGCTGGTCGGCAACGACCGGCGCGGGCAGGTCGCCGCCGCCGACCTGGTCGAGGCGCTCGGCGGCAAGGCCGCCTGGACGGCGGCCGTGGGCTCGGTCCCGCACCCCGCGCAGCCGATCGTGAAGCTCGCCTGGCTGGCCCGTACCGACCCCGAGGCCGCGCGCCGGGTGGCGGTGCTGATGTCCCCGCACGACTGGCTCGTCTGGCAGTTGCTGGGCCGGCCCGCCCGCCGCACCACCGACCGGGCCGACGCCTCCGGGACCGGGTACTGGTCGGCGGCCACCGGCTCCTACCGGCCGGACCTGGTCGAGCTGGCGCTCGGGCACCAGGCGCTGCTGCCCGAGGTGCTCGGCCCGTGCGACGCCGCCGGGATGACCCCGGAGGGGCTGCTGATCTCCGCCGGGACCGGGGAGACCACGGCGGCCGTGCTCGGGCTGGGCCTGGGGCCGGGGGACGCGGTGGTCTCGCTGGGGGCCACCGGTTCGGTGATGGCCGTGCACCACGAGGCGCTGTCCGAGCCGGGCGGCCTGGTCACCTCCCTCGCCGACGCCGGCGGCATGCACCTGCCGGTGGTGAACACCTCCAACGCCGTACGGACCCTGCGCGGCACCGCCGACATGCTGGGAACCGACCTGGAGGGGCTGAGCGCGCTCGCGCTGAAGTCGACGCCGGGCGCCCACGGGCTCGTGCTCCTGCCGTACCTGGAGGGGGAGCGCACCCCGAACCTGCCGCACAGCGCCGGGACCCTCTCGGGGCTGCGCCGGGACTCGATGAAGCCGGAGCACCTGGCGCGGGCCGCGTTCGAGGGGATGCTGTGCGGGCTGGTCGACGCCCTCGACGTGCTGCGGCACCGGGGCGTGGGGATCCGGCGCGTGTTCCTGCTGGGCGCGGTGGCCGAGCTGCCCGCCGTACAGGCCGCCGCTCCGGGGCTGTTCGGGACGCAGGTCGTCGTGCCCGCCCCGGCGGACTACGCGGCGCTGGGCGCGGCCCGGCAGGCGGCGTGGGCGCTCGGGGTGCAGCAGGGCACGCTGGCCCCGCACACCCCGCCGCTGTGGCCGGCGTCGGCCGCGCAGGTCTTCGAGCCGGGCGAGGAGTTCGCGGCCTGGCAGGCGGTGCGCCACCAGTACGTCGCGACGCGGGAGCAGCTGCACCCGGGGGCCTTCTGAGCGGGAAGTGACAGCATGCGCGCCCGGTCCGCAAGGCCTTGCGCGTGCGGGTTCTGGCAGCAAGGGGACCTTGGCATGAAGAGGCCTCCTCCTTTTGACCCGGTTTTGCGAAAAGCGGTAGGGATCAAGCCTGCGCTTGGCACAAGATGGAGTGAACCCCCTCGATCTTGCCTACCGGAGCCTGCGCGTGCTCATACGACTTCTGCGGACGTACCTGCGTCCGCACCGGAAACCCATCGCCGCACTGGTGCTGCTGCAACTCCTGCAGACCAGTGCGAGCCTCTACCTGCCCACGCTCAACGCCGACATCATCGACCACGGTGTCGTCAGCGGTGACACGGGTTACATCCTGCGCTTCGGCGCACTGATGCTCGGTGTCTCGCTCGTCCAGCTCGTCTGCAACGTCGGGGCCGTCTACTTCGGTGCGCGGACCGCCGCCGCGCTGGGCCGCGACCTCCGCGCCGCCGTCTTCGACCGGGTGCAGAGCTTCTCCGCCCGCGAGCTGGGCCAGTTCGGCGCACCGTCGCTGATCACCCGTACGACCAACGACGTCCAGCAGGTCCAGATGCTGGCGCTGCTGACCTTCACGCTGATGGTCTCGGCGCCGATCATGTGCATCGGCGGCATCGCCATGGCGCTCTCCCTGGACGTGAAGCTGTCGGGCGTGCTGCTCGCCGTGGTCCCGGTGCTGGGCATCTCGGTCGGCGCGATCGTCTGGAGGACGCGCCCGCTGTTCCGCCGGATGCAGGAGCGTCTCGACGTGGTCAACCGGGTGCTGCGCGAGCAGATCACCGGCAACCGCGTGATCCGCGCCTTCGTCCGCGACGGCTACGAGGAGGAGCGTTTCCGCGGGGCGAACACCGAGCTGACCGGCGTCTCGCTGGCCTCGGGCCGGCTGCTCGCGCTGATGTTCCCCGTCGTCATCCTGGTCGTGAACATCTCCAGCGTGGCCGTCATCTGGTTCGGCGCGATGCGCGTGGACGGCCGGGAGATGGAGATCGGCCAGCTGACGGCCTTCCTCGCCTACCTGATGCAGATCGTGATGGCCGTGATGATGGCCACCTTCATGTTCATGATGGTGCCGCGCGCCGAGGTCTGCGCGGAGCGCATCCAGGAGGTCCTGGACACCGAGTCCAGCGTGGTCCCGCCCGCGGACCCGGTGCGTTCGGTGTCCCTGCGCGGCCGGCTGGAGCTGCGCGGCGCCGACTTCCACTACCCGGGCGCCGAGGTGCCGGTGCTGCGCGGGGTGGACCTGGTGGCCCGCCCCGGCGAGACCACGGCGGTGATCGGCTCCACCGGCAGCGGGAAGTCCACCCTGCTGGGCCTGGTGCCGCGGCTGTTCGACGCGACCGGCGGCGAGGTGCTCGTCGACGGCGAGGACGTGCGCCGGCTGGACCCGCAGCTGCTGGCCCGGACGGTCGGCATGGTGCCGCAGAAGCCGTACCTGTTCTCCGGCACCGTGGCCTCGAACCTGCGCTACGGGCGTCCGGACGCGACGGACGAGGAGCTGTGGCGGGCCCTGGAGGTGGCCCAGGCCAAGGAGTTCGTCTCCGAGCTGGAGCACGGCCTCGAAGCGCCCATCACCCAGGGCGGGACGAACGTCTCCGGCGGCCAGCGCCAGCGCCTGGCGATCGCCCGCACGCTGGTGCAGCGCCCGGAGATCTACCTCTTCGACGACTCATTCTCGGCCCTGGACTACGCGACGGACGCGGCGCTGCGCGCGGCTCTGGCCCGTGAGACGGAGGAGGCGACGGTGGTCATCGTCGCCCAGCGGGTCTCCACGATCCGCGACGCCGACCGGATCATCGTCCTCGACGAGGGCCAGGTGGTCGGCGAGGGCCGTCACCACGAGCTGATGGCCGGCAACGAGACCTACCGGGAGATCGTGCTCTCCCAGCTGACGGAGGCGGAGGCCGCATGAGCGGGCCCGGAGGACGGATGATGACGGGCTCGCCCCAGAGGTCCATGGACTTCAAGGGGTCGGGCAAGCGGCTGCTGGGGCAGCTGGCGAAGGACAAGGCGAAGCTGTGGGGCATGGTCGCGGCCGTGGTCGGCAGCGTCGGCTGTTCGGTGGTCGGGCCGAAGATCCTGGGCGAGGCCACGGACCTGGTGTTCGCGGGGATCGTCGGCCGGGAGATGCCCGAGGGCCTCACCAAGGAGCAGGCGCTGGAGGGACTGCGCGCGCAGGGGCACGGCGGCATGGCGGACATGCTGGCGAGCACCGACTTCACGCCGGGCGAGGGCATCGACTTCGGCGCCGTCGGGGTCGTGTCGCTCTGGGCGCTGGCGGTCTTCGTCATGGCGGCCCTGCTGATGCTGGTCGCGACGAGGCTGTCGAACCTCGTGCAGAACGGCATGGTGTACCGGATGCGCGAGGAGCTCCAGGCCAAGCTGTCGCGGCTGCCGCTGTCGTACTTCGACCAGCAGAAGCGCGGCGAGGTGCTGAGCCGGGCGACGAACGACATCGACAACATCGGGCAGACGCTCCAGCAGACGTTGGGTCAGCTGATGAACTCGCTGCTGACGATCGTCGGCGTGCTGGCGATGATGTTCTGGATCTCGCCGCTGCTGGCGCTGGTCGCGCTGGCGACCGTACCGGTGGCCATGGTGGTCGCGGCGAAGATCGGCAAGAAGTCGCAGCCGCAGTTCGTGGCCCAGTGGAAGAGCACCGGCGCGCTGAACGCCCACATCGAGGAGATGTACTCCGGCCACGCGCTGGTGAAGGTCTTCGGGCGGCAGAAGGAGTCGGCGGAGGTCTTCGCCGAGCAGAACGAGGAGCTGTACCGGGCCTCGTTCAAGGCGCAGCTGGTCAGCGGCATCATGCAGCCGGTGATGTTCTTCGTCTCGAACATCAACTACGTGCTGGTGGCGGTCGTCGGCGGTCTGCGGGTGGCCTCGGGCACCCTGTCGATCGGTGACGTGCAGGCGTTCATCCAGTACTCGCGCCAGTTCTCGATGCCGTTGACGCAGGTGGCGTCGATGGCGAACCTGGTGCAGTCCGGCGTCGCCTCGGCGGAGCGGGTGTACGAGCTGATGGACGCGCCCGAGCAGGAGCCGGACGCCGAGGTGCCGGAGCGCCCGCAGGAGCTGCGCGGACAGGTCGTCCTCGACAAGGTGGCCTTCCGCTACGAGCCGGACAAGCCGCTGATCGAGAACCTGTCGCTGCGCGTGGAGCCGGGCCAGACGGTCGCGATCGTCGGCCCCACCGGCGCGGGCAAGACCACGCTGGTCAACCTGCTGATGCGGTTCTACGAGGTCACCGGCGGCGAGATCGCCCTCGACGGGGTGGACATCGCGAAGATGACCCGCGAGGAGCTGCGCTCCGGGATCGGCATGGTCCTCCAGGACACCTGGCTGTTCGGCGGGACCATCGCGGAGAACATCGCGTACGGCGCCTCCCGCGAGGTCACGCGCGCCGAGATCGAGGAGGCCGCGCGGGCGGCGCACGCGGACCGGTTCGTCCGTACGCTGCCCGACGGCTACGACACGGTGCTCGACGACGAGGGCGCGGGCGTCAGCGCGGGCGAGAAGCAGCTGATCACGATCGCCCGGGCGTTCCTGTCGGACCCGGTGATCCTGGTGCTGGACGAGGCGACCAGCTCGGTGGACACCCGTACCGAGGTGCTGATCCAGAAGGCGATGGCCCGCCTGGCGCACGGCCGTACGTCGTTCGTGATCGCGCACCGCCTGTCGACGATCCGCGACGCCGACGTGATCCTGGTGATGGAGAGCGGCTCGATCGTGGAGCAGGGCACGCACCAGGAGCTGCTGGACGCGGACGGCGCGTACGCGCGGCTGTACGCGGCGCAGTTCGCGCAGGCGGTGGCCGAGGTCGACTGACCGGGTCACGCGCGAGCGGTGGGGGCGTCCTTCGGGGCGCCCCCTTCCCGTGGGGGCCCGGTCAGTCGAGGTAGCCGCGCAGCTGGTCCGCGAAGGCGTGGTCGCGGAGCTTGGCGAGGGTCTTGGACTCGATCTGGCGGATCCGTTCGCGGGTGACGCCGAAGATGCGGCCGATCTCCTCCAGGGTGCGCGGGCGGCCGTCGGCGAGCCCGTAGCGGAGCTGGACGACCTTGCGTTCGCGTTCGCCGAGGGTCGACAGGACGGCTTCGAGGTGTTCGCGCAGCAGGAAGAAGGCGGCGGACTCCATGGGGGAGGCGGCGTCGCCGTCCTCGATGAGGTCGCCGAGCGCGACGTCCTCCTCCTCGCCGACGGGGGCGTGCAGGGAGACCGGCTCCTGGGCGAGGCGCAGGACCTCCAGGACCCGTTCGGGGGTCAGTTCCAGGTGGAGGGCGACCTCTTCGGCGGTGGGCTCGTAGCCGCGTTCCTGGAGCATGCGGCGCTGGACGCGGACCACGCGGTTGATGAGTTCCACGACGTGGACGGGGACGCGGATGGTACGGGCCTGGTCGGCGAGGGCCCGTGACATCGCCTGGCGGATCCACCAGGTGGCGTAGGTGGAGAACTTGTAGCCGCGCGCGTAGTCGAACTTCTCGACGGCCCGGATCAGTCCGAGGTTGCCCTCCTGGACCAGGTCGAGCATGGTGAGCCCGCGGCCGACGTAGCGTTTGGCGACGGAGACGACGAGGCGCAGGTTGGACTCGATGAGCCTGCGTTTGGCCATCCGGCCCATGACGACGAGTTTGTCGAGGTCGACGGCGAGCTGGGAGCCGAGGTCGGCGGCGCCGCCGAGCCTCTCCTCGGCGAAGAGTCCCGCCTCCACCCGCCGGGCGAGTTCCACCTCCTCGGCGGCGGTGAGGAGGGGGATCCTCCCTATCTCGCGCAGGTACTGGCGGAAGAGGTCGGCGGAGGGTCCTCCCGCGGCCGGTCCCGCCGGCGACCGGCCGGGCTGCGGGGGTGCCGGCTCGATGAGTTCGAGCACCTCGGGCCCGTCGTCCCCGGCGTGCTCCGCGGCTGCGCGTGCGGCGGCGTCTGCGGTTTCGTCCACGGCCTCGACCTCGGCCTCTGCGGTTGCGACGGCGTCGGCGTGGAAGGGGCTGCCGGCGGGGTGGCTCACGTTCACGGTCAGGGTCCGGGTCTGCACGGGGGCGACCTCCAGGGGCTCCGAGGACGGTGGCACCGCACCTCAGTGTGGGGTACGACACATCGCCGCCACGAGGGGCGTGCGGGCATTTTCTGGGCCCGCTGCGTGACCGGATGGTTACCCCCCGGCGGCAACCCCGATGCGGATCGGACTCATGTCCGAGACGATCGGGGGCCGCCCGCGCCGGGCCCGTGCAGGGCGTCCGGTCAGGCCATCCAGAAGAAGACGGCCGTCATCCGCTTGTCCTCCAGGGTGGTGCCCCAGTAGCCGGTGGCGCTGTGGATCAGGTTGGCGGAGTAGAGCAGGAGGCGGTTGTAGCGGTGGGGGACGCGGAGGTCCTCGGTGAAGGAGTCCTCGGGGACGAAGCGGGTGCCGAGGGCGTCGACGAGGTTGTTGTGCGGGGCGAGGACCTGGTTGCCGCCGAGGACCCCGCCGGGGAGGCTCTGGCGGTAGAAGCTGGTGCCGCAGTCCTTGGGGATGCCGGGGGTGAGGTAGAGCACCGCGGCGTAGCGGCACACGGTCCGGGAGTCGGTGTGCGGGCGGGACTCGCACTCCCCCTCGCCGACGACCTGGACGCAGTTGTGGTTGAAGGTGCCGGCGCCGGCGGGGTCCTCGGCCCAGATCCGCTTCGCCCCGGTGGCCTGCCGCACCAGCTTCTCCACGTGGGCGAGCTCGTCCGGCTCCAGACCGGGCATGGCGCGCAGGCCGGGCCAGGGCTCGGGCTTGTGCGGGGCGCCCTGCACCCAGTCGCCCTTGGCGAGGCAGCGTTCCCGTACGGCGTCCACGTCGGGCAGGACGTTGTCCAGCACCCAGTAGTCGCGGCCGCGCGTGGGCTTGCGGTAGGGCAGCACGGGGAGGGTGTTCGGGGGTCGGAGTGACATGCGCGGAAGGCTAGTTGGGGCAGCTGTGAGGCTCCCCAAAGCGGGCGCCAAGACTGCGGCAAGAGATGGTCCGCGGCCGGACCGGCGCTAGGCCGGCTCCACGCGGACCGCGCAGACCTTGAACTCGGGCATCCGGGAGACGGGGTCCAGGGCGGGGTTGGTGAGGGTGTTGGCGCGGCCCTCGCCGTACCAGTGGAAGGGCATGAACACGGTGTCCGCCCGGATGGCGTCGGTGATCCGGGCCGGGGCCACCGCACGGCCGCGCCGCGAGGTGACGGCCAGCGGGGCGCCGTCGGCCACCCCGAGGCGGGCGGCGAGGCGCGGGTGGAGTTCCACGAAGGGGCCGGGCGCGGCCTCGTTGAGCTCGGGCACGCGGCGGGTCTGCGCCCCGGACTGGTACTGGGCGACGACCCTGCCGGTGGTGAGCAGCAGGGGGTATTCGGCGTCGGGGCTCTCGGCGGCCTCGCGGTGGGCGACGGGCGTGAAGCGGGCCCGGCCGTCCTCGGTGGCGAAGCGGTCGAGGAAGAGCCGGGGCGTTCCCGGGGAGCCCTCGGGGCAGGGCCAGAAGACGCCCTGTTCGGCGGTGATGCGGTCGTAGGAGATGCCGGAGTAGTCGGCGGGGCCGCCCTCGGAGGCGCGGCGCAGTTCCCCGAAGACCTCCTCGGGGTCGGTGGGGAACCCCTTCTCCACGCCGAGGCGGACGGCGAGGCCGTGCAGGACCTCCAGGTCGCTGCGGACGCCGGCGGGCGGGGTGAGGGCGCGGCGGCGCAGCAGGACGCGGCCCTCCAGGTTGGTGGTGGTGCCGGTCTCCTCCGCCCACTGGGTGACGGGCAGGACCACGTCGGCGAGGGCGGCCGTCTCGGAGAGGACGACGTCGGCGACGGCGAGGAAGTCCAGGGAGCGGACGCGTTCCTCGACGTGCGCGGCGCGGGGGGCGGAGACGACCGGGTTGGAGCCCATGAGCAGGAGGGCCTTCACGTCGGTGCCGAGGGCGTCGAGGAGTTCGTAGGCGCTGCGGCCGGGGCCGGGCAGGGTCTGCGGGTCGACGCCCCAGACCCGGGCGACGTGTTCCCGGGCGGCGGGGTCGGTGAGCTTGCGGTAGCCGGGGAGCTGGTCGGCCTTCTGGCCGTGTTCGCGGCCGCCCTGGCCGTTGCCCTGCCCGGTGAGGCAGCCGTAGCCGGAGAGGGGGCGGCCGGCGCGGCCGGTGGCGAGGCAGAGGTTGATCCAGGCGCCGACGGTGTCGGTGCCCTTGGCCTGCTGTTCGGGGCCGCGGGCGGTGAGCACCATGGCGGAGGAGGGGGCGCAGAACATCTCGACGGCGCGGCGCAGCCGGGGTACCGGGACGCCGGTGATCCGCTCGACGAGTTCGGGCCAGTGGGCCATCGCGGCGGCCCGGGCGTCCTCCCAGCCGGTGGTGCGGGCGGCGATGAACTCCGTGTCGGTGCGGCCCTCGGCGACGACGAGGTGCAGCAGGCCGAGGGCCAGGGCCAGGTCGGTGCCGGGGCGGGGGGCCAGGTGCAGGTCGGCGTGTTCGGCGGTGCGGGTGCGGCGGGGGTCCACGACGATGAGGGTGCCGCCGTTGGCCTTGAGCTCGGTGAGGTAGCGCAGGGCGGGGGGCATGGTCTCGGCGGGGTTGGAGCCGACGAGGATCACGCAGCCGGTGCGCGGGACGTCCTCCAGCGGGAAGGGCAGCCCGCGGTCGAGGCCGAAGGCGCGCTGGTGGGCGGCGGCGGCCGAGGACATGCAGAAGCGGCCGTTGTAGTCGATCTGCGAGGTGCCGAGGGCGACGCGGGCGAACTTCCCGAGGGCGTAGGCCTTCTCGTTGGTGAGGCCGCCGCCGCCGAAGACGCCGACCGCGTCGGGGCCGTGGGCGCGGCGGGTGCGGGCGAGGCCGGCGGCGACGGCGTCGAGGGCCTCCTCCCAGGTGGCCGGTACGAGCGGCCCGTCGGCGCGGGTACGGACCAGCGGCTCGGTGAGGCGCACCCGGGAGGAGAGCACGGCGGGGGCGGTGCGGCCCTTGCCGCAGAGCGCGCCCCGGTTCACGGGGAAGTCGGCCCGCTCCTCGACCGCGACGTCCTCGCCGTCGGGCCCGGGGCGCAGGTTCATGCCGCACTGCAGGGCGCAGTAGGGGCAGTGGGTGGGGATGGCTTCCTCGGTGCGGTGCATACGGGTCAGGGTGCGGGTGGGGTGTTACGCCGGGCCGCGCCGTTGCGTTACGGGCGGGGGTGCGGGGGCTCAGCGCGGGCGGACGGGGGCGGTGAGGCCCGGGCGGCGGGGGCCGGGGCTTCTCCCCGCCCCGCGCCGCGGCCCCGGGGCCGGGCCGGTTACCGGCCCGTCAGGTAGCGGACCGTCAGGCCCGCCGTCCAGCCGCCGTCGACGGCCAGCTCGGCGCCCGTCATGTAGGAGGCGGCGTCCGAGAGGAGGAAGGCGACGGCGGCCGCGATCTCCTCGGGAACGCCGACGCGGCCCAGCGGGGCGCCCGGGTAGTTGCCCTCCCCGGCCTGGATGCCCACCGGCGCCGTCATCGGGGTCAGGGTCATCCCCGGGTGGACCGAGTTCACCCGGATCCCCGCCTCCGCGAGCTCCACCGCACCGATCTTCGACAGTCCGCGCACGCCCCACTTGGAGGCGCCGTACCCGGCGGTCAGGGCCAGTCCGGTGAGCCCCGCGGCCGACGAGATGTTGACGATCGATCCGCCCCCGCCCGCCCGCAGCGGCGGGATCGCGGCCTTGATGCCGATGAACGTGCCGACCAGGTTGACCTCGACGCAGCGGCGGAAGTGCTCGACGCTCTCGTGCTCCAGGAACTGCCCGGTGGCGATGCCGGCGTTGTTGACCAGCCCGTCGAGCCGGCCGAACTCGGCGAGGGCGTGGTCCATTACCGCCTGCCAGTCGGCCTCGGCGGTGACGTCGTGGCGCAGGAAGCGGGCCGCGTCGCCGAGCTTCGCGGCGGTCTCGGCGCCCTCGGCCTCCAGCACGTCGGTGATCAGTACCCGGCCGCCGCCGTCGACGACGGCCTGCGCGGCGGCCGCGCCGAGGCCCCGGGCCCCTCCGGTGATGACGACGGCCTTGCCGCTCAGATCCACAACAGCCACGGTTCCACTCCCTCGGATATGACTAATCGGAATACCGGCGATCGCGGCGTCAGTCTGCCAGAGCGCCCAGCGCCCGCGACACCCCCTCCTCCTTGGGCCCGAGGAACCTGGGGGACGGCTCGAAGACGGCGTCGACGGCCGCCTTCCCGGCCGCGAAGACCTCGCGGACGCCGCCGTAGTACCAGGTGGCGTCGTGCGCGTTGTCGACGCCGACCCCGTACGCGTCGACGCCCGCGGCCCGGCACAGCGTGACCGCCCGGTGGATGTGGAAGCTCTGGCTGACCAGCACCGCCCGGCGCACCCCGAAGACCTCCCGGGCGCGGACGCAGGAGTCCCAGGTGTCGAAGCCGGCGAAGTCGCTGACGATCCGGGCGTCGGGAACCCCGTGCCCGGTGAGGTAGGTGCGCATCGCGTCGGGCTCGTCGTACTCGGTGCGGCTGTTGTCCCCGGTCACCAGGACGGCCTTCACCTTCCCGGCCCGGTACAGCTCGACGGCCGCGTCCAGGCGGGCCGCGAGGTAGGGGGTGGGCCGGCCGTCCCACAGCCCGGCCCCGAACACGACGGCCACCCCGGCGGCGGGCGCCCCCGTCGTGTCGCGCAGCCGGCCGGCGGCGGTGGCGTGGGTCCAGGCCGAGGGCAGCAGGGCCAGCACGCACAGCGCCATCACGGCCTGCACGGCCCGCCGCCGGGCCGCCACGGTGCGCGGCATCCGGTTGCGCAGGGCGCGCGCGATCCTGCTCGGGCGCGGTGTGCGCATGAACGTTCCCCCTGGTCGTCCCGCCGGGCGCGGTCGCCCGGCTCGCAGACCAGGACGCGCCGGGAGATCGCCCCGGTTTCAGCCCGGGGCGCCCGACCGGCGGTGTGAGGAGGCGGCAAACACCCGTCACCGCCGCGCAACGCACACGCAATCTGCGGCCCGCAGGATCGGTTCATGACGGAGCCGGTGCACCCTCCCGAAAGCCAGTCCCCCTTCTCCCCCTCCCTCCCCTTCGGCAGCGCGGCCGAGCTGCTGACCCGGATCACCGACCAGCTCGGCGCCCAGCTGAGCGGCGTGCGCCCGCCGCGCGCCCGGCCCCACGGAGCCCCCTCATGCACCCCACCCTCGTCGCCGTGGCCCACGGCAGCCGCGACCCCCGCGCCGCGCACACCGTCCTCGCCCTCCTCGAACGGGTCCGCGAGCTGCGTCCGCGTCTCGACGTCCGGCTCGGGCACGTCGAGCTGAACCGGCCGCTGCTCGCCGACACCCTGCGGGAGGCCACCGGCGCGGCGGTCCTCGTCCCCCTGCTGCTCGGGCGGGGGACCCACGTCAAACGGGACCTCCCCGCCGCCGCGGCCCGGGCCGGGCACCTGCGGACCCGGGTCGCGGCTCCGCTCGGCCCGCACCCGCTGCTGGTGGAGGCCCTGTTCGAGCGGCTGCTGGAGGCCGGCTGGCAGCCGGGCACGGCCGTCGTCCTGGCCTCGGCCGGCTCCCTCGACCCGGACTCCGCCGCCGACGCCCGCCGCGCCGCCGCCCTGCTCGCGGAGCGGATCGGCGGGGTGCCCGTGGTCACGGCGTACGCCTCGGCGGCCGCTCCGGGCGTGCCGGAGGCCGTACGGGCGCTCGCGGCGCGGGGCCACCGGGTCGCGGTGGCCTCGTACTTCGCCGCCCCGGGCCGCTTCGCCGCCGCGAGCGCGGCCGCCGCACCCGGTCCGGCGGCCGCCCCGCTGGGCGCCCACCCGGCCCTGGCCCGCCTCGTCCTGCACCGCTACGACGAGGCCCTGGCACGCCCGGCCCACCACCGGGAACTGGCCAGCGCCTGAGGGCGGGACGGGACCGGATCGCTCGGATTGTCGGTGTCTGCGGCTACCGTCTGAACCATGGAAGGCACCGCGCACACCCCCGCGTACGACTCCTACGACCCCGCCGCCACCGAGCGGTGGGCCCCCGAGCCCGACAAGCGGCCCGGACGGACCGCCTTCCAGCGCGACCGCGCCCGCGTGCTGCATTCGGCCGCGCTGCGCCGCCTCGCGGGGAAGACCCAGGTGGTCACCCCGGGCACCCGCTCCTACGACTGGGACGCGAGCCCGCGCACCCGGCTGACCCACTCGCTGGAGTGCGCGCAGGTCGGCCGGGAGCTCGGCGCGGCCCTCGGCTGCGATCCCGACCTGGTCGAGGCGGCCTGCCTCTCGCACGACATGGGCCACCCGCCGTTCGGCCACAACGGCGAGGAGGCCCTCAACGAGTTCGCCAAGGACTGCGGCGGCTTCGAGGGCAACGCCCAGTCGCTGCGCCTGCTGACCCGGCTGGAGCCCAAGCGGTTCGTGCCCGACCCGGCCACGGGCGACCCTGTGAGCGTCGGCCTCAACCTGACCCGGGCCTGCCTGGACGCCGCCACCAAGTACCCGTGGGCCCGCGGCGGGCACCCCACCGACCCCGACTCGGTCAAGTTCGGGGCCTACGAGGACGACCTGCCGGTCTTCGACTGGCTGCGCCGCGGCGCGCCCGCCGACCGCAAGTGCTTCGAGGCCCAGGTGATGGACTGGTCGGACGACGTCGCGTACTCGGTGCACGACTTCGAGGACGGCCTGCACGCCGGGCACCTCGACCCCAACCTGCTGTTCGCCGAGCCCGAGCGCACCGCCATCTGGCAGGTCGCCATCGGCCGGTACGTGCCCGCCGGCACCGAGCCCGAGGAGCTGCGCGAGGCCCTGGACCGGCTGATGGAGCAGGAGTGGTGGCCGCACGGCTACGACGGCTCGGCCGTGGCGCAGGCCCGCCTGAAGGACGCCACCAGCCAGCTGATCGGCCGGTTCTGCCTGGCCGCCGAGGGCGCCACCCGCGAGGCGTTCGGCCCCGGCCCGCTGACCCGGTACGCGGCGGAGCTGGTGGTGCCGCGCCGGGCGCGCAACGAGTGCGCCGTCCTGAAGGCGGTCGCCGACCTGTACGTGATGCAGCGCGACGAACAGGAGCGGCTGCGGGCCGACCAGCGCATCGTCCTGGCCGAACTCGCCGAGGCGCTCAGCGCCCGCGCGCCGGAGGGACTCGACCCGCAGTTCCGGGCGATCTTCGACGCGGCGCCGGACGACAAGGCCCGCAAGCGCGCGGTCATCGACCAGATCGCCTGCCTCACCGACGCTTCCGCCCGGTCCCTGCACGCCCGCCTCACCCGTCGCGGGCGGCGCGCCGAAGGGTGAGCCGATCGGGCCATTCCCCCTTCACGGGGCAGGCTCGGTGCGGGACGCTCGCATGTGGCCGCACATGGCGGAGAGGTTATGAGGAGGCATCAGGTGGTCGACGCACACCAGACGTTCATCATCGTCGGCGCGGGGCTGGCCGGGGCGAAGGCCGCCGAGACGCTGAGGTCGGAGGGGTTCACCGGCCGGGTGATCCTGATCGGCGACGAGCGCGACCATCCGTACGAGCGGCCCCCGCTGTCCAAGGGCTACCTGCTGGGCAAGGAGGAGCGCGACAGCGTCTTCGTGCACGAGCCGTCCTGGTACGCGGGCGCCGACATCGAGCTGCACCTGGGCCAGCCCGCCGTGCACCTGGACCGCGCGGCGAAGACGGTGCGCCTGGGTGACGGCACCCTGCTCCACTACGACAAGCTGCTCCTGGCGACCGGCTCCGAGCCGCGCCGCCTGGACATCCCGGGCACCGGCCTGGCCGGGGTGCACCACCTGCGCCGGCTCGCCCACGCCGACCTGCTGCGCAAGGCCCTGACCTCCCTGGGCCGCGACAACGGGCACCTGCTGATCGCGGGCGCGGGCTGGATCGGCCTGGAGGTGGCGGCCGCGGCCCGCTCCTACGGCGCCGAGGTGACCGTGGTCGAGCCGCTGCCCACCCCGCTGCACACGGTGCTCGGCCCTGAGATCGGCCAGTTCTTCGCGGACCTGCACGCCGAACACGGGGTGCGCTTCCACTTCGGGGCGACGCTGACGGAGATCGTCGGCCAGGACGGCATGGTGCTGGCCGCCCGTACGGACGACGGCGAGGAGCACCCGGCGCACGCCGTGCTCGCCGCGATCGGGGCGGCGCCGCGCACCGCGCTCGCCGAGACCTCCGGGCTGGCCCTGGTGGACCGGGAGCACGGCGGCGGGATCGCCGTGGACGCCTCGCTGCGCACCTCCGACCCGGACGTCTTCGCGGTCGGCGACGTGGCCGCCGCCCAGCACCCGGGGCTGGGGGCCCGGCTGCGGGTGGAGCACTGGGCCAACGCCCTCAACGGCGGGCCGGCCGCCGCGCGGGCGATGCTGGGGCAGGAGGTCTCGTACGAGCGGGTGCCGTACTTCTTCTCCGACCAGTACGACGTGGGCCTGGAGTACTCCGGGTACGCCCCGGCGGGCGGCTACGACCAGGTGCTGGTGCGCGGGGACGTGGGCAAGCGGGAGTTCATCGCGTTCTGGCTCTCCGGGGGCCGGGTGCTGGCCGGGATGAACGTGAACGTGTGGGACGTCACCGAGCACATCCAGAACCTGATCCGGTCGAAGGCCCCGGTGGACCGGGAAAAGCTGGCGGACCCGTCCGTTCCGCTCGACTCCCTGGTCCCGGCCGAGGGGGCCTGACGGGTTTGCCGCCGCCCCACCGTAGAATTCTCGGGTGGCAGGACGGATCAACGACGACGACGTGAAGGCGGTACGGGACGCGGTCCCGATCGACGCCGTGGTCTCGGAGTACCTCCAGCTGCGCAACGCCGGCGGCGGCAACCTCAAGGGCCTGTGCCCCTTCCACGACGAGAAGTCCCCGTCCTTCCAGGTCAGCCCGAGCAAGGGGCTCTACCACTGCTTCGGCTGCCAGGCCGGCGGGGACACCCTCGACTTCATCATGAAGATCGACCACCTCTCCTTCTCGGAGGCGGTCGAGCGGCTGGCCGGCCAGGCCGGCATCACCCTGCGCTACGAGGAGGGCGGCTACACCGCCGGCACCAGCGGCCGCGGGGAGCGGATCCGCCTGGTCGAGGCGCACAAGGCCGCCGCCCAGTTCTACGTGGACCAGCTCGGCGGCGCCGAGGCCGAGATCGCCCGCCGCTTCCTGGCGGAGCGCGGCTTCGACCAGGCGGCGGCCGGGCACTTCGGCGTGGGCTACAGCCCGGCGGGGTGGGACCACCTGACCCGGTTCCTGCGCGGGCGGGGCTTCAGCGACAAGGAGCTGATCCTCTCCGGGCTGGCCCAGGACAGCCGCAGCGGCAAGCCCATCGACCGCTTCCGCGGCCGGCTGATGTGGCCGATCCGGGACATCAGCGGCGAGGTGGTCGGCTTCGGCGCGCGCAAGCTGCGCGAGGACGACAACGGCCCCAAGTACCTGAACACCCCCGAGACGCCGATCTACAAGAAGTCCCAGGTGCTGTACGGCATCGACCTGGCCAAGAAGGAGATCGCGAAGACCTCCCGGGCCGTGGTCGTCGAGGGCTACACCGACGTGATGGCCTGCCACCTGGCCGGGGTCACCACCGCCATCGCCACCTGCGGCACCGCCTTCGGCGGGGAGCACATCAAGATCCTGCGCCGGCTGCTGATGGACAACGCCACCGCCGAGGTGATCTTCACCTTCGACGGCGACGCGGCCGGGCAGAAGGCCGCGCTGCGCGCCTTCGAGGACGACCAGAAGTTCGCGGCGGAGACCTCGATCGCGATCACCCCGGGCGGGATGGACCCCTGCGACCTGCGGCTCGCGCAGGGCGACACGGCCGTCTCCGGGCTGGTGGAGTCCCGCACCCCGCTGTTCGAGTTCGCACTGCGGCACATCGTGTCCCGGCACAACCTGGAGAACCCGGCCGGGCGCGCGGCCGCCCTGGACGAGGCCGCTCCCGTCGTCGCCGGGATCAAGAACATCGCGATCCAGCACGAGTCGGCGGTGCAGCTGGCGGGCATGCTGGGCATCCGCGACGAGCAGTTCGTGGTCAAGCGCGTCGCGCAGCAGGCCCGCTGGGCGCGCGAGCGCGGCCAGCAGTCGGCGCCGCGGCAGCCGCAGCAGTCCGGCCGCCGCTACGAGGAGGCCCCGGCCGCGCCCGCCGCGGCGCAGCCGAGCGGTCCCGCCCTGAACCTGCGCAGCCCGGCGCACCGCACGGAGCGGGAGCTCCTCAAGCTGGCGCTCCAGCGGCCGGCCCTGGTCTCCCCGGCGTTCGACGCGTACGGGGCCGACGAGTTCACCGCCCCGCCGTACGCGCAGGTCCGCCAGGCCATCCAGGACGCGGGCGGAGCCGCCCAGGGCACCGAGGACTACCTGGCGCGGGTGCGCGAGGCCGCCCCGAACGACACCGTGCGCGCGCTGGTGACGGAGCTGGCGGTGGAGGCCATCCACGCCAAGACGGTGGACGAGGTCTACGCGGGGGTCCAGCTGGTGCAGGTCCGCCTGCGCGCCGTGGACCGGCGGGTCCACGAGATCCAGGGCCAGATGGCCCGCCTCGGCCCCCAGGCCCCGCCGGAGCAGCACGCGGCGGTCCAGCAGGAGCTGTGGGTCCTCCAGCAGTACGGCCAGCGCCTGCGCAACCGCGGCGCGGAAGGACTGTGACCTACCGCCGCAGCCAGTCCCCGCCCGGTATCTCGGTCCCCGACCGGGCGAGCCGGCGGGCCAGCGGCGCGGCCGCCAGGTACACCCAGGCCCGCACCCGGCTCCCGTCGGGCCGGACGGCGTCCCGCGCCACCCGGTCGTAGACGTTCCCGGGGCGGTCCGGCCCGGCGTACTCCTCCAGCAGGTCCAGTGCGTCCAGCAGCTCCCCGTACGCGTCCGCGGCCGGGGTGACCAGTTCCCCGGCTATCACCGAGCCGGCCCGCTCCACCGCGTACGGGTACCCCGGGCCCTCGTACAGCACGGCGCCCGGCAGCCGGGCCGGCTCCTCGGCCGCGGTGCGGCCGCGCAGGAACAGGTCGTGGTTGACCTCCCCGGGCCGCAGCGTCCCGTACACGAAGAACGGCAGGACGCCGCCGGATCCCGGCTGTTCGACCGATGCCACGAGCCCCTCCTCCGATACACCGGCTCCGACTCCACCGGACCTGCGCGGGCCGGGCCCGAAGGCCCCCCTTTCCCGTGCACCCCCACCGTACGCACCGCTGCCGCACGATCGCCGGGCCCCCGTGCCGGTGTGGGTGCGCACCGACGCTTCACCCGGACGGGGTGGGGGCGCACGGATGGCCGCGCAGGGCCCCTGACGTGCCCGGACGGCATCGCGGAGGGCGGCCGGGGCGATATCTGACGAGGGGTCAGCAGGCGGCCGCCGGGCGGCCCGGTTTTCCTCGGAACACGACCCCGTGTCCCCTGGAGTGACCCATGCGCCGCAGGACCGCCCACGCGCTGACCGCCGCCGCACTGACCGCCGCCGCCTTCGCGGGCCCGGTCGCGGGAGCGGTGGCCGCCGCGGACCTCGGCATGCCGCCCTTCGCGCCGGGGGACTTCGCCGTGCTGGAGGTCTGGCCGAAGTCCGCGCTGCCGGGCACCACCGTCACCGTGAACACCAAGGCCTGCGGCCCGGGCGGGCATGCGGAGGGCGACGCCACCACCGTGGGCGGGGGCCGCTTCAAGCTGACGCCGGGCACCCACAAGGAGGTGGTGGCGGGCCAGTTCCAGGTCGCCCGCGACCTGCGGCCCGGCACCTACGGCATCGGCGCCACCTGCGCCGACGGCAAGTTCGCCACCGGCGACCTGGTCGTCACCGCGCACGGCCCCCAGGGCCACGTGCGCACCGGGGTGGGCGGTGGCACGTCCACCACCACGGACCCGGCCAAGATCGCGGCGGGAGCGGCAGTGCTGGCCGCGGCCGCCGTCGGCGGTACCTGGCTCCTGCGTCGCCGGGCGAGCGGCACGCGGAGCTGACGGGCGCCCACCGCGGCTGCGGCCGCGGTCCGACCGGTACCGCCCCCCGTCGCCCGCCCCGCGAGGTCCCCCCGTTCGCGGGGCCGGGCGACGGCCACTCCTGTCCACGGCGAGGCAAGGGGGTACGACGCATGGCCGGCGGCTTCCCGGGCTTCCGGGGCATCCGTGACATCCGGGAGGCCGCGCGCGCCCGCGGCCGCCGGCCCGGGTCCGGCGGGGGCGCGGATGACGGCCGCGGGCGGGACAGTGCCGGCCACGGGGCGCGCCCCGGTCCGGCGGCCCGGCGCGGGCGGGCCGGCCTGGTCGCGGTGGCCGTCTGCGTCGGCGTGTGGCTCATCACCACCGGGTCGAACGAGACCGTCCGGCCGCCGCTCCCCTCCCCCGCCGACGCCCTGAGTGCGCAGGCCGTCTACCCCGGGAGCATCGACCCGCTCCCCGGCTCTCCCCCGACCCGGATCCGGATCCCGGCCATCCGCGTGGACGCCCCGCTCACCGGGCTCGGCCTGGAGCGCGACGGCAGCCTCGAAGTGCCGCCGCCCGCCCGGGGCGACCTCGCGGGCTGGTACCGCGACGGGACCGCCCCGGGCGCGACCGGCACCGCCGTGATCGCGGGCCACGTGGACAACGCGAGCGGCCCGGCGGTCTTCTACCACCTGGGGGCGCTGCACCGGGGGGCCGTCATCGAGGTCGCCCGCGCGGACGGGCGCACGGCGGTGTTCACGGTCCACGCGGTCGCGGTATACGACGCGAAGTCCTTCCCCGACCGGCGCGTGTACGGCCCCTCGCCGCGCGCCGAGCTGCGGGTGATCACCTGCGGCGGGGGCTTCTCGCCGCGCACCGGCTACCAGGGCAACGTGGTCGTCTTCGCACACCTCACCGGGACCTACTGAACCGGGCACCCCGCCTTCCGGACCAAGATCATCAACTTGCAGAATGACCCTTATGTCGAAAACGAACACGCCCAGAGCAGCCACGATCGACGACGCCGCGGACCTCGGCCGGACCCTGGCCCGCGCCTTCGCCGACGACCCGATGATGTGCTGGTTCTTCCCCGACGAGACCACCCGCGAGGAAGGCCTGACCCGCTACTTCTCGACGATCTTCACCCGGCAGTACGGCCGTCACGGCTTCTGCGAGCGCACCGACCTGGCCGCTTCCTTCTGGGTGGCGCCGGAGGCGCAGGCCAAGGCCGTTCCGGACGCGGAGACCATCGCGGAGCTGACGGACATCCTCGGCGACACGGCCCCGCTGTTCCGCGAGGCCGTCGAGGCGGCCGCCGAGCACGCACCGCCGGAGGAGCACTGGTACCTGGCCGTGGTCGGAGCCGACCCGGCGGGCCAGGGCCAGGGGCACGGGGCCGCGCTGCTGCGCTCCGGCCTGGCCCGGGCCGACGCGGCGGGCCTGCCCGTCTACCTGGAGTCCTCCAAGGAGTCCAACCTGCCCTTCTACGAGCACTTCGGCTTCACGGTGCTCGGCGAGGCGCAGCTGCCCGGCGGCGGGCCGACCCTGTGGGTGATGCGCCGGGCCCCGCGCGCCTGACCCCTCGGCGGGTGCGGGGCCCACGGGTCCCGCACCCGCTCAGCCCCACTGCTCCAGGCCGAGCTTGACCACCAGCGCGCCGACGACCGTCAGCAGCACGCCCCGGACGAAGCCGCTGCCCTTCTTGAGGGCCATCCGCGCCCCGACCATGCCGCCGGCCAGGTTGAACACGGCCATCAGCGCGGCCAGCTGCCAGAAGACCGTCCCCTGGTAGGCGAACATCGCGAGCGCGCCCGCGTTGGTGCAGCAGTTGACGATCTTCGCGGTGGCGGAGGCGGCGACCAGGTCGAGGTGGAGCAGGGCGGTGAGGGCCAGTACCAGGAACGTTCCGGTGCCGGGTCCGACGAGGCCGTCGTAGAAGCCGATGCCCAGGCCGGCGAGGGCGATGGTGAGCAGCACCCGCTTCCGGGAGACCGGCGAGGCGGAGGGGGCGGCGCCGAAGCCCGGCTTGAAGATCACCACGGCGGCGACCACCACCAGCACGCCCATGATCAGCGGCCGCATGGTGTCCTTGCCGATCCCGCCGGCGAGTGCGGCCCCGCCGATCGAGCCGGCCAGCGCGGCCAGGCCGATCCGGACGGCGAGCTTCACGTCCACGGGGGTCTTGCGCGCGTAGGTGACGGCCGCTCCGGCCGTGCCGACGATGGCCACCGCCTTGTTGGTCCCCAGGACGTAGCCGGGTTGGGCGTGCGGCAGGCCGAGCAGCAGGGCGGGCAGGAGCAGCAGTCCGCCGCCGCCCACCACCGCGTCGATCCAGCCGGCCGCCGCGGCGGCCGTGCACAGCACGATGATCATGGTCGTTGATATGTCAGGCACGGACCCGACCCTAGGGAGCGGATCCGTGCATGTCCCATCGATCCCCGGAAAGTTGCGCGAAGCTTGAGGTTCACGGCCCGCGCCCGGCGGCGGGCGAAAGCCTCACCGGCCGCCGCCGCGGGCGCTGAGGCCGGCGTTCCGTCCGGGTAACAGGAGCGATGCCACGGGGAAACAGCCGCCCCGCACGCTCGTTCCATGACCTCTCAGCAGCGTGTGGTGGTGATCGGCGGCGGCCTGGCGGGCCTGCGGCTCGCCGCTCGGCTGGGACCGGCCGCCGCGGTGACCGTCCTCGGCGAGGAGTCCCGCGCCCCCTACAACCGGGTCCTGCTGGCGGAGGTGCTGGCCGGCCGGTACGCCCCCGACGTGGCCGCGCTCCCGGACCCGGGCCCGGTGCTGCGGCGCGGGGTGCGGGCGGTGCGGATCGACCGCGCCGCGCGGCGGGTGCACTGCGACGACGGCACGGCCCCGGAGTACGACGCCCTCGTGCTGGCCACCGGCTCGAACCCGGTCCTGCCGCCGCTGCGCGGGCTGTTCCCGCCCGGCGGCGGGGAACTCCCCGAGGGGGTGCACGCGTTCCGCACCATGGACGACTGCCTCGCCCTGGGCGCGGCCGTCCGTCCGGGCGTGCGCGCGGTGGTGATCGGCGGCGGGCTCCTCGGCGTCTCCGCGGCCCGGGCGCTGGCCGCCCGGGGCGCCCAGGTGGTCCTCGCCCAGCAGGCCGAACGACTGATGGAGCGGCAGCTCGACGCCGACGCCTCGGCGCTGCTGCACGCCCACCTGACCGCCCTCGGCGTGGAGATCCACACCGAGTGCCGCGTCAGGGGCCTGGCCACGACCGGTGCGCCGCCGCACGCAGCCCCTTCCCGGCCCGGCCGGGCCCACCGCAGGGTCACCGGGGCCGAGCTCGCCGACGGCTACCGGCTCGACGCCGACCTCGTCGTCCTCGCCTGCGGCGTGCGCCCCCGCACCGGACTGGCCCAGGCCGCCGGGCTGGAGGTCCGCAAGGGCGTCGTGGTCGACGACCGGCTGCGCACCGCCGACCCGTGCGTCCACGCCATCGGCGACTGCGCCGAGCACGCCGGCCGGCTCTACGGCCTGGCCGGGCCCGCCCTGGAGCAGGCCGACGCCCTCGCCGCCACCCTCTCCGGCTCCCCCACCGACTACACCGGCACCCGCACCCTGACCCGGCTCACCCTGGGCGGCGCCGACCGCCCCCTCGACCTCGCCGCCTTCGGCGACCCCACCCCGCTGCCCGGCGACGACGTGGTCCGCCTCGCCGACGCCACCCGCCGCACCTACCGCAAGGTCGTCCTGCGCGGCGACCGGCTCGTCGGCGGGGTCCTCCTCGGCGAGCTCTCCACCGTGGGGGCCCTGGCCCGCACCTGGGAGGGCGACGAGTCCCTGGACGCACCGCACGACATGTTCCACCTGCTCACCGACGACGGAGGCCACTGACATGACCGAGCCCCTGCCCGCGATCGTGCTCATCGGGCACGGCATGGTCGGCCAGCGCTACCTGGAGGCGCTCGCCGAACGCGGGGCCACCGCCACGCACCGCGTCACCGTGCTCTGCGAGGAGCCCCGGCCCGCCTACGACCGGGTGCACCTCACCTCGTACTTCTCCGGCAGCAGCCCCGAGGAGCTCTCCCTCACCCCGGCCGGCTTCATGGAGGAGCACGGCATCGAGCTGCACCTGGACGACCCCGCCGAGGCCGTCGACCGCGAGGCCCGCACCGTCACCTCGCGCTCCGGGCGCGTCTTCCCGTACGACGTCCTCGTCCTGGCGACCGGCAGCCACCCCTTCGTCCCGCCCGTCCCCGGCAAGGACGCCCCGGGCTGCTTCGTGTACCGCACCATCGAGGACCTCCTCGCGATCGAGGAGTACGCGAAGACCCGGTCCAACGGCGCCGTGGTCGGCGGCGGGCTCCTCGGGCTGGAGGCCGCCGGCGCCCTCCAGGGCCTCGGGCTCGCCACCCGCATCGTGGAGTTCGCGCCCCGGCTGATGCCCGTCCAGGTGGACGAGGGCGGCGGCGCGGCCCTGCTGCGCACCATCGAGGGCATGGGCCTGACCGTGCACACCGGCGTCGGCACCCAGGCGGTGCTGACCGGCGCGGACGGCTCCGTCACCGGGATGAGCCTGTCCGACGGGTCCACGGTCGACACCGAGCTCGTCGTCTTCTCCGCCGGGGTCCGCCCCCGCGACCAGCTCGGCCGTGACTGCGGCCTGGCCGTCGGCGAGCGCGGCGGGATCTCCGTCGACGCCCGCTGCCGCACCTCCGACCCGCGCGTGTACGCGATCGGCGAGTGCGCGCAGGCCGTCGACGGCCGCGTCTACGGCCTGGTCGCGCCCGGCTACGAGATGGCGGAGACCGCCGCCGAGGACCTGCTGGGCCGCGAACGGGAGTTCACCGGGGCCGACCTGTCCACCAAGCTCAAGCTGCTCGGCGTGGACGTGGCCTCCTTCGGCGACGCGCACGGCGCCGCCGAGGGCAGCCTGGACGTCGTCTGGTCCGACTCCCGCTCCGGGATCTACAAGAAGCTCGTCATGTCCTGCGAGGGGGTCCTGCTCGGCGGGGTGCTGGTCGGCGACGCCGACGCCTACGGGCTGCTGCGCCCGCTGACCGGCAGCGTCCCGCCCGTCGCCCCCGAGCAGCTGGTGCTGCCCGCCGGACTCGGCCCCGCCGCACAGCTCGGCCCGTCCGCGCTGCCCGACACCGCGGTGATCTGCTCCTGCCACAACGTCACCAAGAAGGCCATCACCGCCTGCTCGACCCTGCCCGAGGTCAAGAAGTGCACCAAGGCCGGGACCGGCTGCGGCGGCTGCCTCAAGGTGATCGGGCAGCTGCTGCCGCCCGCCGCCGACCCGGGGCTGTGCGGCTGCTTCGCGTACACCCGGGCGGAGCTGTACGAGATCGTCCGCACGCGGCGCCTCGCGTCGTTCCGGGAGCTCCTCGACGGGCACGGCCGGCCGGAGGCCCGGGGCGGCGAGGGCTGCGAGGTCTGCAAGCCCGCCGTCGGCTCGGTCATCGCCTCCCTCGCCCCCGCCGTGGGCGCCAGCGGCTACGTCCTCGACGGGGAGCAGGCCGCCCTCCAGGACACCAACGACCACTTCCTGGCGAACCTCCAGCGCAACGGCTCGTACTCGGTCGTCCCGCGCATCCCGGGGGGCGAGATCACCCCCGAGAAGCTGATCGTGATCGGCGAGGTGGCCCGCGACTTCGGCCTCTACACGAAGATCACCGGCGGCCAGCGCATCGACCTGTTCGGGGCGCGCGTGGAGCAGCTGCCGGGGATCTGGGCCCGGCTGGTCGACGCCGGCTTCGAGTCAGGGCACGCGTACGGCAAGGCCCTGCGGACGGTGAAGTCCTGCGTGGGGCAGACCTGGTGCCGCTACGGGGTCCAGGACAGCGTGCGGATGGCCATCGACCTGGAGCTGCGCTACCGGGGCCTGCGCGCCCCGCACAAGCTGAAGTCGGCGGTGTCCGGCTGCACCCGCGAGTGCGCGGAGGCGCAGAGCAAGGACTTCGGGGTCATCGCCACGGCCAACGGCTGGAACCTCTACGTCGGCGGCAACGGCGGCGCCGTCCCGCGCCACGCGGACCTGCTCGCGCAGGACCTGTCGGACGCCGAACTGGTGCGGCTCATCGACCGCTTCCTCATGTTCTACATCCGCACCGCCGACCGGCTGGAGCGGACCTCCACCTGGCTGGAGCGGCTGGAGGGGGGCCTGGACCACCTGCGGGACGTGGTGGTGCACGACTCGCTCGGGCTGTGCGCGGAGCTGGAGTCGCTGATGGCCGAGCACGTGGCGCACTACCGCGACGAATGGGCCGAGACGCTCCGGGACCCGGACCGGCTGCGGCGGTTCGTGTCCTTCGTGAACGCGCCCGGCGCCCCCGATCCGACCGTGAGGTTCGTCCCCGAGCGTGACCAGGTCAAGCCCGACCTGGCCGTCCTGACCATAGGAGGTCCTGTCCGATGACCGTCGAACTGCGCGTGGCCGAGGGCTGGCTGACGGTGTGCGAGCTGTCCTCGCTCACCCCGGGCCGCGGGGTCGCGGCCCTGCTCCCGGACGGGTCCCAGGCCGCGGTGTTCGTCGACCGCACCGGGCGCCCGTACGCGATCGGCAACCAGGACCCCTTCACCGGCGCGCAGGTGCTGTCGCGCGGGCTGGTGGGGTGGGCGGCGGGCCGGGCGTTCGTGGCCTCGCCGCTGCTGAAGCAGCGCTTCGACCTGGAGTCGGGGCGCTGCCTGGACGACGAGGAGGTGGCGGTCCGGACGTACCCGGTGCGGACCGCCGCGACCTCGTAGGGCGGAGGGTCAGCCCTGGACGACGGCCGGGTCCATCCACATGATCTCCCAGGTGTGGCCGTCGAGGTCGTCGAAGGCCCGGCCGTACATGACGCCGTGGTCCTGGGCGGGGCGGGGCTCGGTGGCGCCGGCCGCCAGGGCCCCGTCGACCAGCTCGTCGACCGCGGCGCGGCTCTCGGCGCTCAGGCAGAGCAGCACCTCGGAGGTGGTGCGGGCGTCCGCGATGGCCTTGTGGGTGAAGTCCTTGTAGCGGGCCTCGGTCAGGAACATCGCGACGATGCTGTCGGTGATGGGCATGGAGGCGCAGTTCTCGTCGGTGAACTGGGCGTTGAAGGAGTAGCCGAGCTTGCCCCAGAACGCCTTCGTGGCCTCCAGGTCGCTGACGGGCAGGTTGACGAAGATCATGGTGGAGGGCATCCCGGTGTCTCTTCTCTCTGGTGGGGCGCGGCGCGCGGCGCGCGTGCTCCGTTCGTTGCTGTCGAGAGGTAGACCGGGGCCGGCGCGGGAACTCATCGCCCCGCGCGGGATTTTCTTCGACTTTTTTCGACGGGCCAGGAAACCGCAGGTCAGTGCCGGTTCCAGGGCGGCGGCCGGAGGGGCCGCCGCCCTGGTGAACCGATCCTTCAGGAGACCACCGCGCCGCCCTTGAGGAGGGCCGCGCCCAGCGGGGTCACCGTGTGCAGGACGGCGTTGCCGTGGCGCAGGGTGGTCACCAGGCCCGCCTCGCGCATCACGCAGGCGTGCTGGCTCGCCGAGGCCAGGGAGACCCCGGCCCGGCGGGCGAGTTCGCTGGTGGTGGCCCCGTCGCCGATGGCCCGCAGCACCACCGAGCGGGTGTGGCCCACCAGCTTGCCCAGGGTGCGCTGGCGCTGTTCCTCGGCCGGCCGCGCGGCCTCCCCGCCGGCTCCGGCGGAGGCCAGCTGGGCGGCCGCCGGATAGACCAGCACGGGCGGCAGCTCCGGGTCGTGGAGGGTCACCGCGGTGCGCCGGCAGAAGAAGGACGGCTGGAGCAGCAGGCCGCGCCCCCGCAGCCGTACGTCCCGGTCCACCGGGTACTCGCATTCGAGCACCGGGGCCCGCCAGCGCAGCATCGGCGGCAGCGAGGCCAGCAGCTCGTCGGCGCCCCCGTCGAGGAGGGCGCGGCCGCGGGCGGCCCGCTCCGCCTCGATCTGGGCCTGGATGTGGGTCCAGTACGGTTCCACGGCCGCCCGGTGGTAGCCGCGCAGCTCGCCCAGCAGCCGGGGCAGGTGCTTGGTGCCGCCGTCCATGAACTCCCGCAGCCGGGTCGGCGGCGGGGTCCCGAAGGCCGCGCCGAAGCCCGCGGCGGCGCCCGCGCCCACCAGGGACAGTTCGTGGCGCAGCCGGTCCGCGTGGAGGCCGCGCAGGGCGTCGAGGCCGACGTCCCACCCGTACTGCCCCTCGGACGGGGTCAGGAAATCGGGGAAATAGCCGCGAGCCGGTATCAGCGCGCTCAGCAGCCTTGTTTCACCATTCAACCGGCTCCGGGCTTCCGTACGCCATTCGCCGAACAGCCGGGCGTCACGCCGGTCTCTTAAGCGATGAAAACTAAGAATCGTTTCCCACAACGCATCGGGACGCCCTGCCATCCGTACGCGTGCCAGGTCCACTCCAGTGAAATGGATACGCAGCACCGAACCCCCACCTGTGCAACCGCAATCCCCCCGCCCCACGAGTATGCATGCCGTCACACGTGGTCACCACGCCCTTTCGGCCACAGTTGAAACCCCTTTCGGCAGGGGCGTGACAAGCGAAATCCTGTACTCCGCCAGGCACACTCCGGCGCGACCGAAACGCTCCGTGAAGGCCGTGGGGGGCTTTGCGGGGCCTGGCGGTCGGTCGCACCGGGAAGCGCCGACGTGCCTGGCGGATAGGCGGCAGGCGGCGGACGGGTGGGGATCCGTCCGCCGCCTGGCGCCGTAATGACTTCGTTGAATATTCGCGAAACCCGGTCCGGGTGAGGCGCACGGGGCTTCCCGGGGCATCACGGGGCTTCCGGGCGGCTTCCCGGCGGCTTCCGAATAGTTGGAAGCGCCCGCCCCCGGCAGTCAGGGAACCGGGGGCGGGCGCTGTCGGGGGGGGGCCGGGCTCAGCGGCTGTCGGAGCCCTTGGCCTCGGCGGCGGCCCGGCCGGCCTCCAGGCGCGCCACCGGGATCCGGAACGGCGAGCAGGAGACGTAGTCGAGGCCGACCTCGTGGAAGAAGTGCACCGACTCGGGGTCGCCGCCGTGCTCGCCGCAGACGCCGAGCTTGAGGTCGGGGCGGGTGGCCCGGCCCTGCTGGACCGCGTGGCGCACGAGGGAGCCGACGCCGTCCTTGTCGATGGTCTCGAAGGGCGAGACCCCGAAGATGCCCTTCTCCAGGTAGGCGGTGAAGAAGCTGGCCTCGACGTCGTCGCGGGAGAAGCCCCACACCGTCTGGGTCAGGTCGTTCGTGCCGAAGGAGAAGAACTGCGCGGCCTCGGCGATCTGGGCGGCGGTCAGCGCGGCGCGCGGCAGCTCGATCATCGTGCCGACGCTGAGCTTGAGGCTGGTGCCGGTGGCGGCCTCGACCTCGGCGATGATCGCGTCGGCCTCCTCGCGGACGATCTCCAGCTCCTGGACGGTGCCGACGAGCGGGACCATGATCTCGGCCCGCGGGTCGCCCTTGGCGTTCTTGCGCTCGGCGGCTGCCTCGGCGATCGCCCGGACCTGCATGGCGAACAGGCCGGGGATGACCAGGCCGAGGCGGACGCCGCGCAGACCCAGCATCGGGTTCTGCTCGTGCAGCTTGTGCACGGCCTGGAGCAGGCGCAGGTCGTTCTCGTTGGCGTCCTGGCGGGACTCGGCGAGGGCGACGCGCACCGACAGCTCGGTGATGTCGGGCAGGAACTCGTGCAGCGGCGGGTCCAGGAGGCGGACGGTGACGGGCAGGCCGTCCATCGCCTCGAACAGCTCGACGAAGTCCTTCTTCTGCAGCGGCAGGAGGGCACTGAGTGCCTCCTCGCGCTCGGAGTCGGTGTCCGCGAGGATCAGGCGCTCGACCATCTCGCGGCGCTCGCCGAGGAACATGTGCTCGGTGCGGCACAGGCCGATGCCCTGGGCTCCGAAGCGGCGGGCGCGCAGCGCGTCCTCGGCGTTGTCGGCGTTGGCGCGCACCCGCAGGCGGCGGACGCGGTCGGCGTAGGCCATGATCCGGTGCACGGCGCCGACCAGCTCGTCGGCGTCGTCGGCGCCGGCGTGCATGCGGCCCTCGAAGTACTCGACGACCGGGGACGGTACGACGGGTACCTCGCCGAGGTAGACCTTGCCGGTGGAGCCGTCGATGGAGACGACGTCGCCCTCTTCGATGACCTGCCCGCCGACCGTCATCCGGCGGCGCTTGGTGTCGACGTCGAGGTCCTCGGCGCCGCAGACGCAGGTCTTGCCCATGCCGCGGGCGACGACGGCGGCGTGCGAGGTCTTGCCGCCGCGCGAGGTCAGGATGCCCTCGGAGGCGATCATGCCGTCGAGGTCGTCGGGGTTGGTCTCGCGGCGGATCAGGATGACCTTCTCGCCGGAGCGGGACCACTTGACGGCCGTGTAGGAGTCGAAGACGGCCTTGCCGACCGCCGCACCCGGGGAGGCGGCGATGCCGCGGCCCAGGAGGGTGGTCTGGGCGGACTCGTCGAAGCGCGGGAACATCAGCTGGGCCAGCTGGTGGCCGGTGACGCGCTGGAGGGCCTCGGCCTCGGAGATCAGGCCCTGGTCCACGAGCTGGGTGGCGATGCGGAAGGCGGCGCCGGCGGTGCGCTTGCCGACGCGGGTCTGGAGCATCCACAGCTGGCCGCGCTCGATGGTGAACTCGATGTCGCAGAGATCCTTGTAGTGGGTCTCCAGCTTCGTCATGATCGCCATGAGCTGGTCGTACGAGGCCTTGTCGATGGCCTCCAGGTCCGCGAGCGGCACGGTGTTGCGGATGCCCGCGACGACGTCCTCGCCCTGGGCGTTCTGCAGGTAGTCGCCGTAGACGCCGGCGTGGCCGCTGGCGGGGTCGCGGGTGAAGGCGACGCCGGTGCCCGAGTCGGGGCCGAGGTTGCCGAAGACCATGGAGCAGACGTTGACGGCGGTGCCCAGGTCGCCGGGGATGCGCTCCTGGCGGCGGTAGAGCTTGGCGCGGTCGGTGTTCCAGGAGTTGAAGACGGCCTCGACGGCGAGGTCGAGCTGCTCGCGGGCGTCCTGCGGGAACTCGCGGCCGGCCTCCTTCGCGACGATCTTCTTGAAGGCCTTGACCAGCTTCTTGAGGTCGGCGGCGTCGAGGTCGGTGTCGACGGTGACCTTCTTGGCGGCCTTGGCCGCGTCGAGGGCGTCCTCGAAGAGCTCGCCCTCGACGCCGAGGACGGTCTTGCCGAACATCTGGATGAGGCGGCGGTACGAGTCCCACGCGAAGCGCTCGTTGTCGGCCTGGGCGGCGAGGCCGACCACGGACTCGTCGGAGAGGCCGATGTTGAGGACCGTGTCCATCATGCCGGGCATGGAGAACTTGGCGCCGGATCGCACGGAGACCAGGAGCGGGTCGTCCGACTGGCCGAGCTTCTTGCCCATCTTCGCTTCGAGGGCGGCGAGGTGCGCGCTGACCTCGTCGCGCAGCTCGGCCGGGGCCGTGCCGCTCTCGAGGTAGACCTTGCAGGCCTCGGTGGTGATGGTGAAGCCGGGGGGGACCGGGAGACCGAGGTTGGTCATCTCGGCGAGGTTGGCCCCCTTGCCGCCGAGGAGGTCCTTGAGGTCCCGGTTGCCCTCGGTGAAGTCGTAGACGAACTTCTGATCTTTGTTTTCCGACACGGGTCTCGACTCCTCGAGGACTCGGGTGGCTGCCCTGACGGCCAGGAACATACCCAGATCGAAGGCTTATCGGTACGTCCACTTGGCGGTCATGAGGCCGTAACCACCCGTGCGCCACCGTATCGAAAGTAACCGGTCGGTAATGAGAACGCACAAACAGCGTTCACATCCCGAAGGGTGAGGTGCCCAGAAAGGCTTGATCCCGCTCGGATGAGCGATCATCGATACATTTGCGTTCAAGTCTTGAACGCACAAAGGGTGGCACCCAGTGCCACCCTTTGGAAGTCTTACCCGTGACTTACGCGCTCATCTGAGCGAAACCTCTCCCATGCGTGGCGTATATCACGCGCCCCGCAGGGCGATTTGTCAGCCTCCGGACGTGTCCAGCTCGGCGTCCTCGCTCACACCGGCGCAGTCGTACGGATCCTTCAACCAGCCGTCCGGCAGGACAACCCGGTTGTTTCCGGACGTCCGGCCCCGCGGTCCGTCCGCGCTCTCGGGCCACGCCTGGTCCAGGTCGAGCTCGCTCAGATGAGCGTCCAGCTCGGCCAGGGAGGAGACGACCGCCAGCTTCCCGCGCATCTCGGACCCGACCGAGAACCCCTTGAGGTACCAGGCCACGTGCTTACGGAAGTCGATCACCCCGCGCGCCTCGTCGCCGATCCACTCCCCCAGCAGCTGCGCGTGGCGCAGCATGGTGCGCTTGACCTCGCGCAGCACCGGCTTGTGGAAGTCCTCGGGACGGCCCTCGAAGGCCGCGACCAGGTCGTTGAAGAGCCAGGGCCGGCCCAGGCAGCCGCGCCCCACGACCACGCCGTCGCAGCCGGTCTCGCGGACCATGCGCAGCGCGTCCTCGGCGCACCAGATGTCGCCGTTGCCGAGCACCGGGATCTCCGGCACGTGCTCCTTGAGGCGGGCGATGGCCTCCCAGTCGGCGGTGCCGCCGTAGTGCTGGGCGGTGGTGCGGCCGTGCAGGGCGATGGCGGTCACCCCCTCCTCGACGGCGATCCGGCCGGCGTCGAGGTAGGTGAGGTGGTCGTCGTCGATGCCCTTGCGCATCTTCATGGTCACCGGCAGGTCGCCGGCGCCCGCCACGGCCTCGCGGAGGATGGCGCGCAGCAGGTGGCGCTTGTACGGCAGGGCGGAGCCGCCGCCCTTGCGGGTCACCTTGGGGACCGGGCAGCCGAAGTTGAGGTCGATGTGGTCGGCGCGGTCCTCCTCGACGATCATGCGGACCGCCTTGCCGACCGTCACGGGGTCCACCCCGTACAGCTGAATCGACCGCGGCTTTTCGGTCGCGTCGAAGTGGATCAGCTGCATGGTCTTCTCGTTGCGCTCGACCAGGGCGCGGGTCGTGATCATCTCGCTCACGAACAGCCCCTTGCCGCCCGAGAACTCGCGGCAGAGGGTCCGGAAGGGGGCGTTGGTGATGCCGGCCATCGGCGCGAGCACCACCGGGGGCTGCACGGTGTGCGGGCCGATCGCGAGGGGGGCGGGAAGCGTGGTCATCCCCCCATTGTCCCGCAGCGCCACTCCCTACTTATTCGTACGATCGGCGGTATGCATCACATGAGTGGCGTGGATCAGGCGGGCCGCCGGCGCCGCCTGCTCGTCCTGGCGGTCTGCTGCATGAGCCTGCTGATCGTCAGCCTGGACAACACCGTCCTGAACGTGGCCCTGCCGGCGATGCGCCGCGAGTTCGACGCCTCGGTCTCGGGGATGCAGTGGACCATCGACGCCTACACGCTGGTCATCGCCTCGCTGCTGATACTGGCCGGGTCCACGGCGGACCGGATCGGGCGGCGCAGGGTCTTCGCGTGGGGGCTGGTGCTGTTCACGGCCGGATCGGTGCTGTGCTCCCTGGCGCCCGGCCTCCACTGGCTCATCGCCTTCCGGATGGTCCAGGCCGTCGGCGGGGCGATGCTCAACCCCGTCGCCATGTCGATCATCACCAACACCTTCACCGACCCCAAGGAGCGCGCCCGGGCCATCGGCGTCTGGGGTGCGGTGGTCGGCATCTCCATGGCCGCCGGACCGCTGATCGGCGGCCTGCTGGTGGACTCGGTGGGCTGGCGGTCCATCTTCTGGGTCAACCTGCCGGTCGGGCTGCTCGCGCTGGCGCTGACCCTGCGCTTCGTACCGGAGTCCCGGTCCGAGCGTCCGCGCCGGCCGGATCCGGTGGGGCAGCTGCTGGTCGTGGTGCTGCTGGGCGGGATGACGTACGCGATCATCGAGGCGCCGGCCCAGGGCTGGAGCTCGCCGCCGATCCTCGGGTGCGCGCTGGGCGCGGCGGCGGCGCTGGGCGGGCTCCTGTTCTACGAGTCCCGGCGGACCGACCCGCTGATCGACCCCCGGTTCTTCCGCAGCGCCCCCTTCAGCGGGGCGACCGTGATCGCGGTGAGCACCTTCGCCTCGCTCTCCGGGTTCCTCTTCCTGACCACGCTCTACCTCCAGGAGGTGCGGGGGCTGAGCGCCCTGGACGCGGGGCTGCACATGCTGCCGATGGCCGCCTTCGCCTTCCTGTGCGCGCCGGTCTCGGGACGGCTGGTCGCCAACCACGGGCCCCGGCCGTCGCTGCTGGTGTCCGGGGTGGCCATGGGGGCGAGCGGGCTGCTGTTCGCGGCGTTCTCGGCGGAGGCCTCCAATCCGCTGATGTTCACCGGGTACGTGCTCTTCGGCATCGGCTTCGGGCTGGTCAACGCGCCGATCACCAACACGGCGCTGTCCGGGATGCCGCGCAGCCAGGCGGGGGTGGCGGCCGCGGTGGCCTCCACCAGCCGGCAGACCGGCGGGGCGCTCGGCGTGGCCGTCATAGGAGCGGTGCTGGCCGCCGGGACGGCGGGCGGGGCGGACTTCGCGACGGCGGCCCGGCCCGCCTGGTGGATCATCACCGGCTGCGCGTTCCTGGTGCTCGTCGTGGGCGCCGTCACCACCGGCCCGTGGGCCCGTGCCACCGCGCTGCGGACGGCCCGGGCGCTCGAACCGTCGCCGCCCTCCCCCGCCGCCCCGGCCCAGGGGCAGACCCCCGGACCCCGCAGGGACGGCGGGATGCCCCCGGCTCCGGGGCCCGCCCCGGCGGGCTGACCCCGGCGGCACCACGACCGTCCTCCCGATGCGCCACCCGGCGGCCCTGTCAGCCTCACGAGTGACAGATATTGAAATCTGTCACTCGTCATGCCATTCTCGTTCCATGACCACGAACGAGAACACCTCCGCGTCCCCCTCCACCGCCGCCGCCCGCCGGCTCGGAGCCACCGGGCCGTCCGTCTTCCCCCTGGGTCTGGGCTGCATGGGCATGTCCGCCCTCTACGGCGAGGCCGACCGGGCCGAGTCCCTGGCGACGATCCACGCCTTCCTGGAAGCCGCCCCCGCGGGCATGAACACGCTCCTGGACACCGGCGACTTCTACGGCATGGGCCACAACGAGCTGCTGATCGGCGAAGCCCTGCGCACCGCTCCCACCGCGGCCCGCGAGCAAGCCCTGACCAGCGTCAAGTTCGGCGCCCTGCGGACCGTCGAGGGCGGGTTCACCGGGTACGACGGGCGGCCTGAGGCCGTGAAGAACTTCCTGGCCTACTCGCTCCAGCGGCTCGGCCGGGACCACATCGACATCTACCGGATCGCCCGCGTGGACCCGGACGTCCCCATCGAGGAGACCGTCGGAGCCATCGCCGAGGCCGTGCAGGCGGGGCACGTCCGGCACATCGGCCTCTCGGAGGTCGGCGCGGACACCCTGCGCCGGGCCGCGGCGGTCGCCCCGATCTCGGACCTCCAGATCGAGTACTCGCTGATCTCGCGCGGCATCGAGGACCGGATCCTGCCGACCGCCCGGGAGCTCGGCATCGGCGTGACGGCGTACGGGGTGCTGTCCCGGGGCCTGATCAGCGGGCACTTCAGCCGCGACCGCGCGCTGGCGCCCGGCGACTTCCGCGGGATGAGCCCCCGCTTCCAGGGCGGGAACCTGGACCACAACCTCGACCTGGTCGAGGCCCTGCGCAAGGTCGCCGGGGAGAAGGGCGTGACCGTCGCCCAGATCGCGATCGCCTGGGTGCTCGCCCAGGGCCCGCGCCGCGGCGTCGACATCGTGCCGCTGGTGGGCGCCCGCCGCCGGGACCGGCTGACGGAGGCGCTCGGTGCGGCGGAGGTCGCGCTGACCGAGGCCGACCTGGCCGCCATCGAGGCCGCGGTCCCCGCCGGGGCCGCTTCCGGGGACCGGTATCCGGCGGCGCAGATGGCCCACCTCGACAGCGAGCACTGAGCTGGCGGTACGGTCGTACCCATGCCCTCCGCTGCTGCCGAGCCCCTGACCCCCGAGCGCATCCTCGAGACCACCGAGGAGGTGCTGCGCCGCTTCGGCCCCACCAAGGCGACCGTGGTGGACGTGGCGCGCGCCCTGGGCGTCAGCCACGGCAGCGTGTACCGGCACTTCCCCTCGAAGGCGGCGCTGCGCGAGGCCGTCACGGACCGCTGGCTCGCCAAGAGCGTGGTCATGCTGGAGGGGATCGCCTCGGCGCCGGGCGAGGCCGCCCCCTCCAAGCTGGAGTCCTGGCTGGAGGCCCTCTTCGAGGCCAAGCGCCACAAGGCGGGCGACGACCCGGAGCTGTTCGCGACGTACACGGTGCTGCTCACCGAGAACAGCGGGGTGGTCGACGCCCACCTGACGGAGCTGATCGACCAGCTGACCCGGATCATCGCCGAGGGCGTCACCGCCGGCACCCTGGCCGCGCCCGACGTACCGGCCGCCGCGCGCGCCGTCTTCGACGCCACCGGCCGGTTCCATGACCCCCAGTACGTGGCGGAGTGGCTCTCCCCCACGATCATCACGGAGTTCGAGGCGGTCGTCGCGCTCGTCATCCGGGGCCTGCGCGCCTGAACCGGCCCGTTCCACGCCCCGTTGGGCGGAATCAGGCGCTCCGGACGGCTTGGCGATCATTTTGAGCCGTGTCGACTTGTACATGCCATCGACAGTTCCTTACGGTCCCCTTACCGCACTACTCAAGCACGTTCCAGGGGGAACCTTGTCCACGGCATCAGCACAGCCCTCACCTCCCGCCCGCTCCGGCGGCGCCGCAGCCATCGGCTTGATCCTGACCATCGTGCTCAGCATCGTGGCGCCGATCGTCACCTACAACACCCTCGTCGACGACCACGGCTGGAGCGAGGCCTCGGCGCTGCTCGTCAGCGGCGCCTGGCCGGTGCTCGACACCGCCATCATGGTGGCCTGGCGGCGCAAGCTGGACGAGTTCGCCATCGTCACGCTGGTGTTCCTGGCGATCACCGCCGCCGTGTCCCTGATCGGCGCGAACTCCACGCGGGCCCTGCTCGTCAAGGACTCCGCCGTCACGGGGCTGTTCGGGCTCCTGTGCCTGGCCACGCTGCTCGCGCCGCGTCCGCTGATGTTCTACTTCGGCCGGAAGTTCGGCACGGACGGCACCCCGGAGGGCGTGGCGTACTACAACGGCCTGTGGCAGTTCGAGGGCTTCCGCAACGCCCAGCGCCGCATGACCCTGGTCTGGGGCGTGGTCTACCTGATCGAGGCGGCGGTCCGGATCGCCCTGTCGTACGTCCTGGACACCTCCACCATGGTGACCATCAGCCCGTTCATGATCTACGGCACGCTCGGCGGGCTGGCCCTCTGGACGATCGGCTTCGTCAAGCGGACCAAGGCCGAGGGCGAGAGGCGCGCCGCCGCGAACGCCGCCGCCGCGGCCGCGGCCGCGCAGGCCGAGAGCTCGGCGGCCTGACCGCCGCACACGGGGAAAGGCCGGTGGCCCGGTGCGCGGATCGCGCACCGGGCCACCGGCCTTCGAGCGGGAACTAGCAGCCCAGCAGACGGCTGCCGAGGTAGGTCTGGATCTGGTCCAGGGAGACGCGCTCCTGCTTCATGGTGTCGCGCTCGCGCACGGTCACCGCGTTGTCGTCCAGGGTGTCGAAGTCGACGGTGACGCAGAACGGCGTACCGATCTCGTCCTGGCGGCGGTAGCGGCGGCCGATGGCGCCCGCGTCGTCGAACTCGATGTTCCAGTTCTTGCGCAGGTCGGCGGCCAGGCCCTTGGCCTTCGGCGACAGCTGCGGGTTGCGGGACAGCGGCAGGACGGCGACCTTGATCGGGGCCAGGCGCGGGTCGAAGCGCATCACGGTGCGCTTCTCCATGACGCCCTTGGCGTTCGGGGCCTCGTCCTCGACGTACGCGTCGAGCATGAAGGCGAGCATGGCGCGGTTGACACCGGCCGCCGGCTCGATGACGAACGGGGTGTAGCGCTCGCCGGCCTCCTGGTCGAAGTAGGTGAGGTCGGTGCCCGAGGCGGCGGAGTGCGCCTTCAGGTCGTAGTCCGTGCGGTTGGCGACGCCCTCGAGCTCGGAGAACTCACTGCCACCGAAGTTGAAGCGGTACTCGATGTCGGCGGTGCGCTTCGAGTAGTGGGACAGCTTCTCCTTCGGGTGCTCGTACCAGCGCATGTTCTCCTCGCGCATGCCCAGGCCGCGGTACCAGTTCCACCGCTCCTGCATCCAGTACTCCTGCCACTGCTCGTCCTCGCCCGGCTTGACGAAGAACTCCATCTCCATCTGCTCGAACTCGCGCGTGCGGAAGATGAAGTTGCCCGGCGTGATCTCGTTGCGGAAGGACTTGCCCATCTGCGCGATGCCGAACGGGGGCTTGCGGCGCGAGGTGGTCTGGACGTGGGCGAAGTTGGTGAAGATGCCCTGGGCGGTCTCGGGGCGCAGGTACGCCTTCGAGCCCGTGTCCTGGGTCGGGCCGAGGTGGGTCTCCAGCATGCCGGAGAACTGCTTCGGCTCGGTGAACTGGCCCTTCACGCCGCAGTGCGGGCAGTTGATGTCGGCGAGGCCGTTCTCGGGGAGGCGGCCGTGCTTGGCCTCGTAGGCCTCTTCGAGGTGGTCCGCGCGGTGACGCTTGTGGCAGGCGGTGCACTCGGTCAGCGGGTCCGAGAAGGTCGCGACGTGGCCGGAGGCCACCCAGACCTCGGGGGCCAGGATCACCGAGGAGTCGAGGCCGACGATGTCCTCGCGTCCGGTGACCATCGCCTTCCACCACTGGCGCTTGATGTTCTCCTTGAGCTCGACACCCAGCGGACCGTAGTCCCAGGCAGCCCTGGAGCCGCCGTAGATGTCACTGCAAGGGAAAACGAAGCCACGGCGCTTGCTCAGGCTGACGATGGTTTCGATCTTGTCGGCGGCCACGGTGCTCTCTTCATTACGAGGACGAACGGCGAAGGCTTTAGGTTACCGGCGCCCGCACCCTCCACTTCAAGTCGGTACCCCTCTTCCAGCATGCGCTCCGGCCCCTCCACCCGGCCTTTTGACAACGGTTTCCATCTTTGATGAAAATGGATGTCATGAACGTACGACGCCTCATACCCACCGCCGCGCTCGCCGGTGCCGTCGCCCTCGCCGCGACGGCCCTCACCGCCTGTTCCGGGGCGGGAGCGGCGGGCGCGGACAAGGGCGGCAGGCTCGCCGTCACGGCGTCGTTCTACCCCCTCCAGTTCCTCGCCGAGCGGATCGGCGGGGACCACGTGAAGGTCACCACCCTGACCAAGCCGGGCGTCGAACCGCACGACCTGGACATCACCCCGCGGCAGACCGGCCAGCTGGGCGACTCGGACGTCGTCCTCTACCTCAAGGGCCTCCAGCCCGCCGTCGACAAGGCCGTAGCCCAGTCCGGCGTGAAGAACACCGTCGACGCGGCCTCCCTCACCAGGCTCGAGGTGCACGGCACCTCCGGCGCGGAGGACCACGACCACACCGCCGGGGAGCACGACCACGGCCACGACCACGGGGAGGCCGGCGAGGACCCCCACGTCTGGCTCGACCCGGTCAAGTACGCGGAGATCGCCAAGGGCTTCGGCGCCGCGCTGGAGAAGACCGACCCCGACCACGCGGCCGACTACCGCAGGAACACCGACGGGCTCGTGGCCGAACTGGGCGTGCTGGACACCGAGTTCAAGGAGGGCCTGCGGAACACGGCCTCCAGGACCTTCATCACCACCCATTCCGCTTTCGGCTACCTCGCCGAGCGCTACGGCCTCGACCAGGAGGGCATCTCCGGAGTCGACCCCGAGGCCGAACCCAGCCCGGCCCGGATGAAGGACCTCCAGGCCGTCGCGAAGAAGGACAATGTCACCACCGTCTTCTTCGAGGCCCTGGCCAGCGACAAGACGGCCAAGACCCTGGCCCGGGACACGGGGCTGCGGACCGACGTCCTCGACCCCCTCGAGGGGATCACCGAGAAGTCGCAGGGCGCCGACTACTTCGAGGTCATGCGCTCCAACCTGAAGAACCTCCAGAAGGCCCTCGGAACCAAGTGATGACAGCAGCAACGGAGGCGCGAGCCATGCAGTCAACGCCCCGACCGGCGGACGATGACCAGACCGTCATATCCCTGCGCGGGGCCACGGCCTCGCTCGGCTCCCGGCCCGTGCTGCGCGGGGTCGACCTCACCGTCCGCCGGGGCGAGGTGGTCGCCCTGCTCGGCGCCAACGGCTCCGGCAAGTCCACGGCCGTGCGCGCCGTGGTCGGCCAGGTCCCGCTCACCGGCGGCGGCCTGAGCCTCTTCGGCACCGACTTCAAGCGCTTCCGCCAGTGGTCGCGCATCGGCTACGTCCCCCAGCGCACCACCGCCGCCAGCGGCGTCCCGGCCACCGTCCGGGAGGTCGTCTCCGCCGGCCGCCTCGCCCGCTCCCGCTTCGGGATCCTGCGCAAGGCCGACAAGGCGGCCGTCGAGCGGGCCCTGGCCCTCGTCGACATGGACGCCCACGCCGACGCCTCGGTCAACGCCCTCTCCGGCGGACAGCACCAGCGCGTGCTCATCGCCCGGGCGCTGGCCGTCGAACCCGAGCTGCTGATCATGGACGAGCCGATGGCCGGCGTGGACCTGGCCAACCAGGAGGTCCTCGCGAACGCCCTGCGCGAGCAGGTCGCCGCCGGCACCACGGTCCTGCTCGTCCTCCACGAACTGGGCCCGCTGGAGCCCCTGATCGGCCGCGCCGTCGTCCTGCGCGACGGCTGCGTCGTCCACGACGGCCCGCCGCCGGAGGCCGTCGGGCAGCACGCCCTCCCCGGCCACGACCACGTACACCCCCACGCGGCGCACGACGCCGAGCCCCTGCGGACGGGACTGCTGAGCTGATGGAAATCCTGCACCAAGCCTTCATGCAGCGGGCGCTGATCGCCGCCGCCCTGGTGGGCCTCACCGCGCCCGCGATCGGCACGTACCTCGTCCAGCGCCGCCAGGCGGTCATGGGCGACGGCATCGGCCACGTCGCCATGACCGGTGTCGCCCTGGGCTTCCTGCTCAACACCAGCCCCATCTGGATGGCCACCCTCGTCGCGGTCGTCGGCGCCGTCGGCATGGAGCTGATCCGCTCCCGCGGCAAGACCAGCGGCGACATCGCGCTCGCCATGCTCTTCTACGGCGGCCTGGCCGGCGGCGTCATGATCATCAACCTGGCCCCGGGCGGCTCCACCGCCAACCTGAGCAGCTACCTCTTCGGCTCGATCAGCTTCGTCTCGCCCGAGGACGTCACCGCGGTGGTGGTCCTGGCCGCCTTCGTCCTCGCCGTCACCGTCGGCCTGCGCCGCCAGCTGTTCGCGATCAGCCAGGACGAGGAGTTCGCCCGCGTCACCGGACTGCCCGTGCGGGCGCTGAACCTCCTGATGGCCGTCACCGCCGCCGTCACGGTCACCGTGGCCATGCGCATCGTGGGCCTGCTGCTGGTCAGCGCCATGATGGTGATCCCCGTCGCGGCCGCCCAGCGGGTCACCCGCGGCTTCGCCGCGACCCTGTCGCTGGCGATGGGCATCGGCGTGGTGGTCTCGCTCGGCGGTACGGCTGCCACGTACTACATCGACGCGCCGTCCGGTGCCACGATCGTGCTGCTCGCCATCGCCGTCTTCGTGGCCACGACGGCCCTGTCCACGCCCGTGGCCAGGCGCCGCGCCAGGGCCGTCCGCGCCGCCGAGGAGCTCTGCACCCAGGACGACGTGAAGGTCTAGGAGGACCGGCCGCCTGGCACAATGAGGCGAGGCCGAAACGAGGAGGAACCGGTGGCGACTGCGCCTGGCGAGACGAATACCGCGCCAGTACGAGGACGGTCCACCCGGCAGCGGGCAGCCGTCGCGGCGGCGCTGGACGAGGTGGACGAGTTCCGCAGCGCCCAGGAGCTGCACGACATGCTCAAGCACCGCGGCGACTCCGTGGGCCTGACCACCGTGTACCGCACCCTCCAGTCCCTGGCGGACGCCGGCGAGGTGGACGTGCTGCGCACCAGCGACGGCGAATCCGTCTACCGCCGCTGCTCCACCGGCGATCACCACCACCACCTGGTCTGCCGCAAGTGCGGCAAGGCGGTCGAGGTGGAGGGCCCGGCGGTGGAGAAGTGGGCGGAGTCCATCGCGGCCGAGCACGGCTACGTGAACGTGGCCCACACCGTCGAGATCTTCGGCACCTGCGCGGACTGCGCGGCCGCCGGCTAGATCGGAAGCACCGGATTCCGGTCGAACACCGATCGGAATCCGGCCGATGTCGTACGACCTCCGCCGCCGGGCCCAGGGCCTCGGCGGCGGAGCCGTTTCCCGGGTCAGCCCTGGGAGCCCTCGGTCTGGTTCGGGACCGCGCCGCCGAAGCGGCGGTCGCGCTTGGCGTACTCCAGGCAGGCGTCCCACAGGTGGATCCGGTCGAAGTCCGGCCACAGCACGTCCTGGAAGACCATCTCGGCGTAGGCGCTCTGCCAGATCAGGTAGTTGGACGTGCGCTGCTCGCCGCTGGGCCGCAGGAACAGGTCCACGTCCGGCATGTCCGGGTAGTAGAGGTACTTGGCGAGGGTCTTCTCGGTGACCTTCGACGGGTCGAGCCGGCCGGCCTTCACGTCCTCGGCGAGGGCCTGGGCGGCGTCGGCGATCTCGGCGCGGCCGCCGTAGTTCATGCAGAAGTACAGGGTCAGCTTGTCGTTGCCCTTGGTCTGCTCCTGGGCGATCTGGAGCTCCTTGGCCACCGACTTCCACAGCTTGGGCATCCGGCCCACCCAGCGCACCCGGATGCCGAGCGCGTCGAGCTGGTCGCGGGTCTTGCGGATGAAGTCGCGGTTGAAGTTCATGAGGAAGCGCACCTCGTCGGGCGAGCGCTTCCAGTTCTCGGTGGAGAAGGCGTAGAGGGAGATGTTCTTGACGCCCATCTCGATCGCGCCCTGGAGGACGTCCAGCACCCGCTCGGCGCCGACCTTGTGGCCCTCGGTGCGCGGCAGGCCCCGCTCCTTGGCCCAGCGGCCGTTGCCGTCCATCACGATCGCGACGTGCTCCGGCACCAGCTCGCCCGGGATCTTCGGCGGGCGGGCGCCGGTCGGGTGCGGTTCGGGGATCGTGTACTCGCGGCGGGAGAGTCCCAGGAATCCGCGTACTGCCATGGCGCTTCGGTCTCCGATCTCGGTCACTTCTCTACGTAACGCAAGGAACGCAGCCCGCGTTCCAGATGCCAGTGCAGATAGGCGGAGACGAGTCCGCTCCCCTCGCGCACGTGCCGCGGCTCGGCCGCGTCGGCCGTCGGCCAGTCCCCCGTCAGCAGGGCGCTGAGCAGCCCGATGGCCTCAGCAGATGGTACGACGCTTCCGGGAACCCGGCAGTCGCCGCATACGACCCCGCCGGCGGCGACGGAGAAGTGCCGGTTGGGGCCGTGGATCCCGCATTTCGCGCAGTCCTCGAAGCTGGGCGCGTAGCCGTTGACGGCCAGGGAGCGCAGCAGGAAGGCGTCGAGGATCAGGTGCGGTGCGTGTTCGCCGCGCGAGAGCGTGCGCAGGGCGCCGACCAGCAGCAGGTACTGCTGGACTGCGGGCTCGCCCTCGTTCTCGGTGAAGCGCTCGGCGGTCTCCAGCATGGCGGTGCCGGCGGTGTAGCGGGCGTAGTCGGTGACGATGCCGTTGCCGTACGGGGCGATGATCTCGGTCTGGGTGCACAGGGGCAGGCTGCGGCCGACCAGCTCGCTGCCCCGGGCGAAGAACTGCACGTCGGCGTGGGAGAAAGGTTCCAGCCCGGCACCGAACTTGGACTTCGTGCGCCGTACTCCGCGGGCGACGGCGCGGACGCGGCCGTGGCCGCGGGTGAGCAGCGTGATGATGCGGTCCGCCTCGCCGAGCTTCTGGGTGCGCAGCACGATGCCGTCGTCGCGGAACAGACTCATGCGCCCATTGTCCCCTGTGCGCGGACAGCACCGGCCCCCGTCCGGAGCGGTCTTCCGGACGGGGGGCGGCACCCCTTGGGAGGTTCGGTGGGGCGGCTGTCAGACGGCGGCAGCCCCCGCCTCGTCGGCCTCCGCGGCTGCGGCGCCGGCCGCCCCGCCCTTGGCGGAGCCCTTCTCGGCGGCCGCGGGGGCGGCGGCCGGCTGGGCGGGCACCTCGGCCTGGCCGGTCATGGTCTCGGCCAGTGCCTCGGCGAGGGCCTCGGCCGGGGCGGCCGTGTGGGCGTCGTCCTTGGCCAGGCCGTTGAAGATCAGGTTCAGGACGATGGCGGCGGTGGCACCGAGGGTCACACCGCTGTTGAGGAGCGAGGACAGGTCCGCGTTCACGTGCTTGTCGAAGTAGGCCGGGACCGTGGCGGGGAAGAGCGCGAAGGCCAGCGAGACGCCGACGATCAGGGCGTTCTTCTCCTCCTTGAGGTCCACCTTGGCCAGGGTCTGGATACCGGCGAGGGCGACCATGCCGAACATCACGGTGGCGGCGCCGCCGAGCACGCCCGGCGGGACCGAGGCCACGATCGCGGCGGCCTTGGGGATCAGACCGAGCACGATCATGAAGACGCCGGCGGCCACGACCACGAAGCGGCTCTTGACCTTGGTCATCCGCACCAGGCCGACGTTCTCGGCGAAGGCGACGTAGGGGAAGGAGTTCAGCAGGCCGCCGAGGGCGGTGGCGGCGCCGTCGGCCCGCAGGGCGCGGGCCACGGTCTCGCTGTCGATGTCCTTGCCGACGATGTCGCCGACGGCGTAGGTGTCACCGGTCGTCTCGACCATGGTGATCAGCATGACGATCAGCATGAGGAGGATCGGGAACCATGCGAACTTCGGGGCGCCGAAGTGGAAGGGGGTGGTGACGCCGATCCAGTCGGACTGGCCGACGTTGCCGAACTTGGCGTCGCCCAGCAGGAACGCGACGGCCGTGCCGCCGACCAGGCCGAGCAGGATGCCGATGCTGCGCAGGAAGGGCCCGCCGAACTTCATCAGGACGAGGATGAAGAGCATGGTGCCGCCGGCGTAGGCCAGCTGCGTGGGGACGCCGCCGTCGGCCACGGTGGGGGCGCCGCCCGCGGCGTCCTTGAGGCCCACCGGGATCAGGACGATGCCGAGGACCGTGATCACGGTGCCGGTGACCACCGGCGGGAACAGCCGCATGACCGCGCGGAAGGCCTTGGCGGGCAGCCAGGCGAAGGCGAAGGTCGCGAGGCCGGCGGTGATGACGGCGCCGTAGATGACCAGCAGGGCGGCCGTTCCGCCGCCCGCGCCGAGGCCGATGGCGATCATCGGGGAGACCGCGGTGAAGGTGACGCCCTGGATCAGCGGGAGCCGGGCGCCGACGCGGCCGACGCCGAAGGCCTGGATGATCGAGGCGATACCGCAGGTGAAGAGGTCCGCGTTGATCAGGTAGACCAGCTGTTCAGGGCTCAGCTTCAGCGCACTGCCGACGATGATCGGGACGATCACCGCGCCGGCGTAGAAGGCGAGTACGTGCTGGAAGCCGTACAGCGCGAGCTTGGGGAGGGGGAGCACCTCGTCGACCGGGTGCGAGCTCTGCTCTCCGCTTGCGGAAAGCCGGGCGGCGACACGTGCCATCTCTGCCTTGCCCTTCAAGGAGGTAGGTAAGTGAGAGGAAGCTGGTTATCCCCTGGCCGGAGTGGGTCGTTAACCCGTTGGTCCGCCGGGGTTGTCAGTCGGAACACGCGGAATTCGTCGTGTGACCGGAATTGAACGCCTGTGGAAGTGCTCACAGGTATCGGAGACTTCGACAAAGTGTTGACGTTCACGGACGCCCGCTTTGGAGCTTCCCCCAATGGCGGCAGGACGCCCGCAGGAGTATGGGAAGCGGCCCGCCCGCCCTGCCGTTCCCCCTGCGCACCTGCGAAGTTCCCGGCCCTGACAGGGGATTACCGGGCCCACAAGCCTTCGGCCACGCAAATCAGAGGGTGCAGTTCCGGCCGTCCGGAATGCGGAAATTGTGTACGGAATTGGGGACTCCCCCGCCTGCCGGGGTGCCGGGGGGCTCCGTTTCCGGCCGGTACGGCCCAATCGTTATCTCCCGGACGCCCACATGCCGGGATTCCTCCCGGAAAAGACGTCCGGGTCCGGCGGAAAACCTCCGCCGGACCCGGATCGACGTACGGAAGATCCCTTATGGGGCGCGCACCGCCGACAGCAGCCCGGCCACCTCTTCCGAGCCCATCCGCAGCGCCGCGCCCACGGTGGCGAGCACCTCGCGCTCGGCCGGGATGTAGGGCCCGTCCGCGAGGGCGATCCGCGCGCCCTGCAGCAGGATCGATTCGCGACCGGGTCCGGCCAGGTGGGCGGCGAGCGGTTCCAGCGCCTCGTGGAGCTCGATCGATAGCGCCGCCCCGCAGCACTCGGGCCCGTCGTACAGCCCCAGCCGGCCCTCGTCGGTCGCCAGGGCCTCGACGAGGGACTCCAGCTGCTCCTCGGTGCAGTCGGGGAAGCCGGCGCCGCGTACGGCCGACACGGCGGCCTCCAGGGCGCTGCGCGAGGAGGTCCCGCCCGCGGCGAGCACGGCCAGCGCGACGGTGTGCACCGCGTCGCGCAGGAGCGAGGAGAAGCGGGTGGTGGTGAGGTGGTCCAGCACCTCGGTGCCGAAGCGCTGCCGGCAGGCCTGGCACTCGACGACGGGTCCGGCCTCCCCGCGCGGCAGCAGCGGCAGGCCGAGCACGGTGAACCGGCGGCGCCCGGTGCGCCGGCGGTAGTTGCGGTCACCGCCGCAGCCGGGGCAGAAGAACTCCCCGTCGCCCACGGTGTTCCAGATGGTACGGATGCCCCAGAACGTCAGCTTCCGGCCGTCCCCACCCCGAACTGGCAGCACGTCGCACCTCCGTAACTCCCCCGGCAACGACGCCGGGTTGGCGTGATGTTAGCCACATCGGTGAGTGTGCGTCAGTCGTGCGGCAGGACAACATGGGCCCGGGGGCCCACTTGGCCGATCTGCGCCCCCGCCCGACGGGCCCCTGGCGGCGGCCCCCCGGGGTACGGCGGAGCCCCGCCGCTCCGGCTGGAGGGGCGGGGCTGCGTCGGGGGTGGTTCAGCGGCCCGCGCGGTTGACGGCGGAGATGACCGCCTTCAGGGAGGCGCGGGTGGTGTTGGCGTCGATGCCGATGCCCCACAGGACCCGGCCGTCGATCGCGCACTCGATGTACGAGGCGGCCACGGCGGAGGCCCCCTCGCTCATCGTGTGCTCGGTGTAGTCCAGCAGACGGGCGTCCACGCCGATGCCGGCCAGCGCGTCGAAGAAGGCCGAGATCGGACCGTTGCCGGTGCCGTTCAGGACCGTCTCCACGCCGTCCACGACCGCCTCGACGGTCAGCGTGTCCGTACCGTCCTTGTCGGTGGCGGTCGATCCGGAGCGCAGCTGGATGCGGCCCCACGGGTTCTCGGGGTTGGGCAGGTACTCGTCCGAGAAGACCTCCCAGATCGCCTTCGGCGTGACCTCGCCGCCCTCGGCGTCGGTCTTGGCCTGGATGATCCGCGAGAACTCGATCTGCATGCGGCGCGGCAGGTCCAGCTTGTGGTCGTTCTTCAGGACGTAGGCGATGCCGCCCTTGCCGGACTGCGAGTTGACCCGGATGACCGCCTCGTAGGAGCGGCCGACGTCCTTCGGGTCGATCGGCAGGTAGGGGACGGCCCACTCGATCTCGTCGACCGTCTTGCCGCGGGCGGCCGCGTCGGCCTCCATGGCGTCGAAGCCCTTCTTGATGGCGTCCTGGTGGGAGCCGGAGAAGGCGGTGTAGACCAGGTCGCCCGCGTAGGGGTGGCGCGGGTGGACCTCCATCTGGTTGCAGTACTCGCTCGTGCGGCGGATCTCGTCGATCTGCGAGAAGTCGATCTGCGGGTCGATGCCCTGGGAGAACAGGTTCATGCCCAGGGTGATCAGGTCGACGTTGCCGGTGCGCTCGCCCTGCCCGAACAGGCAGCCCTCGATGCGGTCGGCGCCGGCCATCAGGGCCAGCTCGGCGGCGGCGACGGCGGTGCCGCGGTCGTTGTGCGGGTGCACGGAGATGCAGACGTGCTCGCGGCGGGTCAGGTTGCGGGCCATCCACTCGAAGCGGTCCGCGTGGGTGGAGGGCGTCGAGCGCTCCACGGTGGCGGGCAGGTTCAGGATGATCTCGCGGCCCTCGCCCGGCTGCCAGACGTCGCAGACGGCCTCGCAGACCTCCAGGGCGAAGTCCAGCTCGGTGTCGGTGAAGATCTCGGGGCTGTACTGGTAGCCGAAGGCGGTCTCGGGGCCCAGCAGCTTGTCGGCGTACTCCATGACCAGGCGGGTGCCGTCGACGGCGATCTGCTTGATCTGCTCCTTGGAGCCGCGGAAGACGACCCGGCGGAACGTCGGGGCGGTCGCGTTGTACAGGTGCACGGTGGCGCGCTTGGCACCGACCAGCGACTCCACGGTCCGCTCGATCAGGTCCTCGCGGGCCTGGGTCAGTACGGAGATGGTGACGTCGTCCGGGATCGCGCCCTCTTCGATGATGGAGCGCACGAAGGCGAAGTCGGTCTCGCCGGAGGAGGGGAAGCCGACCTCGATCTCCTTGTAGCCCATGCGCACCAGCAGGTCGAACATCTCGCGCTTGCGGGCGGGGGTCATCGGGTCGATCAGCGACTGGTTGCCGTCGCGCAGGTCGGTGGACAGCCAGCGCGGAGCCTTGGTGACGCGTGCGTCCGGCCAGGTGCGGTCGGGGATGTCCACCTGCTCGTACCGGCCGTACTTGTGGATGGGCATCCCGGAGGACTTCTGGGTGTGGGTCGCGTTGGTGATGGGCGTGGGGCGACCGACAAAAGGCTGCTGGCTCATGGCGTTGGGCTCCTCGCGTGTCCGCGTGTAGTTCGCTGAACGGCCGACGGCGGTAGTGAAAACCGCAACACCAAACTCCGCGGGGAGGGGGCCGGCCTACGACTACAGACCCTCGCCGCGGCAGCTAAGGAGAAGCAGCCCGAAACGCATGATGGGCCGAGCCTAACCGAGCCGCGCCGTGTCGCGAGGACCTGTTTCAGTATGCAAGACCGGGGCGTCCGATTTACACCCTTTGTGGCCCAGGACTCCTTTCATCCGGCAAGGTCCGGTGGATCCGTCAACACGGCGCGTCGCCTTTGAGACAACCGAATGAATCATGCTCGCTGCTAGTGACACCGACATCACCCACTGCCACATTTCCGGCATGGATGCCTTCCTTTCGCACGGACACGCCCCCCACCACCCGGTCTTCTGCACCGTGGTGCCGCCGCACCTGCTGGACAAGGCCGCCCGCTCCGCCGACTCCGCCCGGGCCGACGCCGCGCAGCGCACCCTGGAGACCGACGCCCTCCTGCGCACCCGGCGCCGGATCAGCACCGTCCGGGGGATCGCCCCGGCCGTCGCGGACACCCCCGCCGCGGACGGGCCGCGCCGCACGGTCTACGACGCCCAGCACCACACCCGGCTGCCGGGGAAGAAGGTGCGCGCGGAGGGGGCCGACACGTCCAAGGACGCCACCGTCAACCGCGCGTACGCCGGGCTCGGGGCGACGTACGAGCTCTACCTCAAGGGCTTCGGCCGGCGCTCGATCGACGGCTCCGGCCTGCCGCTGGACGCGAGCGTGCACTACGGCGAGGACTACAACAACGCCTTCTGGGACGGCCGGCAGATGGTCTTCGGCGACGGGGACGGGGACCTGTTCCTCGACTTCACGGTGTCGGTGGACGTGATCGGACACGAGCTGACCCACGGGGTCACCCAGTACACGGCCAACCTCGACTACCACGGCCAGTCCGGCGCCCTCAACGAATCGATGTCGGACGTCTTCGGCTCGCTGATCAAGCAGTACTCGCTCGGCCAGACCGCCGACCAGGCGGACTGGCTGATCGGGGCCGGGCTCCTGGGCCCGAACGTCACCGGGGTCGCCCTGCGCTCGATGAAGGCGCCGGGGACCGCGTACGACGACGACGAGCTCGGCAAGGACCCGCAGCCGGCCACGATGGACGGCTACGTGACCACCTCGCGCGACAACGGGGGCGTCCACATCAACTCCGGCATCCCCAACCACGCCTTCTACATCGCGGCGACCGAACTGGGCGGCAAGGCCTGGGAGCGGGCCGGGCAGATCTGGTACGACACCCTGACCGGCGGGCAGCTGGGCGCGCGGGCGGACTTCAAGGACTTCGCCCGGCTGTCGGTGGCGGCGGCCGTCGCCCGGTACGGGGAGGGCGGCGCCGAGCACCAGGCCCTCCAGAAGGCGTGGTCGACCGTCGGCCTGGGATAGCCGGGACAGGACGGGGCCCGTCCGGGTAGAAGGGGGACCATGAAGATCGAAGTGGTACGGACGGGCGGATTCGCGGGGATCGAGCGCCGGGCCGAGGTGGACACCTCGGGCCGGCCCGACGAGCAGGAGTGGCAGGCGCTGGCCCAGCTGGCTCTGCGGCCCGACCCCCGGGCCGCCGAGGGGCCGGGCGGGGTCAGGGACGGGTTCTCGTACCGCATCACGGTGGACGGGCGGACGGTGTCCTGCCACGACCCCCACCTCTCCGACGCCCAGCGCAGCCTGATCACACGGGTGCTGAAGGAGGGCGCCTAGCCGGCCGGGGGCCGTCGGCCGGCGACGGGAGGGGCCGGAGGGGCGGCAGGAGCCGGAGGGGCCCGACACCTTCGCACGGATGGCCGAAAACAGCCCCTCCGTTCGGGCCGGGAAAGCGACCCAGCGGCTTTTTGCGGGAACGGCAAGAAACGTTGCCCCGGTCGCGGCGGGGGACGCAGCATCGGCGGTGTCCGTACAGGCGCCCACCGAGGAGACCGCGTGCCCACCCCCTCCCCCCACCACGACCACGACGGCCACGACCACGGGCGGGGCCACCGCGGTGACGCGGCCGGCCAGGAGTTCTGGGACTCCCGCTACCGCGAGAGCGAGCGGATCTGGAGCGGCCGGCCCAATTCCGTCCTGGTCCGGGAGGCCGGGGAGCTCACCCCCGGCCGGGCCCTGGACCTCGGCTGCGGCGAAGGGGCCGACGCGGTGTGGCTGGCCGGGCGGGGCTGGCGGGTGACCGGCACCGACATCTCGCCCGTGGCCCTGGAACGGGCGGTCGGGCACGCGGCCGAGGCGGGCGTGGCCGACCGGATCGCCTTCGAGCGCCACGACCTCGGGGAGTCCTTCCCCGCCGGGGAGTTCGACCTGGTCGCGGCCTGCTTCCTGCACAGCCCGGGCGAGATGCCCCGCGAGCGCATCCTGCGCACCGCCGCAGGGGCCGTCGCCCCCGGCGGGGTCCTGCTGGTCGCCGGGCACGGCGGCCCGGCGCCGGGCGCCGAGGACCCGCACCCGGACCTGCACTTCCCCACCCCCGAGGAGGTGCTGGCCGGCCTGGACCTGCCCGGGGACGGCTGGGAGGTGCTGGTCTGCGCCGAGCACGAGCGGGTCGGCGCGGAGGCCGACCGGCCCGGGCACGGCTACGACAACACCCTCAAGGTCCGCCGCCTGGCCTGACGGGAGGCGGCGGGCCCGGGGTCAGAAGCCCAGCTTGCGCAGCTGCTTGGGGTCCCGCTGCCAGTCCTTGGCGACCTTCACGTGCAGGTCGAGGAAGACCGGCGTGCCGAGCAGCGCCTCGATGTGCTTGCGCGACTTCATGCCGACCTCCTTCAGGCGGGAGCCCTTGGGGCCGATGATGATGCCCTTCTGGCTGGGCCGCTCGATGTAGACGTTGGCGTGGATGTCGAGCAGCGGCCGGTCCGCCGGGCGGTTCTCGCGCGGGATCATCTCCTCGACCACGACGGCGATGGAGTGCGGGAGCTCGTCGCGGACGCCCTCCAGCGCGGCCTCGCGGATCAGCTCCGCCACCATGACCATCTCGGGCTCGTCGGTGAGGTCGCCCTCCGGGTAGAGCGGGGGGCTCTCCGGCAGCATCGGGGCGATCAGGTCGGCCAGCAGCTGGACCTGGTTGTCGCCGACCGCCGACACGGGGACGATCTCGGCCCATTCGATGCCGAGCTCGGCGCCGAGCTGCTGGATCGCGATGAGCTGCTCGGCCAGCTGCTTGGACTCGACCAGGTCGGTCTTGGTGACGATGGCGATCTTGGGGGTCTTCTTGATCCCCGCGAGCTCCTTGGCGATGAACTTGTCACCGGGGCCGAGCTTCTGGTCGGCGGGCAGGCAGAAACCGATGACGTCGACCTCGGCCCAGGTGGTGCGCACGACGTCGTTGAGCCGCTCGCCGAGCAGGGTGCGCGGCTTGTGCAGGCCGGGGGTGTCCACCAGCACCAGCTGGGCGTCGGGGCGGTGCACGATGCCGCGGACGGTGTGGCGGGTGGTCTGGGGCCGGTTCGAGGTGATCGCGACCTTGGTGCCCACCAGCGCGTTGGTCAGGGTCGACTTGCCCGCGTTGGGGCGGCCGACGAAGCAGGCGAAGCCCGCGCGGTGCGGGGCGGTGGGCTCGGGGGAACGATCGCTCATACGGGCCATTCTCCCCGATGCCGCCCGGCCCGCCGACCAGCCCGCCCCGGCGGGGTCCCGGACCGCCGCGCGGAGCCGCCTCCCCGCCCCGCCCTTCCGCCGCTCCTCCCCCGGCCACCGACGGGAGGTGCTCCAGGGGCTCCGCCCCCCCGGACCCGCGCGCCTCGACCGCCGGCGGGGCCGGACGGCGGCGCCGCGCGGCGGTTCCAGCCCGCGCAGGGCCCCGGCGACCCCCGGCTACGACAGGGTCAGGGTCAGGGCCGCCCGGTACGCGCCCGGCGGGGTGTACGGGGGCACCCGGAGGACGAGCGTCGCGTCGACCGTGAACGTCCCGCCCGTCCCGGAGGCCAGCACCGCGCCGTCCGGCCCCACCGCACCGGAGGGACCGGCCTCGCACCCGCCCCCGCACGAGGGGGTCCACGCCGGCGGAGCCCCCGGCACCGGGACCCCGTCCGCCCCCTCGAACCCCGTCAGCCTCCCGCGCAGGGTCCACCGCCCCGCACCCGCGCCCCGGGTGTCCGTCACCGTCACCGTCCCGATCCGCCCGGCGGCCGCGCCCCCGCCGCCGAACCCGACCGCGCCCAGCGCGACCGCCGCCCCGGCCTGCGTCATCGTCAGGGAGCCCGCCGCCGGGGCGGCCGCCTCGACGACCGCGTACGCCGCCGGGTCCGAGCCCCGCGCCGCCGTCCAGGAGGGGCCCTCGTACGCCACGACCCCCGTCGTCCTGCGGTCCCCCACCGCCAGCTCCGCGCCGAAGGCCCCGAACGCGTCCGCCGTGGCCGCCACCCGGTCGGCCGTCCCGGCGGTGCCCGCGCGCCCCGCGACCGTCACGGCCGCGCCCGGGGTGAATCCGGCCCCGGTGACCCGGACCCGGGCGCCCGGCTCCCCGTACGCGGCGGCGAGGGCGACGCCCCGCAGGTTCATCACCGGCCGACGGACGGCGACGATCCGCCGCGCGACCGGCGCCGGCGCCCCGGCCGCCGCGCAGGCGGCACCCGGCAGGGTGTAGCCGCCCGGGGCGAGGGTGATCCCACCGGGCTCGGTGACGGTGAAACTCCCGCTCATGACCGCACCGGGCGCCCCCGCCACCGCGGCCACCGGCACCTCCCCGGCCTGGGCCCCGCCCAGCAGGATCCGCCCGGTCGCGGCCGGCAGCCCGCCCTGCGCAGGGAGCACGGCGGGGAGCCCGGCCTCCGGAGGGGGCGCGGACGGGGTCCGGTCCAGCCGGTAGGTCACCGTGACGGTGTCGCCGACCGCCGGGGCCGGGTCGTCGACCTCGATACGGGCCGCGGTCGTCCCCTCGGCGGACGGCAGGCAGCGGGTGGGGAACTCCACCCGCCCGGCGGGCGCCGCCCCGTCGGCCGCCGCCGGCGTCCCGGCCGCGGCTGCGGCCGCGAGGACGGCGAGGCCCGCGGCCGCCGCCCAGCTCCTCCCGCGCGCGCCTCTTCGCACCGCCCGGCCCCCTCCCGCCGCCCCGACAGAAGGCCATTCACGGCCGGGCTCCGGGAGAAGTCAATGCACGGGACGCCCGGAATCTGACGGAGCATCAGAATCCGTGCGCTCCGCCCGGAACGTCCGCCGGTAGGCCGTCGGGCTCACCCCCAGCGCCGCCTGGACGTGCTTGCGCAGCGACTGCGCCGTCCCGAAGCCCGTCTCGCGGGCGACCTCCTCCATCGACAGCTCCGTCCGCTCCAGCAGCCGCCGCGCCCGCTCCACCCGCTGGGCGGTGATCCACTCCCCCGGACTGACCCCCGACTCCTGGCGGAAGCGGCGCGTGAAGGTCCGCACCGACACGGCCTCCTGCCGGGCCAGGTCGCTCAGCCGCAGCGGCTCGTGCAGCCGGTCCAGCACCCAGGCCCGCGCGGCCGTGGTGCTGGCCTGCTGCGGCTCGGGCACGGGCCGGTCGACGAACTGTGCCTGCCCGCCGTCCCGGTGGGGCGGCACGACGGTCCGGCGGGCGGTCTCGTTCGCGACGGCCGCGCCGTGGTCTCGGCGCACGATGTGCAGGCACAGGTCGATGCCGGCGGCGACCCCGGCGGAGGTCAGCACGTCGCCGTCATCGGTGTAGAGGACGCCCGCGTCGACCCGTACGGCCGGGAAGAGCGCCTGGAAGTGCTCGGCCAGGGCCCAGTGGGTGGTGGCGGGGCGCCCGTCCAGGTATCCCGCGGCGGCCAGGAGGTAGCCGCCCGTGCAGATGGAGACCAGCCGGGTCCCGGGCCGGATGTGGGCGAGGGCCGCCACCAGCTCACCGGTCAGCCGGCCCTCCTCGTAGACCGGCCCCAGCTCCCAGGAGGCGGGCACCACCACGGTGTCGGCGGTGGCGAGCAGCTCGGGGCCGTGCTCGACGTGGACCGCGAAGTCGGCCTCCGTCCGCACCGGTCCGGGGGCGAGCGCGCAGGTCAGGATCTCGTACAGGTGCCGCCCGGCGGAGTCCTTGGCCCCGCCGAAGATCCGGTGCGGGATGCCGAGTTCGAAGGGCAGCAGCCCGGCGAGGGCGAGGACGACGACACGGTGCGGCTTCGCGACGGTGGCCATGGCCCGATCGTATCGAAGGGTGTCGGTCAGGCCACTGTCGTAGGATGCCCCGCCGACCGGAAGCTGTCCGGGTGACGCAGACAGCACCCCCCTCCAGCCCCCGGGCCGCCTCCCGCGCGCCCCGCGAGCCCGGCCGCATCCACCGGGCCTGGTTCGCCGCGGCCGTCGCCTTCGTGACGATCATCGGCGCCGCCGCCTTCGCCTCCCTCCCCGGACTGCTCATCGAGCCGCTGCACGAGGAGTTCGCCTGGTCGCGCGGCAGCATCGGCTTCGCGGTCTCCGTCAACCTGGCGCTCTACGGGCTCACCGCGCCCTTCGCCGCCGCCCTGATGGATCGTTTCGGCATCCGGAAGGTCGTCGCGGTGGCCCTGACCGTCATCGCCGGCGGCTCGCTGGCCACCGTGTGGATGACCGCGTCCTGGCAGCTGGTGCTGTTCTGGGGCGTGCTGGTGGGCACGGGCAGCGGCTCCATGGCGCTGGCCTTCGCGGCGACGGTGACCAACCGCTGGTTCACCGCCCGGCGCGGACTCGTCACGGGCGTCCTGACGGCCGCGGGCGCCTCGGGACAGCTGATCTTCCTGCCGCTGCTGTCCTGGCTGGTGGAGCGCCACGGCTGGCGCCCGGCCTCGGTCACCGTGGCGCTGGCGGCCCTGTCCGTCGTCCCGTTCGTGTGGCTGCTGCTGCGCGACCACCCGGCGGACGTCGGCCTCGCCCCGTACGGGGGCGCCTACGAGCCCAAGCCCGCGCCGGTCCGAGGGGCGGCCCGGCGGGCGGTGACCGTGCTCTTCCGGGCGGCCCGGACCGGACCGTTCTGGCTGCTGGCGGGCACCTTCGCGATCTGCGGGGCCTCGACGAACGGACTGGTCCGCACCCACTTCGCACCGGCCGCGCACGACCACGGCATGCCGGTGACGGCCGCCGCCGGACTGCTCGCGGTGATCGGCGTGTTCGACGTGCTCGGCACCATCGCCTCCGGCTGGTTCACCGACCGGTTCGAGCCGCGCCGCCTGCTGGCGGTGTACTACGCCCTGCGCGGGGTGTCCCTGCTGTTCCTGCCGGTGCTGCTGGCACCCGCCGTGCACCCGCCGATGGTGTTCTTCATCGTCTTCTACGGACTGGACTGGGTCGCGACGGTCCCGCCGACCATCGCCCTGTGCCGGGAGCACTACGGGCAGGACGGCGCGATCGTCTTCGGCTGGGTGCTGGCATCGCACCAGGTGGGCGCGGCGGTGGTGGCGTTCCTCGGCGGAGTGGCCCGGGACGCGCTCGGCTCGTACGACCTGGTCTGGTACGCCTCGGGCGCGCTGTGCGCGGTGGCGGCGCTGATGGCGATGGTGATCCGGCGCCGCCCGGAGCGGGGCGCCGCCGTCCCGGCCGCGGCCTGAGCCCGGCCGGGGACGGCGGTTCCGCGCGGAGCCGCCGGGTCCGGCCGGCGGATCAGGCGCCGGCGGGGGTGGTGGACTTCAGGGTGCCGTCGGGGCCGGCGAGCAGGACCGGGGTGGCCGGGCCGCCGAGGTCGCGTACGGCCGCGCGGTCGGCGTCGGCCGGGGCGTCGGCCGCGCTGACCACGGCCGCGGCCTCCAGGGAGCGGGCGCCGCTGGCCACCGCCATGGCCACGGCCGTCTGGAGGGCGCTGAGCTTGAGGGAGTCCAGCTCCACGGTCCCGGCGACGTACGTGCGGCCGGTCTCGTCCCGTACCGCGGCCCCCTCGGGGACCCCGTTGCGGGCACGGGCGCTGCGCGCCAAGGTGATGATCTTGCTGTCCTCGGGGTCGATCCCCGCTCCCACGCTGCTCTCGGTCATAGGCGAAAGCATAGGGAGCGCCCCGGCGGTGCCGCGCAACGACCCCGCCGGGGCACTGTTCCCCCGTCGCGTCTCCCCCCGGGACGCAGGACAAACCTAAGCAGTCAGCCACCCACACCCTGCAATCCGAAGGTCCCGAACCCGTGTGACCTTGGACCCTAACCTTCGACCTCGGGGCGGCCGAGACCTACGGCCGGTCCAGCCGGAGCCGCTCCGCCCTCGGCAGCCCAGCGACGACCAGGTCGTACGAGTCCTCCACCAGCTCCCGCACCAGCGCGTCCGGCAGGTCGCCGACCGTCACCGTGTTCCAGTGCCGCTTGTTCATGTGCCAGCCCGGGACGATCGCGGGGTGCTGCGCCCGCAGGCGCACCGCCGCCTCCGGATCGCACTTGAGGTTGACCTTGAGCGGCTCGCCGTCCAGGGCCGACAGGGCGAACATCTTGCCGAGCACCTTGAAGACCGAGGTCTCGGGGGTGAAGGGGAACTCCTCCACCGCTGCGTTGAAGCCCAGACAAAACGCGCGCAGCTCCGCCGGCGTCATTGCGCCCCCTCCCCTTCACCGGCCTCGGCGAGCACCGGCTCCACGAGCACCGTGACGATCTTGTTCCGGCGGCCCGCCGGGGATTCGGCCGTCAGCCGCAGCGGACGCCCGTCCGGCAGGTCGACCACCGCCGAGGCCCCGGCGATCGGCACCCGGCCCAGGGCCTTGGCCAGCAGTCCGCCGACCGTCTCCACGTCCTCGTCGTCGAAGGCCAGGGCCCCGAACAGCTCGCCGAGGTCGGTGATGTCGAGGCGGGCCGTGACCCGGTAGCGGTCGTCGCCGAGCTCCTCGACGGGCGGGGTCTCCCGGTCGTACTCGTCGGTGATCTCGCCGACGATCTCCTCCAGGATGTCCTCGATCGTGACGATGCCGGCCGTGCCGCCGTACTCGTCGATGACGACGGCCACGTGGTTGCGCACCGACTGCATCTCGCGCAGCAGGTCCCCGGCGTTCTTGGTGTCGGGCACGAAGACCGCCGGCCGCATCACCGTCGAGACCAGGTCGGTCTCGGCCTCCCGGTTGATGTGGGTGCGGCGGACGAGGTCCTTGAGGTAGACGATGCCGACGATGTCGTCCTCGTTCTCCCCGGTGACCGGGATCCGCGAGAATCCGGAGCGCAGGGCGAGGGTGGTCGCCTGGCGGATCGTCTTGTAGCGCTCGATGCAGACCAGGTCGGTGCGGGGCACCATCACCTCGCGCACGAGCGTGTCGCCGAGCTCGAAGACCGAGTGCACCATCCGGCGCTCCTCGTCCTCGATCAGCGACTCCGCCTCGGCGAGGTCGACCATCGCGCGCAGCTCGGCCTCGGAGGCGAAGGGCCCCTTGCGGAAGCCCTTGCCCGGGGTGAGGGCGTTGCCGATGAGGATCAGCAGCTGCGGGACCGGCCCCATGATCCGCGCCAGCGGGACGAGGACGTACGCGGCCGCCGTCGCGGTGTTCAGCGGGTGCTGGCGGCCGATCGTACGGGGGGACACGCCCACCGCCACGAACGAGACCAGCACCATCACGGCGATGGCCACCAGCAGCGCCGTCCAGTTCTCCCCGAACGCGTCGAGGCAGACGTAGGTGACGAGCACGCCCGCCGCCATCTCGCAGGTGACGCGCACCAGCAGGGCCACGTTGACGTAGCGGGTGGGGTCGCCGGCGACCTGGGCCAGCTTGGCGCTGCCGCGCCGCCCCTCCCGTACGGCCTGTTCGGCGCGGAAGCTGGAGACGCGGGCGATCCCGGACTCGGCGCAGGCCGCGAACCAGGCCACCACGGTCAGCAGGACCGCCCCGGTGATCAGCTGATAGGCGCTGCTCACGAGACGGTCGGGGCCGGGGAGGGGCCGGTCATCCCGCGCTCACCGCGCCAGCCGTCGACGATGGCCGCCTGGAGGCCGAACATCTCGGCCTTCTCGTCCGGCTCCTCGTGGTCGTACCCGAGCAGGTGCAGCACCCCGTGGACGGTCAGGAGCTGGAGCTCCTCGTCCATGGAGTGCTGCGTCGGGGCGTCCTGGCCCTGCTTCTTCGCCACCTCGGGGCACAGCACGATGTCGCCGAGGAGCCCCTGCGGGGGCTCCTCGTCGTCCTTCGACGGCGGACGCAGCTCGTCCATCGGGAAGGACATGACGTCGGTGGGTCCGGGCAGGTCCATCCACTGGATGTGGAGCTGCTCCATCGCCTCCTCGTCGATGACGATGACGGAGAGCTCGGAGAGCGGGTGGATCCGCATCCGGGTGAGCGCGTAGCGGGCAATGTCGAGGATCGCCTGCTCGTCGACTTCGGTTCCGGACTCGTTGTTGACGTCGATCGACATGGTGCGCTGGGTTCTACTTCCGCTGGTTGCCGTTCCGGGCCGCGCCGGTCTCCCGGGCCGCCTGGCTGTCGTCGTACTTCTCGTACGCGTCGACGATACGGCCGATCAGCTTGTGCCGGACGACATCCTCGGACGTGAGCCGCGAGAAGTGGATGTCGGGCACCCCTTCGAGGATCTCCTGGACCTGGCGCAGACCGCTCCTGGTGCCGTTCGGCAGGTCGACCTGCGTGATGTCACCGGTGATCACGATCTTCGTGTCGAACCCGAGCCGGGTCAGGAACATCTTCATCTGCTCGGGGCTGGTGTTCTGCGCCTCGTCGAGGACGACGAAGGCGTCGTTCAGCGTCCGGCCGCGCATGTACGCCAGAGGCGCCACCTCGATGGTCCCCGCCGCCATCAGCCGGGGGATGGAGTCCGGGTCCATCATGTCGTGCAGGGCGTCGTAGAGCGGGCGCAGGTACGGGTCGATCTTGTCGAAGAGCGTGCCCGGCAGGAAGCCGAGCCGCTCCCCCGCCTCGACGGCGGGCCGGGTCAGGATGATGCGGCTGACCTGCTTGGACTGCAGGGCCTGCACCGCCTTGGCCATGGCCAGGTAGGTCTTGCCGGTACCGGCGGGGCCGATGCCGAAGACGATCGTGTTCTTGTCGATCGCGTCGACGTACCGCTTCTGGTTGAGGGTCTTGGGCCGGATGGTGCGGCCGCGGCTGGAGAGGATGTTCTGGGTGAGCACCTCGGCCGGGGTTTCCAGCGGGCGCCCCTCGGCGTCGCTGCCGTTCGCCTTGAGCATGGCGATCGAGCGTTCCACTGCGTCCTCCGTCATCGGCTGCCCGGTGCGGAGCACCAGCATCATCTCGTCGAACAGGCGCTGGACGAGGGCGACTTCCGCCGCCTCCCCGACCGCGCTGACCTGATTGCCCCGCACGTGGATGTCGGCCCTCGGGAAGGCCTTCTCGATCACGCGCAGCAGCGCGTCACCCGAGCCGAGCACGGTCACCATGGGGTGCGTCGCGGGGACGGTGAAGTGGGCTCGCGCCTGGCCCGGCACGGGGCTGTGGGCTGTCGGTGTCTGAGTCATGGGCCGGCACTGTGGCCTGCGCATACCTCCCGCTGAGGGGCCGCGCCGATCGACGGCCTCCGGAGTACCAAGGGTACGTCCACCCCGGACCGTTCCCGAGGGGTTTTCCGGCCCGGCCCCGGGCCGCGGCGGGGCCGGGCCCAGGGGCTGTCGTCACAGTCCTGTCGTCGGCCGGAGGGCGGCCGGGAGTTTGACGACAGCCCCTAGGCGGGACTGCGGAAGCCGATGGTGGGGACGGCCCGGCGGCGGGAGCAGGGTCCGGCGCCCGGCGGGACGAGGGCGTCCAGGAAGGCGTAGCTGCCCCGCAGGGCCTCCGGGGCGGTGCGCCACCAGTGGGCCACCTCGGCCCAGCCGGGGGCGGAGAGGGAGCCGCCGAACTCCTGCACCGAGAGGGCGGCGGTCAGGCCGGCGAAGGCCAGCCGGTCCGCGAGCGGCCACCCGGCGAGGCTGCCGGTGACGAAGCCTGCCACGTAGACGTCCCCGGCGCCGGTCGGGTCCAGGGCGTCGACGGCGATGGCGGGGACCTCCGCCGTCTCGCCGGTCCGGGAGTCCACGGCGTACGAGCCCTCCGAACCCATGGTCACCACGGCGACCGGCACCTTCTCGGCGAGCGCCCGGGCGGCGGCGCGGGGGCAGTCGGTGCGGGTGTACCGCATGGCCTCCCCGGCATTGGGCAGGAAGGCCTCGCAGTGCTCCAGGTCGGCCAGGGCGCCCAGGTCCCAGCGGCCGGTGTCGTCCCAGCCCACGTCGGCGAAGATCCGCGAGCCGCGGCGGGCCGCCTCGCCGATCCAGTCCTCGCGGCGGCCGGCGGCCAGCGAGGCCACGGCGGCGCGGGTCCTCGGCGGACACCAGGGGAAGGGGCCGGGGCCGGCCGGGGGCGGGGCCTCGTGGCCGTGGGAGACCATCGTGCGCTCGCCCTCGTAGGCCATGGAGACGGTGACGGGGCTGTGCCAGCCGGGGACGGTGCGCGACATCGACAGGTCGATGCCCTCGCCCTGCTCCAGGGCGTCCCAGCAGTACTCGCCGTAGTGGTCGTCGCCGAAGGCGGCGGCGAGGGAGGTGCGCAGGCCGAGGCGGGCCAGGGCGGTGGCCATGTTGGCGACGCCCCCGGGGCTGGAGCCCATGCCGCGCGCCCAGGACTCCGTCCCGCGGACGGGGGCGGAGTCGAGCCCGGTGAAGATGATGTCGAGGAAGACCGTGCCGGTCAGGAAGACGTCGCAGCCCGGCTCGTGGGGGTCGCGCAGCGGGCCCAGCGGGTCGAGCGTCACGAGGCGGCTGGTGCGGCTGTCCCGACTGGTCACGGTGTACTCCCCGTTGAAGTGTCGTTTCTGCGTTCGGCTGGCGGGCTGCCAGGTCTGCCCGGGCACCCCACGGCCAAACCCAGTGTGACGCACCTCACCTGAGCCCGGCTCTCCTGCCGCCCTCGCCCCGCTGGTCCCGCCCTTGACGCGCCGTGCGGCTAACGCTTCGGCAGGGGCACCCGGGCCAGGTCGGCCGCGATCGTCAGCTCCCCCTCGAACCCGGCCCCGCGGGCCTCCCGTTCGAACTCCGAGGGGTCCGGGTAGCGCTGGGAGAAGTGCGTCAGCACCAGGTGCCGGACCCCCGCGTCCCGGGCCACCCCCGCCGCCTGCGCGGCGGTCAGGTGCCCGTGGTCGGCGGCCAGGGCGGCGTCCGCGTCCAGGAACGTGGACTCGATGACCAGCATGTCGCAGCCCTGCGCCAGTTCCTCGACCCCCGCGCACAGCCGGGTGTCCATCACGAAGGCGAACCGCTGCCCGGCCCGGTGCTCGCTGACGTCCTCCAGGGAGACCTCGCCCAGCCGCCCCTCGCGCTGGATCCGCCCCACGTCCGGGCCCTTGATCCCGTGCCGCGCGAGCAGCTCCGGCCGCATCCGGCGCCCGTCCGGCTCGGTCAGCCGGTAGCCGAAGGACTCCACCGGGTGCGAGAGGCGCCTCGCCTCCAGGACGTACGAGGGCCCGTGCGCGAGCACCCCGTCCTGCGCCACCGGCTCCTCCCCGAGCCGGACCGTCTCCCGGTAGGCGGTCGCGTACCGCAGCCGGTCGAAGAACTCCTGGCCCGAGGCCGGGTAGTGCGCGGTCACGGGGTGCGGAACCTGGTCGAGGTTGATCCGCTGGATCACCCCGGCCAGGCCCAGGCTGTGGTCACCGTGGAAGTGCGTGATGCAGATCCGGTCGATGTCGTGGGCCGCGACCCCGGCCCGCAGCATCTGCCGCTGGGTGCCCTCGCCCGGGTCGAAGAGGATGCCCTCGCCGTCCCAGCGCAGCAGGTAGCCGTTGTGGTTGCGGTGCCGGGTGGGTACCTGGCTGGCGGTGCCGAGGACCACGAACTCGCGTACGGACACGGACCGCTACCCGGGGGGCCACTGGAGGCCGCGGCCTCCCAGGACGTGCAGGTGGGCGTGGAAGACGGTCTGGCCCGCGCCGGCGCCGGTGTTGAACACGACCCGGTAGCCGTGGTCGGCGATGCCCTCGGCGGCGGCGATCTCCCCGGCCTCGCGCAGTATGTCGGCGATCACGGTCGGCTCGGCGGCGGCGAGGGAGGCCGCGTCGGGGTGGTGCACCTTGGGGATGACGAGCACGTGGGTCGGCGCCTGCGGGTTGATGTCCCGGAAGGCGACGGTGGTCTCGGTCTCCCGGACCACGGTCGCCGGGATCTTCCCCTCGACGATCTTGCAGAACAGGCAGTCCGCCTGCGGTTCCCCGGCCATGGCCGCGCCTCCCGTGATGTTGATCGGTCGGGGCATGCTACCGGCCCGGCCCCCGCCGCGCGGCGTCGGCCGAGCGGGGCTCGACCCGCCGCCCCGCCCGCCCCGAGGGGCCCGCCGCGGGCTACCCCCAGCGGCCCGTGCGCGCCAGCAGGACCGCGGTGGCCGCCGTGCCCGCCGTCGAGGTGCGCAGGACGCTGTGCCCCAGGCGGTACGGGCGGGCGCCCGCCTCCGCGAAGACGGCCAGCTCCTCCGGGGAGACCCCGCCCTCGGGGCCGACGACCAGGACCACCGAGCCGGACGCGGGGAGCGCGGCCGTCGCCAGGGGCTCCGAGGCCGCCTCGCGGTCCTCGTGGAGCACCATCGCCAGGTCGGCGCCGGCCAGCAGCGCGGCCACCTGCTTCGTGGACAGCGCCTCGCCCACCTCCGGGAAACGGACCCGGCGCGACTGCTTGCCCGACTCCCGGGCGGTGGCCCGCCACTTGGCCAGGGACTTGGCTCCGCGCTCGCCCCGCCACTGGGTGATGCACCGCGAGGCCTGCCACGGCACGATCGCGTCGACGCCCGTCTCCGTCATCGTCTCCACCGCGACCTCGCCCCGGTCGCCCTTCGGCAGCGCCTGCACCACCGTGATCCGGACGGCCGGCTCCGGCTCCTCCCTGATCTCGTGCAGGTCCGCGACCACCAGGCGGTCCTTGCCCTCGGCCGCCCTGACCACGCCCTCCGCCCAGCGGCCGCGCCCGTCGGTGAGGACCACGTCCTCACCCGGACCCAGCCGCTTCACGGAGACCGCGTGCCGCCCCTCGGGGCCCTCCAGCACGAACTCGGGCCCCGCGGGGACCTCTTCGACCACGAACACGGGGGCCGTCATGACGCTCTCCTCATCTGCAACACCTTCGACGCGTTCTGCGCCTGGGCCGTTTCGGCCGCCAACACCTCCACCAGCTCCCCCGCCGGCAGCGCCCGGGCCAGCCGGTGCCCCTGCCCCGCCCACAGGGCCATGCCCTGCGGGTCCCCGGCCGCGGCCGCCGCCGCGCGCAGCCCCGAGGTCATGTGGTGGATCTGGGGGTAGGCGGCCGGGGCGTAGGGGCCGTGATCGCGCATGAAGCGGTTCACCAGGCCCCGCGCGGGCCGGCCCGAGAAGGCCCGGGTGAGCTCCGTGTGCGGGAACACCGGATCGGTCAGGGCCTTCTTGTGCAGCGGGTGGGCGCCCGACTCCGGGCAGGCCAGGAAGGCCGTGCCGAGCTGCGCGGCCTCCGCGCCGGCCGCGAGCAGGGCGGCGATCTGGGCCCCGCGCATCACCCCGCCCGCGGCGATGATCGGCAGTGCCACGGCTTCCCGGACCTGGGTGACCAGGGCGAGCAGGCCGACGCCCGCCGTGCCGTCGGTCTGCGGGTCGTCGCGATGGGTGCCCTGGTGGCCGCCGGCCTCGACGCCCTGGACGCAGACGGCGTCGGCGCCGGCCGCCTGGGCGGCGCGGGCCTCCTCGGGCGAGGTCACGGTGACGATCGTGTACGTGCCGACCGCCCGCAGGCGCGCGAGCGCGGCGGGTTCGGGGCAGCCGAAGGTGAAGGAGACGACCCGCACCGGGTCCTCGATCAGGATGGCGAGCTTGGCGTCGTAGCCGTCGTCGCAGGTGCCGATGATGTCCTCCTCGGCGAGGGAGACGTCGTACCAGCTCGCCTCGCCGGCCAGCTGCCCGCGGTAGGCCTCGACGGCGGCGGGTTCGGCGTGGCCGCTCTGCGGCAGGAAGAGGTTCACGCCGAAGGGCCGCCGGGTGAGCCCGCGCGCCTGCTTGATCTCCTGGTACATGCCGTCGGCGGTCTTGTAGCCGCCGGCCAGGAAGCCGAGCCCGCCCGCTTCGCACACGGCGGCGACGAGCGGCGGGCCGGAGATCCCGCCCGCCATGGGAGCCTGCACGATCGGGTACGGGTGGAGACCGTTCGGTGCGGAGGACATGGACTGCATCGTGCCATGTCCGGGTCACGGCGCCGAATCATGGCATTCGCCTGGCATAGTCCGCTTTCCGGAGCCGGGGCGGCGCCGGGCCCTACGGCGAGGAGCCCGGTACGGGGTGTCCGTACCGGGCTCCTGCGCGCGCTGCCGCCGGGGCGGTCAGCGGCCGTTGAACGCGTCCTTCAGACGGCTGAACAGGCCCTGCTGGCCCGGCGCGAACTGGCCCATGGGCCGCTCCTCGCCGCGCAGCTTGGCGAGCTGGCGCAGCAGCTCCTCCTGCTGGGCGTCCAGCTTGCCGGGGGTAGTGACCTCGACGTGGACGATCAGGTCGCCGCGGCCGCCGCCGCGCAGGTGCGTGACACCGCGCCCGTGCAGCGGGATGGCCTGGCCGGACTGGGTGCCGGGCCGGACGTCGATCTCCTCCATGCCGTCCAGCGTCTCCAGCGGGCACTTCGTGCCCAGGGCCGCGGCCGTCATGGGGATGGTGACCGTGCAGTGCAGGTCGTCCCCGCGCCGCTGGAAGGTCGGGTGCGGCAGCTCGTGGATCTCCACGTAGAGGTCGCCGGCGGGACCGCCGCCGGGGCCGACCTCGCCCTCGCCCGCGAGCTGGATCCGGGTGCCGTTCTCGACGCCGGCCGGGATCTTGACCGTCAGGCTGCGGCGGGAGCGGACCCGGCCGTCGCCCGCGCACTCGGGGCACGGGGTCGGGACCACGGTGCCGAAGCCCTGGCACTGCGGGCAGGGGCGCGAGGTCATGACCTGGCCCAGGAAGGACCGGGTGACCTGGGAGACCTCACCGCGGCCGCGGCACATGTCGCAGGTCTGCGCGGAGGTGCCGGGGGCGGCGCCCTCGCCGGAGCAGGTGCCGCACACCACGGCGGTGTCGACCTGGATCTCCTTGGTCGTGCCGAAGGCGGCCTCGTCCAGCTCCAGGTCCAGGCGGATCATGGCGTCCTGGCCGCGGCGGGTCCGCGAGCGCGGTCCGCGCTGCGAGGCCTGGCCGAAGAAGGCGTCCATGATGTCGGAGAAGTTGCCGAAGCCGCCCGCACCGAAGCCGCCCGCGCCGCCACCGCCGCCCGAGGAGGACAGCGGGTCGCCGCCGAGGTCGTAGACCTGCTTCTTCTGCGGGTCGGAGAGGACCTCGTAGGCCGCGTTGATCTCCTTGAAGCGCTCCTGCGTCTTCGGGTCCGGGTTCACGTCCGGGTGGAGTTCACGCGCGAGGCGGCGGAAGGCCTTCTTGATCTCGTCCTGCGATGCGTCGCGGCGCACGCCGAGGACGGCGTAGTAGTCCGTGGCCACTTACGACTCCGCCAGGATCTGTCCGACGTAACGTGCCACTGCGCGTACCGCTCCCATCGTTCCGGGGTAGTCCATGCGGGTCGGTCCGACCACGCCGAGTTTGGCGACTGCCTCGCCGCCCGAACCGTAGCCGACGGAGACGACCGACGTGGAGTTGAGTCCCTCGTAGGCGTTCTCGTGCCCGATCCGTACGGCCATCCCCGACTCCCCGGCCTCGCCCAGCAGCTTGAGGAGCACCACGTGCTCCTCGAGGGCTTCGAGCACCGGCCGGATCGTCAGGGGAAAATCATGTCCGAAGCGCGTGAGGTTGGCGGTGCCGCCGATCATCAGCCGCTCCTCCGCCTCCTCGGCCAGGGTTTCGAGAAGGGTCGCGAGCACCGCCTTGACGGTCGCCCGGTCGTCGATCTCGAACGACTCCGGAAGGTCCTGCACCAGGTTCGGGACGTCGGTGAAGCGACGTCCGACGACCCTGCTGTTGAGCCGCGCCCGCAGGTCGGCGAGGGAGTTCTCGCCGAAGGGGGTCTGGGTGTCGACCATGCGCTGCTCGACCCGCCCGGTGTCGGTGATCAGGACGAGCATCAGCCGGGCCGGGGCCAGCGACAGCAGCTCGACGTGCCGGACGGTGGAGCGGGTCAGCGACGGGTACTGGACGACGGCGACCTGGCGGGTCAGCTGCGCGAGCAGCCGTACCGTGCGGCCGACGACGTCGTCGAGGTCCACGGCCCCGTCGAGGAAGTTCTGGATGGCGCGGCGCTCGGGCGTCGACAGCGGCTTGACTCCGGCCAGCCTGTCGACGAAGAGCCGGTAGCCCTTGTCGGTGGGGATCCGGCCGGCGCTGGTGTGGGGCTGGGCGATGTAGCCCTCCTCCTCCAGCACGGCCATGTCGTTGCGCACGGTGGCCGGTGAGACGCCCAGCTTGTGCCGCTCGGTGAGGGCCTTGGAGCCGACGGGCTCCTCCGTCCCGACGTAGTCCTGGACGATGGCGCGCAGCACCTCGAGTCTGCGTTCACTGAGCATCGCGCACACCTCCGGATGCGGTCGGTCGTCGGGCGGTCCTGGTCGGGCGGTCCTGCGGCGGTGATCGGCTGGCACTCTGCTCGCCCGAGTGCCAGAGAACCCCCGGTCAGTGTACGGCCGGGTAGTGCGCCGCAGGCAAGGGCGGCCCGCCAGGGTAGCGTCGCGGCATGGAGATGCGATGGGAAGAGGCGGGCTGGGAACGGCTGACCGGGCGGGCGGGCCGACGACGGCTCCCGGTGTGGGACTGCACGGTGGGGCTGGTGGTGGGGGACGACTCGGTGCTCCTGATCGACCCCGGGTCGAGCGTCCGGGAGGGCGCGGGGATCCGGGCCGAGGCGGAGCGGCTGACCGGCCGGCACGTGACCCATATCGCATTCACCCACGGACATTTCGACCACGTACTGGGCGGCTCCGCCTTCGCGGGCGCCCAGTTCTACGGGGCGGTCGGCCTGGACCGGCTGGTGGGGACGTCCGCCGGCCGGGAGGAGCTGCGGGCGGGCGCGGTGGCCCAGGGCCTGGCGGAGGACGAGGCCGCCGAGGCCTGCGACCTGCTCAAGGCTCCGGCGCACCTGGTGTCGGGCGAGTGGACCCTGGAGCTGGGCGGGGTGCAGGTGCTGCTGGCCAATGTGGGGCCCGCGCACTCCCAGCACGACCTGGCCGTCTTCGTGCCGGGCGAGCGGGAGACGGTGTTCTGCGGGGACCTGGTCGAGGAGTCCGGGGAGCCGCAGGCCGGATCGGACGCGGTTCCGGGCCAGTGGCCGGCCGCCCTGGACCGGCTGCTGTCGCTGGGCGGGCAGGACGCGCTGTACGTACCGGGTCACGGAGCGGTCGTTGACGCGGACTTCGTGCGTGCGCAACGCGACACACTGGCGGACCGGTTCGGCGTGTCGCGGGCGTGAGGACGGCCGCGCTCCTAGTGTCGGCCGGATGCGCGAGTACTCCCCCGACCTGACCCCGCAGTGGAAGCGCCCCAAGGCCGTGCCGGAGGTGCCGGCCGACCCCGATCTGGTGGTCGAGGTGGCGGGCACGGACTTCTGCGGTGCGGTGGTCGCGTGCGAGGCGGGCACGGTGACCCTGGAGGACCGGTTCGGCAGGCGGCGGGTGTTCCCGCTGGAGCCGCGGGGCTTCCTGCTCGACGGTGCGGTGGTGACGCTGACCCGCCCCGCGCGGGCTCCGGCCGCGCCGGCCCGTACGGCCTCGGGCTCCGTCGCCGTCCCGGGGGCGCGGGCCCGGGTGGCGCGGGCGGGGCGGATCTATGTGGAGGGGCGGCACGACGCCGAGCTGGTCGAGCGGGTGTGGGGCGACGACCTGCGGATCGAGGGCGTGGTGGTGGAGTACCTGGAGGGGATCGACGACCTCGCGGCCGTGGTGGCGGAGTTCGCCCCGGGGCCGGACGCCCGTCTGGGGGTCCTGGTGGACCATCTGGTGCCGGGGTCGAAGGAGTCGCGGATCGCGGCGTCGGTGACCTCGCCGGACGTTCTGGTGGTGGGCCACCCGTACGTGGACGTCTGGCAGGCCGTGAAACCGTCGGCGCTGGGCATCCGGGCGTGGCCCGAGGTGCCGCGGGGGCAGGACTGGAAGACGGGCGTCTGCCGGGCCCTGGGCTGGCCGCAGAACACGGGGGCCGCCTGGCAGCACGTCCTGTCCCGCGTGACGTCCTACCGCGACCTGGAGCCGACGCTGCTGGGGCGGGTGGAGGAGCTGATCGACTTCGTCACGGCCGCCGGTGCCGCTTGAGCTCGGGCAAGGTGGCGAACTCGCTGGAGTCCAGCCGGACGTCCAGCACGTCCAACGGCGGGGGATCGCCGAACCTGTGGGTCCGCCGACGCATGCGTCCGGCCTCGTCGGCGGCAGCCTGGGGACAGCCCAGGCAGCCGCAACGGATCGCGTAGGCGTTCACCCCACCGGGTGATCAGTCCACCAGGTCCCGCACCACCGCGTCCGCAAGCAGCCGCCCGCGCAGGGTCAGGACCGCGCGCCCGGCCTCGTACGGGGCCGCCTCCAGCAGGCCGTCGGCCAGGGCGCGGCGGGAGGCCGCCAGGCCCGCCGGGGCCAGCAGGGACAGCGGGACGCCGTCGACGAGGCGGAGCTCCAGCAGGATCCGCTCCACCCGCCGGTCCTCCTCCGACAGGAGCTCGCGCCCCGCGCCCGGGGAGCGTCCCTCCGCCAGGGCGGCGGCGTAGGCGCCGGGGTGCTTGACGTTCCACCAGCGGACCCCGCCCACGTGCGAGTGGGCGCCCGGGCCCGCGCCCCACCAGTCGGCCCCGCGCCAGTACAGCTCGTTGTGCAGGCAGCGGCCGGCTTCTGAGGTGGCCCAGTTCGACACCTCGTACCAGGAGTACCCGGCCCGCTCCATGACCTCGTCGGCGATCAGGTACCGGTCGGCGTGGACGTCGTCGTCGGTCATCGGGACCTCGCCGCGGCGGATCCGGCGGGCCAGCTGGGTGCCCTCCTCGACGATCAGGGCGTAGGCGCTGATGTGGTCGGGCCCGGCGCCGAGCGCGGCCTCCAGGGAGGCCCGCCAGTCGTCGTCGGACTCGCCCGGGGTGCCGTAGATCAGGTCGAGGTTGACGTGCTCGAAGCCCGCCGCGCGGGCCTCGGCCACGCAGGCCTCGGGGCGGCCGGGGGTGTGGGTGCGGTCGAGGACCTTCAGGACGTGCTGCCGGGCGCTCTGCATGCCGAAGGAGATCCGGTTGAACCCGCCCGCGCGCAGCTCCGCCAGGTACTCCGGGTTCACGGACTCGGGGTTGGCCTCGGTGGTGACCTCGGCGTCCTCGGCCAGGCCGAACTCGTCGCGGATCGCCGCGAGCATGCGGACGAGGTCCCCGGCGGGCAGCAGCGTGGGCGTGCCGCCGCCGACGAAGACGGTCCGCACGGCGCGCGGGTCGTCCCCGAGCACCTTGCGGGCCAGGCGGACCTCGTCGATCAGCGTGTCGGCGTAGTTCTCGCGCGAGGCGAGGACGCCGCCGGTGCCGCGCAGCTCGGTCGCGGTGTAGGTGTTGAAGTCGCAGTACCCGCAGCGCGTGGCGCAGTACGGGACGTGGAGGTAGAACCCCAGCGGCCGCCCCCCGGCGCCCGCCAGGGCGTGCGACGGCAGCGAGCCGTCTTCGGGCATGGGTTCACCGTCGGGCAGTGCGGAAGGCATGGACCCATTGTCCCGCACCGCCCCATGGTCGTTTACGCCCTCGTCCGCGCCTCGTCCGCGCCCTCGTCTACGCCTCGCGGGACCCGGCGTACATCTCGTCGATGAGGTGCTTGAACTCGCGCTCGACGACCGGCCGCTTCAGCTTGAGGCTGGGCGTGAGGTCGCCGTGCTCGACGTCGAGGTCGCGCGGGAGGATCCGGAACTTCTTGATCGTCTGCCAGCGCTGGAGGTTCTCGTTGAGGGTCTGGACGTAGGTCTCGACCAGGCGGTTGGTCTCGGGCGCGGCCAGGACCTCGCCGTACGTCTTGCCCTCCAGGCCGTTCTCGGCGGCCCAGCCGAGGATGGCGGGCTCGTCGAGGGCGACCAGGGCGGAGCAGAAGTTCCGGTCGGCGCCGTGGACGACGATGGAGGAGACGTACGGGCAGATCGCCTTGAACTGGCCCTCGATCTCGGCCGGGGCGACGTACTTGCCGCCCGAGGTCTTGATCAGGTCCTTCTTGCGGTCGGTGATGCGCAGGTAGCCGTCGGGGGAGAGCTCGCCGATGTCGCCGGTGTGCAGCCAGCCGTCGCTCTCCAGGACCTCGTCGGTCTTGTCGGGCTGGCGGTGGTAGCCCTGCATGATGCCGGGGCCGCGCAGCAGGACCTCGCCGTCGTCGGCGATGCGGACCTCGGTGCCGGGCAGGGGCTTGCCGACGGTGCCGGTGCGGTAGGCCTCGCCCGGGTTGACGAAGGAGGCGGCGCTGGACTCCGTGAGGCCGTAGCCCTCCAGGATGTGGATGCCGGCGCCGGAGAAGAAGTAGCCGATCTCGGGGGCCAGCGCGGAGGCGCCGGAGACGGCGGCGCGCAGCTTGCCGCCGAAGGCCTCACGGAGCTTGGAGTAGACGAGCGCGTCGGCGACCTTGTGCCGGGTGGAGAGGCCGAAGGGGGCCGTGGCCCGGCCGGTGCGGCGGTAGTTGTCCTGGGTGACCTTGGCGTACTCGCGGGCGACGCCGGCCGCCCACTGGAAGATCTTGTACTTGGCGCCGCCGCCGGCCCGGGCCTTGGCGGCCACGCCGTTGTAGACCTTCTCGAAGATGCGGGGGACGGCCGCCATGTAGGTCGGCTGGACGACCGGCAGGTTCTCGATGATCTTGTCGATGCGGCCGTCGACGGCGGTGACGTGCCCGACCTCGATCTGGCCGGAGGTGAGGACCTTGCCGAAGACGTGCGCGAGCGGCAGCCACAGGTACTGCACGTCATCGCTGTGGATCATGCCGGTGGCGACGGTGGCCTTGGCCATGTACGACCAGTTGTCGTGCGGGAGGCGGACGCCCTTGGGGCGGCCGGTGGTGCCCGAGGTGTAGATGAGCGTGGCGAGCTGGTCGGCGGTGATGGCCGCGATCCGGTCCTTGACGGCCGCCGGGTGCTGCTCCAGGTACTCGTTGCCGCGCGCCTCCAGCTCGGCGAGGGAGAGCACCCAGCCCTCCGGGTCGCCCTCCGCGGCGACGGCGTCGGCGGCCTCGACGACGACCACGTGGGCGAGGTCGGGGAGGTCGGCGCGACGCTCGCGGGCCTTGGCCAGCTGCGCGCCGTCCTCGGCGATCAGCACCCGGCTCTCGGAGTCCGAGAGGATGAAGGCGGACTCCTCCGCGTTGGTGCTGGGGTAGATGGTGGTGACGGCGCCGCCGGCGCACATCACGCCCAGGTCGGCGAGGATCCACTCGACGCGGGTGTTGGAGGCGAGGGCGACGCGCTCCTCGGGGCGCAGGCCGAGGGTGATCAGGCCGGCCGCGATGGCGAAGACCCGGTCGGCGGCCTGCCCCCAGCTGAGCGACTTCCAGTCGTCGGGGCCGCCCTCGGGGCGGGCCGAGGGCACGGGGTAGCGGTAGGCCTCCCCGTTCGGCGTGGCGGCGACGCGGTCAAGGAAGAGGGCCGCCACGGTGGGCGGGCGGTTCTCGATCAAGGTCTGTGTGTCGCTCACGACATCCTCCGGACCGGGTCCACGCGGGCAGGGCGTGGGCGTGGGGCGCTTGGGACTGGCGGGTGCAGCCGCCGGGTACGCGACCGGCGTGCTTCGTTACCGGCCGGTTAACTGGCCGGTAACCGTCGGGCTTTGATCAGGGTAGAGGTCGCCCGGCCGGTGCGTAAGGGCCCCCGAGCGGCCGCTTCATAACGAAAAGGGCCCCCATGCGTGTGCATGTGGGCCCCTTTCGCGCGACATGGGACGGCGCGGCTACTTCTTCTTGCCGCTGGACTCGTCGCTGGAGAGGACGGCGATGAAGGCCTCCTGCGGCACCTCCACGGAGCCGACCATCTTCATGCGCTTCTTGCCTTCCTTCTGCTTCTCCAGCAGCTTCCGCTTACGGGAGATGTCACCGCCGTAGCACTTGGCGAGGACGTCCTTGCGGATCGCGCGGATGGTCTCGCGGGCGATGACGCGGGAGCCGACGGCCGCCTGGATCGGCACCTCGAAGGCCTGCCGCGGGATGAGCTCGCGCAGCTTGGCGACCAGGCGCACGCCGTAGGCGTAGGCGGCGTCCTTGTGGCAGACGGCGGAGAAGGCGTCGACCTTGTCGCCGTGCAGCAGGATGTCCACCTTGACCAGGCTGGAGGCCTGCTCGCCGGTGGGCTCGTAGTCCAGGGAGGCGTAGCCGCGCGTCTTGGACTTCAGCTGGTCGAAGAAGTCGAAGACGATCTCCGCGAGCGGGAGCGTGTAGCGGATCTCGACGCGGTCCTCGGAGAGGTAGTCCATCCCGAGCAGGGTGCCGCGGCGGGTCTGGCAGAGCTCCATGATCGCGCCGATGAACTCGGTGGGCGCGAGGACGGTGGCCCGGACGACCGGCTCGAAGACGTCCTTGATCTTGCCTTCGGGGAACTCGCTCGGGTTGGTGACGGTGACTTCCTTGCCGTCCTCCAGCACCACCCGGTAGACCACGTTGGGCGCGGTGGCGATCAGGTCGAGGCCGAACTCGCGCTCCAGGCGCTCGCGGACCACGTCCAGGTGGAGCAGGCCGAGGAAGCCCACGCGGAAGCCGAAGCCGAGCGCCGCCGAGGTCTCCGGCTCGTAGACGAGCGCGGCGTCGTTGAGCTGGAGCTTGTCCAGGGCCTCGCGCAGCTCGGGGTAGTCCGAGCCGTCGAGCGGGTACAGGCCCGAGAAGACCATCGGCTTCGGGTCCTTGTAGCCGCCGAGGGACTCGGTGGCGCCACCGACCTGCTGGGTGATGGTGTCGCCGACCTTGGACTGGCGGACGTCCTTCACGCCGGTGATCAGGTAGCCCACCTCGCCGACGGACAGGCCGTCGGCCGGCAGCATCTCGGGCGAGTTGGTGCCGATCTCCAACAGCTCGTGCGTGGCGCCGGTGGACATCATCCGGATGCGCTCGCGCTTGTTGAGCGTGCCGTCGACGACACGCACGTAGGTGACGACGCCCCGGTACGAGTCGTAGACCGAGTCGAAGATCATCGCGCGGGCGGGGGCGTCCTTGACGCCGACCGGGGCCGGGACGGTGGCGACGACCTTGTTGAGCAGGGCGTCGACGCCGAGGCCGGTCTTCGCCGAGACGCGCAGGACGTCGTCGGGGTCGCAGCCGACCAGGTTCGCGAGCTCCTCGGCGAACTTCTCCGGCTGGGCGGCCGGCAGGTCGATCTTGTTCAGGACCGGGACGATCGCGAGGTCGTTCTCCATCGCCAGGTACAGGTTGGCGAGGGTCTGGGCCTCGATGCCCTGGGCGGCGTCCACCAGGAGGATCGTGCCCTCGCACGCCGCGAGGGAGCGCGAGACCTCGTAGGTGAAGTCGACGTGCCCGGGGGTGTCGATCATGTTCAGGATGTGCGTGGTCCCCTGGCCCTCGCCCTCGGTGGGGGCCCACGGCAGGCGGACCGCCTGGGACTTGATCGTGATGCCGCGCTCACGCTCGATGTCCATGCGGTCGAGGTACTGGGCGCGCATCTGCCGCTGGTCGACGACGCCGGTGAGCTGGAGCATCCGGTCGGCGAGGGTCGACTTGCCGTGGTCGATGTGCGCGATGATGCAGAAATTGCGGATCAGCGCCGGGTCGGTACGGCTCGGCTCGGGCACGTGGCTGGGGATGGCGGGCACGCAGTGTCCTGATTCTCGGGTCGCTGTCGGATCTGCTGTCGAACGGTACGCAGGCTCCCATGGTCCCATGGACCGGGCGATGCGCTCGGTTTGGGCCGGTAGGAGCGCGCCTGGTAGCCTGGGTGGCTGTGTCTCGCATGCCCTCTCAGCAGACGAGGCACATCCGGAAAAATACTCTGAACCTGAAAAGGCTCTTTCGTGGCGAACATCAAGTCCCAGATCAAGCGGAACAAGACCAACGAGAAGGCCCGCCTTCGCAACAAGTCGGTCAAGTCCGAGCTGCGCACCTTCATCCGCAAGGCCAACGAGGCCATCCTCGCCGGCGACGCGGAGAAGGCCACCGCTGCGGCCCGCCTGGCTTCCAAGAAGCTGGACAAGGCCGTCTCGAAGGGTGTCATCCACAAGAACGCCGCCGCCAACAAGAAGTCGGCGCTGGCCTCCAAGGTTGCCGCCATCTGAGGTTCCGCACTCGATGTGAACGCCGGGAAGGACCCAGCGGGCCCTCTCATCCGCTCCTGACCGGCACCCCGCGCCGCACGCGGCCTGCGTTCGCCACGCGGGTGCGGCGCACACAGCAGTGACCGAAGGCCCCGGCCTCCGCCCTTCCCCAGGACGGTGGCCGGGGCCTTCGCGTGTCTGTGTTCCCGCCGTCCCCGCCGTCCCCGCCGTCCCTGCCGTCCGCCGCCCGGGAGGGAGCCCGGCAGGGCCTCGGCGAGGCCCCTGCGGGCTCCCCGAGCCGCCTCAGCGGCGCTGCGGCCTGGCGGCCCGGGCCACCGCCACGACGGCCTTCTCCAGCGCGTACTCGGGGTCGTCCCCGCCGCCCTTGACGCCCGCGTCGGCCAGGGCGACCGCGCGCAGCGCCTCCGAGACCCCGTCCGCCGACCAGCCGCGCATCTGCTGCCGGACCCGGTCGATCTTCCACGGGGGCATCCCGAGGTCCCGGGCGAGGTCGCCGGGGCGTGCTCCGCGCGGGGCGGAGGCCAGCTTGCCGATCGCCCGGACGGCCTGCGCGAGCGCGCTGGTGATCAGCACCGGCGCCACCCCGGTGGCCAGGGACCAGCGCAGGGCCTCCAGGGCCTCCGCCGCCCGTCCCTCGACCGCCCGGTCGGCCACGGTGAAGCTGGAGGCCTCGGCCCGGCCGGTGTAGTAGCGGCCGACCACGGCCTCGTCGATGGTGCCCTCGACGTCCGCGCACAGCTGCGCCGCCGCGCTCGCCAGCTCCCGCAGGTCGGCGCCGATCGCGTCGACCAGGTTCTGGCAGGCCTCGGGGGTGGCCGAACGCCCCAGCGCCCGGAACTCCCCCCGGACGAAGGAGAGCCGGTCCGCGGCCTTCGTCATCTTCGGGCAGGCGACCTCCCGAGCCCCCGCCTTGCGGGCGGCGTCCAGCACGGCCTTGCCCTTCACCCCGCCCGCGTGGAGGAGGACGAGCGTGATCTCCTCGTACGGTGCGGCGAGGTAGGCCTTGACCTCCTTCACCGTGTCCGCGCCCAGGTCCTGCGCGTTGCGCACGATCAGGACCTTGCGCTCGGAGAAGAGCGACGGGCTCGTCAGCTCCGCCAGGGTGCCCGGCTGGAGCTGGTCGGAGGTGAGGTCCCGCACGTCCGTGTCGGCGTCGGCCGCGCGGGCGGCCTTCACCACGTCCCGGACGACGCGGTCGAGCAGCAGGTCCTCCTGCCCCACCGCGAGGGTGAGCGGAGCGAGGGGATCGTCGGTGGGGTTCTTCCTGGTGGCCATCGGCTCCAGCATCCCACGCCGCACTGACAGCAACCGGCCCCCGGTGCCCGAGAATGGTCCGGTGAACCTGCGACATGTACTGGTCCTGCCCGACCGCGACGCCGCCGAGGAGGTGGCCCAGGAGGCCGTCGACCGCTTCGGCCTCCCCGAGGAGCCCCAGCTGGTGCGCGACGCCCTGGCCGGCGAGGACGACGCCGAGGACGCCCAGTGGCTGGTGGTCGTCGAGGACCCGCGGGAGCGGCTCGACACCGCCGTACTGGACGAGCTCGCCGCCGCGTACGAGGGCTGGCTGGAAGCCCCCTGAGCCGGGCGGCGCCGCCCTCAGGCCTTGTGGACGATCTGGACGTCCAGCGCCACTTCCACGCTCGACCCGATCGCCGCGATCCCCTGCGCCAGCACCGACTGCCAGTTCAGGGTGAAGTCCTCGCGGTGCAGCTCGGCCGTGGCCCGGCAGGCGGCGCGCGGCTCGCCCTCCAGGCCCGTGCCGACGCCCAGGTACTGGGTGTCGAGGGTGACGGAGCGGCTCACCCCGTGGAGGGTCAGGGCGCCCGCGACCGCCCAGCGGCTGCCGCCGCGGTGGATGAACCGCTCGCTGTAGAACTCCACCGTGGGGTAGCGGGCCGCGTCCAGGAAGTCCGCCGAACGCAGGTGGTCGTCGCGCATCCGCAGCCCGGTGTCGATGCTCGCCGCGTCGATGATGACGTGCATGGAGGAGTCCTCCATGCGCTCCGCGATCCGCACCGCGCCGGCGAAGGTGGTGAACCGGCCGTGGATCCGGGCGAAGCCGATGTGCTTCGCCGTGAACCCGATCGAGGAGTGGCTCGGGTCCAGCTCCCAGTGGCCGGGCTGCGGGAGCACCGGCGGCTCCACCGAGTCCAGGATGATCTCAGCGGTGCCGGGCTGCGCCGGGTCCCCCACGAGGGTCGCGCCGTGGAACGAGGCGTAGCCCTCGGCGCTGACCGACAGCCGGTACTCCCCCTCCGGCATGGCCGCCGTGAACCCCCCGTACGGGTCCGTCTCCCCGCTGACGACCCGTCGGCCGATCGGATCGGTCACCTCGAACTTGGCCTGGCGGATGGGCTGGTGGACCGTGTCGAGGACCCGGCAGCTCAACAGGCGTGCCGTGGGCGGCAGTGTCAGTGTGGCGGACGTCTGCGAACTGCCGCTCCCGGCCGAATCCGTCCCCCGTCGGCGACCGAACATGGCTGATGCACCCCCGTGCTGTGTGTACTTGGTCGGTTCTGGCGAAGAGGCATTCGATCATGCTGTCGGGTTGTGGGCAAACAGAGCGGTCACGCCCGGTATGACCGCGCCTTTTCGGACGCCGCCCGGCCGGAAAGGCACGCACCCCCGCACCGCCTCCGCAGACGGCCACGGAACCGTCCTCGTCGGTGCGCAGCACGGCCGCCCCAAGGGCTCTGAGCCGCGCGAGGGTGCCCCGCGCCGGATGCCCGTAGCGGTTGCCGGCACCGACCGGGACCAGGGCGAGCCGTGGCCTGATCCGATCGGTGAGGCCGGGGTCCTGGTGCGCCGAACCGTGGTGGGCGACCTTGAGCACGTCCACCGGACCCAGCTCCGGATGCTCCCTCAGCAGGGCCTGCTGGGCGGGCGGTTCGAGGTCCCCCAGCAACAGGAACGTCAGCCCTGCCGTGCGCGCCAGCAGGGCCACGCTGGCGTCGTTGGGCCCCTGCGGCGGCGGCCCGGACGCCGACGGCCACAACACCTGCCACTCCAGCCGCCCCGCCCTCCGCCGCTCCCCCGCCACGGCCTGCACCACGGGCACCCCGGCCCTCGCCGCCACCCGCCGCACCAGCGCCGCCCGGGCGGGCGGATCCGCGAACGCGGTGGTCTGGATCACACCCACGGAACGGCCCCGCAGCACCCCGGACAGCCCGCCCACGTGGTCGGCGTGAAAGTGCGTCAGCAGCAGCAATGGGACGCGTTTCACACCGAGGGCCCGCAGACAGGCGTCCACCGGACCCGGCTCGGGCCCGGCGTCCACCACGACGGCCTCCTCCGGCCCCACGGCGAGCGCGGCGGCGTCCCCCTGCCCCACGGCGCACTGGACGTAGCTCCAGCCGGGCGGCGGCCAGCCGGTGAGCACACGGGTGAGCTGCGGCGGCCGCACCACCGCGACGAGCAGCACCACCACCACGGCCGCGCGGACCGCGCGCCCCCGCCCGAACCGGACCCCCAGCCACACGAGGGCGGCCGTGACCGCCGCCAGCAGCAGGCCCCCTCCCGGCCCGCCCGGCCACGGCAGCTCCGCCCCGGGAAGCCGCGCCCCGGCCCGCGCGACGGCGGCGATCCACCCGGCCGGCACCCCCGCGCACCGGGCGAGCAGCTCCGCGACGGGCACGCTCAGCGGGGCCGCGGCGAGCGCGGCGAAGCCGAGCACCGTGGCCGGCCCGGCGGCCAGCTCCGCCAGCAGGTTGCACGGCACGGCGACCAGGCTCACCCGGGCCGACAGCACGACCACCACCGGGGCGCACACGGCCTGCGCCGCGGCGGCGGCCGCCAGGGCCTCGGCGAGCCGCGGCGGCACCCCCCGCCCCCGCAGCGCCGCCGCCCAGCGCGGCCCGAGCGTGAGCAGCGCCCCGGTGGCCAGCACCGAGAGCAGGAACCCGTACGCCCGGGCCAGCCAGGGGTCGTACAGCACGAGGAGCAGCACCGCCGCGGCCAGCGCCGGGAGCAGGGACCTGCGCCGCCCCGTGGCCAGGGCCAGCAGCGTCACGGCCCCGCAGGCGGCGGCCCGCAACACGCTCGGATCGGGCCGGCACACCACGACGAACCCCAGCGTCAGGGCCGCCCCGCACAGGGCGGTGAACCGCAGCGACAGCCCCAGCCGGGGCGCCAGCCCGCTCCGCTCCGCGTACTGCGCCCGTCCCGGCGGCCCGATGAGCAGGTACAGCACCACGGTCAGGTTGGAGCCGGAGACGGCCAGCAGGTGCAGCAGGTCGGTGGCCTCGAACGCGTCGTGCAGGTCGGTCGGGACCCTGGAGGTGTCCCCCACCACCAGCGCCGGCAGCAGGGCTCCCGCGTCCCCGGGGAGCCCCTCGGAGGCCGTGCGCAGCCCGGCCCTGAGCGTCCCGGCGATCCGCTGCGCGGGGTCCGGGCCGCCCGTCACCCGGGGCGGGACGTCCCCGGCGGGCCGGAGCAGCGCCACGGCCCGCTCGCCGTCCCGCGCCGGGGCCAGCCGGGCCGCCACCGCGACCCGGGTCGAGGGCTGCAGCCGGGCCCACCCCGGATGCCCGGCCAGCACCCGTACCGGGGTCCTCACCCGGGTGGAGGCGCCGTCGGGACCGGTCACCCCGGTCACCACCGCGTCCAGCACCACCACGGGCGGCCCGCTCCCGCTCCGGGCGGCCCGGGGATCGGAGCCCACGGTGAGCTCGGCGCGCACCCGGGCGTGCTCCCCGGCCAGCCGGGCCACGGGCCCCGCCCGCGCCTCGGCCCGCTCCAGGCCGGCCACCCCGGCCCCGGCGGCCGCGCACAGCAGGGCGGCGGCCACCGCCGTACCGGCCCGCCACACCGGGCCCGTCCCGCGGCATCCGGCCACCAGCGACACCCCCGCCGCGGCCACCGCGGCCACCGCCCCGACGGCGCACCACCCGCCCGGCACCCCGAGCCCGAGGGCGGCCGCGCCCCAGGCGGCCAGAGCCGGCACCACGAGCCGCAGGTCCACCGGCCCAGCCCGCTCGACCCCACCCCCCTCCGGCCCGAAGTCCGCCACGCCACCCCCGGCCCCGCTCCCCGGCACCCCGCCACCCCCGGGCCCGACAGCCGCCCGCCCGCCACCCTCCGGCCCGACGACCGCCGCACCGCCACCCCCGACCCCGCTCCCCCGCGCACCGCCACCCCCGGGCCCGACAGCCGGCCGCCCACCGCCTTCCGCCCCGGCCCCGCGGCCCTGCCCGGCCCCCGTTCCCAGCCCCAGCCCTGTTCCCGGCCCCGGCCCCGGCCCCGGCCCCGGCCCCCCGACGGTGCTCACAGCCGCACCAGCTTCCGCAGCTCGGCGAACCTGCGCTCGCCGATGCCGTCGACCTGCCGGAGGTCCTCCACGGTCCGGAACCCGCCCTTGGCGGAGCGGAACTCCACGATGTGCCGGGCCAGTACGGGGCCGACCCCCGGCAGCCCGTCCAGCTGCTCGACGGTCGCGCTGCCGAGGCTCAGCGGGCCGGGGCCCGGTCCGCCGCCGGCCCCCGCGCCGCCGGGCGGCGCGGGCTGTGCGGTGACGCCCACCAGCACCTGTTCGCCGTCCACCAGGAGCCGGGCCCGGTTGAGCCCGGTGGTGTCCGCCCCCGGCCGCACTCCCCCGGCCGCGGCCAGGGCGTCCTCCACCCGCGAGCCGCCGGGCAGCCGCCGCACACCCGGATCGCGGACCTTGCCGCCGACGTCCACCACGATGCGGCCGCCCGGCCCGCCGGACCCCGCTCCCGCCGCCGGCGGCGGGGTCGCGGGCGGCGCCGGGGCGAGCACCGCGGGCGCCGTCACCGTCTGCGGCCGGGCCGCCGCGTACTGCTGGACGGCGAACCCCACCGCCACGGCCAGCACCACGCCCACGGCGGCCACCGCCCGGGGCTCCACCCCGCACCGGGCCTGCACCCACACCGGCAGCCGCTCCCGCACCGCCAACCACCTCCCCGCCCCGGGCACGGCCCCGGGCTGCGGCGGCGAAGCCCCCGGCGGGGCACCGGCCGGCCCCGCACCGGCCCCCCGCTCCGCCACGGGCACAGCCGCGGGCGAAAGCACCGGAGGCTCGGGCCGGACCCGCTCCGCAACCGCGGCCGGAACCGGCCCCGGGACCGGCGGCGAAGCCCCCGCCAGCAGCACCTCCGCCCTGCGCCGCACGGCGACGGGGTCGGGGCGGGGCCGGGACCGGGACCGGGGACCGCCCTGCTCGCGCGGAGCGGCGGGCGGCCGCCGGCGTTCGGTGGATCCGGGGCGTCCCGAGGGGCGCTGAGCACGCGTTCGAAGAGTCATGCCCCGACGCTAGGGCCGGTCCCCGGCACCCTGCTCGGACCCCTCAATTCCGGTGCACAACCATCCCGTTGTGGAAATCCCCGCCACCCGTTCCGGTGAACGGCACGGCGAGGGAACCCGCCCGCGAACGGGGAGACCCGCCGCGAAGGCGTCAGCGCGGCGAGACGACCGCCGCCAGCAGCCCCGGCCCGGTGTGCGCGCCGATCACCGCGCCGACCTCGCTCACGTGCAGCTCGACCAGCCCGGGAATGCGCTCCCGCAGCCGCTCCGCGAGCTTCTCGGCGCGTTCCGGGGCCGCCAGGTGGTGCACGGCCACGTCGACGCTGCGCGCCCCGGCGCGCTCGACGGCGAGCTCCTCCAGCCGCGCGATGGCCCGGGAGGCCGTCCGGACCTTCTCCAGCATCTCGATCCGCCCGCCGTCCAGCGTGAGCAGCGGCTTGACCGCGAGCGCCGACCCGAGGAGGGCCTGAGCCGCCCCGATCCGGCCGCCGCGCCGGAGGTAGTCGAGGGTGTCCACGTAGAAGTACGCCGCCATCTCCGCGGCCCGCTTCTCGGCGGCGGCCACGGCCTCGTCGACGGAGCCGCCCGCCCCGGCGGTCTCGGCGGCGGCGAGGGCGCAGAAGCCGAGGGCCATCGCGACCATGCCGGTGTCCACGACCCGGACCGGGACCGGGGCGCTTTTCGCCGCGACCACCGCGGCGTCGTAGGTGCCGGAGAACTCGGCGGAGAGGTGCAGGCTCACGATGCCGGTCGCCCCGGCGTCCGCCGCCGCCCGGTAGGCCCGTACGAACTGCTCGGGGCCCGGGCGGGAGGTGGTGACCGGGCGGCGCTTCTGCAGGGCCGCGGCCAGGCTGCGGGCCGAGATCTCGGTGCCCTCCTCGAGGGCCTCGTCCCCCAGGACGACGGTCAGGGGGACGGCGGTGATCCCGTGCCGCGCCATCGCCGGAGGGGGCAGATAGGCCGTGGAATCGGTGACGATCGCGACATGGCGGGACATGAGCCGGAGGTTACCGCCCGAGGAGGCGATCCGGCAGCCCGGGCCACATCCGTCACCCCCGCCTCCCCGGATCACCCGGTCCGGGACTCCCCAGGTACCGGCTCCGCCCCGGCGCGCCGCTCAGGAAGTGGCCTCAGGCCTGGGGGCCTTCTGCCAGGGGTAGGCCACCGCGGGCCCGGAGGCGTCCAGCGCGGGCCGCTGCTGCCGCCCCGGGGCCCGTCCCTGCTCCGACGCGCCGGACGCACCACCGCCGGCACCACCGGCAGCCGACCGCTGCCCCGGCCCCTGCCCCTGCCCCTGCCCCTGCCCGGCGTCCCATGCCGCCGCGGCGGCGGCCAGGTCGTCGACCGACTCCCGGGACCAGTCGCGCAGCGCGCTCGACTCCACCTCGATCTGCGCCGACAGCGTGGCCAGGTCCTCGTCGGCGAACTGGCGGGCCCGGTCGCGCGCGGCCCACCGCAGCGAGTCGGCGGACTCGGTGATCTTGGCGGTGCGCTCCCGCAGCTCGGGCAGCCGCTGCGCGATCCGCTTGCGGTCGGGCTCCTGCTCCAGCCGCTTGAGCTCGTCGTCCAGCTCGTGCCCGTGCCGGCTCAGCCGCTCGAAGAGGGCGATCGACTCCTTCAGCGAGTCGTCGGCCTGGACGCCCTGGTAGAGGGCCGCCTGCGTGGCCCGCATCGAGGTCCGCAGGTCCAGCCGCAGCTGGGCCAGCCCGGCCGTGACCCCGACCTGGCCGAGGCTCTTGGCTTTGAGGGTGGTGTCCTCGACCGTCCGGCGGGCCTGCGTGATCGTCCGGTCCACACCTCGCTTGGCGGCGCCGACCGCCTTGACCGTGGCCCAGGCGCCCAGCCCCAGGAAGGCGAACAGCACCACCAGGGCAAAGATGATGACCAACGCGCCTACCTCCATGAGGTTCCCTTCCCCGGCCTTTTCCCGTCACCTCCACCGTAAACGCCACGGGCAGGTCGGGGGTCCTGTTCGAACCCCCAACCTGCCCGTACGGGATCACCCCGAGAGGCCGGCGCCCGGCCGGCCCCCCGGATCGGCCGGTGCTCAGATGACGATGTTCACCAGCTTCGGGGCGCGGACGATCACCTTGCGGATCTCGGCGCCGCCCAGTGCGGCCACGACGGCCGCGTCGGTGACCGCCAGCTGCTCCAGGTCGGCCTCCGAGATGGTCGGCGGCACCTCCAGGCGGGCCTTGACCTTGCCCTTGACCTGGACGACGCAGGTGACCGTCTCGTCCACGACGTACGCCGGGTCCGCCACCGGGAAGTCCTGGTGGACCACCGAGTCGGCGTGGCCCAGGCGGTGCCACAGCTCCTCGGCGATGTGCGGGGCCAGCGGGGCGATCAGCAGCACCAGCCGCTCGGCCACGGACCGCTCCAGCGGGCGGCCCGCCTTCGTCAGGGTGTTGTTCAGCTCGGTGATCTTGGCGATGGCGGTGTTGAACCGCAGGCCCGCCATGTCCGAGCCGGCCCCGTCGATGGCCTTGTGCAGGGCGCGCAGCGTGTCCTCGGCGGGCTCCGCGTCGACGACCGTCACCGCGCCCGTCTCCTCGTCCACCACGTTGCGCCACAGGCGCTGGAGCAGCCGGTACTGGCCGACCACGGCGCGGGTGTCCCACGGACGCGAAACGTCCAGGGGGCCCATCGCCATCTCGTACAGGCGCAGCGTGTCCGCGCCGTACTCCTCGCAGATCTCGTCCGGGGTGACGGCGTTCTTCAGGGACTTGCCCATCTTGCCCAGCTCGCGCTTGACCGGCTCGCCCTCGAAGAAGAACGCGCCGTCGCGCTCCTCGACCTCGGTGGCCGTGACCGGGAAGCCGCGCTCGTCACGGTAGACGTAGGCCTGGATCATGCCCTGGTTGAACAGCTTGTGGAACGGCTCGACCGAGGAGACGTGGCCCAGGTCGAACAGGACCTTGGACCAGAAGCGCGCGTACAGCAGGTGCAGCACCGCGTGCTCGGCGCCGCCCACGTAGAGGTCGACGCCGCCGTGCGGGGCGCTCTCGCGCGGCCCCATCCAGTACTGCTCGATCTCCGGGTCGACCAGCGCGTCCGCGTTGCTCGGGTCCAGGTACCGCAGCTCGTACCAGCAGGAGCCGGCCCAGTTGGGCATGGTGTTGGTCTCGCGGCGGTACGACCGCACGCCGCGGCCGTCGCCCAGGTCCAGCTCGACGTTGACCCAGTCGGCCTTGCGCGACAGCGGGGTCTCCGGCTGGGAGTCCGCGTCGTCGGGCTCGAAGGTGCGCGGCGAGTAGTCCTCGACCTCGGGCAGCTCCAGCGGCAGCATCGACTCGGGCAGCGAGTGGGCGACGCCGTCCTCGTCGTAGACGATCGGGAAGGGCTCGCCCCAGTAGCGCTGGCGGCTGAAGAGCCAGTCGCGCAGGCGGAAGTTGACGGTGCCCTCGCCCAGGCCCCGCTCCGCCAGCCAGTCGGTGATGGCGGCCTTGGCCTCGACCACGCCCAGGCCGTCCAGGGAAACGCCCTCGCCGGCCGAGTTGACCAGCTTCGCGTCGTAGGAGCCGAAGGCGTCGTCCCACTCGGCCGGGTCGGTGCCCCGGCCGTCCGTGGGCTCGACCACGCAGCGCATCGGCAGCTCGAAGGCCCGGGCGAACTCGAAGTCGCGGGCGTCGTGCGCCGGGACGGCCATGATCGCGCCGGTGCCGTAGCCCATCAGCACGTAGTCGGCGATGAAGACGGGTACGTTCTCGCCGCTGACCGGGTTGACGGCGTACGCGCCGGTGAAGACGCCGGTCTTCTCCTTGGCGTCGGCCTGCCGCTCGACGTCCGACTTGGAGGCGGCCTGCTTGCGGTACGCGGCGACGGCCTCGGCCGGGGTGGCGTGCCCGCCGGTCCACACGTCGTGGGTGCCCTCGGGCCAGGCGGCCGGGACGAACTCCTCGACCAGCGGGTGCTCGGGCGCCAGCACCATGTAGGTGGCGCCGAACAGGGTGTCCGGGCGGGTGGTGAAGACGGTGATGGCCTGGTCGCCCAGGGCGAAGTCGACGCGCGCGCCCTCGCTGCGGCCGATCCAGTTGCGCTGCTGCAGCTTGATGGCCTCGGGCCAGTCCAGCGCGTCCAGGTCGTCCAGCAGCCGGTCGGCGTACGCGGTGATGCGCATGTTCCACTGGCTCAGGCGGGACTTGAAGACCGGGAAGTTGCCGCGCTCGGACCGGCCGTCGGCGGTGACCTCCTCGTTGGCCAGCACGGTGCCCAGCCCGGGGCACCAGTTGACGGGCGCGTCCGAGGAGTAGGCCAGCCGGTACCGGTTCAGGACGTCGGCGCGCTCGGCGGCGGTCAGCTCGGCCCAGGCGCGGCCGCCGGGGACCTCACGGGAGCCGTTCTCGAAGGCGGCGACCAGCTCGGCGATCGGCCGGGCCTTGTTCGCGTCCGCGTCGTAGTAGGAGTTGTAGATCTGCAGGAAGATCCACTGGGTCCACTTGTAGTACTCGGGGTCGATCGTCGCGAACGAGCGGCGCTTGTCGTGGCCCAGGCCCAGGCGGCGCAGCTGGGCCTTCATGTTCTCGATGTTCGCCTCGGTCGACACGCGCGGGTGCGTGCCGGTCTGCACGGCGTACTGCTCGGCCGGCAGGCCGAAGGCGTCGAAGCCCAGGGTGTGCAGGACGTTGTGGCCGGACATGCGCTGGTGGCGGGCGTAGACGTCGGTGGCGATGTACCCGAGCGGGTGGCCGACGTGCAGGCCCGCACCGGAGGGGTACGGGAACATGTCCATGATGAACTTCTTGGGCCGGGCGACGACCGCCGGGTCGCCGGCCAGGTCACCGCTGGGGTTGGGCGCCTCGTAGGTGCCCTCCGCGTCCCATACGTCCTGCCAGCGTGCCTCGATGTCGGCGGCCATGGCAGCCGTGTAACGGTGCCCCTCGGCCGCCTCGGGGGCCGGGGTGTTCGTCTCGCTCATGATTCCTGAAGCTCCATCGATCGTCTCTGCCGTCTCTGCCTGCCCAAACGAAAAAACCCCTCGCACAGGAGGGGACGCCGCGCCGATGCCGACCTTCTCGGGGTCGGTGCTGCTCAGCGCGGCTCGGTAAGCAGAAGGCGTACGGCACGCATGGCGTCAGGGTACCGCAGGGGCCCCGACGGCCGCTCGATCGTTCCGCACGGTGAACACGGCGCGGACGGCCCCGCGGACGGGAAGGGACCACGACGAGAAGAGGGTCACCCGAACCGGGTGACCCTCTTCCACACTGTGGAGCTAAGGAGAATTGAACTCCTGACCTCCTGCATGCCATGCAGGCGCTCTACCAACTGAGCTATAGCCCCTTGTTTCTCTCTGCCGCCGGGCCCCTTCTCGGTTTCCCTTGCCGGTTCCCCCTGGCGACATCGAGAACATTACACGGTCCTGGCCCCAGACCAAAAATCGGTTTCCCGGGGCCCTGTTATGTCCGGTTCATCCCTCGTTGACCCGGTCAAGCCCGGGCGAACTGGTAGAAGCGCTTGAGCGTGCAGTGCTCGTCGAGGAGCCGGCCGTAGATCGGCTCGCCCTCCAGCTCCCGGTACGTCTCGATGGGGTCGCCTTTTATGATCAGCGCCCGCGCGCATTCCTCGCACCAGTACTGGTAGTCGGGGTTGACCGGCTCCATGTCCCGAACGATCGGCGTGCCGTTGTTGCACCAGTCGCACCGCCGCCGGTGTGCACCCATCCGTCAGCGACTCCCTCCCGCGTCGGACCGTCGTGTCCCCCTCCGGCCGTCCGATTCTGCCACGCCGGTCCCGGCGGGGGCAGCAAGCACAGAGGGAACAAACGCAAGGATCCCGCCCCCTGTTGGGGACGGGATCCTGATTGTGGAGCTAAGGAGAATTGAACTCCTGACCTCCTGCATGCCATGCAGGCGCTCTACCAACTGAGCTATAGCCCCGCTCTCCGCGGCGTTCCCCCCGTTTCCGGTGTTCTTCGCTGCGAACAAGAAGAACTCTAGCCTGTGACCAGCCGGAAAGTGAAATCCGGGGCGGAGCGGCCCCGCGGAGGGGCTCAGTCGTCGTCGCCGAGCACCGGTTCCGGCAGGGTGCCGGCGTTGTGCTCCAGCAGCCGCCAGCCGCGCGCGCCCTCACCGAGGACGGACCAGCAGCAGTTGGAGAGCCCGCCCAGGCTCTCCCAGTCGCGCGCCTCCAGCCGCAGCAGGCGGCCGATGGTCGTGCGGATGGTGCCGCCGTGGCTGACGACGACGAGCGTGCCGCCCTCGGGCAGCCGGTCGGCGTGGCTCAGCACCACCGGGGCGGCCCGGTCGGCGACCTCGGTCTCCAGCTCGCCCCCGCCGCGGCGGACCGGCTCGCCGCGCTTCCACGCCGCGTACTGCTCGCCGTACTTCTCGACGATCTCCTCGTGCGTCAGGCCCTGCCACTCACCGGCGTACGTCTCGCGCAGCGCCTCGGTGTGCGCCACGGGCAGGTGCGTGACGGAGGCCAGCTCGGCGGCCGTGGCCGCGGCGCGCTTCAGGTCGGAGGCCACGATGGCGTCCGGCTTCAGCGAGGCGAGCAGCCGGGCGGCGCGGCGCGCCTGCGCCAGCCCCGTCTCGGTCAGCTCGATGTCCGTGGAGCCCTGGAAGCGGCGCTCCAGGTTCCAGGAGGTCTGGCCGTGCCGCCAGAGGACGATCTTCCTGCCGGTGCGGGCGGAGCCGCCGGCACGCCCTCCCGTGCTGGTGGCCGCGCTCAGAACAGATCACCGTCCAGGTCGTCGTCGCCCTGCGCCTCGCGCAGCTTGGCGTGCTCCTCGGCCTTGCCGATGGTGAGCTTGGCGTCCTCGGGCAGCTCGATCTCGGGGCAGTCCTTCCACAGGCGCTCCAGCGCGTAGAAGACGCGCTCCTCGCTGTGCTGGACGTGGACCACGATGTCGACGTAGTCGAGCAGGATCCAGCGGGCGTCGCGGTCGCCCTCGCGGCGCACCGGCTTGGCGCCGAGCTCCTTGAGGAGCCGCTCCTCGATCTCGTCCACGATCGACTTGACCTGGCGGTCGTTGGGCGCGGAGGCGAGCAGGAAGGCGTCGGTGATCGACAGCACGTCGCTGACGTCGTACGCGATGATGTCGTGCGCGAGCCGGTCGGCCGCGGCCTGGGCGGCGGCGGTGATGAGCTCGATGGAGCGGTCCGTGGCGGTCACTGGCCATGCTTTCGGGTTGGCGGGCAGATCCCTACAAGGGTCTCATGTACTGCCGGCCCCGCCCGGTCAGGACGGTTTCCAGTCCTTGCCCAGGGTCACCACGACGTCCGCGTTCACCACGCTCTCGGCCTTCTTCACGACCGTCTCCGGCAGCCCCAGCGTCTTGGCGACCTCGACCGCCCGGCCCCGCTGGCCCTCGTCCTGGTACGTGACCTGCGTGGTCGCGGCGGCCCGGTCGGCCTTGCCGCCGTCCACGAAGGCGTAGCCGCCGTTGAGCAGGGCCGCCTTCGCCGCGATCTGCGCCTTCGCGTCCCCGGTGGCGTCCTTGAGGCCCACGCGAGGGGCCGCGCCGGGCTGGGCCGCCGTGACCGTGCCGCCCAGGAGGTCCTTGACCGTCTTCCTGGAGGCGTCGTCGGTGAGGCCGCCGTCCGGCTTCACCGAGAGCGTCTCGGTGCGGTACGCGGCCACCTTGGCGTGCTCGCCGATCCGCGACAGGAGGCCGCCGAGGTTCTGCGCGTCCAGGCCGGGGTCCAGGATCTGGCCCATGCTCTCGACCGTCGTGGCGGCCGCCTTCGGGTCGGAGGGGATCTTGCGCAGGACGGCGTAGAGGACCCGGCCCGTGCGCTCCAGCTGCCTGGCCTCCGGCTCGCCCTGCGCCCGGTAGGTGGCGTAGGCGACGGCCATGGCGCCGGTCAGGCTCTGCCCGGGGCCCTGCCCGACGGCCGGCGTCTTGGCCTGGTCGTCGGCGGGCACGGCGGCGTCGGTGTCGACCTCGATGCCTCCGACCAGCTCGACGAGCCGCTCCAGGAAGGGGGTGTCCAGGCGCCAGGTGCCGCCGATGCGGGTCCCGAGGACGGTGTCGAGGGCTTCGCGGGTGCCGATGCTGCCGTCCTCGACGGACTTGCCGAGGGTGGTGGGCGTGCCGTCCTCCTTGGTGACGGCGAGGGCGTTGGGCAGCAGGACGGTGGCGCCCTGCCGGGTGGTGACGTTGTCCACGAGGAGGGCGGTGGAACTGCCGCCCCGCTTGGTGTTGTGCAGGTGGACGACGATCATGTCCCGCTTCTGGGCGCCCGCGGCGGCCGCGGGGCCCTTCTTCTGTCCGGGTCCGTCGAGGAAGGGCAGCGCGCCCGCGTACCAGAGCCAGCCGAGCCCGCCGACGACGAGGAGGGTCAGGACGACGCCCAGCGCGACGACCCGGTTGCGGCCGCGGCGGCGGGCCTCCTCGCGGCGCTCGGTGCGGCTCTCGGTGAAGGCGAGCCAGTCGATGACGTCCTCGGAGTCCTCGTCCTGCTGGTCGAGGAAGGCGAACTGCTCGGTGCGGTAGCCGGCGGCCGGGCCGCCCGGGGCCGGGTCCGCACCGGCGGCAGCCGCGCCGGCCGGGTCCGCCGCCTCCGGGCGGCGCGGCTCGGGGACGGGGGCCGGGGAGGGGGAGGCCGGCGGGGCGGGGGCCTCCGGGGCGGCGGCCTGCTGCGGGATCCACTGCTGCGGCTGCCGGGCGTCGTACCCGTGGGAGGGGCCCGGGGCGTACCCCTGTGGCTGCTGCCCGTGGTCGTACTGCTGTGCCGGGGACTCCTGCGCGTACGGCTGCCCGTACGGGGGCTCGTACTGCTGCCCGTACGGCGGCGGGGCGGGCTGGAGGGGCTGCTGCGCGGGCACCTGGCCGTACAGCGGCCGGCCGTACGCGTCGTAGCCGATGAGCTGCTGCTGGGCGGCGTACGGGTCGTACGGATCCTGTGGGTCGTTCACCGCGGGCCTCTCGTCGTTCCGGAAGCTCAGGCTCCCCGGTACAGCTCACGCTTGTCGATGTAGCGGACCACGCCGTCCGGGACCAGGTACCAGACGGGATCGCCCTCGGCGACGCGCGCGCGGCAGTCCGTGGAGGAGATCGCCAGCGCGGGCACCTCGACGAGCGAGACGCCGCCCTCGGGCAGGCCGTCGTCGGTCAGGACGTGGCCGGGCCGGGTCACGCCGATGAAGTGGGCGAGGGAGAAGAGCTCGTCGGCGTTGCGCCAGGTCAGGATCTGCGCGAGGGCGTCGGCGCCGGTGATGAAGAAGAGGTCGGCGTCCTCGTTGAGGGCGCTCAGGTCCCGCAGGGTGTCGATCGTGTACGTCGGTCCGCCGCGGTCGATGTCGATGCGGCTCACCGAGAACTGCGGGTTCGAGGCCGTCGCGATGACGGTCATCAGGTAGCGGTCCTCGGCGGGCGACACGGCCCGCTGGGACTTCTGCCACGGTTCGCCCGTGGGGACGAACACCACCTCGTCGAGGTGGAAAAGGGCGGCCACCTCGCTGGCGGCCACCAGGTGTCCGTGGTGGATCGGGTCGAACGTCCCGCCCATCACGCCGAGCCGGCGCTTGACCGGGCCCGTAGGCACTTCCTGCTCTCCCATGAGCGCAGAGCCTACTGGCCCGGTGGCACGTGCGCGGAGGCCCGGTCCGAACGAGTGGTTCAGCGGTCGCGGTTCAGGCGCGTGGTCACCCAGAGCATCAGCAGCAGGATGAAGAGCGCGCCGCCACCGGTCAGGTAGGGGCTCAGGCTCTCGTGGTTGCCGCCGTGCTGCTCGGCGCCCTCCGAAGCGAGGACGACGAGGTTGTGGGCGGTGGTGGAGAGGCTCATCAGGCAGGTACCTATCGAGTCGGGGAGCGGGCGGAGACTTCCCTCACATCGTATGCGGGGCCCCGGGGCACGCTCACGCCGACTCAGGCGTTGGAGAGGATGGACGCAGTGCAGCACAGGCCGATCCAGGGGGAGGCGCCATGACGGACACCGGATTCGAGAAGACACCGGCCCGCGACCGCAGGAGGTTCCCGGGGATCTCCTCCCGGGCCTACGAGCACCCGGCGGACCGCTCGGCGCTGGTCGCCCTGCGGAAGCTGAGCGGCTTCGACACGGTCTTCAAGGCCCTCAGCGGGCTGCTCCCGGAGCGGAGCCTGCGGCTGCTGTTCCTGTCCGACTCGGTGCGCGTGGGCGAGACCCAGTTCCCCCATCTGTACGGGATGCTGCGCGACGCCTGCTTCATCCTGGACCTGGAGAAGGTCCCCCAGATGTACGTGCAGCAGGACCCGCGGCCGAACGCCATGTGCATCGGGCTGGACGAGCCGATCATCGTGGTGACGACCGGGCTGGTGAAGCTGCTCGACGAGGAGGAGATGCGGGCGGTCGTGGGCCACGAGGTGGGCCACGCGCTGTCGGGGCACGCCGTGTACCGCACGGTGCTGCTGTTCCTGACGAGCCTGGCGCTGAAGGTGTCGTGGATCCCGCTGGGCAATGTGGCGATCTCGGCGATCGTCACCGCGCTGCGGGAGTGGTTCCGCAAGTCGGAGCTGTCGGCGGACCGGGCCGGGCTGCTGGCGGGCCAGGACGTGAACGCCTCGATGCGGGGGCTGATGAAGATCGCGGGCGGGGACAACCTGCACGAGATGAACGTCGACGCCTTCCTGGCCCAGGCCGAGGAGTACGAGTCGAGCGGCGACCTGCGCGACTCGGTCCTGAAGATCCTCAACGTGCTGCCGCGCACGCACCCCCTCACCGCGGTGCGCGCCGCCGAGCTGCGCAAGTGGTCGCTGAGCCGGGACTTCCAGCGGATCATGGACGGGCACTACCCGCGACGGGACGAGGACAAGGACACCTCGGTGACGGACTCGTTCCGCCAGTCCGCCTCGCACTACGCGGACTCGGTGCGCGCGAGCCGGGATCCGCTGATGAAGCTGGTCGGCGACCTGGCGGGCGGTGCGGGCGACCTGGGCGGGAAGCTGCGCGACCGGTTCACCGGCGGGTCCGGCTCCGGCGGCGGCCCCTCGGCCCCGGCGGACGGCGGGGACAAGGGCTCTAACGGACCGGGCTGACGGAGGCGGGGGGCGGCGGCTGGGCCCCGGCCACGGGCGCCGGGCCGTCCCCCGGCCGGGCCGGCTCCGCGGACTGCGGGGGCTGCACTGACGGGGGCGCGGCGGACGGGGGCTCCGCGGAAGGGTTCTCGGCCGTCGCGGCCGGGTCCATGACCCCGCACAGCCCGGCCGTGCGCCGGGGGTGGCCGCTGGCGTACGGGTCGCTCACGGGCGGGCCCACCGTGGTGGGACCGGCGCCGGCCAGCAGCGGGCGGAACCCCCCGGCCGGGTCGGCGGCGCAGTCCTGGGGCCCGGCCATCGCGTAGGAGGAGGCCACCTCCGCCCGCCGGGCGGTGAGGTCCTCGTGGTCGAAGCGCAACCTCAGCTCGCGCCGGACGGTGAAGAGCGAGGCGCCGTCGGGCCCGCTCGGCGGCCCGGACGCGCCCCGCACGGCGTACACGAAGGTGTGGTCGGTGGTGACCACCAGCACCTCCGGGCTGATCTCCTCGAAGGCGAGGGTCCCGCTGACCCGGACGCGGGAGTCGGCCAGGGCGGCGGTCTGCGGGTCGAAGCGGACCAGCCAGCCCGTGGCGGCGTGCCGGCCGTCCCCCGAGGGCGTGGTCATGCTCTCGTCGAACTGGGCCAGCTGGCCGGGGTCCAGGAGCACCCGCACGGGCCGGGTGGCGGTGCCGGAGAGCACGTCGGGGTCCAGGGAGGACTGCACGAGGTAGTCCTTGGCGATGGACAGCGCGGCGAGGACCTGGCTCTCGGTGAAGTGGTGGGTGCGGCGCACGGCCGGCAGGGTGATGCCGGCCGCGCCGGTCCGGTAGTCGGCCGCGGGGCTCCGGGCGTAGAGGTCGGCCGGTCTGCCGCCGGGCACGGCGGCCGACGGCGTCAGGGGCACGACGGTGCTGCCGAGCGGCTCGGCCTCGCCGCCGGCCGGGGCCACGTAGGGGTTGCGCAGGCCCAGGTAGACGGCGACCGCGAAGGCCGTGGCGATGAGCAGGACGAGCAGCATGCCCTGGCGGGCGCCCCGGCCCGGGGTGCCGGTGCCGCGGCCCGGGGAGCCGCCCGACCAGATGGAGCGGCTACGGACGGCCCGGGCGTGCTCGCCCATGCGTTCCCGGGCGGAGAACTCCTGCAGCCGGGCAGCACGGACGAAGTCCTCGTCGAACACCACCGACCGGTACTCGTCCGGGCGCAGCTCGTCGTCGCCCCCGCCGATTCCCTCGGGGGTGCCGTTGGGCGGATCTCCTGGTACGGCCATCGCTTCTCCCCGCTGTCGCCGCTCCAGAGAAGCCCCCGGCTCCGGAACGGGCGAGCGGGGTCGTACCTTCAGGGTTGGCGGCCGACGGGGTACGTAAACGCGCCGACGCCGGCGACTTCCCCGAGCGGGGTACTGGCGGGGGCGGGTGCGGGGTCCGCTTCACCCGCGGCGCTGCGGTAGACGGCGCTGAAGGCCAGCGCGACCATCCCGAGCCCCATGACGACGGCGAGCACCCAGGCGACCGGTCTCAGCCAGCCGGCCCGGCCGCGGTAGGGCCGCAGACTGCCGCCGTAGGCCCCGTACGGGCCCTCGGGGTAGCCGTAGTGGCCGCCCTCCCAGGCGGGGTCGTCCAGGGCGTACCCGTCCGGGTGGCCGTAGTCGTCCTCGCCCGCCCAGCCTCCGGCGACGCGGGCGGCCTCGGCCTCCGCGCGGGCCCGGTCGGCGGCGCGCTGGCGTTCTGCCGCGCTCGGTTCATGGATCTCGGCGTTCCGGACGAAGTCCTCGTCGAACACCACGGAGGCGAAGTCCTGATCCGCGCCTCCGCGGTCGTCGTCGGGCTCCCCGTCGTCCGGGAACGGCTTGCCCCCCACGTCGTCCGGCACGGGAACAGCGTAGACCTGGGGGGCCGCTTTGGGCAGGGTGAAAGCCGGAATCCGGCCACACCGGGTCGAGGGCCCGGTTACCGGATGTGACCGTCGCCGGTGACGATGTACTTGGTGGAGGTGAGCTCGGGCAGGCCCATCGGGCCGCGGGCGTGCAGCTTCTGGGTGGAGATGCCGATCTCGGCGCCGAATCCGAACTGGCCACCGTCGGTGAACCGGGTGGAGGCGTTCACGGCGACGGTGGTCGAGTCGACCAGCTGGGTGAAGCGGCGCGCGGCGGCCTGCGAGGTGGTGACGATCGCCTCGGTGTGGCCGGAGGTCCAGCGGCGGATGTGGGCGACGGCGTCGTCGAGGGAGTCCACGACGGCGGCGGCGATGTCGTACGACAGGTACTCGGCGGCCCAGTCCTCGTCGGTGGCGGGCAGGGCGGTGACCTTGCCGCCCTCGGCGGCGGCCAGCACCCGCTCGTCGCCGTGGACGGTCACGCCGGCGTCGGCGAGCGCGTCGAGGGCGCGGGGCAGGAACGCCCCGGCGATGTCGCGGTGGACGAGGAGGGTCTCGGCGGCGTTGCAGACGGAGGGACGCTGCGCCTTGGAGTTGACGAGGATGTCCACGGCCATGTCGAGGTCGGCCTGCGCGTCGACGTAGACGTGGCAGTTGCCGGTACCGGTCTCGATGACCGGGACGGTGGACTCCTCGACGACCGTCTTGATGAGGGAGGCACCGCCGCGCGGGATGAGCACGTCGACGAGGCCGCGGGCGCGCATCAGCTCGCGGACGGAGTCCCGGGACTCGCCGGGGACGAGCTGGATCGCGTCGGCGGGCAGGCCGGCGCTCTCGATGGCGTCGCGCAGGATGCCGACGAGGGCGGTGTTGGAGGCGTAGGCGGAGGAACTGCCGCGCAGCAGGACCGCGTTGCCGGACTTCAGGCAGAGCGCGGCGGCGTCGACGGTGACGTTGGGGCGGGCCTCGTAGATGATACCGACGACGCCGAGGGGGACGCGGATCTGGCGCAGGTCGATGCCGTTGGGGAGGGTGGAGCCGCGGACGACCTCGCCGACGGGGTCGGGGAGGGCCGCGACGTCGCGCACGTCGGAGGCGATGGCGGCGACCCGCTCCGGGGTGAGGGTGAGCCGGTCGATGACGGTCTCGCTGGTGCCGGCGGCACGGGCCTTGTCGATGTCCCGGGCGTTGGCCGCGACGATCTCGTCGGTACGGGCCGTCAGCGCGTCCGCGACGGCCAGGAGGGCCGTGTCCTTGGCGGACCGCGGGAGTGGGGCGATGGCCGCGGCGGCGGTGCGGGCGGCTGCCGCGGTGGCGAGGACGGGGGAGGTCGCGGTGGCGTCGTCGAGCGAGGTCATGCGGCCCAGGGTAATCCCCGGGTCCCCGGCCCCTCACGGGAGTTCCACCCCGCGAGACGGCCCGGTGGACGGAACCCGCGGCCGCTGCGCGGAGCCGTCTCCCCGCCCCGCCCTTCGCCCGTTCCCCGGGGCTCGGCCCCAGCCCCCGCGCCGCACGCGCCGGCGGGGCCGGGGGGTGCCGCTGCGCGGCGGTTCCGGCCCGCGCGGCGTTGGGGCGCACCGCGCGCGCCGGCGCCCGGAACGGGGGCCGGGGCAGAGCCCCGGGGCACGGTGGAAGGGCGGGTGGGGGACCTCGCCCCGCGCAGCGGCCCGCCCCCCGCACCGGACCGCCGGACCCCGGCCGGGACGGGCGGCGCCCCGCCCCGCCACCGGCGGACGGAGTCCGGCGCGGCGGCCCGAAGCCGGGGAGGCCGCTCGCGGCCGGGACGCGCGAGCGGCGCGTCTAATAGGGGTGCACGCCCACCGGGTGGGCCGGGGGCGGACCGTAGCCCTCCGCCACGCGCTGGTGGTAGGTCGTGCGGTCGATGACCTCCAGCCCGACGATCTCCCACGGCGGCAGCTGCGCCGTCGACCGGTGCTCGCCCCACAGCCGCAGGGCGACGGCCGCCGCGTCGTGGAGGTCGCGGGCCTCTTCCCAGTACCGGATCTCCGCGTGGTCGTCGGCGTACCGGCTGGTCAGCAGGAAGGGGTGGTCGTGCGCGAGCTGCTCCAGCCCGCGGCGCACCTCCGGCAGCGGCGTCGGCTTGCCCGAGACGCTCAGCGTCACGTGCCAGAGGCGGGACACCGGGCCCGGCTCCTCACCGCCGGCGCCGTCCCCGGTACCGACGCTGGTCAGCGCTCGTCTCACCAGCCGCCTCCTGTCTGCGCTACGCGTGTCCGCCCCTCACAGTTGACCAGTCCCCGGCCCGCCGCGCGGTGGTTTTCCCGAACCTCAGCCCTGCAGCAGGACCAGATCGTCCCGGTGCACGACCTCCCGCTCGTACGCGGGTCCGAGCTCCCGCGCAAGCTCGCGGGTGGAGCGTCCGAGGAGCTGCGGGAGTTCCTTGGCGTCGAAGTTGACCAGGCCCCGGGCCACCGCGACCCCCTCGGCGGAGCGCAGCTCGACGGGGTCGCCGGCCACGAAGTCGCCCTCGACGGCGGCGATCCCCGCAGGGAGCAGGGAGCTGCCGCGCTGGGTGACGGCGCGGACGGCGCCGTCGTCCAGGACGAGGTGCCCCTGCGGGGTCGAGGCGTGCTGGAGCCACAGGAGCCGGTCGGCCGAGCGGCGGCCGGTGGGGTGGAAGAGGGTGCCGGTCTCACGGCCGGCCAGCGCGTCCGCCGCCCGGCTGGCGGAGGTGAGGACGACGGGAACGCCCGCCGCGGCGGCGATCCGGGCGGCCTCGACCTTGGTGACCATGCCGCCGGTGCCGACGCCCGCCTTGCCGGCGCTGCCGATGGAGACGTGGGCGATGTCCTCGGGCCCGCGGACCTCCTCGATGCGGGTGGTGCCGGGCAGCGAGGGGTCCCCGTCGTAGAGGCCGTCGACGTCGGAGAGGAGGACGAGGAGGTCGGCGCGGACCAGGTGGGCCACCAGGGCGGCCAGCCGGTCGTTGTCGCCGAAGCGGATCTCGTCGGTGGCGACGGTGTCGTTCTCGTTCACGACGGGCATCGCGCCCATGGCCAGCAGCTGGTCCAGGGTGTTGAACGCGTTGCGGTAGTGCGCGCGCCGGCTGGTGTCGTCGGTGGTGAGCAGCACCTGGCCCACGCGGACGCCGTAGCGGGCGAAGGAGGCGGTGTAGCGGGCGACGAGCAGGCCCTGTCCGACGCTGGCGGCCGCCTGCTGGCGGGCCAGGTCCTTGGGGCGGCGGGCCAGGCCGAGCGGGGAGAGCCCGGCGGCGATGGCTCCCGAGGAGACCAGGACGATCTCCTTCTCCCCGCCGCTGCGGGCCTTGGCCAGCACGTCGACCAGCGCGTCCACGCGGTCGGCGTCGAGCCCGCCCGCCGCGGTGGTGAGGGAGGAGGAGCCGACCTTGACCACGATCCTGCGGGCGTCCACGACACCCTGCCTAGCCGCTGACACGTCTTTCCCCTCGCACACGCACGAAACCGGACCAACCAACGGGTCAATCTACGGGGTCGCCCGCCGACCCCGCCCGCCGGTTTCAGCCCCTGGACGCGGAGCCCGCCCCGGCACGCTCCGGTTCGGCCGCCGCGGCGGCGCCCGTGCCGGGGATGAGGATCCGGCGGGAGAGCAGGAAGGTGAACGGGATGGCCACGACGGCGGCGACCAGCGGGGCGATGCGGGTGTCCATGCCCGCCCAGCTCACCAGGGCGTAGAGGCCGACGGACTGGATCACGTAGTTGGTGACGTTCGTCAGCGGGAAGAGCAGGAACTTCTTCCAGGTGGGGCGGGTGCGGTAGGTGAAGTAGGTGTTCATGAAGAACGAGCCGACCATCGACAGCAGGAAGGCGAGGGTGTAGGCGGCGAAGTACGGCATCCACGGGTGCAGGAGCAGGTAGATGCCGAAGAACGTGCCGGTGTTGACCCCGCCCACCAGGGCGAAGCGGAAGATCTGGCCGAGCTGGTCGCGGCGGGCGGGGGCGCTCATCGGCCGCCGCGCTCCGCGACGACCGGCTCCGACGCCGCGGGGGCCGGGCGGGCGCCGTGGGCCTCCTTGACCAGGAAGTGCGGGCGGCGCTTGGTCTCGTAGTAGATGCGGCCGATGTACTCGCCGATCAGACCCAGCATGATCATCTGCATTCCGCCGATGCCGGCGATCATCGCGATGATCGTCACGTAGCCGGGGGCGTCGATGCCGTTGGTGATCGCCATCACAGTGATCCACAGCGCGTACAGGCCGGTCAGAGCGACGAGCGACACGCCGAGCCAGATACCGATGCGCAGCGGGCGGTTGTTGAAGGAGATCAGCCCGTCCATGCCGTAGTTCAGCAGGGAGGCGAACTTCCACTTGGTCTCGCCCGCCTCGCGCTGGGCGTTCTGGTAGTCGAAGTGGACGGTGTCGAAGCCGATCCAGGAGAAGAGCCCCTTGGAGAAGCGGTTGTACTCGGGGAGCGCGAGCAGGGCGTCCACGGCGGGCCGGGACAGCAGCCGGAAGTCGCCGACCCCGTCGGTGAGCTCGACGTCGACCCAGCGGTTGACCCCGCGGTAGTAGAGGCGGCTGAGGGCCGAGCGGAGCTTCTTGTCCCCTTCACGGGTGCGCCGGGCGATGACCTGGTCGTGGCCCTGGCGGTAGTGCTCCAGCATGGTGGCGATGAGCTCCGGCGGGTGCTGGAGGTCCGCGTCCATGATCACCACGGCGTCGCCGGTGGCCTCGCGCAGGCCGGCGAGCATGCCCGCCTCCTTGCCGAAGTTCCGGCTGAAGGAGACGTAGCGGGTCCGGTCTCCGTGCTCCGCGGCGATCTTCCGGAGTCTGCCGAGGGTACCGTCACGGCTGCCGTCGTCGACGTAGCAGACCTCGTACTCGACGGGCAGGGCGTCCAGAACCTTGCGGATCTCCTCGTCGAAGCGGTCGATGACGGCTTCTTCGTTGTAACAGGGGACAACTACCGACAGCTTGGTCATGGGCACTTCCTGCTGGGGTCCGAACGGGTGATTGTCGGCGACCGGACCCGCGACTCACCTCTTCCTTAGAAGTATGCACGGCGGAGGTCGCCCTGCCCGAGTCGTGTGCGGCACACGGTAGCTTTGACGGGATAAGCGGAATGGAACGAAGGGATCGAGGTGCACGTGCCTGACGTCTCCGTGGTCGTCATCGTCTACAACGACGCAGAGCGTCTGCCGACAGCCGTCCGGTCGGTTTTGGACCAGACCCTCAGCGGGGTCGAAGTCGTGATCGTGGACGACTGCAGCAAGGACCGGTCCTACGAGGTGGCCCGGGAGCTCGAAGCGGCGAACCCGGGACGGGTCCGCGCCTTCCGGCTGCCCGAGAACAGCGGCGGCTGCGGCGCGCCCCGCAACCACGGCATCCAGCAGGCCACCGGCACCTACGTCATGTTCCTGGACAGCGACGACGTCCTGGAGCGCAACGCCTGCCGCAACATGCTGGCCGCCGCCGAGCGCACCGGCTCCGACCTGGTCTCGGGCATGTGCGTGCGCGTGCACCTCGACAACCGCTGGGGCAAGACCACCGAGTGGTACCCGTGGATCTACGCGCGCACCCGCACGCTGGAGTCGATCACCGAGTACCCGGACCTGCTGGTCTACGACACCCTCTCCACGAACAAGTGCTACCGGCGCTCGTTCCTGCTGGAGCAGGGCCTGGAGTTCCCGGTCGGCATCCACTACGAGGACCTGCTGTTCTCGGCCCAGGCGTACGTCGCGGCGCGCCGCATCACGCTGATCCCCAACCACGTCTACTACTGGAACGTGGTCGAGAAGGCCGCCGCCAAGTCGATCAGCAACCGGCGCCACGAGATCGCGAACTTCGTCCACCGGATGGAGATCCACCGCCGGGTCGACGAGCTGCTGGCCGCCAAGGGCCACACCGCCATCAAGTCCGCCAAGGACGCCAAGTTCCTCAAGCACGACCTGGTGCTGCACCTGCGCGACCTGCCGCTGCTGAGCGACGCGTACCGCCAGGAGTTCGCCCGGCTCGCCAACGGCTACCTGGCCGGCATCGACCCGGACGCGTACGAGCACGTCACCCACCTCCAGGCCATCTGCGCCTACCTGCTGGGCAAGGAGGACTGGAAGAACCTCCTCGCGGCCGCCGACGCGATGACCAACAAGGGCCGCCTCTCCTCCCCGCTGGCCGAGCGCGACGGGCGGATCTACTGGTGCGCCGGGCACCTCGACGACGCCGAGGGCCGCCGGATACTGGACGTCACCGACCAGGGCTTCCACACCGCGCCGCTGTCCTCCCTGGCCCTGGGCAACCGGCTGACCTCGTACGAGGACGACGGACGCGGCACCGTCACGCTCTCCGGCGCCGTCGTCAACCCGCTGGGCCGGATCGCGGAGGACGCCCCTCTGTCGGCCTCCCTGGAGTTCCGGGCCCGGCGCCAGATCGGCGTGCGCTCCTTCAGCTTCCCCGTGGCAACCGTGCGCCACGCGGGCGACACGATCGAGTGGAGCACCACCGCCGATGTCGGCGGCACCGTCCGCCCCCTCGGCATCATCGACGCCGTCTGGGACGTACGCCTGAAGCTGACCGCCGGCGGGAACCGGATGACCACCCGCGTCTCGGTCGGCGGCGTGGACCTGGACTCCGCGGCCCGCCTGCGCGTGCGCCCGCGCCTGACCCGGCTGGTCTCCGACCGCTTCGAGCCGGAGATGACCAAGAAGGGCAACCTCTCCTACGTCCTGACCGCCCAGGGCCCCGCCGCCGTCCGCACCCAGTCGCTGATCAGCAGTGCCATGCACGGCAGGGCCGCCGGAGTGGTCAAGCGCAGCCTGCGCCGGGCCCTGAAGGCGCGCCGCAACATCGGCTCGGGCGAGCAGAAGGTGAAGGTCTACCACGAGGTCTTCTCCAAGCTGCCGGTCAAGAAGGGCACGGTCGTCTTCGAGAGCCACATGGGCAAGCAGTACAGCGACAGCCCGAAGGCCATCTACGAGGAGCTGGTCCGCCAGAACGCCCCCTTCGAGGCGATCTGGTCCTACGCGGGCGCCAAGCCCACCGGCTTCCCCAAGGAGGCCACGCTGGTCAAGCGCTGGAGCTGGCAGTACCTGCGGGCGCTGGCGCAGGCCGAGTACTGGGTCGACAACCAGGGCTTCCCGCTGGCGCTGTCCAAGCGCCCCGGGACCACGTACATCCAGACCTGGCACGGCTCCGCCCTCAAGCGGATGGGTTTCCACGAGCCCCGCACCAAGGCCCAGGGCAAGCCCGCGCAGGACCGCTTCCAGGCGGCCGTCAACCGCTTCGACCACTTCCTGGTCCGCTCCGAGCACGACGTCCGCACCCTCGCCAAGGGCTTCCGGCTCCGTGACGAGGTGCTGCTGCGCAGCGGCTACCCGCGCAACGACGCCCTCGTCGAGGCGCACCGCGCCGAGGCGGACAGCGGGGAGCGGGTGCGCGGGCCGCTCGCCGCCGAGCTGGGCCTCGACCCCGACAAGCGGGTCCTGCTGTACGCGCCGACCTTCCGGGCCACCGCGGACGGCGCGGTGGAGGGCTTCGAGTTCCCCTTCGACGTGGAGGAGTTCGCCGACCGGCTCGGCGACCGCTGCACGCTGCTGGTGCGCACGCACTACCTCAACAGCGTCTCCCTGCCGCCGTCGGTCGCGGGCCGGGTGATCGACGTCTCCCGGCACCACGACATCACCCCGCTGCTGGCGCTCGCGGACGGGCTGATCACCGACTACTCGTCCGTGATGTTCGACTACGCGGTGCTGGACCGGCCGATGATCTTCTTCGCGTACGACTACGAGAAGTACGCGACGGACATCCGCGGCACCTACTTCGACCTGAAGGACAAGGCCCCCGGCCCGGTGGTCGCCACGGCGGACGAGCTGATGCAGGCCGTCGCCGCCTTCGACGAGGCCGACGCCAAGTACGCCGAGGCCCGCCAGCGGTTCCTCGCCGAGTTCGGCGAGTACGACCGCGGGGACGCCGCCCGCCAGATCGTCGAGAAGTTCTTCACCAGGAGCGCCAAGTGAGCCGGGACATCTTCATCGTCTCCAACAGCGTGGACGAGCTCGGCGGTGTGACCACCTGGTCCCACCAGATGGCCCGGCTCTTCACCGACCGCGGCCACCGCGTGCACATCGTCGGCATCGCCCCCGTCGCCGAGGAGATCCGGCAGAAGCTGCCCGCCGGCCTGCCGTACGAGACGACCACGCTGTACGAGACCCACCCGCCGAAGGCCCGCCGGCTGCGCGGCATCAAGGGCCGCCTCAACGCCCCCGAGCGGCGCCGCCAGGCGGCCCGGCGGGCCGGCATGCGGGCCAGGGCCGAGCAGCTGAGCGAGATGTTCCGGGCGGCCGGCCCGGGCGCCGTCGTGATCGTCACCCAGGTCTGGGCGATGGAGTGGGTGGCCCTCGCCGACACGAAGGGGCTCTCCGTCGTCGGCATGAGCCACGAGTCCTTCGAGGCCAGCCAGAAGTCCACCCGCGGCGACCGTGTCCGCCGCTGGTACCCGGAGGTCGACCGGCTGCTCGTCCTCACCCCGGAGGACGCCGACCTGTGGATCCGGGCCGGCATGGAGAACGTCGACAGCATGCCGAACCCGCTGCCGTTCATGCCGGACTCCCCCGCCCCGCGCACCGCGAAGGTCGTCGCGAGCGTCGGCCGCCTCGCCTTCGAGAAGGGCGTGGACCTGCTGCTCGACGCCTGGGCGGACGCCGCACCGCGCCACCCGGACTGGACCCTGCGGATCTATGGGGCGGGCACCGAGGAGGCGACGCTGCGGGCGCACTGCGCCTCGCTCGGGCTGGACGACTCCGTGGAGTGGATGGGCAGCACCGACGACGTCCTGGGCGCGCTGAGCGGGGCTTCCGTCTTCGCCCAGGCCTCCCGGGCCGAAGGCTTCCCGATCACCCTGCTGGAGGCGATGGCGGCGGGCCTGCCCGTGGCCGCGTTCGACTGCGCCCCGGGCGTGCGGGAGATCGTGCGGCACGGCGAGGACGGCCTGCTGGCCCGCCTCGGCAACACGATGGAGCTGGCCGGACACCTCGACACCCTGATGTCGGACGCCGACACCCGCGACCGGCTCGGCGACGAGGCCTTCCGCAGCGTGCGCCGCTACTCCAGCGCGGAGATCACCGACCGGTGGGAGGAGCTGTTCGCCTTCCTGGAGCGCTGACCGCCCGCACACCGTACGAAGCCGCCCGCCCCGGACCTGTTCCGGGGCGGGCGGCTTCGTACGCGGCGCAGCGGCGTCAGACCGTGTGGGCGTCCTTGCTGCGGTCGCGGCCCGAGCCCGCCCGGTTGGCCTCCCAGCCCGCCCAGGCCGAGCTGATCATCTCGCGGACGTCGTGCCGTGCCTTCCAGCCCAGCTCCGCGGCGATCCGGTCGGCCGAGGCCACGACCTTCGCCGGGTCGCCGGGACGGCGCGGGGTGACCACCGGCGCGTACGTGTGCCCGGTGCCCTCGTTCAGCAGCTCGACCATCTCCTTGACGGAGACGCCCTCGCCGCGCCCGATGTTGACGGTGAGGTCCTTGTACTCGCCCGCCGCGCCCCACTCGGCGAGCCTGCGGGCCGCCACCACGTGGGCGTCCGCCAGGTCCTCGACGTGGATGTAGTCGCGGATGCAGGTGCCGTCCGGGGTCGGGTAGTCGTCCCCGAAGATCCGGGCGCCCTCGCCGGCGTCGTAGCGCTCGAAGACCATCGGGACCAGGTTGAAGACCCCGGTGTCCGCGAGCTCGGGAGCGGCCGCGCCCGCCACGTTGAAGTAGCGCAGGCAGGCCGTGGAGATGCCGTGGGCCCTGCCCGCGGCCCGGACCAGCCACTCGCCGGCCAGCTTGGTCTCGCCGTACGGGCTCAGCGGCCGGCAGGGGGTCTCCTCGGTGACCGAGTCCACGTCGGGCATCCCGTACACCGAGGCGGAGGACGAGAAGAGGAAGTTGCGGATGCCGGCCTGGGCCACCGCCGCGAGCAGGACCTGGAGGCCCTCCACGTTCTCGTGGTAGTAGTACAGCGGCTTCTCGACGGACTCGCCGACCTGCTTCTTGCCCGCCAGGTGCACCACGCCGGTGATCTTGTGCTTGGCGAGGGCCTCGTCCAGGGCCTTGCGGTCCAGCACCGAGGCCGTCACCAGGGGCACTCCCTCCGGTACGCGGTCCTCGCGGCCCGTGGACAGGTCGTCGAAGACCACGACCTTCTGCCCCGCGAGCAGCATCGCGCGGACGACGTGCGCGCCGATGTATCCGGCGCCACCGGTGATCAGAAACGTCATGCGTGTCTCCCGAGCTCTAGCGTGACCTGCGCGTGCGGGCGCGGTCGAGGCGGTTGCGTACGAAGGTCAGCGCGCCCCCGGCACCGGGGGCGAGGCGCAGCGCGAGCGCGCCGGAGGCCGTGCGGTAGGGCTGCGCCAGCAGAACACCGTACCGGCTGCTGGGCAGGGCCCTGCGGCGGAGCAGTCCGCCCAGGGGGCGCAGCGAGGTGACCGGGGAGCTCCCGTCGGCGCAGTCCACGCCGGCCCGGACGTCCCAGGCCTGCATGCCGCGCAGGCCCCGGCGGCGGCCCTCGGCGGCCAGCGAGGCGAGCCTGAACGGGACCTCGGCGGTCCAGCCGTCCCCGTCCGCGGCGGGCCGCAGCTCCGCCGGGCGCACCAGGACGGGATCGCCGCCGGTGCGGGGCAGGAAGCTCAGCCGGACGGTCCGCGGGCCGGCCTCGGCGAGCCGCCCGTACAGGTCCCGCACCCGGACCCGGACGGCCGCTCCCCCGGCGGGCCGGGCGTCGACGGTCAGGGGCAGCTCGGCGACGGGCAGCTCGGCGAGCCCGTCCAGCGGGACCGGGACCTCCTGGCTCCACACCGGCTCCCCGGCGGCGTCCGCGGCGTACGGGGGCAGCAGCCGGGCGGGCTCGGCGGCGAGGCCGGTCATCAGCCGCTCGACGTCGGCGGGCGGGGCCTCGCAGGCCAGCAGCACGCGGGCGGTCCAGCGGGCGCGGGCGGGGGCCGCGTCGAGGTCGGCCGCGTCGAAGCCGGCCAGGTACTCGCGCGTCAGGGTCCACCAGGCGGCCCGGTAGCCGGGGTCCCTGCCGAGCTCGCGCAGGTACATGCGCAGGTCGTAGTCGAGGAACTTCACCCGGCAGGCGTGGCCCAGCTCCGGGGAGGCGGCGGCCAGGATGCCCGCGGCGGTGCGGTGGGCCTCGACGCGGGAGCCCCAGTTCCCGATGTCCTTGCGGTCCAGGGAGATGGACACCTGGGCGGCGCTCCGGCGCACGTGCCACACGTAGACGAGGTCGCCGACGACCGCGATGCGGGGGGCGGCGGCCAGGACGCGGGAGGTGAAGACGAAGTCCTCGTAGACGAACCGGCCGTCGGGGAAGCGGATCCCGTGCTCGTCCAGGAAGGCGCGTTCGTACAGCTTGTTGACGCAGAGGGTGTCGCGGACCAGCTCGGGCCGGTCGGCGGGCCGCTCGACGACCTCGCCCGGCGTGTAGAGCCCGGGCATCCACGGAACGTCGCGGCCCTCCGGCAGCTCGCGCCGGACGCACGCGCCGACCGTGACGGGGGCGCGGTGCTCCCCGGCCGCCCGGACCAGGGCCTCGGCCGCACCCGGCGGCAGGACGTCGTCGCTGTCCAGGAAGAGGACGTACGGGGAGGTCGCGGCGGCGATCCCGTCGTTGCGCGGGGTGCCGCAGCCGCCGCTGTTCTGCGCGCGGTGGATGACCTTCAGGCGCGGGTGGACCGCGGACAGCTCGTCCAGGACCCGCGCGGTCGCGTCCGAGGAGGCGTCGTCGACCGCGATGACCTCGGCGACCACCGGGCCCTGGGCGAGGGCCGAGGAGACGGCCTCGCCCACGAGCCCGGCGTCGTTGTACGCGATCACGACCACGGACACCGAGGGGGTGTCACTGCTGGAATTGCTGCTGCTCACCCGCAGGATCCTAGGCGAACGGTGTAAAGCCGGCTTCAATCCGCTCCGCCGGACCGCTGCGGCCGGCCCGGCGGGACGGATCGGAGGGGACCGATCAGAAGGGACGGAACTCGTCGTACTCCTGCTGGGCGGCGTCGCCGCGCTTGGCTTCCTTCTCCTTGCGGCGCTGGGTGGCCGGACGCGGGGCCTCCATGCGGTGGTCCTCACCGCGGCGGCCCAGCATCTCGGCGCCGGCCATCATGGTCGGCTCCCAGTCGAAGACGACCGCGTTCTCCTCGGAGCCGATCGCGACGCCGTCGCCCGCCTTGGCACCGGCCTTCTTCAGCGCGTCCTCGACACCGAGGCGGTTGAGCCGGTCGGCCAGGTAGCCGACGGCCTCGTCGTTGTTGAAGTCGGTCTGGCGCACCCAGCGCTCCGGCTTCTCGCCGCGCACGCGGTACACGTCCTCCACCTCGTCGTAGGTGACGGTGAAGCCGGTGTCGTCCACGGCCTTCGGGCGGATGACGATGCGGGTCGCCTCCTGCTTGGGCGTGCGGGCGCGCGCCTTGGCCACCACCTCGGCGAGGAAGTACGAGAGCTCCTTGAGGCCCGTACGGGCGACCGCGGAGACCTCGAAGACCTTGTAGCCGCGGGCCTCCAGGTCCGGGCGGACCATCTCGGCGAGGTCCTGGCCGTCGGGGATGTCGACCTTGTTCAGGACGACGAGGCGCGGGCGCTTCTCCAGGCCGCCGCCGTAGAGCTTGAGCTCCTCCTCGATGAGGTCGAGGTCGCCGACCGGGTCGCGGTCCGACTCCAGGGTGGCGGTGTCCAGGACGTGCACGAGGATCGAGCAGCGCTCGACGTGGCGCAGGAACTCCAGGCCGAGGCCCTTGCCCTGGCTGGCGCCGGGGATCAGGCCCGGGACGTCGGCGATCGTGTAGACGGTCGAGCCGGCGGTGACCACGCCCAGGTTCGGGACGAGGGTGGTGAAGGGGTAGTCCGCGATCTTCGGCTTGGCGGCGGAGAGCACCGAGATCAGCGAGGACTTGCCGGCGCTGGGGAAGCCGACGAGCGCCACGTCGGCGACGGTCTTCAGCTCCAGGACGACGTCGCCGCCGTCGCCGGGCTCGCCGAGGAGGGCGAAGCCGGGGGCCTTGCGGCGGGCGGAGGCCAGCGCGGCGTTGCCGAGGCCGCCGCGGCCGCCCTGGGCCGCCACGTACGTGGTGCCCTGGCCGACCAGGTCGGCGAGGACGTTGCCCTGCTTGTCGAGGACGACGGTGCCGTCCGGCACGGGCAGGATCAGGTCCTGGCCGTCCTTGCCGGAGCGGTTGCCGCCCTCGCCGGGCTTGCCGTTGGTGGCCTTGCGGTGCGGGCTGTGGTGGTAGTCCAGCAGGGTGGTGATCGCCTGCTCCACCACCAGGATGACGTCACCGCCGCGGCCGCCGTTGCCGCCGTCGGGGCCGCCGAGGGGCTTGAACTTCTCCCGGTGAACGGAGGCGCAGCCGTGGCCTCCGTTACCCGCGGCGACGTGCAGCTCGACGCGGTCCACGAAGGTGGTCATGGGTGTTCCTCCAGATACTTACGGGAATGTCCCGGACAGGCCTTGCTGCCCATTAAACGTGTCTCTGTGACAACGCGCCGAGGGCGGACCTCTCTTCCCGGCGTGAGCCGGGAAGAGTTGAGATCCGCCCTCGGGCTGTTACGAACGCGTGTGATTCAGCAGGAGCTGGATCAGGCGGCCGGAACGATGTTGACGACCTTGCGGCCACGGTGCGTACCGAACTGCACCGCACCCGGCAGCAGCGCGAACAGCGTGTCGTCGCCACCGCGACCGACACCCGCACCCGGGTGGAAGTGGGTGCCGCGCTGGCGGACGAGGATCTCGCCGGCGGAGACGACCTGACCGCCGAAGCGCTTCACGCCGAGCCGCTGAGCATTGGAATCGCGCCCGTTCCGGGTGGACGATGCGCCCTTCTTGTGTGCCATGTCTCAGTCCCTCTTACTTCGCAGCCGCGGGGATACCGGTGACCTTGATCGCCGTGTACTGCTGGCGGTGACCCTGGCGACGGCGGTAGCCGGTCTTGTTCTTGTAGCGCAGGATGTCGATCTTGGCGCCCTTGTGGTGGTCCACGACCTCGGCCTGGACCTTGATGCCCGCCAGGACCCACGGGTCGCTGGTCACGGCGTCGCCGTCGACAACGAGCAGGGTCGAGAGCTCGACCGTGTCGCCAACCTTGGCAGTGGAAATCTTGTCAACCTCAACGATGTCGCCGACAGCAACCTTGTGCTGGCGACCACCGCTGCGCACGATGGCGTACACGCGGATCTCTCTCTCACTCGGGGCGGATACTCCTGAAGCCAGCCGCTCACACGGGCCGGGGCCCACGGTGATCCGGAATGGACGAGCGGCCTCTCCCGTGTCCCGTCCGCTTGCGCGGAGGTGCGGGAGGAAGGTGCTCAGGAGCGTGGCGCGCGCTGCACGGTAAACGTCCAGGACACGCCGACGGTCTAGGTTACGGGGCCGGTTGCGGAGGGTCAAACCGGGCCCCGCACGCCCGTGGGGCCCCGCCCTTCGGCGGGACCCCACGGACAGGGCGTCGATCAGGCCTCGGCCGGAGCCGAGACGGACGGCGGGGTCTGCTGCTCCGCCGCCGCGGTCTTCTTCGTCGCCCGCTTCGCGGCGGTCTTCTTGACCGTCGTCGTCTTCTTCGCGGCGGTCTTCTTCGCGGCCGCCGCCTTCTTGGCGGGGGCCTTCTTCGCCGTGGCCGCCTTCTTGGCCGGAGCCTTGCGGGTGGCCTTCTTGGCCGGCGCCGGGGCCTCGGCCTCGGCGTCCGCCTCGACGGCGGGCTCGGCCGCGGCCTCGACCGGAGCGGCGGTCTCGGCCGCGGGGGCCTCGACGACCACGACGGCGGCCTCCGCCGCGCCGGCCGGTGCGGTGGCCTTGCGGACGGCACGGCGGCGCGGACGCGCCGGGGCGGCCTCCACGACCGGCTCGGGCTCGACGACCGGCTCGGGCTCGACCACGGCCTCGACGGCCGGCTCGGGCTCGGCGGCGGTCTCCACGACCGGCTCCGGCTCGGGCTCCGCCTCGACCACGGCCTCCACGACCGGCTCGGGGGCCGGTGCGGTGGCCTTGCGGGTCGCCCGGCGACGGGTACGGCCCTTCGGTGCGGCCTCCTCGGCCACCGGAGCGGCCTCGACCGGAGCGGCCTCGACCGTCTCCACGGCCTCCACCGCCTCGGCGACGGCCTCCACGACCGGCTCCAGCACCGTGTCGGCGGGCTCGGTGACCGGCTCGTCCACGACGACCGGGGTCACCGGCGCCGGGGCGGCCTGCCGCTCCCCGCCGCGCGGGGCGCCCGCCGGAGCGGTCGCCTTGCGGGTGGCGCGGCGACGGTTGCGGCGCCCGCTGATGCCCGCCGCGGCCTCGGCCTCGGCCGGGCTGCCGTACAGCTCCTCGCCCGGGACGAACTCCGGCTCCGGCAGCGCCCGCGGCGCGGCGGCCTCGGCGGCCACCTCCGCCTCGGTCTCGGCCTCGAACACCTCGGCCTCGACGGTCTCGACCGTCTCCAGCTCGTGCTCGTGCTCCAGGGCGCGGCCGCCGCGGCGCTTGGCGCGCTTGCCGTTGCCGCCGCCGCCGACCGCGGCCGGGGTGTCCATGTGGACGATGACACCGCGGCCGTTGCAGTGGACGCAGGTCTCGGAGAAGGACTCCAGCAGGCCCTGGCCCACCCGCTTGCGGGTCATCTGGACCAGGCCCAGCGAGGTGACCTCGGCCACCTGGTGCTTCGTGCGGTCGCGGCCCAGACACTCCAGCATCCGCCGCAGGACCAGGTCGCGGTTGGACTCCAGGACCATGTCGATGAAGTCGATGACGACGATGCCGCCCAGGTCGCGCAGCCGCAGCTGGCGCACGATCTCCTCGGCCGCCTCCAGGTTGTTCCGGGTGACGGTCTCCTCGAGGTTGCCGCCCTGACCGGTGAACTTGCCGGTGTTGACGTCGATGACGATCATCGCCTCGGTCTTGTCGATCACCAGGGAGCCGCCCGAGGGCAGCCACACCTTGCGGTCGAGCGCCTTGGCGAGCTGCTCGTCGATCCGGTACGTCGCGAAGACGTCCACCTCGGAGGTCCAGCGGGACAGCCGGTCGGCCAGGTCCGGGGCCACGTGGGACACGTAGCCGTGGATGGTCTCCCACGCCTGGTCACCGCTGATGACGACCTTGGAGAAGTCCTCGTTGAAGATGTCGCGCACGACGCGGACGGTCATGTCCGGCTCGCCGTACAGCAGGCTCGGCGACGAGGTCGTGATCTGCTTCGACTTCTTCTGGATGTCCTCCCACTGCGCCTGCAGACGCTCGACGTCGCGGCGCAGCTCGTCCTCGCTCGCGCCCTCGGCGGCGGTGCGCACGATGACGCCCGCGTCCTCGGGGACGATCTTCTTGAGGATGGTCTTCAGACGCGCGCGCTCGGTGTCGGGCAGCTTGCGGCTGATGCCGGTCATCGAGCCCTCGGGCACGTAGACCAGGTAGCGGCCGGGCAGCGAGACCTGGCTGGTCAGGCGGGCGCCCTTGTGGCCGATCGGGTCCTTGGTGACCTGCACCAGGACCGACTGGCCGGACTTGAGGGCGGACTCGATGCGGCGCGGCCCGTTGGCCATGCCGAGCGCCTCGAAGTTGACCTCGCCGGCGTACAGGACGGCGTTGCGGCCCTTGCCGATGTCGATGAAGGCGGCCTCCATCGACGGCAGCACGTTCTGGACCTTGCCCAGGTAGACGTTGCCGACGTACGAAGTGGCCTCTTCCTTGTTGACGTAGTGCTCGACGAGCACGTTGTCCTCGAGGACGCCGATCTGGGTGCGCTCGCCGGCCTGGCGGACGACCATCACGCGCTCGACGGCCTCACGGCGGGCCAGGAACTCGGCCTCGGTGATGATCGGCACGCGGCGGCGGCCCTGCTCGCGGCCCTCGCGGCGGCGCTGCTTCTTCGCCTCCAGGCGGGTCGAGCCCTTGATGGACTGGACCTCGTCGGACGGCTCGGCCTTCTCGCGCGCCGGGCGCGGCTCGCGGACCTTGACGACGGTGCGGACACCGTCCTCCTCGCCCGCCTCGACCTCGGCGGCCTCACCGCTGCGACGGCGACGGCGACGGCGACGGCGGCTGGAGGAGGAACCGAGGGCCTCGTCGGACTCCTCGTCCTCTTCCTGCTCGGCCTCCTCGTCGGCGGCCTCGGCCTCCTCGTCGGCGGCCTCGTCGAGGTCGGCGGCCTCACCGCGACGGCGCCGACGGCCACCACGGCGACGGCGGCGCGACGGGCGGTCGCCCGACTCGTCGCCCTCCTCCTCGTCGAGCTCGGCGGCCTCGGCCTCCGGCTCCTCCTCGGCGGACTCCGCCTCGGCCACGACGTCGGCCAGGGTCACGGGCTCGGCGGCGGCGCCACGACGGCGGCGGCGACGGCCGGCCGGCTGGGCGGCGGGGGCCTGGACCTCGGCGGCCTCGGCCTCGGCCTCGACCTCTTCCTCCTCGACCTCCTCCGCCTCGGCGGCGGCAGCGGCGGCCGCGGCGGCGAGGGCGGCGGTCTCCGGGGTCTGGAACATCGGCTCGGCGAAGACCGGGGCCTGGAAGACGGGCACGGCCGGACGCGCGGCGCGGCGGGCGGCGCGGTTCGGGGCGGCGGGCGCCTCCGGCTCGGCGGCGGCCTCGGGCTGCGCCGGGGCGGCGGCCGGGGCGGCCGGAGCGGCGGCACGGGTGGCGCGGCGGCGGCCCCGCCTGGGGGCGTCGACGGCGTCGGCGACGGTGACGGCGCGGGTCGCGGCCTTGGGGGCCTCCTCCACGACCGGAGTCTCCTCGGCGGGCTCTTCCGCCGGGGCCGGGGCGGCCTCGGCGGCAGCGGCGGCCGGGGCGGCCTCGGCGGCAGCGGCGGCCGGGGCGGCCTCGGCGGCAGCGGCGGCCGGGGCGGCGACGGCGCGGGTGGCACGACGGCGGGTGCGCGGAGCCGGAGCGGCCGGAGCCTCCTCCTCGACGACCGGCGCGGCGGCGGCCGGGGCGACGGCCTCGGCCGGCTCCGCCGGCTCGGCGGCAGCGGCGACCGGGGCGGACGGCGCGGCGACGGCGCGGGTGGCACGACGACGGGCACGCGGAGCCGGAGCCGCCGCAGCCTCCTCCTCGACCACGGCGGGCGCCGGCTCGACCACGGCGGCGGGCGCCTCGGCGGCAGCGGCGGCCGGAGCGGCGACGGCACGGGTCGCACGACGACGGGCACGCGGAGCCGGAGCGGCCGCAGCCTCCTCCTCGACCACGGCGGGCGCCGGCTCGACCACGGCGGCGGGCGCCTCGGGGGCGGCGACGGCACGGGTGGCACGGCGGCGGGTGCGCGGGGCGGGAGCGGCCGCAGCCTCCTCCTCGGCGACCGGCGCGGGAGCGGCCTCCACGACGGCCTCGGCCGGCTCGGCGGCAGCGGCGGCCGGGGCGGCGACGGCACGGGTCGCACGACGACGGGCACGCGGAGCCGGAGCGGCCGGGGCCTCCTCGGCCGCGGCCGGAGCGGGGGCGGCGGCCTCCGCGGGCGCCTCGGCGGCGCCACCGCCGGGCGGGCCCGCCGGCCGGGAAGCCGCGCGGCGACGCCTGCGCGGGGGCAGGTTGTCGCTGGGGCTGCCGTTGTCGGCGGGGGTGTTCTCGTTCTCGTTCTCGAGCATGCGGGCGGTTCTCCCGTCACGCTCCCGGGCGCCGCGGCTGACATCCGGTCCGGCGCGGCTCCGCACGAGGTGCGCGGAGCCGGCCTCCGGGGCGCGTTCGCCACACGGGAGCTGTAGTCCATGGCCGCCGGTTCCGTACGTCTTGTCGTACGGCCTGGCGGAAGTCTTCAGGTCTGTGCGCTGCCCGACCCAGGTGGCTCCCGAGTGCCAGGGCGGCGCGACGACGACGATCCCTACGCGGCGGGACCTTCCGGCGCCTTCGCGTCGGCGTTCACGGCGGCCGTGGGTGGGGCGGCCGTGACAGCCTCGCGGTCGGGCGCGAGCGGGTCGGTCACCGTGCCGGACTCCTCGTCGAAGAGCCCCTGCGCCAGCCTGGTCACCGCAGCGGGGACCGGCGGCGCCAGGTCGGCCACAGCGTGAAGACCGGACAGGACGTCGTCGGGTCGCACGGCAGGTGTCAAATGCCGAACAACCAGCCGCAGTATCGCACAGGCATTGTCCAGCGGCCTATCAACCTGGGCAGGAAGCGCCTCGAGGCTGACGACCGCGCCGCGGGTGTCGAAGGTCCGCATCCCGTTCTTGGTGCGTCGCTGCACCTCCACCGTTTCGGCGGCGAGGAACGCCTCGACCGCGCGCTGGGCCTCGGCGGGTTCCACGCCTTCGAGGCGCAGCTCCCAGATGGAGGCCGTGAGCCGGTCCGCGAGCCCGGAGGTGCGGGCCTCGACGGCGTCGACGATGTCCAGGCCGAGCGGCATCGACTCGTCGAGCAGCTTGCGCAGCGTCTCGGGGTCGCGCGACGCGGCGAGGGCGATCTCCAGGTACTCGGCCTCGCTGCCGGTGCCGGTCGGCGCGGCGTTCGCGTACGAGACCCGCGGGTGCGGGGTGAAGCCGGCCGAGTACGCCATGGGCACCTCGGCGCGGCGCAGGGCGCGCTCGAAGGCGCGCTGGAAGTCTCGGTGGCTGGTGAACCGGAGGCGGCCACGCTTGGTGTAGCGCAGTCGGATGCGCTGCACCACCGGTGCGGGGGGCGGGCCTTCGGGCTGTCGCTTGCCCAGTGGTTCTTCTCCTTGTGCGGGGCGTCGCGGCTCGCGCGCCGCCCTGAGGTCTGTCGACCCGTCCGGCTCACCCCTGCCGGTGGGGCAGGGAGATCTCGGCAGCGGGTGCCGCGTCGGCGGCTGTCGTACTACCCAGAGTACGCGCCCGTGACCTCGCCGGTTCCCGGGCGGGCCCCCCGAAGAGCGCCCGCCGCACCTCGGCCCGCGCCTCCCGCACCGCGGCGCGCGAGGTGCGCCACACCTGGCGCAGGGCGTGGCCGACGGGGGTGGCCACCTGCCGGTGGACCCAGGCGGCGGGGCGGGCGACGCAGCCGCGCCACAGCCAGCGCAGTCCGCGCCCGAGGGCGGCGGTGATCCGGCCGGCGAGGTGCCAGGCGGGCACGAGGACGTGCCGCCCGAGGAAGACGGCCGGCGGGACGACCACGTGGACCAGCACCCAGCCGGTCCCGCGCCCCAGCGGCAGGGCGCCGTACCGCCACAGCCCCACCCAGGGCCAGACGAACAGCAGCAGGCAGACGCCCCGGACCAGCCACCGCGCCCCGTGTCCGAGCGGGGTCAGCACGCGCCGGTAGGTCCAGGCCAGCGGCGGCGCGACGAGGTCCCGCAGCACCCACCCGAGCCCGGTCCCCACCGGCGCGAGCACGTACCGCCCGAACCCCAGCACCACCCAGGCGGCCCCCAGCCCGAGGGGCCGCAGCACGTACCGGTAGAGCGCGCCCCCGGCCGGGGCGACGGCGTACCGCCACAGCCCGACCCAGGGCCAGTAGAAGACGGCCGCCCCCAGCGGCCGCAGCGCGTACCGCCACAGCCGTACGGACAGCCACCCGAGGCCGTTCCCCAACGGCGCGAGCACGTGCCGGCCCAGCCCTCGCGCACAGGCCGCGACCAGGTCCCACACCACCCGCACGGGCAGCACCACCAGCACGGCCACGACCTTCACGGGAACCCTGACGACCCCCGCCAGACACCCGTCGCCACCCTGCGGGGCCTGCGGCTTCTCGATTTCCATGCCGCTAAGGACACCAGACCGCGCCGAGCCGTTGCGCCGCTCCCCGACGATTGCCGAGCTCACGCACGTGTGCCCCTCACCGAAACCGGTGAGGGGCACACGGGGAAGACGTCAGATCACTTCACGACCGACAGGGGCAGCAGCTTCTTGCCGGTGGGGCCGATCTGGATCTGGGTGTCCATCTGGGGACACACGCCGCAGTCGAAGCAGGGGGTCCAGCGGCAGTCCTCGACCTCGGTCTCGTCGAGGGCGTCCTGCCAGTCCTCCCACAGCCAGTCCTTGTCCAGGCCGGAGTCCAGGTGGTCCCAGGGGAGGACCTCCTCGTACGTGCGCTCGCGGGTGGTGTACCAGGCCACGTCCACGCCGTACGCCGGCAGGGTCTTCTCCGCCGCCTGCATCCAGCGGTCGTACGAGAAGTGCTCGCGCCAGCCGTCGAAGCGGCCGCCGTCCTCGTAGACGGCGCGGATGACGTCGCCGATGCGGCGGTCGCCGCGCGAGAGCAGGCCCTCGACGATGCCCGGCTTGCCGTCGTGGTAGCGGAAGCCGATGGAGCGGCCGTACTTCTTGTCGCCGCGGATCTTGTCGCGCAGCTTCGCCAGGCGGGCGTCCGTCTCCTCGGCGGAGAGCTGGGGGGCCCACTGGAACGGGGTGTGCGGCTTCGGGACGAAACCGCCGATCGACACCGTGCAGCGGATGTCGTTCTGGCCCGAGACCTCGCGGCCCTTGGCGATGACGTTGATCGCCATGTCGGCGATCTGGAGGACGTCCTCGTCGGTCTCCGTCGGCAGGCCGCACATGAAGTACAGCTTCACCTGGCGCCAGCCGTTGCCGTAGGCGGTGGCGACGGTGCGGATCAGGTCCTCTTCCGAGACCATCTTGTTGATGACCTTGCGCATGCGCTCGGAGCCGCCCTCGGGGGCGAAGGTGAGGCCGGAGCGGCGACCGTTGCGGGTCAGCTCGTTGGCCAGGTCCACGTTGAAGGCGTCGACGCGGGTCGAGGGCAGCGAGAGGCCGATCTTGTCGTCCGTGTAGCGGTCCGCGAGGCCCTTGGCGATGTCCGCGATCTCGGTGTGGTCCGCGGAGGAGAGGGAGAGCAGGCCGACCTCTTCGAAGCCGGTGGCCTTCAGGCCCTTCTCCACCATCTCGCCGATGCCGGTGATGCTTCGCTCCCGCACGGGGCGCGTGATCATGCCGGCCTGGCAGAAGCGGCAGCCGCGGGTGCAGCCGCGGAAGATCTCGACGGACATCCGCTCGTGGACGGTCTCGGCGAGCGGGACCAGCGGCTGCTTGGGGTAGGGCCACTCGTCGAGGTCCATGACGGTGTGCTTGGAGACCCGCCACGGCACGCCGGAGCGGTTCGGGACGACACGGCCGATGCGGCCGTCCTCCAGGTACTCCACGTCGTAGAAGCCCGGGATGTAGACGTTGCCCGTCTTCGCGAGGCGCAGGAGGACCTCCTCGCGGCCGCCGGGGCGGCCTTCGGCCTTCCAGGTGCGGATGATCTCGGTCATGTCGAGGACGGCCTGCTCGCCGTCGCCGATGACGGCCGCGTCGATGAACTCCGCGATCGGCTCGGGGTTGAAGGCCGCGTGGCCGCCCGCGAGGACGATGGGGTGGTCGACGGTGCGGTTCCTGGCCTCCAGCGGGATGCCCGCGAGGTCGAGGGCCGTGAGCATGTTGGTGTAGCCCAGCTCCGTGGAGAAGGACAGGCCGAACACGTCGAAGGCGGAGACCGGGCGGTGGCTGTCGACCGTGAACTGCGGCACCTCGTGCTCGCGCATCAGGGCTTCCAGGTCCGGCCACACCGAGTAGGTGCGCTCGGCCAGGACGCCCTCGCGCTCGTTCAGTACCTCGTACAGGATCATGACGCCCTGGTTGGGCAGACCCACCTCGTACGCGTCGGGGTACATGAGCGCCCATCGGACGTCACACGCGTCCCAGTCCTTGACGGTGGAGTTCAGTTCACCGCCGACGTACTGGATGGGCTTCTGCACATGCGGGAGCAGAGCTTCGAGCTGTGGGAAGACCGACTCGGACATCACGCGACTTTCGTGAAGCGGGCAGGGGGCGACTCTCAAGCGTACCTTGAGGCCCGGCCCCCCTTCTCCACATGATCACTTCGCGGCCGCCCGGGACCGTCGGGACACGGCCTTGGCCCAGACGGCCGGGAGGCGGTGCTCCAGGCGGGCGGAACGGGCTTCCTCCCGGCCGTGGAGCAGGCCCCAGGCGAAGGCGGACTCCCCGGCGTCGGCGGCCTGGGATCCGAGGCCGAGCAGGGCCTCGCGGGCCACGACCCCGTCCTGGTGTTCGCCGAGCAGGCTCTGCACCGACTTGGCGGCCTTGGCCAGGCGCCGGGCGGGCTTGCCGAGGGCGGGGGCGGCCGCCTCGGCGGCGTAGCGGGCGCGTTTTGCGGCCTTGCGGGCCTGGTGGAGGGCCCGGTCGCGCTCCTCGCCCGGGTCGAGGTCGAGGGCGGTGGCGACCCGGTCGGCGAGCCGGTCCCAGTCGCGCAGGGCGGCCTTGCGCAGGCGTTTCGCGGCGGGGCGGGCGGCGGCCTTGCGCAGGGGCGGGGCGTCGAGGAGGGCGTCGAGGGAGTCGAGGAGGTCCAGGTAGCGCTCGTCGTCGAGGGCGGCGACGGCGCGGGGGCGGGTGCGGGCCCGGCGGGTGGTGTTCCAGGCGCGCAGCCGGTCGCGGACGGGGCCGGGGCGCAGGGCGGGCGGGAGCTGGGCGAGGTGGGTGCGCAGGCGTTCCAGGAGGACTTCGCGGTCGCGGTCGGCGCCGAGTTCGGCGGCGAGCCAGCGCAGCTCCTCGCGGAGGGGGTCGGTGGCGGTGCGGTCGAGGACCTTGCGGTGGGTGGCGAAGGCGCTGCGCAGGCGGCGGGTGGCGACGCGCATCCGGTGGACGGAGTCGGGCAGGTCGCGGCGTACGGCGGGGTCCTGTGCGACGAGGGTGTCGCGCTGTTCGCGCAGGTACGCCAGGACGTGCGCGCCGGCCGTCCCGTCGGCGGGGCCGGGGGCGGGGCGGGCGGGCGGCGGGGCGGCGCCGGTGCGGTCGAGGGCGCGGGCGAGTTTCGAGGGGGCGTCGGAGGGGCGCAGGCCGGCTGCGGCGAAGCGTTCCTGCACGGCGTCGAGGAGGGCGGGGGCGCCGTCGTCGGCGAGTTCCACCTCGACCTCGGTCCAGGCGGTGGCGGCCCGGCCGCGTTCGGCGCGGACGGAGTCGGTGCACAGCTGCGCGAGGAGGTGTCCGTCGGCGTCGAGGAGGTCGCGGGTGTGGCGTTCGGAGCGCAGCCGGACCTGGGGTTCGAGGCGGGAGCGCCGGCTGCGGGAGCGGACGAGGGCGGCGAGGTCGGCCGGGAGGGTGTCGGAGAGGGGGGCGCGGACCTCGTCGCGGACGCCGGGGGCGACGGGGAGTTTGAGGTGCCATCCGGCGTCCTCGCCGCCGGTGCGGCGGCGCAGGGTGAGGCCGTCCGCGGCGAGGGCCCGGTCGGGGGTGTCGTAGTAGACGGCGTCGAGGTGGGCGGTGCCCCGGTCGCGGACGGCGGTGATCCCGGCGGTTCCGGTCAGGTCGGGCACTTGTCGCCGGGCGTCGTCCTTCTTGCGGGTCCGCTTCCCGTCGGCGGGCGTCTTCCCCCGGTCCCCCGTGAACTCGAATTTCCGCTCGATCTCGCGCTGGGTCTCCGCCATGCATCGAATCTAGCGCCGAATCGGGGGCGGCGGCGGGCGCCGGGCGCCGACCCCGCCGCCGCCCCCGGGGTTCAGGCCGACATCGGCCGCTGCACCCTTATCGACTGGAGCAGTCCGACGGCCACCCAGACGGCGAACATCGAGGAGCCTCCGTAGGAGACGAAGGGCAGGGGCAGGCCCGCGACCGGCATGATGCCGAGGGTCATCCCGATGTTCTCGAAGGCCTGGAAGGCGAACCAGGCGATGATGCCGGCGCAGACGATCGTGCCGTAGAGCTCGGTGGTCTCGCGGGCGATCACGCAGGCCCGCCAGAGGATGACGCCGAGGAGGACCAGGATCAGTCCGGCTCCGACGAAGCCGAGTTCCTCGCCCGCGACCGTGAAGACGAAGTCGGTCTGCTGTTCGGGGACGAACTGGCCGGTGGTCTGGGAGCCCTTGAAGAGCCCGGAGCCGAGGAGTCCGCCGGAGCCGATGGCGATGCGCGCCTGGTTGGTGTTGTAGCCGACGCCGGCGGGGTCGAGCTCGGGGTTGGCGAAGGCGGCGAAGCGGTTGATCTGGTACTCGTCGAGGACGCCGAGCTGCCAGATCAGGACGGCTCCGGCGGCGCCGGAGGCGAGCAGGCCGACGACCCAGCGGTTGGAGGCGCCGGAGGCGAGCAGGACGCCGAGCACGATGACGACCATGACCATGACGGAGCCGAGGTCGGGCATCAGCATGACGATGCCCATGGGGGCGGCGGCCAGGCACAGGGCCTTCACCACGGTGCGGTGGTCGGGGTGGTCGAGGTCGCCCGCGTCGACGCGGGCGGCCAGCAGCATGGCCATGCCCAGGATGATGGTGATCTTGACGAACTCGCCGGGCTGGAGCGAGAAGCCGCCTCCGATGACGATCCAGGCGTGGGCGCCGTTGATGGTGGAGCCGAGCGGGGTGAGCACGGCCAGGACCAGGACCAGGGAGAGCCCGTAGAGGATCGGGACGGCTCCGCGCAGGGTGCGGTGGCCGAGCCAGACCGTGCCGATCATCAGCACGAGGCCGATGCCGGTGTTCATGGCGTGCCGGGTCAGGAAGTAGTACGGGTCCCCCTGGTTGAGCGTGGTGCGGTTGCGGGTGGCCGACCAGACCAGGAGGGCGCCGAGGAAGGACAGGGCGAGGGCGGACAGCAGGATCGGCCAGTCGAGCCGGCGCAGTACCGAGTCCCGGGCGGTCAGCCGGGCGACGGGCCCGGGCTGGGGCGCGTACCGGGAGACGGAGAACTTGTTGGCGGTCTGCATCGGGCCTCAGTCCTGCTTGTGCGCGGGCGGGGCCGGCGGGCCGGCGAGGGCGGGCGGGGCGTCCTCGGGGGACGGCGGCACGTAGGGCCGGATCTCGGGGGCGTCGATGGAGCCGTCCGGCTGGATGGCGGGCAGGTTGGCCTCGGGCTTGAGCAGCAGGGCCTTGGAGGTGTCCTGCTTGCCGGCCATGTCGAGGCCGTAGATGGCGTTGTAGATGTTGCGCACGGCGGGGCCGGAGGCGCCGGAGCCGGTGCCGCCCTGGGAGATGGTCATGACGATGGTGTAGTCGTCGGTGTAGGTGGCGAACCAGGAGGTCGTCTGCTTGCCGTAGACCTCGGCGGTGCCGGTCTTGGCGTGCATGGGGATCTGCTTCTGCGGCCAGCCGCCGAAGCGCCAGGCGGCGGTGCCGCGGGTGGCGACGCCCTCCAGTGCTTCGCTTATCTGCTGCCGGGTCTTCTCGTCCATGGGGAGCTTGCCGTGGGCCTGCGGCTTGATCTGCTCGACCTTCTTGCCGTCGGCGCTGATGACGGCCTTGCCGATGGTCGGGTTCCACAGGGTGCCGCCGTTGGAGATGGCGGCGTAGATGGTGGCCATCTGGATGGGGGTGACGAGGGTGTCGCCCTGGCCGATGGAGTAGTTGACGGCGTCGCCGGCGCGCATGAGGTTGCCTTCGAGGCAGTTCTCGTAGGAGAGCAGCTCGACGTAGGTGCCGCCCTTCTTGCCGGTCTTGCACCACTGGTCCTTGTTGGCCTCCCAGAACCGCTGCTTCCACGCGCGGTCGGGGACGCGGCCCTTCTCCTCGCCGGGGAGGTCGACGTGGGTCTCGGCGCCCAGGCCGAACTGGTGGGCGGTCTTGTAGAAGATCTCCGCCGGGTTCTTGACCGGGTGGAGTCCGCCGTCCTTGAGCCACTGCTGGTGGCCGAGGGCGTAGAAGACGGTGTCGCAGGAGACCTCGAGGGCCTGGCCGAGGGTGATGCTGCCGTGGCCCTGGGACTCGAAGTTCTTGAAGACCTGCCCGCCGATGGAGTAGGAGCTGGGGCAGGGGTAGCTGCCGTCGAACGGGTATCCGGCGTTGACGGCGGCGGTGGTGGGGATGACCTTGAAGATGGAGCCGGGGGCGGCCTGGCCCTGGATGGCCCGGTTCATCAGGGGGACGTTGGACTCTTTGGCGGTGAGCTTGGCGTAGTCCTTGCCGGAGATCCCGCCGACCCAGACGTTGGGGTCGTAGCTGGGGTTGGAGGCCATGGCGACGACGCGGCCGGTCTTGGATTCGAGGACGACGACGGCTCCGGCGTCGGCCTTGTAGGGGACGCCGGTGTTGCGGTCGATCTGCTTGCGGGCCTCGACCATGGCGGCGTTGAGCTCGTACTCGGCGACGCCCTGGACGCGGGCGTCGATGCTGGTGACGAGGTGGGCGCCGGGGATCGCGGGGTCGTTCTCGGCCTCTCCGATGACGCGGCCGAGGTTGTCGACCTCGTAGCGGGTGACGCCGGACTTGCCGCGCAGCTGCTTGTCGTAGGTGCGTTCCAGGCCGAAGCGGCCGACCTGGTCGGAGCGCAGGAACGGCGAGTTGGTCTTCTTGGCCTTGACGATCTCGTCGTCGGTGACCGGGGAGAGGTAGCCGAGGACCTGGCCGGTGTTGGCTCCGCCGGGAGCCGGGTAGCGCCGTACGGCGGTGGGCTCGGCGGTGATGCCGGGGAAGTCCTCGGGGCGCTCGCGGATCTGGAGGGCCTGCTGGGTGGTGGCCTCCAGGGTGACCGGGATCGGCTGGTAGGGGGAGCCGTTCCAGCAGGGCTGGGGGGTCTTGGAGTCGCAGAGCCGGACCTTGTCCATGACGTCCTGCGGCTTCATGTCCAGCACCCCGGCGAGCCGGGTCAGGACGCCTTTGCCCTTGTCCTTTATCTTCATCAGCTCGGTGCGGCTGGCGGAGACGACGAGGCGGGTCTCGTTGTCGGCGAGCGGGATGCCGCGGGCGTCGAGGATGGAACCGCGCACGGCGGGCTGGACCACCTGCTGGACGTGGTTGTTCTTGGCCTCGTTCGAGTACTCGGCGCCGTTGCGGATCTGGAGGTACCACAGCCGCCCGCCGAGGGTGAGCAGCAGCGAGAAGACGAGCACCTGGAGGATGACGAGCCGGATCTGCACCCGGGGGGTGCGGCCGGTCTCCGGAATGTTGGTCACTACTGCTCCCCCGTCACAGCTTCCTGACGCTCTTCACGCCCTTGAGGCCCTTTATGCGGCCGGCCCGGTTGGCGCGGCCGCGCGCGGTCATCATCCGCAGACCGCCGCGCTGGCTGCCGATGCGCAGGCCGGTGCCGCCGGCCAGCCAGCCGGAGGCGACGTCCTTGCCCTGCGGCGGGCCGCCGTTGGCCTCGACGGCCATCGGGTCGTTCTCGGCGCGGCGGGCCAGGGCCATGATGAACGGCACGGTGAACGGCGCGAGCAGCAGGTCGTAGAGGGTCGCGGTGAACAGCAGCCCGACCAGGCCCACGTGGCGGGCGGCGGTGTCGCCGACGAGGGCGCCGACGCCCGCGTAGAGGAGGGTGGAGACGACCGCGGCGGCCAGGACGGTCAGCATCGGCCCCCAGGCGGAGCGGAAGCGGCCGTTGTCGGGGCGGACGAGGCCCACGAGGTAGCCGATGAGGCACAGGACGAGGGCGTACCGTCCGGCGGCGTGGTCGGCGGGCGGGGCGAGGTCGGTGAGCAGGCCGGCGGCGAAGCCGATGAGGGCCCCGCTGACGTGCCCGTAGACCAGGGCGAGGGCGACGACGGTCAGCAGGACGAGGTCGGGGACGGCTCCGGGCAGCTGGAGCCGTCCGAGGACGGTGACCTGGAGGACGAGCGCGACGGAGACGAGCGAGCCCGCGAGCAGGATCCGGTTGATGCGCATGGCGGTCAGCTCCTACTCGTCGGCCGGCTTGCCGGAGACGTTGGCGGAGGGCGACGGGGTGACCGTGACGGTGACCGTCGGGGTGGGCTTGGGCGGCTCGGGCTTGGGGGGCAGGACGGCGTCGCGGGGGTCCTCGCGCGGGGGCATGACGACGACGCCGACGATGTCGAGGCGGGAGAAGCCGACGAAGGGCCGGACCCAGACGGTGCGGGTCAGGTCGCCGTGCGAGGGGTCGACCTTGACGACCTCGCCGATCGGGACTCCGGGGACGAAGGGCTTGTTGGCGCGGGAGCCGAAGGTGACGAGCCGGTCACCCGGGTTGATCTTGGCGCGGCCGTTGAGCATCTGGACGGAGAGCGCGCGGTCGCCCTGGCCGGTGGCGAAGCCGAGTTCGCCGGTCTTCTCCAGGCGGGTGCCGACGGTGAAGCCGGGGTCGTTGGCGAGGACCACGGTGGAGGTGTCGGGGCCGACGGTGGCGACGCGGCCGACGAGTCCGTCCCCGTTGAGGACGGTCATGTCCCGCTCGATGCCGTCCTTGCTGCCCGCGTCGATGGTGACGGTCCAGGAGAAGCCCTGGGCCGCTCCTATCCCGATGACCTCCGCGCCCTTGATGCCGTACTGGCCGGCCCCGGCCCGCTTGAGCATCTCGTCGAGCTCGTGGATGCGGCTGCGGGTCCGCTCGTCGCTGCCGAGCCTGGTCTTCAGCGCGGTGTTCTCGCGCTCCAGCGCGGCGACGCGGTTGTGGCGCCGGTCGGAGTCGCGGACGGCTCCTATGGCGTTGGCGACCGGGTCCACGGCGGTCGCGACGCCCATCTCGACGGGGCCGAAGACGGCGGCGGCGGCCCGCCGGGCGCCGTCGACCGGCGAAGCCTCTCCCGCTCTGATGTCCACCGTGATCAAAGCGAACGCGATGGCGATCAGCAGCACCAGGAGCAGCCGGCTCTCTCGTGTGTCCCTCACGTGCGGCGGCCGTGCCTTCCTCGTAGAAACTCGTACGGCGGAACCGTTCCGGCGGAGCCGGGGCTGCACCGGACTGTGCCTGTATATCAACGATCCGCCGCACGGGCGCGGCAGCACCCGTACGGCGGATCCTTGTGTTCCGCATGCCCCGTTCAGGGGATTTGATCACCGCCGGGGCTGGGCGTCCAGTACCTGCTGGAGGGCCTCGAACTCCTCGACGCACTTGCCGGAGCCGAGGGCCACGGAGTCGAGGGGGTCCTCGGCGATGTGGATCGGCATGCCCGTCTCGCGGCGCAGCCGCTCGTCGAGGCCGCGCAGCAGGGCGCCGCCGCCGGTGAGCACGATGCCGCGGTCCATGATGTCGCCGGAGAGCTCCGGCGGGCACTTGTCCAGGGTGGTCTTGACGGCGTCGACGATGGCGTTGACGGGCTCCTCGATGGCCTTGCGCACCTCGGCCGCGGAGATGACCACGGTCTTGGGCAGGCCCGAGACCAGGTCGCGGCCGCGGATCTCGGTGTGCTCGTCCTTGTCGAGGTCGTAGGCCGACCCGATGGTGATCTTGATCTGCTCGGCGGTGCGCTCGCCGAGGAGGAGCGAGTACTCCTTCTTGATGTGCTGGATGATCGCGTTGTCCAGCTCGTCGCCGGCGACCCGGATGGACTGCGCGGTGACGATTCCGCCGAGGGAGATGACGGCGACCTCGGTGGTGCCGCCGCCGATGTCCACGACCATGTTGCCGGTGGCCTCGTGGACGGGCAGGCCCGAGCCGATGGCGGCGGCCATGGGCTCTTCGATGATGTGCACCTGGCGGGCGCCGGCCTGCGTGGACGCCTCGATGACGGCGCGGCGCTCCACTCCGGTGATGCCGGAGGGCACGCAGACCACCACGCGCGGGCGCGCCAGGTAGCGACGCTTGTGGATCTTGAGGATGAAGTACCGGAGCATCCGCTCGGTGATCTCGAAATCGGCGATCACGCCGTCCTTGAGGGGGCGTACGGCGACGATGTTGCCGGGCGTGCGCCCGATCATCTTCTTCGCCTCGGAGCCGACCGCCAGGATGCCACCGGTGTTCGTGTTGATGGCGACCACGGACGGCTCGTTCAGGACGATTCCCCGGCCCCTCACGTACACCAGCGTGTTGGCGGTCCCGAGGTCGATCGCCATGTCACGGCCGATGAACGACATGTTGTTCCCCTTGTTCCCCATGAGGAGCGTCTGGCCTTCCAGTTGATAGCGGATGCTGTCAGGTCGGCGAGGTGGGTGTGTGGGTGGAGGCCCCATCGTAGTCCCGCAGGTACGGACATCGCGCGACGGGACTCCGGCGATCCCGCCGGAACGGATACCCGCCCCCTTAGTGGTGACGTCGTGTCCTGTCCATGCGTTCCCGGACACCGCCGTTCATACCGAAGGGCGACCGAAATTACTTCGGTCGCCCCAGGTCATGAGCGCTATTCGGCTGATGTCGCGTCAGGAAGGAGTGTTCGCGGCCGCTCAGAGGGCGGGGAAGAACAGCTTCAGCTCGCGCTCCGCGGACTCCTCGGAATCCGAGGCGTGGATCAGGTTCTCCCGGGTGATGGACCCGAAGTCGCCCCGGATGGAGCCGGGCGCGGCGGCGATCGGGTCGGTGGGTCCGGCCAGCTGGCGGACACCCTCGATCACGCGTTCCCCTTCCACCACCAGGACGACGACCGGGCCGCTCGCCATGAAGCCCATGAGGGGCTCGTAGAAGGGCTTGCCCTTGTGCTCGCCGTAGTGGGTCTCCAGGGTCTCCTGGTCCAGCGTGCGCAGCTCCAGCGCCGGAATGGTCCAGCCGGCCTTCCGCTCGATCCGGCCGATGATCTCGCCGATCAGGCCACGGCGGACGGCGTCCGGCTTGAGGATGACGAGCGTGCGCTGGGTCATGTTCCAACTCCTTGCGGCATACGGGTGCGGTACGGCGAATCTACAGGGCCGCTGCGGGGACCCGTCACGCAGCGTCAGCCTCCGCCTGGCGGGCGGCCCAGCTCGCCTTGATCGCGTCGATGCGCCGGCCGTAGTGCACCGAGCACCACCACAGGCCCGCGAAGACCGCGCCCAGGAAGAACATCATCGGGACCACGAAACCGCTCGCGATCAGCCCGATCTGCAGCGCCCATCCGAGCTCCACCGCGCCGCGGCGCGAGAGCATCCCGCACAGCAGCACCGACAGCAGCATCGTCACGCCGCAGACCGTCCACACCTCGGCCTGGGTCAGGTCCGGGTTCTTCATGGCCACCAGGCCCGCGAAGCCGACGACGAAGAATTCACCGATCAGCGTGCTCGCGCAGAGCGTGCGCATCGATCCCTCAGCCCCTCTTGAACAGCAGGCGCGCCTCGCCCACCGTGATCACGGAACCGGTCACGAGGACCCCGGCCCCTCCGTATTCGGCCTCTTCCTCCGCCAGGGTGACGGCCGCCTCCAGGGCGTCGTCCAGCCGCGGCTCCACCTGCACCCGGTCGGGGCCGAAGACCTCGACCGCGATCGCGGCCAGCTCGTCCGCGCCCATGGCCCGGTGGCTGGTGTTCTCGGTGACGACGACCTCCGCGAAGATCGGTTCGAAGGCCTCGAAGACGCCCTTGACGTCCTTGCCCTCGCTCGCGGCCACCACGCCGATCAGCCGGCTGAAGCCGAACGCCTCGGTGACGGCGTCCGCGGTCACCTGCGCCCCGGCCGGGTTGTGCGCGGCGTCCAGGATCACCGTCGGGCTGCGGCGCACGACCTCCATGCGGCCCGGCGAGGTCACCGAGGCGAAGGCCTGCCGCACCGTGTCCACGTCCAGCTCGCGCGCCTGCTGCCCGCCGACGCCGAAGAAGGCCTCGACGGCGGCCAGCGCGACCGCCGCGTTGTGCGCCATGTGGGCGCCGTACAGCGGCAGGAAGATGTTGTCGTACTCGCCGCCCATCCCGCGCAGGGTCAGCACCTGGCCGCCGACGGCCACCTCGCGGGAGACCACGCCGAACTCCATGCCTTCGCGGGCCACGGTCGCGTCGACCTCGACGGCCCGCTTCAGCAGCACCTGCGCAGCGTCCACCGGCTGCTGCGCCAGGATGACGGTGGCGTCCTGCTTGATGATGCCGCCCTTCTCCCCCGCGATCTCACCGGGCGTGGAGCCCAGCCGGTCCGTGTGGTCCAGGCTGATCGGGGTGATCACGGCGACGGACGCGTCGATCACGTTGGTGGCGTCCCAGGTGCCGCCCATGCCGACCTCGATCACGGCCGCGTCGACGGGCGCGTCCGCGAAGGCCGCGTAGGCCATGCCCGTGAGGACCTCGAAGAAGGACAGCCGGAAGTCCTCGGCGGCGTCGACCATCTCCACGTACGGCTTGATGTCGTGGTAGGTCTCGATGAAGCGCTCGGCGGTGATCGGGGCGCCGTCCAGGCTGATCCGCTCGGTGACGGACTGGACGTGCGGGCTGGTGTAGCGGCCGGTGCGCAGCTCGAAGGCGTTCAGCAGGGCCTCGATCATGCGGGCCGTGCTGGTCTTGCCGTTGGTGCCGGTGACGTGGATGGTCGGGTAGGCGCGCTGGGGCTGGCCCAGGACGTCCATCAGCGCCTCGATGCGGCTGACGGACGGGTCCAGCTTGGTCTCGCCCCAGCGGGTGGAGAGCTCCTGCTCCACCTCCTGCAGCGCCTTGGCCACCTCGGGGTCCTCGGGGCGGGAGGGCACCGGGTCGCCCGTGGGCGGGCCGGCCTGGGCGCGCAGGGTGCGGCTCCCGGCCTCGATCACCGCCAGGTCGGGGTCTCGGTCGGCTTCTTCCGCCACTATCTGGTCGAACTCGTCGAACGTGCCGTCGCGGTCGCGGTCCTGGCCCTCGGGCTGCTGCTCACTCACAGGCCCAGTCTACGGACGCGGGCCCCGGGGACTTTCGGCCCGGCCGTTTCGGGACCTTCGGCGGCGAAAGCGACCGGATCGTTATGGAAGCCTTGCGGACGGGAGATTGGGGAACAAATGCCGCAGGCCAGTACCGACAAGACCGCCTCCAGCCGGGACATAGGCATCGATCTGGGGACCGCGAACACCCTCGTCTACGCCCGCGGACACGGGATCGTCCTCAATGAGCCGTCCGTGGTCGCGGTCAAGGCGGGTACGACCACCGCCCTCGCCGTCGGCGCGGAGGCCAAGGAGACCATCGGCCGCACACCGGGCTCCATCACCGCGATCCGCCCCCTCAAGGACGGGGTGATCTGCGACTACGAGGCGGCCGAGGAGATGATCCGGCACTTCGTGCGCAAGGCGGTCCCCGGACGGCGTCCCCGCGCCCGGATGGTGATCTGCGTCCCGTCCGGGGTCACCCCGGTCGAGCGGCGGGCCATCGTCCACGCCTCCACCCGGGCGGGCGCCCGGTCCGTCCACCTGATCGAGGAGCCGATGGCGGCCGCGATCGGGGCCGGGCTGCCGGTGGCGGAGCCGCGCGGCTCGATGGTCGTGGACATCGGCGGCGGCACCTCCGAGGTGGCGGTCATCTCCCTCGGCGGGATCGTCACCTCGCGGTCCCTGCGGATCGGCGGGGACCGGTTCGACGCCGCGGTCATGGACCACGTGCGCAAGGAGCACTCCCTGCTCATCGGCGAGCGCACCGCCGAGGACGTCAAGGTGGCCATCGGCTCGGCCTGGCCGGTGCCCGAGCGGCCGGAGCTGGAGACCCGGACCGCCACCGTGCGCGGCCGCGAGCGGGTCGGCGGGATGCCCAAGACCCTGGAGCTGACCGCGGCCGACGTACGGGCCGCCCTGGACGAGCCGGTCGAGGCCGTCATCGCGGCCGTCCGCGCCACCCTGGAGGAGTGCCCGCCCGAGCTCTCGGGGGACGTCATGGAGCACGGCATCGTCCTCACCGGCGGCGGCGCGCTGCTGCCCGGCCTGGACCTGCGCATGGCCTCCGCGACGGGCATCCCGGTCTTCGTCGCCGACGCCCCCCTGGACTGCGTGGCCCTCGGCTCGGGGCGCTGCGTGGAGGACCTGGACACCCTCGGCTCCCTGCTCTCCCCGGCGAAGGCCTGACGCACGGCCGGCGGGGGCCCGGCAGGGCCGGTGCCGGACCGGCGCGGGCCGGGGCGGGGCTCGACGCGGGCCGGGGCGGGGCTCGACGCGGGCCGGGGCGGGGCTCGACGCGGGCCGGCGTGCGGCCCGGGCCCGGGTCAGCCGCGCGGCAGGGTCGCGACGACCTCGTACGCGTCCTCGCCGCGCCGCGCCGTCAGGGTCCCGCCCAGGCTGCGGACGCGCTCGGCCATGCTCGCCGTCCCCGAGCCCGCCGAGACCGGCGCCCGGCCCGGGGTGCGGGCCGGCAGGCCGTTGCTGACGGCGATCCTCAGGTGCGGGCCGTCGGCGCGGATCGTCACGTCGATGGTCTCGCCCTGCGCGTGCTTGGCCGCGTTCGTCAGGCACTCCTGCACCACCCGGTAGACCGCCGCCTGCCGCAGCGGCGACAGCGCGTGCGCCTGCGGGTCCATGGCCAGCCGGACCGGGGAGCCGGCCCGCCCGCTCTCCTCCGCCAGCGCCGCCAGCCCCTCCACACCGGGGGTCGCGGCCCGCTCCCCGCGCTGGACGATGATGTCGTTCAGCACGAGGTGGGCCCGCCGGGCCGTGTCGGACAGCTCCTCGAAGTCCTTCGCGTACGGGGTCTCGCGCGCCCGCATCGACAGCACCTCGGAACGCACCGTCAGCAGGGTCAGCTCGCGCCCGACGAAGTCGTGGACGTCGCGGGCGACGGAGGTCCGCTCCTGCTGGACGGCGTGCAGCACCGCCGCCTCGGCCCGCCGGGCCTCCAACTCGCGCACCAGGTCGTGCCGGTAGGCGGCGATCCCGACGGCGGAGGCGAGGACCCCGATGGGCACGACCAGGCTGAGGAAGGCGCTGAGGGTCGCGGCCTTGGGTTCGGGCCAGCCCGGCAGGCAGAACACGGCGAGCGCGAAGACCACGTAGCCGGCGGTGGCCGCCACCGCGGCCCGCCGGCCCCGGTGGCGGCCGACGGAGTACAGGGCGAACTGGATCAGGGTCAGCTCGTGCAGCCAGCCGATGAACAGCAGGGCGGTGACGTACGCCGCCCAGGGCGTCCGGCGCCGCACCAGCAGGGTCGAGCAGCCGGCCGTGAGCACCAGGGCGGCCTGCCAGCCGGTCAGCGAGTTGTCCGCGGCGGCCAGGCCCGGCAGGTCCAGCGCCATCAGGCCCAGGCAGCTCAGGGCCGCGAGGGCGTCCTGCGCCCGGGGCGAGCCGCCCCAGCCCTCGACGAGCCGTCGCCCGGAGGCCACGGCCCGGTTCAACGCCGGGACGGAGGGCTTGAGGTGCATGCCCCCATCATGCGGGGTCCGAGCCCGGGTCCGGCTCGGCCATCTGGACATATCGCGTGATAAACGGCACTCCGGTTCGTGCCGGGCGTCCCGTCCGGGCACGGCAAAGGCCCCCACCGGGCGGGTGGGGGCCTTTCACCGGGTGCCGCGCCGGCCGCTAGGCGGCGGGCAGGGCCGCCAGCTGCGCCTGGATCCGGGCGATGTCCGCCTCGGCCTTGGCCAGCCGGCCCTTGATCTTGTCCACGACGTTGTCGGGGGCCTTGGCCAGGAAGGCCTCGTTCCCGAGCTTCGCCTCGGCCTGCTGCTTCTCCTTCTCGGCGGCACCGAGGTCCTTGGAGAGGCGCCCCCGCTCTGCGGCCACGTCGATGGTGCCGGACAGGTCGAGGGCGACCGTGGCGCCGGCGACCGGCAGGGTGGCGGTGGCGCTGAAGCCCTCGCCCTCCGGCTGGAGGCGCAGCAGCTGGCGGATGGCGCCCTCGTGCGCGGCGAGCGGCGTACCGGCCAGGTCCAGGCGGGCCGGGACCTTCTGGCCGTCCTGCAGGCCCTGCTCCTTGCGGAACCGGCGGACCTCGGTGACGACCGCCTTGACCAGCTCGATCTCGCGCTCGGCGGCCTCGTCGCGGAAGCCGCTGTCGGCGGGCCAGTCGGCGATCACCAGGGACTCGCGCCCGGTCAGCGTGGTCCACAGGGTCTCGGTGACGAACGGGACCACCGGGTGCAGCAGCCGGAGCATGACGTCGAGGACCTCGCCGAGGACGCGGCCGGAGACCTGCGCCTGCTCGCCGCCCGCGAAGAACGTCGTCTTCGACAGCTCGACGTACCAGCTGAAGACCTCGTCCCACGCGAAGTGGTAGAGGGAGTCCGACAGCTTCGAGAACTGGTAGTCCTCGTAGAAGGCGTCGACCTCGGCCACGGTCTTGTTCAGCTGCGACAGGATCCACCGGTCGGTCGCCGACATCTGCTCGGGGGCCGGCAGTTCGCCCTCGGTGGTGGCGCCGTTCATCAGCGCGAAGCGGGTCGCGTTCCAGATCTTGTTGGCGAAGTTGCGGGAGGCCTGGACCCAGTCCTCGCCGATCGGGACGTCGACGCCCGGGTTGGCGCCGCGGGCCAGCGTGAAGCGGACCGCGTCGGAGCCGTAGGTGTCCATCCAGTCCAGCGGGTTGACCGCGTTGCCGAAGGACTTCGACATCTTCTTGCCGAACTGGTCGCGGACCATGCCGTGCAGGGCGATGGTGTGGAACGGCGGGACGCCGTCCATCGCGTACAGGCCGAACATCATCATCCGGGCGACCCAGAAGAAGAGGATGTCGTAGCCGGTGACCAGGACGGAGTTCGGGTAGAACTTCGCGAGGCTCTCGGTCTGCTGCGGCCAGCCGAGGGTGGAGAAGGGCCACAGGCCCGAGGAGAACCAGGTGTCGAGGACGTCGGTGTCCTGGTGCCAGCCCTCGCCCGTGGGCGGCTGCTCGTCCGGTCCGACGCAGACGATCTCGCCGTTCGGGCCGTACCAGACGGGGATGCGGTGACCCCACCACAGCTGGCGCGAGATGCACCAGTCGTGGAGGTTGTCGACCCAGTCGAAGTACCGCTTCTCCATTTCCTGCGGGTGGATCTTGACCTTGCCCTCGCGGACCGCGTCGCCGGCCGCCTTGGCGAGCGGGCCGACCTTGACCCACCACTGCATCGACAGGCGCGGCTCGATGGTGGTCTTGCAGCGCGAGCAGTGGCCGACGGAGTGGACGTACGGGCGCTTCTCGGCGACGATCCGGCCCTCGGCGCGCAGTGCGGCGACGATGGCGGAACGGGCCTCCAGGCGGTCCAGGCCCTGGAAGGGGCCGGGCGCGGTGATGATGGCGCGCTCGTCCATGACGGCGAGGTTCGGCAGGTCGTGGCGCTGACCGATCTCGAAGTCGTTCGGGTCGTGCGCCGGGGTCACCTTGACGCAGCCGGTGCCGAACTCGGGGTCCACGTGCGTGTCGGCGACGACCGGGATGGAGCGGTCGGTCAGCGGCAGCTTGATCTGGCGGCCGACGAGGTGCTTGTACCGCTCGTCGTCCGGGTGGACGGCCACGGCGGTGTCGCCGAGCATCGTCTCGGCGCGCGTGGTCGCGACGACCAGGGAGTCCTCGCCCTCGCCGTAGCGGATCGAGACGAGCTCGCCGTCGTCGTCCTGGTACTCGACCTCGATGTCCGAGATCGCGGTCAGGCAGCGCGGGCACCAGTTGATGATGCGTTCGGCGCGGTAGATCAGCTCGTCGTCGTAGAGGCGCTTGAAGATGGTCTGGACGGCCTCGGACAGGCCCTCGTCCATCGTGAAGCGCTCGCGGGACCAGTCGACGCCGTCGCCGAGGCGGCGCATCTGGCCCGAGATCTGGCCGCCGGACTCGCCCTTCCACTGCCAGACCCGCTCGACGAAGGCCTCGCGGCCCAGGTCGTGGCGGGACTTGCCCTCCTTGGCGAGCTCGCGCTCGACCACGTTCTGGGTGGCGATACCGGCGTGGTCCATGCCCGGCTGCCACAGGGTCTCGAAGCCCTGCATGCGCTTGCGGCGGGTCAGGGCGTCGATCAGGGTGTGCTCGAAGGCGTGGCCCAGGTGCAGGCTGCCCGTGACGTTCGGCGGCGGGATGACGATGGTGTACGCGGGCTTGTCGCTGTTCGCGTCGGCCTCGAAGTAACCGCGCTCTACCCAGCGCTCGTAGAGCTTCCCCTCTACCTCGGCCGGCGCGTACTGGGTCGGCAGTTCGGAGTTGGGGGCACTGGGTGTCTGCGTGTTCTCGGTCACGGGGCACAGGATACGGCGGGCCCAGCCCGCGTCACGAATCCATTCCACCGCGGGCGCCCCCGTTGACCTCGGTCGCCGGGGGGACGTCTGATGCGCCCATGAACGAGATCGACCCGCCCGCCGCCTTCCCCTACCGGCCCGTGTCGCCCGCGCGGCGCAGGCGCGGGCGCTTCCTCGGCGCGGCCGGGACCGTACTGGCCCTCGCGGCCGCGGCGTTCCTCGGCCGGTGGGCCGTGAACGCGGCCCTCGCCGGGCCCGAGGACGCCGGCCGGTACCGACTGGCCCCGCCCGCGTCCTTCCAGGGACTGGCCCTCCAGGAGACCGGGCCGCGGGTGGACGCGATCAAGCGGGGCCAGGGCGCTCCGAAGAAGGGCACCTCCCCGGTGGCCGTGGTCTACGCCGACCAGGCGGGGACCGCGCAGCTGGTGGTCAGCGGGGCGGCGGGTGCCTTCACGGACGAGGACCCCGGGCACGTCCTCGTCCGCGGCCTCCACGCGATGGGCGCCGACGGGACCACCCCGCAGGACGCCGGAACACCGGCGGGCGGGGCGATGCAGTGCGGCACCCCGGCGTCCGGGGCGGGGCCGGTGACGATGTGCATGTGGGCCGACCACAGCTCCGTGGTGACGGTCACCGTCCCCGTCGAACACGAGCCGGTCGCGCCCGACGCGCTGGCCGCCCGGGCGCGTGCGCTGCGGGCGGCGATGGAAGTCCCGGCGGAGTCGTGATTCGGTAACGGCCCGGACCCCGATGCCCCGGTCGAACAGGCCTTCCGCCAGGATGTGTGAAACGGATAAAGGAACCTCACAGGGGGACTCGGGATGAGTTACAACCAGCCAGGGCCGTACGGCCAGCAGCCGCAGCAGCCGGGCCCCTACGGGCAGCAGCCCCCGCCGCCGCCGAACCCGTACGGCCAGCCCGCCCCGCAGCCGGGCTACGGCTACCCCCAGCAGGCCCCGCCCCCGCCGGCCTACCCCCAGCCGACCCCGCCCCCGCCCCCGCCGCCGGCCTTCCCCCAGCAGGGCGGCTACCAGCAGCAGCCCCCGCAGCCCGCGTACGGCTACCAGCAGCCCCCGCAGCAGGGCTACATGCCCCCGCCGACGCCCCCGAAGAAGTCCAAGGCGGGCCCGATCATCGCGGCGGTCGTCGCCGTGGCCGTGATCGGCGGCGCCGGCTGGTGGTTCCTGGGCGGCGGCGCGGGCGGCGTCTCCGACGCCACGAAGGGCTACAAGCTGGTCGCGCCGGCGAGCGTGGGCGAGTTCCAGAAGAACCCGAGCTACAAAGAGACGCCGATCACCGACAAGGACAAGCAGGATGCCGAAGCCGCCGGCATCAAGAACCCCACGAAGGTGGGTATGAGCTACCTGTCCGGCGACCCCAAGACCCCGCTGACCAACAAGACCCTGACCTTCAACGGGCTCTACGGCGAGATCGCCGACCCGGAGAAGACGGTCGACGGCTACTTCGCCATGGCCAAGCTGAACCTCTCCAAGAGCAACGACAAGATGACCGCCGACCTCGTCGGCAGCCCCAAGGAGATCACCCCGTCGGGCTTCAAGGGCGCGGTGCTCAAGTGCCAGGAGATCAAGTTCACCTCGAAGGACCCGAAGGCGACCGGCGGCATCAAGGAGTTCGGTGCGCCGATCTGCATCTGGGGTGACTACAGCACCCTGGCCGTGATCAGCGCCGGTGACACGGCCTCCGCAGTGGCCGGCAAGCTCGGCTACACCCTGGAGCAGGACGCGGACTTCGCCGCGAAGCTCTACAACACCGCCCGCGTGAAGAAGTAGCCACGGCGGTACGCACCTACACGGAAGGGGCGCTCCCCATCGGGAGCGCCCCTTCCGCGTGCAACGATCGTGCGGTTACGCCGACTTCTCCTGCGGGCCCTGGTCCTTCGGGACGATGCGGGGGACGAGGGTCGGGTTGACGTTCGAGCGGACCACGTCCGCCGTGATGACCACGCGGGCCACGTCCTTGCGGGACGGGACCTCGTACATCACCGACATCAGGACCTCTTCCATGATGGCGCGCAGGCCGCGCGCGCCCGTTTGGCGGAGGATGGCCTGGTCCGCGATGGCCTCCAGCGCCTCGCGCTCGAAGTCCAGTTCCACGCCGTCGAGTTCGAACAGCCGCTGGTACTGCTTCACCAGCGCGTTGCGCGGCTCGACCAGGATCTGGAGGAGCGCCTCGCGGTCCAGGTTGTGGACCGAGGTGATGACGGGCAGGCGGCCGATGAACTCGGGGATCATCCCGAACTTCACCAGGTCCTCCGGCATGACCTCCTGGAACTGGTCGCTCGCCTCGATCTCCCGCTTCGAGCGGATCGTCGCCCCGAAGCCGATGCCCTTGGCGCCCGCGCGCGACTCGATGATCTTCTCCAGGCCGGCGAAGGCGCCGCCCACGATGAAGAGCACGTTCGTCGTGTCGATCTGGATGAACTCCTGGTGCGGGTGCTTGCGGCCGCCCTGCGGCGGGACCGAGGCCGTCGTGCCCTCCAGGATCTTGAGGAGGGCCTGCTGCACGCCCTCGCCCGAGACGTCACGCGTGATCGACGGGTTCTCGCTCTTGCGGGCGACCTTGTCGATCTCGTCGATGTAGATGATCCCGGTCTCGGCCTTCTTGACGTCGTAGTCGGCCGCCTGGATCAGCTTGAGGAGGATGTTCTCCACGTCCTCGCCCACGTAGCCGGCCTCCGTCAGGGCGGTGGCGTCGGCGATGGCGAACGGGACGTTCAGCATGCGGGCCAGCGTCTGGGCCAGCAGGGTCTTGCCCGAGCCCGTGGGGCCCAGCAGCAGGATGTTGGACTTCGCGAGCTCGATCGCGTCGTCACGGCCCTGCGCGCCGCCGTTCTCGCCGGCCTGGACGCGCTTGTAGTGGTTGTAGACCGCTACGGAGAGCGCCTTCTTCGCCGGCTCCTGGCCGACGACGTAGCTCTCCAGGAACTCGTAGATCTCACGGGGCTTGGGGAGTTCCTCCCACCGGACCTCGGAGGTCTCCGCGAGCTCCTCTTCGATGATCTCGTTGCAGAGGTCGATGCACTCGTCGCAGATGTACACACCGGGTCCTGCGATGAGCTTCTTCACCTGCTTCTGGCTCTTCCCGCAGAACGAGCACTTGAGCAGGTCGCCGCCGTCACCGATGCGTGCCACGAGGTGCTTCCCCTTCGCCTGGGAGACGCTTGGTTCAGCGCTCCTGGTGCCTCATATCCGACGGTACCTTGCCGGGGGCCCCGTACGGGGCCCCCTTGACGCGGTTCACATCGCAGAATCCTGCGGTGCGGCCGCGCCAACTGACGGCAAGGATCAGGCCGCGTTCATCTTGCGGGTCGAGACGATCTGGTCGATCAGCCCGTAGGCCAGCGCGTCCTCGGCCGTGAGGATCTTGTCGCGCTCGATGTCGTCGCGGATCTTCTCGATCGGCGTGGTCGAGTGCTTGGCCAGCATGGTCTCCAGCTGGTCGCGCATGCGCAGGATCTCGTTGGCCGCGATCTCCAGGTCGGAGAGCTGCTCGCGGCCGGTGCCGCCGGACGGCTGGTGGATCAGCACGCGGGCGTTCGGGAGGGCCATGCGCTTGCCCGGGGTGCCGGCGGCGAGCAGGACCGCGGCGGCGGAGGCCGCCTGGCCCATGCAGACCGTCTGGATGTCGGGCTTCACGAACTGCATCGTGTCGTAGATGGCCGTCAGCGCCGTGAAGGAGCCGCCGGGGCTGTTGATGTAGATCGAGATGTCGCGGTCCGGGTCCATCGACTCCAGGCACAGCAGCTGGGCCATGACGTCGTTGGCGGAGGCGTCGTCGATCTGCACGCCGAGGAAGATCACGCGCTCCTCGAAGAGCTTCGCGTACGGGTCGTACTCGCGCACGCCCTGCGAGGTGCGCTCGACGAAGCGCGGGACGACGTAGCGGTTGTCCACCTGCGGGCCGGAGTAGAGGCCGCTCGCGGAGAAGTTGTTCTGCATCTGGGTGTTCACCATCCTGGTGGCGTTCAGCGGGCTGGGGTTGCCTGGAGCGGCCTGCGGGCGTACGGGGCCGTACGCCGGGCCCGGGGCGGTCAGGCCCCGGTGCCGCCGCCGCCCGGAGCGAGGGACGCGGCCGCGATGATGTCGTCGATGAGGCCGTACTCCTTGGCCTCCTCGGCGGTGAACCAGCGGTCGCGGTCGCCGTCGCGGATGATCGCCTCGACGGTCTGGCCCGAGTGGTGGGCGGTGATCTCGGCCATGCGCTGCTTGGTGCGCAGCAGGTACTGGGCCTGGATCTTGATGTCCGACGCGGTGCCGCCGATGCCGGCGGAGCCCTGGTGCATCAGGATGTCGGTGTTCGGGAGCGCGAAGCGCTTGCCCGGGGTGCCGCCGGTCAGCAGGAACTGGCCCATGGAGGCGGCCATGCCCATGCCGATGGTGACGACGTCGTTCGGGATGAACTGCATGGTGTCGTAGATCGCCATGCCGGCCGTCACGGAGCCGCCGGGGCTGTTGATGTACAGGTAGATGTCCTTCTCCGGGTCCGCCGCCAGGAGGAGGAGCTGCGCGGTGATCTTGTTGGCGATCTCGTCGTCGACCTGCTGGCCGAGGAAGATGATGCGCTCGCCGAGCAGCCGGTTGTAGACATGGTCGCCGAGGCCGCCACCGATGGACGGCTCACCCGCGGCGTAAGGCTTCAGATTCGTCACGTATCCACCTGCTCGTCTCCGACGGCCGCATGCCGTCTCAGCGTCTCGTTCTGGGGCGCGGACCGGCCGGTGGTGCGATGCCCCGCCGGCTACGGGTAGTCCCGTGCCCTCGTATTCATGGACCCTAACGCGCAGGTCGGACAACGCCATCCCGCTTCCCGAACTGTTCGCTCGGAGCGCAAGCTCCCGAGGGCCTTCCGGGGGCGCGCGGAAGGGCCCGTACACGCCTGTGTACGGGCCCTTCGCGGCACTGCTCAGCGGGCTTCGCCCGGGGTGTTACTTGGCCTCGTCGGCCTTCGCCTCGTCGTCACCCTCGACGGCGGCCTCGACGACCTCGGCGGCCGTCTCGACCTCGTCCTCGTCGTCGGACAGGTCGATGACCTCACCGTTGGTGTCGACGACCTTGGCGGCCTCGACGACGACCGCGAGGGCCTTGCCGCGGGCGACCTCGCCGACCAGCATCGGGACCTGGCCGCCCTCGACGACGGCCTGGGCGAACTGGTCGGGGGACATGCCGGAGGACTGCGCGCGGCGCATGAGGTGCTCGGTGAGCTCCTCCTGGTTGACGCCCAGCTTCTCCTTGTTGACCAGCGCGTCGAGGACGAACTGGGTCTTGATGCCCTTGACGGCCTGCTCGGAGGTCTCGGCGTCGAACTCCTCGACCGTCTTGCCCTGGATCTCGAGGAACTTCTCGAGGTTCAGGCCCATCTGGCCGAGCTGGTGGTGCTCCAGGTTGTGCTTGCGGGTCTGGACCTCGTCCGCGAGGAGCTTCTCGGGGATCGGGACCTCGACGAGCTCCAGCAGCTTCTCCAGGACGCGCTCCTGGGCCTGCGTGGCCTGGTCGTACTGCTTCATGTTCTCGAGGCGCTTGCGGCTGTCGGCCTTGAGCTCGTCGAGGGTGTCGAACTCGCTCGCCATCTGGGCGAACTCGTCGTCCAGCTCCGGCAGCTCACGGGCGGAGACCTTGGTGACCTTGACGGTGACCTCGGCGTCCTTGCCCTCGGCGGAGCCGCCCTTCAGCTGCGAGGTGAAGGTGGCCTCGCCGCCGGCCTCGAGGCCCTTGACGGCCTCGTCGATGCCGTCGAGGAGCTCGCCCGAGCCGATGGTGTAGGAGACGTCGGTGGCGACGCCGTCCTCGAGGACCTCGCCGTCGACCTTGGCCTCGAGGTCGATGGTGACGACGTCACCCTCGGCGGCGGCGCGCTCGACGTCCTTGGTGGACGCGAAGCGGCTGCGCAGCTGCTCGACCGACTTCTCGACGTCCTCGTCCGAGACCTCGATGGCGTCGACCTCGACCTCGATGCCGGAGTAGTCCGGGATCTCGATCTCGGGGCGCACGTCGACCTCGGCGGTGAAGGCCAGCAGCTCGCCGTCCTTCAGCTCGGTGATGTCGACCTCGGGCTGGCCCAGCGGGTTCAGGTCGGCCTCGTTGACGGCCTCGGTGTAGAACTTCGGGAGGGCGTCGTTGACGGCCTCCTCCAGCACCGCACCGCGGCCGAAGCGCTGGTCGATGACGCGGGCCGGGATCTTGCCCTTGCGGAAGCCCTTCACCGTGACCTGCTGGTTGATCTTCTTGTACGCCGCGTCGAGGCTGTCCTTGAGCTCCTCGAAGGGCACCTCGACAGTGAGCCGAACCCGAGTCGGGTTCAGGGTCTCCACGGCGCTCTTCACGGTTCGGTCTCCTTGTGGCTGACTGCTGGGGGTTCTGCCGGAACGCTGCTGTTCAGCGGCCTCGGCGGATTCGGCCCGGTACATCAGACACACGGGCACGCAGCTTGCATAGTAACCGCAAGCGGCAATCAGCCCACAACGCGATCTTCGTGGTGGCACTGCTGGTGGTCGGGGTGGCCGGATTCGAACCGACGACCTTCCGCTCCCAAAGCGGACGCGCTACCAAGCTGCGCCACACCCCGTCGGTGCGACACGTAGGGTACACGCCCGAAAACCCTCCGACGCCCCCCGTTTTCCCGCCGAGCGCACGCGAGCGCGTCGCGGGCGGGGACACGGCGCTCGAAAGCGGTGTGCACTCCCCCGGTGCGACCCGCTAGGATGCTGTCCGTTGCCGCGGTCTCCGGACCGGCGGCGCGCGTTGCGGGTGTAGCTCAATGGTAGAGCCCTAGTCTTCCAAACTAGCTACGCGGGTTCGATTCCCGTCACCCGCTCTGAACGGCTCAGGGCCGGGTCGAGGACGTCTCCTCGACCCGGCCCTGACGCGTTGTGCGGCGCCGCGCGCGGCCCGGCACCTCAGAGCTTGATGCCGGCGATGGTGTCCGCGAGGGAGTTCAGGAAGCGGTTGACGTCCGGGGCGATGGAGCTGGACGCCAGGAAGAAGCCGAAGAGGACGGCGACGATCGCCGGGCCCGCCTTCATGTGCTTGCCGCGGATCAGGATCACCAGGATGACCGCCAACAGAACCACCACTGACAGCGAAATGGCCACTTCTGATCACACCTTCGGTCGTCCCCTGGCCGGCCCGGGGGTCACGCCCGTGCACACCCCCACATGGACCATCCTCCCACCAACCGGGCCCTCCTATCCGCCCCGTGACGAATCGGCAACACGTCTTTCCCGCCAAGCCGACACGAACCGGGCACATTTCGGGGTCAAGGGGCGGTGATGCCGAGGAGGGAGCGGACGCGGGCGTACTTGGCGGTCAGCCGGTCGCGGGTGGGGGCGTCCAGCACGGAGAGGCGCACGGGGTCCGCGTTGTGCGCGAGGTCGGCCTCCTTGACGAGGACGGCGCCGGGGGTGGCGAGGATGCGGGCCGTGTACTCCTCGACCGCTTCTCCAGGGCGCTTGGTGAGCGCCAGGACCATGTCCTTGACCTCCTGGGGGAGGGCGGCGGCCGCGAGCTGGGCGGGGCTGAGCGCCTCGTCCTCGACGGAGTCGTGCAGCCAGGCGGCGGCCTGCTGGGCGGGGCTGCCGCCGCGCAGGCGGACGCCCTCGGCCACGGCCGCGAGATGCTCGGCGTAGGGGCGGCCGGCCTTGTCGGTCTGGCCCTCGTGCGCGGAGCGGGCCAGGGCCTCGACCTCGGCAAGGGTCAGGGAGCGGTCGGTCATGCGATCTCCTTCGCTGCTGTACACAGGGCTTCAGCGGCCCGCCGCACGTCGGCCGGCGTCGTACGCCAGTTGGAGAACGCGGCGCGCAGGGCGGGGGTTCCCCCGAGGACGGTGGGGGTCACGAAGACCTCGGCGGAGACGGCCCCGCGCAGGGCGGCCAGCCGTTCGGGGGTGGGGTCCTGGGCGAGGGTGAAGCAGACGACGTTGAGGCGGACGGGGGCGAGCAGGCGCAGGGCCGGGTCGCGGCCGAGGAGCCCGCCGAGCTCGCGGGCGCAGGCGACGTCCCGTTCGACGATCTCGCGGTGGCCCTCGCGGCCGTAGGCGCGCAGGGTGAACCAGGCGGCCAGGGCCCGCAGCCGGTGGGAGTTCTCCGGGGTGAGGTGGACGAGGTCGGGGTCGTCGCCGAGGGGGCCGAGGTAGGCGGCGGAGTTGGCGAAGACCCGGGCTTGGAGGTCGCGGCGGCGGGTGAACTGGACGGCGCTGTCGTAGGGGACGTTGAGCCACTTGTGCAGGTCGACGCAGACGGAGTCGGAGGCGTCGAGGCCCGCGGTGAGGTGGGCGTGTTCCGGGGAGAGGGCCGCGAAGGCGCCGAAGGCGGCGTCGGTGTGCAGCCAGAAGTCGTGGCGGTCCTTGAGCGCGGCGACGGCCCGGAGGTCGTCGAAGTCGACGGTGTTGACGGTGCCGGCGTTGGCGACGACGACGGCCGGGCCGGGGGTGTCGGCGAGGGCGCGGTCCAGGGCGGCGGGGTCGACGGCCTCGCGGCCGGGCAGGGTGGGCACCGGGACGAGCGCGGCGCGCCCGAGGCCGAGGACGGAGAGGGCCTTGGCGATGGAGGAGTGCGGGGCGCCGGACAGGACGCGGACGGGGCCGAGCGCGGCCGCGCCGTCCTGGGCGGGGCAGACGCCCAGGCGCTCGCCGAGCCACTCCCGGGCGAGGGCCAGGCCCACGGTGTTGGACAGGGTGGCGCCGCTGACGAAGGTGCCCGTGTGGGCGGCGGAGAGCCCGAAGAGCTCGCGCAGCCAGGTGACGGTCTCGCGTTCCAGGTGCTGGCCGGCGCCGTCCATGGCGGAGTTGGAGTTCTGGTCGTGGACCGCGGTCAGCCAGTCCCCCGCGACGGCGGCGGGGGTGGCGCCGCCGGTGACGAAGCCGAGGTAGCGGGGGCCGGCGGAGGCGGAGAGCCGCGGCTCCCAGCGGGCCCGGAAGTCGGCGAGCGCGGCCTCGGCGCCGGCGCCGTGCACGGGGAGGGGACGGGGGTCCGGCGGCCCGTCCTGCGCCGGCACGACGGGCCGCCCGTCCAGTGCTTCGAGGGCCTCGACGGCGGCGTGCCGGGTGGCGTCGAGGAGGGCGGGGAGCCGGGCGAGATCGGCGGCGAGCGTGGCGTCCATGCGCGGACGGTAACCCCGGCGGGGGCGGGGGAAACGTGCCAATCGCCATGCAGTGGCCCGGAACACCGAGCCCTGCCGTGCCGCTCCCGGGGGGGGGCGGCGGTGTGGCGGGGCCGGGGCGGCCGGCGCTGCGCGCAGCGGACCCCGGCCGGGGCCGCGCCGTGCGAGCGGTGCGGTCAGAAAGGGGCGCGGCGGATCAGGAGGAGGGCTCGGTCGTCGTTGACGTCCTTGGCCACCTTTTCGATCAGGTGCCACGCCGCGCCCTCCCAGCCCGCCGCGACGTACCGGTCGGCCTCCCCCGTCAGCCGGTCGATGCCCTCGCTGATCTCGCGGTCGGAGGTTTCGACCAGGCCGTCGGTGAAGAGCATCAGCACGTCGCCGGGGCGGAGGCTGCCGCGGGCCGGTTCGAACTCGGCGCCGTCGTAGACGCCCAGCAGCGGGCCCTCGCCGGACTTCTCCTGCCAGCGGCCGGTGCCGGCGGACAGCTGGAGCGCGGGCAGGTGGCCGGCGGAGAGGAGCTCGTAGTCGCCGGTCTCCAGGTCCAGGACGAGGTGGATGGAGGTGGCGAAGCCCTCGTCCCAGTCCTGGCGGAGCAGGTATCCGTTGGCGGCGGTCAGGAAGTCCTGGGGCGGGAGGGCGCCGAGGAGGCCGCCGAAGGCGCCCGAGAGGAGGAGGGCGCGGGAGCCGGCCTCCATGCCCTTGCCGGAGACGTCGGTGAGGACGACCTCCAGGGTGCGCCCGCCGTTGGTGCGGGCGGCGACGACGAAGTCCCCGGAGAAGGACTGGCCGCCGGCGGGCCGCAGGGCCATCTCGCGGTGCCAGCCCGGTGGCAGCGCGGGCAGCTTGCTCTGGACCCGGATGCGTTCGCGCAGGTCGAAGAGCATGGTGCCGCCGCGCCGCCAGGGCACGCCGACGCGGCTGCGGAACTGGGCGATGATCAGGCCGAAGAAGCCGCAGGCGGCGACGACGAGGACGGTTCCGGGGGTGACCCGGGCCGGCCCCTCGGTGTACGGGCCGAGGACGAGGGCCTCGACGATCAGGGCGGTCGCGGAGGCGGCGTAGAGCCCGAGCAGGCTGGCGGGCCGCAGCAGCAGGCCGCCGGCCACGATGGGCAGGACGAGCGCCGACGGGGAGAACCAGACGGGCAGCATCAGGGTGCCGCAGGCGATGGCGGGCACCGTCAGCAGGAGGCCGGCGAAGGCCAGCCAGTCGGAGGCGTCCCCGCGGAAGTAGTCGACGGCGGATTTGCGCAGGGCGGTGCGAGCCCGGTGCGACAGCATGCGCGTCCGGGCCCTGAGCGTCTCGACACGTGCTCCGGCCATTGCATCGGGACCCTATCCATCATGGCTGTGTGCGCGCAGGGGTACCCCCGTTCCGCCGGTCCCCGCGCGCCCGAAAACTGGTCGACCGGGCGGTATTGCCCTGGTAGGGATGGCCCCATGGCTCTTGATACGCGCGTATTGCAGGCTGCTGAGTGGGATGTCTGGTACGACCATCTGGAACTGGCGTTCGGCGGTGTCCCGGAATCGCCGGAGGAGCGGACGCTCTACCGGTCCCTGACGGAGCTCGACCGTTCGCTGGGCGTCTGGGACGGGGAGACCTGCGTCGGCTCCGCCGGGGCGTTCAGCTTCCGGCTGTCGGTGCCGGGCGGGGCGGTGGTCCCGGCGGCGGGCGTGACCATGGTCGGCGTGGCGCCGACCCACCGCAGGCGGGGCGTGCTGACCTCGATGATGCGGCGCCAGCTGGACGACGTCCGGGCGGGCGGCGAGCCGGTCGCCGTGCTGACGGCCTCGGAGCCGGAGATCTACGGGCGCTTCGGCTACGGCACGGCCGCCCACGCCCTGTCGTTCGACATCGACACCACCCGCGTACGGCTGGACGTGCCGCCGGGGACGGACGGGGTGCGGCTGCGGCTGGTGGACCCGTCGACCGCGCTGGCGGACTGCGAGCGGGTGTACGCCGCCCTGGTCCCGGGCCGGCCGGGGATGCCGGCCCGGCGGCCGGGGTGGGAGCGGCAGGGGCTGCTGGACCCGGAGTCGCTGCGGCAGGGGGCGTCGCCGCTGAAGTGCGTGGTGGCGCAGGACGCGGCGGGCCGGGTCGCCGGCTACGCGCGCTACCGGGTGCGGCCGGACTGGGAGCCGGCCGGGTCGGACGGCACGGTGCTGGTCGGCGAGGTGAACGCGGTGGATCCGGCGGCGTACGCGGCGCTGTGGCGGTACCTCTTCGAGATCGACCTGACCTGGCACGTACGGGCGTACGGGCGGCCGGTGGACGATCCGCTGCTGCACCTGGTCAACGACGTCCGGCGGATCCGGGCGCGGCAGCGGGACGCGCTGCACCTGCGCCTGGTGGACCTGCCGGGGGCGCTGGAGGCGCGGGGGTACGGGGCCGCGGTGGACGTGGTGATGGAGGTGGAGGACGCGTTCTGCCCGTGGAACGCGGGGCGGTGGCGGCTGACGGCCGACGGGTCCGGGGCGCGGTGCGTGCGCAGCGACGGGGCGGCGGAGCTGGCGCTGTCCGTGCGGGAGCTGGGCTCGGCGTACCTGGGCGGGGTGACGCTGGCCTCCCTCGCGGCGGCCGGCCGGGTCCGGGAGCTGCGGCCGGGGGCCCTGCGGGAGGCCTCGCGGGCCTTCGCGGGGGACGTCGCCCCGTGGCTCCCGCACAACTTCTGACCGGCCCGCCGGCGGGGGCCGCCGCGCCGGGCCCGGCGGCCCCCCGCGCGGCTAGCGCTGTTGGCAGGTGGGGCACCAGAAGAGGTTGCGGGCGGCGAGGTCGGCCGTGCGGATCTCCGTGCCGCAGACGTGGCACGGGAGCGTCGCCCGGCGGTAGACGTACACCTCTCCGCCGTGGTCGTCGACGCGCGGCGGGCGGCCCATGGCCTCCGGGAGGTGTTCGTCCCGGACGGTGTCGATGCGGTTCCTGCGGACGCCCTCGCGCATCAGCCCGGCCAGGTCGGTCCAGATCGCGTCCCACTCGGTGCGCGTGAGGTCCCTGCCCTGGCGGTAGGGGTCGATGCCGTGCCGGAAGAGGACCTCGGCGCGGTAGACGTTGCCGACGCCCGCGATGATCTTCTGGTCCATCAGCAGGGCGGCGATGGTGGTGCGGCTGCGGGAGACGCGGGACCAGGCGCGGCCGGGGTCGTCGGCCGGGCGCAGGGGGTCGGGGCCCAGGCGGTCGTGTATCGCCTTCTTCTCGGCCCCGGTGACCAGGGCGCAGGCGGTGGGTCCGCGCAGGTCCGCGTAGTGGTCGTCGTTCAGCAGGCGCAGCCGGACGGTGTCGGTGGCCGGCGGGGCCGGGGCGGGGCCGAAGCCGAGCTTGCCGAAGAGGCCGAGGTGGATGTGGATCCAGGCGTCGCCGAGTTCCAGGAAGAGGTGCTTGCCGTGCGCCTCGGCGCTCTCCAGTTCGCGTCCGTCGAGGAGGGCGGCGCTGTCGGCGAAGCGTCCCTGGGGGCTGCTGACCCTGACCGGGCGGGCGGCGAAGCGCTCGGTGTGGTCCTGGGCGAGGCGGTGGATCGTATGGCCCTCGGGCACGCCTTGCTCCTACGTCGCTTCGTCTCGTGGTCCGGCGGACTGCGTGCCGCCGGACGACGGGCGTCCGGCGGCACGGGGGGCCTTACTGGTCCTGCGGGTGGTGGGCCGGGATCGGGGGGAGCTCGCCGGTCCGCTCGTAGGCGGAGAGCATGTCGATGCGGCGGGTGTGGCGCTCCTCGTCGGAGTACGGGGTCGCCAGGAAGGCCTCGATGAAGCCGGTGGCCTCGTCCTGGGTGTGCATGCGGCCGCCGACGGAGATGACGTTGGCGTTGTTGTGCTCGCGGCCGAGCTTCGCGGTCTCCACGCTCCAGGCGAGGATGGCGCGGACGCCCTTGACCTTGTTGGCGGCGATCTGCTCGCCGTTGCCGGAGCCGCCGATCACGATGCCGAGGCTGTCGGCGTCCGCGGCGGTCTTCTCCGCGGCGCGCAGGCAGAACGGCGGGTAGTCGTCCACGGCGTCGTAGATGTGGGGCCCGCAGTCGACGGGCTCGTGGCCGTTGTTCTTGAGCCAGTCCACGAGGTGGTTCTTGAGCTCAAAGCCGGCATGGTCGGATCCGAGATACACGCGCATGGGTCGAGTGTGGCATGCGCGACCTCGAGAGAGGTCGGAGGGGTGTCGCATAAATCACTTCTAAACCTCAAGTAAACCCAAAGAACGCAGACGGGAGGGGTCGGAACCTTGATCCCGGGATGGGGGCCTTGGGTAACCATCGGAAGAAGGTCTTCCGTACTGGCCGGAAATCGGGTTTGAATGCCGGAACTCTCCACCCGAGAACCTAAGGATTCGTCCATGAGCACGACGACGACCCTGCAGAAGGCAGGCGGCCCGACCGGCGAACCCGGCTCCGCACAGCCCTCCGACGGTCTCAAGGCCGGTCTCAAGAACCGCCACCTCTCCATGATCGCCATCGGCGGCGTCATCGGCGCCGGCCTGTTCGTCGGCTCCGGCGGCGGTATCGCCAAGGCCGGCCCCGCCATCCTGATCTCGTACCTCCTCGTCGGCGCCATGGTCGTCTTCGTGATGCGGATGCTCGGCGAGATGGCCGCCGCCAGCCCGAACTCGGGCTCCTTCTCCGCCTACGCCGACCGGGCGCTGGGCCGCTGGGCCGGCTTCTCCATCGGCTGGCTGTACTGGTTCTTCTGGGTCGTCGTGCTCGCCGTCGAGGCGACCGCCGGCGCGAAGATCCTCGAAGGCTGGGTCCCGGCCGTCCCGCAGTGGGCCTGGGCCCTGATCGTGATGGTCGTCCTGACCGCCACCAACCTCGGCTCCGTCGCCTCCTACGGCGAGTTCGAGTTCTGGTTCGCGGGCATCAAGGTCGTCGCCATCGGCGCCTTCGTGGTCATCGGCATGCTCGCCGTCTTCGGCGTGCTGCCGGGCTCGGACAACCCGGGCGCGGGCTTCGCCCACCTCACCGACGCCGGCGGATTCATGCCGAACGGCTGGGGTTCGGTCCTCACCGGTGTGCTGATGGTCGTCTTCTCCTTCATGGGCAGCGAGATCGTCACCCTGGCGGCCGGCGAGTCCGAGGACCCGCGCCGCGCGGTCACCAAGGCCACCAACTCGGTGATCTGGCGCATCGGCGTCTTCTACCTGGGCTCGATCTTCATCGTCCTGACGCTGCTGCCGTGGAACGACGAGTCGATCGTCAAGAAGGGCTCCTACGTCGCCGCCCTGGACTCGATCGGCATCGCGCACGCCGGCCAGATCATGAACGTGATCGTCCTGACGGCCGTCCTGTCCTGCCTGAACTCGGGCATGTACACGGCCTCCCGCATGGCCTTCTCGCTGGGCGAGCGCGGTGACGCGCCCAAGGCCTTCGCCAAGGTCAACAAGAGGGGCGTGCCCGTGGCCGCCATCCTGGGCTCGGTCGTCTTCGGCTTCGCCGCCGTCTACTTCAACTACACCTCCCCGGACACGGTGTTCAACTTCCTGCTGAACTCCTCCGGCGCCATCGCCCTCTTCGTGTGGCTGGTCATCTGCCTGACCCAGCTGCGGATGCGCGGGATCCTGATGCGCGAGGCCCCGGAGAAGGTCACCGTCAAGATGTGGCTCTTCCCGTACCTCACCTGGGCCACCGCCGCGATGATCACCTTCGTCCTCGGCTACATGGTCTACGACAAGGACAACCGCGAGACGGTGCTGTACTCCCTGCTCGTCGCGGCCGCCGTGATCGTGATCGGCGTGGTGCGCAACGCCCGCCGCAAGAACGAGGCCCTGGCCGAAGCCCCGGCCGACGCCGCCTGACCGGCCCGTACACAGCAGCAGCCCCGGACCGCCCGCTCGCGGTCCGGGGCTGCTGCGCAGGCTCCGGCAGGAGGATCCGTACGGGGTCAGCCGCGGCGGCCGGCCAGCTTCCAGGCGGCCGGCAGCGCGCCCATGGCCAGCGCGGCCTTGAGGGCGTCGCCGATCAGGAACGGGGTCATGCCCGCCGCGACGGCCGCGGAGAGGGACATCCCGGTGGCGGCCATCAGGTACGGCACGCCCACCGCGTAGATCACGGCCGAGCCGAGCACCATCGTGCCCGCCGTGAACAGCACCGAGCGGTCGGCGCCGCGCCGCGCGAGGGCGCCGACGACGGTGGCGGCCAGCAGCATGCCGAGGACGTAGCCGAAGGAGGCCCCGGCCGCGCCGGAGGTGCCGCCCGCGAACCACGGCAGACCGGCCGCGCCCAGGGCCGCGTACAGGCCGAGCGCGAGGAAGCCGCGGCGGGCGCCGAAGGCGGTGCCCACGAGCAGGGCGGCGAAGGTCTGGCCGGTGACCGGCACGGGAGAGCCGGGAACGGGTACGGAGATCTGGGCGGCCAGACCGGTGAGCGCGGCTCCGCCGACGACGAGGGCGACGTCGCGGACGCGGCTCGCGGGCAGCAGGTCGGCGAGGACGGCGCCGGGCCGGAAGGAGACGGAAGCAGTGCTCATGAGGGGGCTCCGGGGGGTGGTGATCGACAGGACACCGTGACGCTAGTGCGCCCCGCCGCGCCGCCCCACCGCCGGCCGGGACAAAGGCATACTGTCCGGTTTGGTGGGGACCACACAAAGCCCACGCCTTACACCCGAGTTGAAGTGATCCCCATCACGGGGAACATCCGGCGACACATCCTTTTTGCTCCCAGGGGCGCCCTCCAGCCAGACTGTAGGGTCCCGCCAATCCCTTGCGCAGCCCCCAGCGCCGCTTGGCCGACCGAGAGTACGAGCACCTCCTCATGCGCGACCATCTGCCCGAACCGTCCGTCACCGAGGGCGGCCTGCCCCCGGAACCCCTGAGCCACAGCCTCAAGCAGCGCCACCTGACCATGCTCGGCCTCGGCGGCGTGATCGGTGCCGGGCTCTTCGTCGGCTCCGGCGCCGGCATCGCCATCGCCGGCCCCGCGATCATCTGCTCGTACCTGCTCGCGGGCGCGCTCGCGATGCTGGTCATGCGGGCGCTCGGCGAGATGTCGGCGGCGATGCCCGCCTCCGGCTCCTTCTCGGTCTACGCGGAGAAGGCCCTGGGGCGCTGGGCGGGCTTCTCGGCCGGCTGGCTGTACTGGTTCCTGCTGGTCGTGGTGCTCGCCGTGGAGGCGACCGGCGCCGCGAAGATCGCCCACGGCTGGCTGCCGTCGGTCGACCAGTGGGTGTGGGTGCTGCTGTTCATGGTGGTCTTCACGCTCGCCAACCTGGCCGCCGTCCGGAACTTCGGCGAGTTCGAGTTCTGGTTCGCCGCGCTGAAGGTCGGCGCGATCGTGCTGTTCCTGGTCCTGGGCACCCTGGCGATCTTCGGCCTGCTGCCCGACACGGACCCGGTGGGCCTGGCCAACCTGACCGGCCAGGGCGGGTTCTTCCCCCAGGGCATCGGCGGGGTGGTCGCCGGCATGCTCGCGGTCGTCTTCGCCTTCGGCGGCCTGGAGGTCGTGACCATCGCGGCCGCAGAGTCGGACGACCCGGCCCGGTCGGTGTCCCGCGCGGTGCGCAGCGCGGTGTGGCGCATCCTCTTCTTCTACGTCGGCTCGATGCTGGTCATCGTCACCCTGCTGCCGTGGGACTCGATCCAGCCGGGCCAGAGCCCGTACGTGGCCGTCCTCGACTCGATCGGGATCCCGGGGGCCGGGCAGATCATGAACATCGTGGTGTTCGTGGCGCTGCTGTCGGCGCTGAACGCGAACCTGTACGGGTCCTCGCGCATGGTGTTCTCGCTGGCCGAGCGGGGCGACGCGCCGAAGGCGCTGCTGAAGGTCTCGGGCGGCGGGGTGCCGCGGCGGGCGGTGCTCGCCTCGGTGGTCTTCGGGTTCGCCTCGGTGGTGCTGAACCTGCTGTGGCCGGACACGGTCTTCCTCTACATGCTCAACGCGGTCGGCGCGGTGCTGCTGTTCGTGTGGGCGCTGATCGCGGTCTCGGAGCTGCGGCTGCGGCCCCGGCTGGAGCGGGAGATGCCGGAGCGGCTGACGCTGCCGATGTGGGCGTTCCCGTACCTGACGTGGGCGGCGCTCGCCGGGATGGCCGCGGTGCTGGTGCTGATGCTGTTCGACGACTCGGCGCGGCCGCAGCTGCTGTGGTCCTCGGGTGCGGCGGCGGTCGTCCTGCTGGTGGCCTGGTACCGGGAGGTGCGGGCGCGCCGGGGCTGAGACCCCGTCACCGCCGCACGGAGGCCGAACGGCCCGGGACCACCGTCCCGGGCCGTTTGCGTTCTGCGCTGGGGCGCGGTCACGGCGCGTGAGCCGAGTGTCCGGATACTGGACAACGAACGTCCGATAAACGGACGATCGGCAGACTGGGCCCATGAGTCAGAGCACCATCACGCCTCCCGAACTGCGGCCGTCCGCGCCCGGATCCCCCCTCGGCAACGGCCTCAAGCAGCGCCACCTCTCGATGATCGCCCTCGGCGGGGTCATCGGCGCCGGCCTCTTCGTCGGCTCCGGCGCCGGCATCGCCGCCGCGGGGCCCTCGATCGTGCTCGCGTACGCCGCGTCGGGCCTGCTGGTGATGTTCGTGATGCGGATGCTCGGCGAGATGTCGGCGGCCAATCCGGCGTCGGGCTCCTTCTCCGTGCACGCCGAGCGGGCGATCGGCCCCTGGGCCGGGTTCACGGCGGGCTGGATGTTCTGGACCCTGCTGTGCGTGGGCGTGGCCATCGAGGGCATCGGCGCGGCGCACATCATGACGGGCTGGTTCCCGGGCACGCCGTCGTGGCTGTGGGTGCTGGTCTTCATGGCGCTGTTCTGCGGCAGCAACCTGGGCGCGGTGCGCAACTTCGGCGAGTTCGAGTTCTGGTTCGCCGCGCTGAAGATCGGCGCCATCGCCCTCTTCCTGGGCCTGGGCGTGCTCGCCGTCCTCGGCCTGCTGCCCGGGACCTCCGCCCCCGGCGCTGCCAACCTGGCGCACGAGGGCGGGTTCCTGCCCAACGGGGTCGACGGCCTGCTCGTCGGCGTGCTGGCCTCGGTCGTCGCGTACGGCGGCCTGGAGACGGTGACCATCGCGGCCGCCGAGTCCGACGACCCCGTGCGGGGCGTGGCCAAGGCCGTGAGGACCACCATGTGGCGGATCGCGATCGTCTACGTCGGCTCGATGCTGGTCATCGTCACCCTCCTGCCCTGGAACGACCCGGCCGTCACCGAGCAGGGCCCGTACGCCGCGGCCCTGGACCACCTGGGCATCCCGGCGGCCGGCCAGGTCATGAACGCGGTCATCCTGATCGCCCTGCTGTCCGCGATGAACGCCAACATCTACGGCTCCTCCCGCATGGCCCACTCGCTGGTCTCCCGGGGACAGGGCCCCAAGGCGCTGGGCAAGGTCTCGGGCGGGGTGCCGCGCCGGGCGGTGCTCGCCTCCTGCGGCTTCGGCTTCGTCACGGTGCTGCTGTCGTACTGGTACCCGGACACCCTGTTCGCCTGGCTGCTGAACATGGTCGGCGGGGTCATCCTCGTCGTCTGGGGCTTCATCGCGGTCTCCCAGTTCGTGCTGCGCCGGCGGCTGGAGCGGGAGGCGCCCGAGAGGCTGACCGTGCGGATGTGGGGCTTCCCGTACCTGACGTGGCTGGCCCTGGCCGGGGTGGCCGGGGTGCTGGTGCTGATGGCCGCGGGCGAGGACACCCGGACGCAGGTGCTCTTCACCGGCGGGCTGGCGGTGGCCCTGGCGGCGACCGGGTACGTGATGCAGCGCCGGGCGGCGAGCCGGGGCTGACGGCCCGGCAGCCCCCCGGCCCCCTCGGAGGCGGATCCCGTGTGCGACACGGGATCCGCCTCTCTTCACACCCAGGCAACCCTTACGTGTGGCTCGGAATAGATACTGCTAGCGTGCAGTTGCGCATTGATTGCAATAAGGGATCGGCACGCCGAGGGGACCGGACACACGCATGGCCATCTACACGCTTCCTGAGCTTCCTTACGACTACGCGGCGCTCGAGCCGGTGATCAACCCGCAGATCATCGAGCTGCACCACGACAAGCACCACGCGGCCTACGTCACGGGCGCCAACACCACGCTGGAGCAGCTGGCGGAGGCCCGCGACAAGGAGAACTGGGGCGCGCTCAACGGGCTGGAGAAGAACCTCGCCTTCCACCTCTCCGGCCACATCCTGCACAGCATCTACTGGCACAACATGGCCAGCCCGAAGACCGGCGACGGCGGCGGCGTGCCGACCGCGGCCGACGGCCTGGGCGACCTCGCCGACGCGATCACCGAGTCCTTCGGCTCCTTCGAGAAGTTCAAGAAGCAGCTGACCTTCGCGTCCTCCGCGACGCAGGGCTCGGGCTGGGGCGTCCTGGCGTACGAGCCCGTCAGCGGCCGCCTGGTCGTCGAGCAGGTCTACGACCACCAGGGCAACGTCGGCGTGGCCAGCACGCCGATCCTGGTCTTCGACGCCTGGGAGCACGCCTTCTACCTGCAGTACAAGAACCAGAAGGTGGACTTCATCGAGGCCATGTGGAACGTCGTCAACTGGCAGGACGTGGCCGGGCGCTACGCCGACGCCAAGGCGAACACCCCGCTGCTGATCCCCGCCAAGGGCTGACCGGCACCCCGTAGACCGCCCGCCTCGTGATCGTCTTCTCAGCCTTCGCGCGCGGGCGTTTCCAGCGGAAGACCCCCGTGAGGACGTGACTCACGGGGGTCTTCTGTGTTCCGGGAAGGGATCCCGACCTGCGGGCTACTCGAAGCTGGGGCCCTTGGTGCGGGTGCGCTTGATCTCGTAGAAGCCCGGGGTGGAGGCGACCAGCAGGGTGCCGTCCCACAGGCGGGCGGCGGCCTCGCCGCGCGGGGCCGGGGTGACGACGGGGCCGAAGAAGGCGACTTCCTCGCCGTCGGCGCCGGGTACGGAGATCACCGGGGTGCCGACCTCCTGGCCGACGCGCTCGATGCCGTCGTTGTGGGAGTCGCGCAGCACCTGGTCGTACTCGTCGGAATCGGCGTAGGCGAGCAGCTCGGGCGGCAGGCCGACCGCCTCCAGGGCGTCGGCGATGACCTCGCGGGTCGCGCCGCGGTCCTCGTTGTGGATCCTGGTGCCGAGCGCCGTGTACAGCTTGCCGGTGACCTCGTCGCCGAACTTCTGCTGGGCGGCGACCACCACGCGCACCGGGGCCCAGCCCTTGGGGCCGAGGAGCTCGCGGTAGCGCTCGGGGAGTTCGTCCAGCTTGTCCTCGTTGAGCACGGCCAGGCTCATCACGTGCCAGCGGACCTCCACGTCGCGGACCTTCTCGACCTCGAGCATCCACCGGGAGGTCATCCACGCCCAGGGGCAGAGCGGGTCGAACCAGAAGTCCACCGGGGTCTTCTCGCGCACCTGGGTGTCGGTCATGTCTCTCCTCACGTCGCACGGGGCGTCTGCCGTCCTGTTCCTTCTGGCCAACCGGGCCGGAACCGCACGCATTCCCCCGTGGGAGGATTCGGCCGAAGAAGCGATCACGCACGAAGGAGTGCCACGTGCCCGGTGAGAATCTGTCCCGCGACGAAGCCCGTGCGCGGGCCGAGCTGCTGTCCGTCGACGGGTACGAGGTGGTCCTCGACCTGACGTCCGCGGTGGACGAGGCCGAACCGGCCGAGGGCCCCCGGACCTTCCGCTCGGTGACGACCGTGCGCTTCCGGTCGGCGGTGCCGGGCGCCTCCTCGTTCGCGGACCTGATCGCGCCCTCGGTGAACTCGGTCACCCTGAACGGGCACGCCCTGGACCCGGCCTCCGTGTTCGACGGGTCGCGGATCGCCCTGGACGGGCTGGCCGCCGAGAACGTCCTGGTCGTCGACGCGAACTGCGCCTACAGCCGGACCGGCGAGGGCATGCACCGCTTCGTCGACCCGGAGGACGGCGAGGTCTACCTCTACACCCAGTACGAGCCGGCGGACGCCCGGCGGGTCTACGCCAACTTCGAGCAGCCTGACCTGAAGGCCCCCTACCGCTTCGAGGTGACGGCCCCCGAGGGCTGGACCGTGTGGAGCAACGGGGCGGAGGAGTCCCGCGAGGGCGGGGTGTGGCGCTTCGCCGAGACCGCGCCCATCTCCACGTACATCACCTGCGTGGTGGCGGGCCCGTACCACTACGTCACGGACACCTACACGCGCGGGGACCTGACGATCCCGCTCGGCGCGATGTGCCGCAAGGGGCTGGCGAAGCACTTCGACGCGGACGACGTCTTCCTCGTCACCAAGCAGGGCTTCGACCTCTTCCACGAGATCTTCGACTACCCCTACCCCTTCGGGAAGTACGACCAGGCCTTCGTGCCCGAGTACAACCTCGGCGCCATGGAGAACCCGGGCATGGTGACCTTCCGCGAGGAGTACATCTTCCGCGGGAAGGTCACCCAGGCCTCCTACGAGCGGCGCGCGAACGTCATCCTGCACGAGATGGCGCACATGTGGTTCGGCGACCTGGTCACCATGAAGTGGTGGGACGACCTGTGGCTGAAGGAGTCCTTCGCGGACTTCATGGGCTCCTTCGGGCTGGTCGAGGCCACCCGCTTCGACCAGGCCTGGGTCACCTTCGCCAACAACCGCAAGGCGTGGGCCTACCGGGCCGACCAGCTGCCCTCCACCCACCCGATCACGGCCGACATCCGTGACCTGGAGGACGCCAAGCTGAACTTCGACGGGATCACCTACGCCAAGGGCGCGGCCGTGCTCAAGCAGCTCGTCGCCTACGTGGGCCGGGAGGCCTTCCTGGAGGGCGCGCGGCGCTACTTCAAGGCGCACGCGTACGGGAACACCACCCTGGACGACCTGCTGTCGGTGCTCGGCGAGGTCTCCGGGCGGGACATGGCCGAGTGGTCGCGGGCCTGGCTCCAGACGGCGGGAGTCAACGCGCTGACGCCGGTGGTGACCACGGACGCGGGCGGGCGGCTGACCGAGCTGGCCGTGGTCCAGGAGGGCGACGAGCTGCGTCCCCACCGGGTCGCGGTGGGCCTGTACCGGCTGGAGGCCGACGGGGCGCTGGTGCGCTACGCGCGGGCCGAGGCCGACGTGGCGGGCGTGCGGACGGTGGTCGCGGAGCTGACCGGACTGGAGCGGCCCGACCTGGTCCTGGTCAACGACGAGGACCTCACCTACTGCAAGATCCGCTTCGACGAGGGCTCGCTGGCCGCCCTCCGGGGCCACCTGGGCGACCTCACGGACCCGCTGGCCCGCGCCCTGTGCTGGTCGGCGCTGTGGAACCTGACGCGGGACGCGCTGATGCCCGCCCGGGACTTCCTGTCGCTGGTCCTGGCCCACGCGGGCCGCGAGAGCGACGTCGGCGTGCTCCAGCAGCTGCACGCGCAGGCGCTGGCCGCGGTCTGCCTCTACGCGGCGCCCGACTGGCGCGAGCAGGGCGGCCGGGAGCTGGCGGCGGGCGCGCTGCACGAGCTGCGGCTGGCCGAGCCGGGTTCCGAGCACCAGCTGACCTGGGCCCGGTTCTTCGCGGCGAGCGCCGCCAGCGAGGGCGACTTCCAGCTGCTGCTGGGGCTGCTGGAGGGCTCGGCGCGGATCGACGGGCTGGAGGTGGACCAGGAGCTGCGCTGGGACTTCCTGCTCCCGCTGACCGCGCACGGCGTGGTCGACGAGGCCGTACTGGCGGCCGAGCTGGTCCGCGACGACACCGCCTCGGGCAAGCGCCACCAGGTGCGCTGCCTGGCCGCGCGGCCGTCGGCGGCGGTCAAGGACCAGGCGTGGGCGGTGGTGGTCGAGTCGGACGCGCTGTCGAACGCGCTGGTCGAGGCGACCATCAACGGCATGCAGCAGGCCTCGCAGCGGGAGCTGCTCGCCCCGTACACCGGGCGGTACTTCGAGGCGATCGAGCGGATCTGGGCCGAGCGCTCGATCCAGATCGGCATCGACGTGGTGAAGGGGCTGTACCCGGTGCTCCAGGACTCGCAGGCCACCCTGGACGCGACGGACGCCTGGCTGGAGGCCCGTCCGGACGCGGCCCCCGCACTGCGCCGACTGGTGTTGGAGTCCCGCGACGACCTGGCCCGCGCGCTGCGCGCCCAGTCCCGCGACGCCTGAGTCCCCCGGCGCCCCCGGCTCCGCTCCGCCCCGTCCGGCATCCGCCGGGCGGGGCGGACCCCTGTGCGGGAAGATGGGCTATCGGCCGTCGAACGTCCGTACTTTAGCCCCGTCTTGTCCGGATTTGTCGACGAACGTGTAACAGGCGTTAGCAAGGCCATGGCCTGAGGGAATCACCGCGTCATGAACCAGAACGCACCCCTCCCCCTCGCCCACCTCACCGCCAGCCGCCCCCGCGTGCTGACCCTCGCGCAGCTGCGCGAGCACGGAGTCAGCGCCGCCGAGGCCGCCGGCCGGCCGTGGCAGCAGGTGCTGCCCGGGGTGTTCCTGCTGCACACCGGACCCGCGACGAGCGAGGAGCGCCTCCACGCCGCCCTCCTGTACGCGGGCCGGCGCGGCAACGGCGAGGCCATGATCACCGGGCTGGCCGCGCTCGCGCTCTACCGCTTCTCCTCCACCCCCGCCCTGCTCTCCCTCGCGCACATCGACGTCCTCGTCCCGAACACCCGCCGGCTGCGCTCGACCGGCGACGTGCGCATCGTGCGCGCCCACACCCCGCCCCGCGCACTGGAGGTCACCGGGGTGCCCGTGGCACCGGTGGCGCGGGCCGTCGCCGACGCCGTCGCCCAGCTCGACGACGCCGACGCGGTGCGCCGCGTCCTCAGCGAGGCCGTCCGCGGCGGCCACTGCGAACCGGCCGCCGTCGTAAGGGAGCTGACGGTGGCCCGGCTGCTGAACCGGCCGCACGTGGTCGAGGCCGTCGAGGCCCTGCTCGCCGAGGGCCGGGCCATCGCGGAGGAGCGGCTGTACCAGCTCGTACGGGGCTACGAGCTCCCCGAGCCGGTCTGGAACGTGGACCTGCGGCTGCCCGGCGGCCCGCACCTGGGCGGGGTGGACGCGTACTGGCCCGAGCAGGCCGTGGCCGTCGAGATCGACACCCGGGCCCCGCGCCAGGGCGAGGACGAGGACTGGGCCGAGACCGTCCGCAAGCGCGACGCCCTGGAGCGGCTCGGGGTGACCGTCCTCCACCTCACCCCGCGCAAGCTGCGCGACTGGCCCGAGCAGCAGGCCGCGGTCGTCCGGACCGCCCTGACCGCGGCCTGCGACCGCGAGCCCGCCGCCTACCTCGTCGTCCTGCCCCGGTGAGGCCGGTCGGCCGCCCCACCGGGAAGAACCGCCGGGTTCGCCGGGACGGCCGGGTTCGCCGGGGAGTACTCCGGGGCGCTCCACAGCAGCCGCCCCGGATGCAGGCTCTCCACCACCGACTCCACCCGGAACCGAACGCTACGGCCCCCGTCGGCCCCGAACTCGGTCCGGGCCCGCCCGCTCAGCTGCAGCAGCCCGCCGCCCTCCCAGTCGGGGAAGAGCAGCCCGGCCCGGTCGTCGACGGCCAGGTTGCCCAGGGTCAGGAACATCGCGTTGCCCGGATAGTCCGGCCAGCGCAGGCCGGTGGGCGAGAGCACCTCCACGAAGCCCGGCATCCCGCCCCGGTGGCTCGCGTCGGCCCCGCCCGCGCCGGCGGTGGTGGCCACGAAGAAGGTGTCGGCGGCGCGCACGGCCCGCTCCTGGTCCGGGGTGAGTGCCGAGGAGCGCCGTACGACCCCGGGCCCGTCGGCCGCCAGGGACAGCGGCTGCCGCTTCTGCAGGTACTTCGGGCAGTTGGAGAAGACCTCCTCGGCCGCCACCGCGAAGCCCCCGGGGGTCACGGCGAGGGTGCCGTTGAGCCGCATCCGGCGCCGGGTGCGCGGGTCGAGGGCGATCGTGCCGACCCGGGTGCCGTCGGCGGCCAGCGCCCCGGCGAGCGGGTCCCCGTCCGGCAGGCCGCCGCGGACCGCGATCCGGTCCGGTCCGGTGGCCCGTGCGAACCCGGGCGCGCCCGTGAGCAGCGAGGCCCACAGCCGCCCCGCGCCGTCGGCGGCGCCGACGACGAGGTGGGGCTGGAGGGCGAGGAAGGCGGCCGCCACGTCCCGGATGCCCGGGCCGATGGAGCGGCCGACGTGCTCGGCGAGCTCGCGGACGCCGACCCGCTCCTGGACGGCCAGCGAGCCCTGGTGGTACCGGTCCATGACGACTCCCCTTCCCTGAGGGCCTAGAAGAACCCGCAGGTCGGAGCATCTGCGGTCGGGGCGGGAGCGCCCTCGGCGCCGGTCGGCACGGAGATCTCCAGCCGGGTGCCGTCCGGGTCGTGGAAGAAGATCCCGCCGGATGTGGCGCCCTCGCGGTGGGCGACGACGCCCTCGTAGGCGAAGTCGACGCCCAGGCCGCGCAGCCGCTCCTCGTACGCCCGGACCTCCTCGATGGCGCCGGCGGAGAACGCGAGGTGGTGCAGTCCGGCCGCCCGCGGCGCGTACCGGTCGTCCGCCTGCTGCCAGAGGGTGAGGACGAGCTCCCCGTCGCGGCCGAGGAAGGCGAAGCGGCGGCCGTCCTCCTTGCCCTCCCCGAGGAGATCGAAGCCCAGGGCGTCGCGGTAGAAGGCGAGCGAGCGGTCCAGATCGGTGACGTTGAGGCCGACGTGGCCCGTGCGGAGCGTGCTGACGGCAGTGGTCATGAGGGTTCCCTTTCCCGGGGCGTTCCGGCATTTCTAACCTTCTAAATCGAGATTAAGGGTTAGGGATCCGGGCGTCAACCGGTCACGTACCCTTGAGGGGTTAGCGGCGCGAGGAGGCGGACATGACGGCAGTACCGACGACGGACCCCCGTCCGCTCATCGGGGAGCCGATCGCCCTCGACCTGCTGAACACGCGGTGGATGCGGGAGGGCGAGCTCACCGACCTCTTCGCCGGGGCCTTCGGGCTGAGCCGGCTGGAGGGGCTGGCCCTGTGGCTGGAGAGCACGGGCCTGGCCGGGCGCTTCCGCGCCGACAAGTCGACCCTGGTCCACCTGCTCACCGCGCGCGAGGCGCTGGCCCGCGCCGTCGCGGACCCGGCCGACGCCTCCGCCCGCGAGCTGATCGACGCCGTGCTGGAGCACGGCCGCATCCGGGCCACCCTGACCGCCGAAGGCCCCGGCGAGCGCGCCGAGTTCGACGACCCCTCCTGGGGGCCGGCCTGGACCGCGGCCCGGGACTACCTCGGCCTGCTGGGCTCGGCGCCGGACCGGATCCGCAAGTGCGCCTCCGAGACGTGCGTGCTGCACTTCCACGACAGCTCGCGCAACGGCACCCGGCGCTGGTGCTCGATGGCCGTCTGCGGAAACCGCGCCAAGGCCTCGCGCCACTACGCGCGCACGCGCGAGCGCTGAAGGAACGGAATCTGTCACACCCGGGGTGAGACCCGGCCCCGACACACCCCCGTCACACGGCCTGTAAGTCGATAAATCCACTACCTGACCGACGCGAGTCGCCCGGGCTTGCCCCGACATGTTCCCGATGGCGGAAACTCCGCCCTGGCGAGTGTCCGCCATGTCAGGTCTCGGTCAATGACAACCCTCCCCAAACAGCTGTCACTTGCGCAAAGCTGACCGGTCATCCGGCACCGAAATCCGGACCGTATCGATCTCTAGCCAGGGATGCTGATGACCCTCGAATCCCCCAGCACCACCGGGGCCATACCCGGCGCCCGGCGCGCGGCGCGCGTCGCGGCGGCCGCGGGCCTGGTGGCCGCGCTCTGCGCCACCGGCGCCGTACCCGTCTTCGCGGCGACCGGCGACAACCCGTCGGCCCCGGCCCCGGCCAAGTCGGCCGACCAGAAGCTCGGTTCGGCGGACGCCGAACTGCTCCAGGAGGCCAAGGCCAAGGGTGACGCGACCGTCACCGTCATGGTCGCGACCGCGCCGGGCCAGACCAAGCAGGTCTCGGACCAGCTGCACGCCGTCCAGGGTGCTTCGGTGGGCCAGACGTACGACAAGCTCGGCTACGTCCGCGCCACCCTCCCGACCGACAAGGCGGAGGCGGCGCTGAAGGCGGCCGCCAAGCTGGAGTCGGTGCACGGCATGGACCTCAAGCAGGAGATCCAGCTGCCGGACCCGCGCCCCGATTCGGGCAAGGACGGCGCCGGCAAGAAGACCGCCGCCGAGACCTACCCCGGTCCGGACAAGAACACCCCGGCGAAGAACCCGTACAACCCGTCCTTCGAGACCGGTGCGGTGGACTTCGTCCAGAAGAACCCGCAGGCCGACGGCCGCGGCGTCACCATCGGCATCCTGGACTCCGGCGTCGACATCGCCCACCCGGCGCTGCAGAAGACCACCACCGGCGAGCGCAAGATCGTCGACTGGGTCACCGCGACCGACCCGATCCTGGACAACGACGCCACCTGGCGCCCCCAGGTCACCCCGGTCACCTCCACCGGCGGCTCCTTCACCGCGGGCGGCCAGAGCTGGAAGGCCCCCGAGGGCACCTTCCAGTGGAGCCGCTTCAGCGAGTCGATCACCGCCACCGGTGACATGAAGGGCGACGTCAACCGGGACGGCGACACCACCGACAAGTTCGGCATGCTGTACGACCCGGTGGCCGGCACCGTCCGCGTGGACACCGACCAGGACGGCGACTTCACCAACAACGAGCCGATGAAGCCGTACAAGGACGGCTACCAGATCGGCTACTTCGGCACGGACAACCCGGCCACGGACGTCGCCGAGCGGATCCCCTTCGTGATCCAGATCCGCAAGGACGTCCCGATGGACCCGTTCGGCGGGGACTGGGTCGGCAAGAAGGCCGACTTCGTCAACATCGGCATCATCGAGTCCGAGCACGGCACGCACGTCGCGGGCATCACCGCCGCCAACAGCCTCTTCGGCGGCAAGATGAACGGCGAGGCGCCCGGCGCCAAGATCGTCTCCTCGCGCGCCTGCTCCTGGTCCGGCGGCTGCACCAACATCGCGCTGACCGAGGGCATGATCGACCTCGTCGTCAACCGCGGCGTCGACATCGTCAACATGTCGATCGGTGGTCTCCCGGCGCTGAACGACGGCAACAACGCCCGTTCCGAGCTGTACAAGAACCTCATCGACACCTACGGCGTCCAGCTCGTCATCTCGGCGGGCAACGAGGGCCCCGGTGTCAACACCATCGGCGACCCCGGTCTCGCCGACAAGGTCGTCTCGGTGGGCGCCGCGGTCTCCAAGGAGACCTGGGCCGCCAACTACGGCTCCGGCGTGACCAAGAAGTACGACATGTTCCCCTTCTCCTCGCGCGGTCCGCGTGAGGACGGCGGGTTCACGCCGACCATCACCGCCCCCGGCGCGGCCATCAACACCACCCAGACCTGGCTGCCCGGCAGCCCGGTCAAGGAGGCGGGCTACAACCTGCCGGCCGGCTACTCGATGCTCCAGGGCACCTCGATGTCCTCGCCGCAGGCGGCGGGCGCCAGCGCCCTGCTGATCTCGGCCGCCAAGCAGGCGAAGATCGCCCTGCCCCCGGCCAACCTGCGCGTGGCGCTGACCAGCACCGCGAAGAAGATCGACGACGTCCCGGCGCACGCCCAGGGCGCGGGTCTCATCGACATCAACAAGGCGTGGGAGTCCATCCAGCGCGGCGCCAAGGCCAACGAGTTCACGGTCAAGGCCCCCGTCGACACCGCGCTCGACCAGTTCCTGAAGACCCCGGGCTTCGGCACCGGCCTCTACGACCGCGAGGGCGGCCTGAAGGTCGGCCAGAAGAAGGTCTACGACGTCGTCGTCACCCGCACCACCGGCCCGAAGTACGGCACCCGCCACAACCTGAGCTGGCGCAACAACGACGGCACCTTCAAGGTCGTCGGCGGTGGCGGCTACGACTACGTCACCCTGCCGCTGAACAAGCCCGTCACCATCAAGGTCGAGGCCAACGTCAAGTCGGCCGGCGTCCACAGCGGCATCCTGCAGCTCGACGACCCGACCACCGAGGGCATCGACAAGCAGATCCTGGCCACGGTCGTCGCCTCCACCCCGCTGGCGCAGCCGTCGTTCGCGCTCTCGGCCACCTCCTCGGTGCAGCGCAACAGCCACAAGTCGTACTTCGTGACGGTCCCGCAGGGCGCCAAGACCCTTGAGGTCGCGCTCGGCGGTCTCGCCGCGGGCAGCCAGACGCGCTTCATCTCGATCCACCCGTACGGCACGGGCGTCGAGGACAGCGCCACCACCCAGTGCTACCCGAACTACGACAACCCGGCCAACAAGTGCCGCCCCGACCTGCGCTCCTACGACAACCCGCAGCCGGGCGTCTGGGAGATCGAGGTCGAGTCGCGCCGTACGTCGCCGCTGCTGGACAACCCGTTCAAGCTGGACGTCTCCGTCCTCGGCGCGGGCTTCGACCCGGCGGTCAAGGTCCTCCCCGAGGTCAAGCAGGGCACCCCGGCCCCGGTCCAGTGGACCGTGAAGAACACCGGCGCGGCCATCTCCGGCGGCAAGCTCCAGGGCGGCCCGCTCGGCTCCGCGAAGGTCGACAAGCCGACCATCGCCGCCGGCGAGACCAAGACCACCGAGGTCACCGTCGGTGAGGGCGTCTCCCGTCTGGACGTGGCGATCAACCACACCTCCGACGCCGGCGCCGACCTCGACCTCGAGGTCTACAAGGACGGCGTGAAGGTCGCCTCCTCGGCCGACGGCGACTCCGACGAGTCCGTGAGCATCGACAAGCCCGCCGCCGGCACCTACACCGTCAAGGTCATCGGCTACGCGGTCCCGTCCGGCTCCACCACGTACGACTACCGCGACGTCTACTTCTCGTCCGGCCTGGGCACCGTCCAGGTCGACGAGGCCGCCGCGGTCAACCTCGCCAACGGCGCCTCCGCGCAGGTCTCGGCGAACGTCCTGGTCTCCAGCGCGGCCCCCGAGGGCCGTCAGTTCTTCGGCCAGGTCCAGCTGCTCAACGGCCGCGGCACCGCCGCCGGCACCGGCAGCGTGCAGATCGACAAGGTCACCCCGTAAGGGCGTGAGCTGAAGGCATGACGAAGGGGCGGGTGCTCGACGAGCACCCGCCCCTTCCGCATGTCCCCCCTCGGGCCCGCTGCGTCACTTCCCCAGCGGGCTCAGGTCCTGGGCGTAGGTGCCCACCGCGTACGCGATCACGTCCAGGTTGGTGTCGAACGCCTTGAGGTCGAGGTTCTTCAGGGTGTCCCCCGCCCCGTGGTAGTTCGGGTCGTACGGGGCCCCGGCCGTGCCGCCGTACCGCTTGGCCTGCTCGGCGGTCTTGACGCCCTCGGCTCCGGTGAAGGTTCCGCCCGCCGGGATGCCGTTCTCGATGAACGGGCCGTAGTCGGAGCGGCCGTCGAAGTCGCTGCCCTCGTGCGGCTTGCCCTTGCGGTCCAGGAAGCCGTTGATCAGCGACTCGATCTGCGCCGAGCCGGCGGGGCCGGCGCCCGCGCCCGTCTTGTCCGAGTCGTCGCCGTCGTAGACGAACTGCACCGGGTTCGGCGAGGCGATCATGTCGAAGTTCAGGTAGAGGGCGATGTCCTTCTTCTGCTTCTCGGACAGCTGCGCCACGTAGTGCTCGGAGCCCAGCAGGCCCAGCTCCTCCGCCGACCACCAGGCGAAGCGCACCTTGTTGGCGGGACCCCTGCCCTTCCTGTCGGCGCCCTCGTCGGCGAGCTTGAGGGCCACCTCCAGCAGGCCGGCCGAGCCGGAGCCGTTGTCGTTGATGCCGGGGCCCTCGGGGACGGAGTCCAGGTGCGCGCCGACCGCGACCACGCGGTCGGCGCGGCCCCCCTTGGTCTCGGCGATCACGTTGCGGGTGGTCTTCTTGACGTGCTCCTGGTCCAGGTCCAGGCGCACCGTCACCTCCCCCTCGGCGGCGGCCGCGGCCAGGGCCTCGCCGTCGGCCAGGCTGATGCCCGCGCTGGGGATGGTCCCCTCGGAGGGGGAGGAGAACCCGCCGCGGACGGGGGTGGTGCCGCTGTGGTTGTAGACGATCACACCGGCCGCCCCGGCCGCGGCGGCGGCCCGCTGCTTCTCCACGAAGGTGCACGCACCCCGCTTGACCAGGGCGATCTTCCCGGTGAAGGCGCCGGCCGGGTAGTCGTCGGCGGTGCAGCCGGGGGTGTCGTCGACCCGGGCGAGGGCCAGCGGGGCGGTCAGGCCGCCGGCCGGGGTGGACCTGGTGAAGGTGAAGGCGGCGGTGGCCAGCTCGCGCGGCCGGTCGCCGAGGACGGTGGTCTTCTCCGTCTTCGTGTGCGCCTCGTAGATGTCGAAGTCCTGGTACGCGACGTCGTAGCCGGCCTTCTTCAGGGTGTCGTGCACGTAGGCGGCGGACGCGGCGTGGCCGGGCGTGCCCGCGGCACGGTTGCCGCCGTTGGCGTCGGCGATCTGCTGGAACTTCGCCAGGTGGCGGTAGGCCCCGCGCGCGGTGACCTCCTCGACCAGCTCCTTGGCGAGCCGGCCCTCGCGCGGATGGGCGGACGCCGGAGCGGCGGCCAGCAGGACGGGTGCGGCGACGGCGGCGGCCGCGAGGGCGGCCAGGGCCGGTATGGACCGGCGGCGGTGGCGGATGGTCCGCATGGTGGTCTTCCCCCCGGGATGGGCGTTCCGGTCTCCGGTGTTCCGGTTTCCGGTGGTTCGGCTCCTGGTGCGCCGCGTTCGGATAACGATCACGGCTGAACGGACGCTAACCGCCCCCGACCAGGCAAAACGGACCTTCGGCCGCCCTGAAACACGGCCGTCACGGACTCGTCACCGGGGTTCACGGGCCCGACACTGTCCGCACCTCGGACAATGGATTGGACAAGCCTCGTGGGGTCGAACGCATGATGGCTTCACGCGCGCCCGCGTCCACGTATCGAAGGAGTCACCGTGAGGGTCGGAATCGTCGGAGCCACCGGACAGGTCGGCGGAGTCATGCGCAGCATCCTCGCCGAGCGGAAGTTCCCGGTCGACGAGCTGCGGCTCTTCGCCTCGGCCCGGTCCGCCGGCACGACCCTGGAGTGGCAGGGCCGCGAGATCACCATCGAGGACGCTTCCACGGCCGACTACTCCGGCCTGGACATCGTGCTGTTCTCCGCGGGCGGCGCGACCTCCAGGGCCCTCGCCGAGAAGGTCGCCTCCCAGGGCGCCGTCGTGATCGACAACTCCTCCGCCTGGCGCAGCCACCCCGAGGTCCCCCTCGTGGTCTCCGAGGTGAACCCGCACGCGATCAAGAACCGCCCCAAGGGCATCATCGCGAACCCGAACTGCACCACCATGGCCGCGATGCCCGTCCTGCGCCCCCTCCACGACGAGGCCGGCCTGACCGCGCTCGTCGCCACCACCTACCAGGCCGTCTCCGGCTCCGGCCTGGCCGGCGTGGCCGAGCTCAAGGGCCAGGCCTGCGCCGTCTCCGAGGCCGCCGACCAGCTGACCTTCGACGGCGACGCGGTGGAGTTCCCCGAGCCGGCCGTCTACAAGCGCCCGATCGCCTACAACGTGGTCCCGCTCGCGGGCAACCTGGTCGACGACGGCAGCTTCGAGACCGACGAGGAGCAGAAGCTCCGCAACGAGTCCCGCAAGATCCTGGAGATCCCCGGGCTCAAGGTCTCCGGCACCTGCGTGCGCGTCCCCGTCTTCTCGGGCCACTCCCTCCAGGTCAACGCCCGCTTCGAGCGCCCGATCGGCGTCGAGCGCGCCTACGAGCTGCTGAAGGACGCCCCGGGCGTCGAGCTGTCCGAGATCCCGACCCCCCTCCAGGCCGCCGGCAAGGACGCCTCGTACGTGGGCCGCATCCGGGTGGACGAGACGGTCGACAACGGCCTCGCGCTGTTCCTCTCCAACGACAACCTCCGCAAGGGCGCGGCGCTGAACGCGGTGCAGATCGCGGAGCTCGTGGCCGAGGAGCTGCGCGGCTGACCGCCGCCACTGCGGTCGGAAGGGGCGGTGCCGTCGCGGCGCCGCCCCTTCCGCGCGTCCGCCCGTGTTCGCCTCTGGATTACTCCCGCCCGGTGGAGCGGCCCGCATGGAAGGATGACGGGGCAACGTCACCATCAAAGGAGATGAACGCGTGCCTGGCACGAATCTCACCCGTGAAGAGGCTCAGCAGCGGGCGAAGCTGCTCACCGTCGACTCGTACGAGATCGAGCTCGATCTCAGCGGCGCGCAGGAGGGCGGCACCTTCCGGTCCGCGACCACCGTGCGCTTCCGGTCGGCCGAGGCAGGGGCCGGGACCTTCATCGACCTGGTCGCGCCGGCCGTGCACGAGGTCGTGCTGAACGGCACGGCCCTGGACGCCGCCGCCGTCTTCGACGACTCGCGGATCGCCCTGGACGGCCTCGCCGCCGGGGCCAACGAGCTCCGCGTCGTCGCGGACTGCGCCTACACCAACACCGGCGAGGGCCTGCACCGCTTCGTCGACCCGGTCGACCAGCAGGCTTACCTGTACACCCAGTTCGAGGTGCCGGACGCGCGGCGGGTCTTCGCCAGCTTCGAGCAGCCCGACCTGAAGGCGACGTTCCAGTTCACCGTGACGGCCCCCGAGGGCTGGACGGTCATCTCGAACTCCCCGACGCCGGAGCCCAAGGACCGGGTGTGGTCCTTCGAGCCGACGCCGCGCATCTCCTCGTACATCACCGCCCTGATCGTGGGCCCGTACCACGCGGTGCACAGCTCCTACGAGGGCAAGGACGGCCAGGTCGTCCCGCTCGGCATCTACTGCCGCCCCTCGCTGGCCGAGTTCCTCGACGCGGACGCGATCTTCGACGTGACCCGGCAGGGCTTCGACTGGTTCCAGGAGAAGTTCGCGTACGACTACCCGTTCGCCAAGTACGACCAGCTCTTCGTACCGGAGTTCAACGCGGGCGCGATGGAGAACGCGGGCGCGGTCACCATCCGCGACCAGTACGTCTTCCGGTCGAAGGTGACGGACGCGGCGTACGAGGTGCGCGCCGAGACCATCCTGCACGAGCTCGCGCACATGTGGTTCGGCGACCTGGTCACCATGGAGTGGTGGAACGACCTGTGGCTGAACGAGTCGTTCGCCACGTACACCTCGATCGCCTGCCAGGCCTACGCCGAGGGCTCGAAGTGGCCGCACGCCTGGACCACGTTCGCGAACTCCATGAAGACCTGGGCGTACCGGCAGGACCAGCTGCCGTCCACGCACCCGATCATGGCCGACATCCGCGACCTGGACGACGTCCTGGTCAACTTCGACGGCATCACGTACGCCAAGGGCGCCTCGGTGCTCAAGCAGCTCGTCGCGTACGTCGGCATGGACGCCTTCTTCAAGGGCGTGCAGGCGTACTTCAAGGCGCACGCGTTCGGCAACACGCGCCTGTCGGACCTGCTGGGCGCCCTGGAGGAGACCTCGGGCCGCGACCTGACCGCCTGGTCGAAGGCGTGGCTGGAGACGGCCGGCATCAACGTGCTGCGGCCGGAGGTCGAGACGGACGCCGACGGCGTCGTCTCCTCCTTCGCCGTACGGCAGGAGGCCCCGGCCCTGCCGGCCGGCGCCAAGGGCGAGCCGGTGCTGCGGCCGCACCGCATCGCGATCGGCCTGTACGACCTGGACGGCGGGAAGCTGGTCCGTACGGACCGGATCGAGCTGGACATCGACGGCGAGCTGACGGCCGTCCCGGAGCTGGTCGGGCGCGCCCGTCCGGCGGTCGTCCTGCTCAACGACGACGACCTCTCGTACGCCAAGGTCCGCCTGGACGAGGTCTCGCTGGCCAACGTCACCGCGCACCTGGGCGACTTCACCGAGTCGCTGCCGCGGGCGCTGTGCTGGGCGTCGGCGTGGGACATGACGCGTGACGGCGAACTGGCGACGCGCGACTACCTGGCGCTGGTGCTGTCCGGCATCGGCAAGGAGTCGGACATCGGCGTGGTGCAGTCCCTGCACCGCCAGGTGAAGCTGGCCATCGACCTGTACGCCGACCCGGCGTGGCGGGAGCAGGGCCTGGCCGCCTGGACCGTGGCCACGCTGGAGCACCTGCGCGCGGCCGAGCCGGGCAGCGACCACCAGCTGGCTTGGGCGCGCGCCTTCGCGGCGACGGCGCGCACCGGGGAGCAGCTCGACCTGCTGGGCGCGCTGCTGTCCGGTGCCGAGACGGTCGAGGGCCTGGTCGTGGACACCGAGCTGCGCTGGGCGTTCCTGGAGCGGCTCGCCGCGACGGGGCGCGCGGACGAGGCCGAGATCGCGGCGGAGCTGGAGCGGGACGCGACGGCGGCCGGCGAGCGCCACGCGGAGACGGCGCGGGCCGCGCGTCCGACGGCGGAGGCCAAGGCCGAGGCCTGGGCCGCCGTGGTGGACTCCGCCGACCTGCCGAACGCGGTGCAGGAGGCCGTGATCGGCGGCTTCGTCCAGACCGACCAGCGCGAGCTGCTCGCGCCGTACGCGGAGAAGTACTTCGCGGTGGTCAAGGGCATCTGGGAGAGCCGCAGCCACGAGATCGCGCAGCAGATCGCGGTGGGCCTGTACCCGACGCTCCAGGTGTCCGCGCAGACCCTGGCGGCGACGGACGCCTGGATGGCCTCGGCCGAGCCGAACGCGGCCCTGCGTCGCCTGGTGTCGGAGTCCCGCTCGGGCGTCGAGCGCGCCCTGAAGGCCCAGGCCGCAGACGCGGCTGCGGGGGCCTGACCCTTCGACCCCCGGCCCCGCCTCCTCCCTGTGGGGGGCGGGGCCGGGGGTTTCGTGCTTTCTCGGCGCTGGGTGCGGGCCCGCCATCACCCCCGCGAGGGGTCGGGGGCGGATCGGCGCCTACCCACCCGCCTCCCCGGGTGCGGGCCGGTGGGGCCGTGGGCGGCGCCCCGCAGGGCGCGACCTGAACGTCAGACCGGAACCGGGGAAGGCGGTACCTCGGCCGGGCGGTCTGGGGAGGGCTTGGGGGTTTCCCGTCAGTCTCATCCTCCTTCCGCCTCGGGCCGCCCTTACGCGCCGGATCGCTACGCACTGCCCAGGTCCCGGCGTCTGCGCCCCGTCCGGGGCTGGTCATAGGCGGGCTCGACGTTGGCGACGGCGGTGGTGAATTCGCGGCCGGACGCGTTACGGATGTAGGCCAGTTCCATCCAGCGCTCGATGCCGGTGTCCGACACGTTCTCGTTGATCACGGCCATCAACACGCCCTCGACGCCGGAGGAGGCGGTGGGGGACGTACTCGTACGTCCCACTCATCGTCCGGCTCCGTCCGCTCGGGTGCACTGCGCAGGAACCTCGCCCACCCAGCCGCCGCCCGCCCCACCCCCGGTCCCGCCCCACCCCACGTTGCCGCCCCACCCCCGGTCCCGCCCCACCGGCACGTGCCGCCCGGGCTGGTACCGCCGGGAGGCCGGGCGGCGGATAACGGCCGAGGCCCGCCGAACCGCGGCCGAACGCCTCAGGGGCGGGTGGAGGCGGTGGTTCGGAGGGCCTGTAGGACCCGGGAGATGGTCGGGGAGGTTTCCGCGCCGCGTCGGAGGGCCGCCACGACGTGGCGGGTCGGGCGGTCGTGGGGGAGGACGCGCAGGGCGACGCCCGTCGCGCGGGCCGAGACCATGCGGGGGACGAGGGCCACGCCCATGCCCGCCTCCACCATCGCCAGGATCGCGGTCCAGCCCGACGCCGAGTGCGCCTGCTGCGGGAGGAAGCCCGCCGCCTCGCAGGCGCTGCGGGTGATCTCCGACCAGGGGCCGCTGCCCCCGTAGATCCACCGATCGCCCGCGAGGTCGGCCAGGCGGACGAGGGAGGCGTCCGCCAGCGGGTGGTCCGGGGGGAGGGCCACGTCCAGGGGGTCTTCGAGGAGGGTGATCCGGGTGAAGCGGGCGTCGGCGGTGCCCGGGGGGTGGGCGGCCAGGGAGAGGGCCAGGTCGACGGCTCCGGTGGCGAGCAGGTCGTACGATTCCGCCGCCTCGGTCTCACGGATGTGGACCTCGATGCCCGGGTGGTCGCGCTTCAGGGCGGCCACGGCCGGGACGACCAGGGACGGGACGGCGGTGGAGAACGCGCCCACGCGGACCTCGCCGACGTCCCCCACGAGGTAGCCGGCCAGTTCGGCGTCGGCGCGTTCGAGTTGGGCGAAGACGGCTTCGGTGTGGCGCAGGACGAGGTGGGCCGCGTCGGTGAGGCGGACGCCCCGGCCCTGGGCCTCCAGCAGGGTCACGCCCAGCAGGCGTGCCAGGTTGGTCAGTTGCTGCGAAACGGCCGAGGGCGTCATGTGCAGCGCCTCGGCCGTGGCGGTCACGGTGCCCCGGTCGGCCAGGGTCCGCAGGATCCGCAGCTTCTTGATGTCCCAGTCGGTCACGGGGTGAAACTACCGGCGGGCCGCGCTGCCCAGGGCGACACCGCCCAGGATCAGTCCCATGCAGAGCAGTTGGGCCGGGCCGGTCCGCTCGCCCAGGAGGAGCAGGCCGAGGCCGGCGACGCACACCGGCTGGAGGTAGTAGACGACGCCCGCGCGGGCCGCGCCGATCAGGGAGACGGCCTTGTTCCAGGCGAAGAAGGCGACGGCGGAGGAGAAGACGCCGACGTAGAGCAGCGGGCCGATGGCGGCGGGCGTCGCCTCGAAGCCGCCCTGGACGGTGAGGGAGACGGCGTAGGCGGGGGCCAGCATCAGGGCGCCGAGCACGAAGGTGGTCAGGAGGAAGGCGAGGCCGCCGATCTCGGCGGGCTTGCGCTTGAGGAGCGCGCTGTAGGTGGCGAAGGAGAAGGCGGCGGCGAACATCCACAGGTCGCCGGCGCCGAAGTCGAAGCCCAGGGAGCCGTCACCGACGAGGAGCAGCACGCCGAAGGCCGCCAGCAGCATCCCGAAGGTGCGGCGGGTGCCGAGGCGTTCGCCGCCGAGGCGGGCGTACAGGGCCATGATGACCGGCGAAGCCGCCATGATCATGCCCATGTTGGAGGCGGAGGTGGTCAGGCCGGCCTGGTGGACGAGGGTGTTGTAGAGGGTGACGCCGAAGAGGGTGGCCAGGCTGATGTAGCCGAAGTGCCTGCGGATCAGGGCCCGCTGCTGCCAGGCCTGGCGGGCGGCGAACGGGGTGACCGCGACGGCGGCGATGATCCAGCGCCAGAAGACGGCCTGGACGGGCGGCACCGTGCCGGCCATGCCGCGGGTGGCGACGAAGCTGCCGGACCAGACGACCGTGGCCAGCAGGGCGAGGAGTACGCCGAGTCCCACGGCCCCCTTCTTCCCGCTGCTGCTCGTGGTCTGCTGCCGTTCCTCTCGAGGTGTGGTCCGGGCGCGGTCCGTGACGGCCACTTCTTGTGTCCCCTTCCGGGTGGTGGTGGGTGTGGTGGGATTACCGTCGCACCTCTGACCGTCCAGGTCCATCGAAAGATTTCGACAAGTTGGTTCAGGAGAAATGAAAGATCCCCGGGGAGGTCGGGGGCCGACCTCTCCGGGGACCGGGGCGAGGGGGTGAGGAGGGTGAGCGGGGCGAGGGTCGCGCGGCGGCCGGTGGGGTCTCAGGCAACTCGGACCTTGGGGGCTTCGACCTGCGGCGCCCCGGCCCCGGGGGCCTCCGCCTGGAGGGTCTCCGCACTGGCGGCGTCCGCACTGGCGGCGTCCGCCCTCGCGGCGCGGCCCGGGAGCTGTCCGAAGACCGTGGCGCCGAAGGCGATCACCATGCCCAGGACCTGTACGGGCGTCAGCGCCTGGCCGAGGGCGGCCCAGCCGATGACGGCGGCGGTGAGCGGGGAGAGCGGGCCGAGCAGGGTGACCGAGGTGGCGGAGAGCTTGCCGATGCCGCGGAACCAGAGGAGGTAGGCGGCGCCGGTGTTGATCAGCATCATGTAGCCGTAGCCGAGGAAGGCGTTGCCGTCGAGCGCCGGCGGGGCGCCTTCGACCAGGGCGGCGATCGGGATGATGACCAGGCCGCCCGCGGTGAGCTGCCAGCCGGTCACGGCCAGCGGGCCGACGCCCTCGGGGCGTCCCCAGCGCTTGGTCATCACGGTGCCCGCGCCCATGGAGGCCGAGGAGACGATGCCGGCGATGACGCCGACGAGGTCGAGCCGGGCCTGCGAGGTCAGTACCACCATGCTCACGCCGAGCGCGGCGACGACCGCGGCGAGCACGGTGCGCAGCCGGGCCCGCTCCCCCAGCAGGAGGGCGGCCAGTCCGACGACGAACAGCGGGCCCGCGGAGCCCAGGACCGCCGCGACGCCGCCGGGGAGGCGGTAGGCGGCGAGGAAGAGGAGCGGGAAGAAGGCGCCGATGTTGAGCGTGCCGAGGACCGCCGACTTCCACCACCAGGCGCCCTTGGGCAGGGTCCGGGCGAGGGCGACCAGCAGGAGACCGGCGGGCAGGGCCCGCATCGCGCCGGTGAAGAGCGGCCGGTCCGGCGGCAGCAGCTCACTGGCGACGAAGTAGGTCGAGCCCCAGGAGACGGGGGCGAGTGCGGTCAGGACGATCGTGGTGACACGGTTCACGGTCACTCCTCGGGCAGGGCGCGGGCGGTGGCTTGGGAGGCGACCTACCCGGGGGCCCGTCCCGGCCTCCCCGAGTAGGTCGCTCGTAAGTAGCTTAGCACTAAGCTACTTTTTAGCAAGCTACTTTCTTGTGGGCGAGCAAACGGAACGCGGATACTTGCGGGTATGACCGCACTGAAGAAGGACACCGCCCCGGACGCCGTCGACGCGATCACCGACCAGTGGTACGCGGTGCGCCCCGACCTGGACACCACGCCGATGGCCGTCTTCGGCCGGATCTACCGGATCTCCAAGGCCATGGGCGACGCGGTGGAGCGGGAGTACAACCGCCACGGGGTGTCCCGCGGGGAGTTCGACGTCATCGCCACGCTGCGGCGGTCGGGGAGCCCGTTCACGCTCTCGCCGCGCGAGCTGTCGGCCACGCTGATGCTCACCACGGGCGGTATGACCGGGCGGCTGGACAAGCTGGAGAAGGCCGGGCTGCTGACCCGCAGCCCCGACCCGCACGACCGGCGCGGGCTCCAGGTGACCCTCACCGAGCGCGGGCTGGCCCTGGTGGACGAGGCGGTCACCGCCGGCATCGAGGTGAACCGGGCCGCCCTGGCCGACTTCGCCCCCGAGGAGGTCGACGCGCTCGGCGGGCTGCTGCGCAAGCTCCTCGCCGACATGCCCTGAGGCGGCCGGCGCCGGGCGCCCCGCGTCCGGGTACGCCAAGGCGCCGGAGGTCGCCACGGGTCCGGCTCACGCCGGCTCCGCGGACCTCCGGCGCCCGGAAGTGCTGGAGTTGTGGGACCGCCCGGGGGCGGGTCAGCCCTGGTTCTGCTGCTTGCGCGACTTGTCGCCGACCATCACGAGACCCGCGATGATCAGGAAGATCACGATCGGCAGGGCCACGTACAGGCCGAGCGTCTCGCCGATGCTCAGTCCCGGGCCCGGGTCGTCGCCGTCGTCGCGGGTGAGCGCGAGGGCGGGAGACGTCATCAGCAGCATCATCAGCGCAGTTCCGGCCGAGACGGCGCCGGCGCGCAGAGCGTTCTTCTTGTCCACGGTGCAAACGTAGCGAACACCTAAAGCGGGCGCGCGCCCGGGGGTGCCGTACGGGTTCGCACGCCCTCCCGCACCGCGCCCAGCAGGGCGTTCGCCCGCGGCGAGGCCGTCAGCGCCTCCAGCGTCAGGGGCCGGCCCGCCGCGTCGGCCACCGGCAGCCGCCAGTTGGGGTACTGGTCCCAGGTGCCCGGGAGGTTCTGCGGCCGCCGGTCCCCCACCGCGTCCGGCAGCCACACGCCGACCAGCCGGGCCGGCGTGCGCAGCAGGAAGGCGTACAGGGCCCGTACGGCCTTCTCCTCGCCCTTGGCCTCCAGTCCCATCCGGTCCAGCACCCGCAGCCACTGCGCGGTGTCGGCGGCGTCCTCGGCCCGCTCCAGCTCCACGGGGCGGGTCAGCAGGCCCAGCCGGTCGCGGAGTTCGACATGGGCGCCGGCCAGTTTGGCGGCGGTGGGCGGCAGGTCGTGGGTGGTGGCGGTGGCCAGGCAGTCGGCCCGCCAGGCCCCGGGGGGCAGCGGCTGGCCGTTCCCGGACCAGTCCCGCTCGAACCAGAGCACGGAGGTGCCGAGGATCCCGCGCCGGGCCAGTGCCTCCCGTACCCGGGGCTCGACCGTGCCCAGGTCCTCGCCGACCACCACGGCTCCCGCCCGGTGGGCCTCCAGGACCAGGACCGCGAGCATCGCCTCGCCGTCGTAGGAGACGTACGTGCCCCCGGCGGGCGGGGTGCCCTCCGGGATCCACCAGAGCCGGAACAGGCCCATGACGTGGTCCACGCGCACCGCGCCCGCGTAGCGGAACACCCCGCGCAGCAGGGCCCGGAAAGGGGCGTACGCGGACTCCGCCAGGACGTCGGGCCGCCAGGGCGGCAGCCCCCAGTCCTGGCCGCGCGCATTGAAGGCGTCCGGCGGGGCGCCGACGGAGACGTGGCGGGCGTGGAAGGGGCCGAAGCGGGCGTCGGAGCCCTCGGGGTGCACGCCGACGGCCAGGTCGTGGACGATGCCGACCTCCATCCCGGCCTCCCGGGCGGCCCGCTGGGCGGCGGTCAGCTGGGTGTCCGTCAGCCAGACCAGCCAGGCGTGGAAGCCGGCCCGCGCCCCCGGGTCCTCCCCGGCGGCGGCCGCGCACCAGGCGGCGTGCCGGGCGAGCCCCTCGCCCTGGGCGGCGAGGAACGCCCGGTAGGCGGCCTCGCGGGCGGGGGTGCGCGGGACGGCGTACAGCAGTTCCAGTGCGGCCCGCTTGAGGGCCCAGACGGCGTCCCGGTCGATCAGGGCGCCCTTCTCCAGCACCTCGCGGCGCAGCTCGCCGCCCCGCGCGGCCAGTTCGGCGAGGGCCTCGCGGTCCGGGCAGGCCTCCCACTCGGGCAGGTCCTCGACGCGCAGGTGGACCGGGTCGGGGAAGCGGCGGGAGGCGGGCCGGTAGGGGGAGGGGTCGGTCGGGGTGCCGGGGACGGCCGCGTGCAGGGGGTTGACCTGGATGAACCCGGCGCCGTGGGTGCGGGCGGCCCAGCGGGCCAGTTCGGCGAGGTCGCCGAGGTCGCCCATGCCCCAGGAGCGCTCCGAGAGCAGGGAGTACAGCTGGACGAGCAGCCCGTGGGCCCGCTCCGGGGCCGCCGGGGCCCGGTCCGGGGCCACGATGAGGGTGGCCCCGGCGGTGCGGCCGTCGGGGGTCTCGGCGGTCAGCCGGTGCACCCCGAGGGGCAGGCGGGGGTCCCACGCGGCCTCTCCGGCCCCGTCCTCCAGGGTCACCCGCAGCCGGGTCCCGTCCGGCAGTCCGGCCAGGGCCGCGGGGGCGGGCTCGCCGCGCCACTGGACCAGGGTCGGCGGCAGCAGCCGCCCGGCCGCCTCCCGTTCGGCGGATTCGGCCGTCCGCCGTACGTCCTCGGGGGTGTCGACGGGGACGCCGATCCGTGCGAGCACGGTGCGGACCGTGGCCGGCGGCACCTGGACGGTGACGTCCTCGGCGGGCTGGTAGGAGGTGGCGACGCCGTGGTGGGCCGCGAGCCGGGCGAGGTCGTCCATCTGCATCCTTGGGGCTGGAAGGGGCTAGGAGATCGCCTCGCTCGTGAGCGGGGCCTCGTGCACGAGCGGGGTCTCGCTGGTCAGCGGGGCGTACGCCGCTCCGGGCAGCGGGGTCTCACTGGTCAGCGGCGCGTCCGCGCACCCGGACAACGGGGATGTGCCCGTCGGGGGCACGTCCCCGGGGCCCGACTGCACGGGCAGATGGGCGAGCGGGGCGCGGCTGCGGGCGGCGGGCGCGGTGCGGGTGGTCATGGGGGCTCCCTCGTACGTGCTGCGGACCGGTGCTCCGGACCCGGCCGGTCCGGCGGACGTGCCCATGCAACACCTGCTCCGGACACCGCAGCCATACCCAGTCCGGGGCACCGCATTCCTGGCCGATCTTGGTCAGATCACCCCACCCGGATTGACACTTCAGCCGCACGGGTGGTGGGCTCGGGCTCATTCGTACGGGCGGGGGACGACTCGGGACGGGGAGGCTCCGTGCAGCTCAGGGGCAGGAAGCGGAGCACCGCCGCGGCGGTCGCCGTCATAGGTTCGCTGCTGGGCGGGGCGGTGGCCTCGGTGCCGGAGGGCATGCTGGCCGCCACGCCCAAGTCCCCGACCGTGCCGCGTCCCGACGGCGGGTCCGCCGCGGTCGCCTCCGGCGGTTCGGGACCGCTGCTCGACCCGGCGTACGACGTTCCGCGATCCCCTTCCGAGGGTCCGGCCGTGTGGCCGCGGCCGCAGTCGGCGTCGGCCGATCCGGCCCGCGAGGTGCCGGTGGCGGCGGAGGCCGTGCTGGTGGTGCCGGAGGACGTGGACCCGTACGCCGCGGACGTGGTGCGCACCGCCCTGCGCGCGGCCGGCGTACGGACCCTGCACGACCGGCCTCCGGGGGCGGTGCTGCCCGAGGGGGCGCTCGTCGTCAGGCTCCAGGGGCCGGACGCGGAGGTGGCGCTGCGGGCGCTGGGCGCGGCGCCGGCCGGGGACCTGCCCGAGGGCGGCTACCGGCTGGCGGTGGGGAAGACCGGCGGCCGGGACACGGTCGCGCTGGCCGGGGTGGGCGCGGACGGCCTGTTCCACGGCGCGCAGACGCTGCGTCAGCTGCTGGCGGCCGGGGGCGGGAAGGTGCCCGGGATGCTGGTGCGGGACTGGCCCGTCGCGCCGGTGCGCGGGGTCACGGAGGGGTTCTACGGGCAGCCCTGGACCCGTGAGCAGCGGCTCGCCCAGCTGGACTTCCTGGGCCGCACCAAGCAGAACCGGCTGCTGCTGGCGCCCGGTGACGACCCGTACCGGACGACGGCCTGGCGCGAGGAGTACCCGGCGGCGGCCCGCGAGGAGTTCCGGGAGCTGGCCGAGCGGGCCCGCGCCAACCACGTGACGCTGGGCTGGGCGGTGTCGCCGGGGCAGTCCATGTGCCTGGCGTCGGCGGACGACCGGGCGGCGCTGCTGCGCAAGGTGGACTCCCTGTGGGACCTGGGCTTCCGGGCGTTCCAGCTGCAGTTCCAGGACGTCAGCTACGCCGAGTGGGGCTGCCGGGCCGACCGGGTGCGGTACGGGACGGGGCCGGCGGCGGCGGCGAAGGCGCACGCGGAGGTCGCGGGCGAGCTGGCGGCGCACCTGGCCGAACGGCACCCCGGGGCGGCCCCGCTGTCGCTGCTGCCGACCGAGTACTTCCAGGACGGCGCCACCGCCTACCGGACGGCCCTGGCCGGGGCGCTGGACGCGCGGGTGGAGGTGGCGTGGACGGGCGTGGGCGTGGTGCCGCGCACCATCACCGGCAAGGAGCTGGCCGGGGCGCGGTCGGCGCTGGGGCACCCGCTGGTCACGATGGACAACTACCCGGTCAACGACTGGGACCCGGACCGCATCTTCCTCGGCCCGTACGCCGGGCGCGATCCGGCGGTGGCGAGCGGTTCGGCGGGGGTGCTGGCCAACGCGATGCCGCAGGGCACCCTGTCGCGGATCCCGCTGTTCACAGCGGCGGACTACGCCTGGAACCCGAGCGGGTACCGGCCCGGGGAGTCCTGGGCGGCGGCGGTGCGCGACCTGTCGGGCCCCGACCAGCGGACCCGGGCGGCGCTGGCCGCACTCGCCGGGAACACGGCGTCCTCGGGGCTGAAGCTGGAGGAGTCGGCCTACCTGAAGCCGCTGATGGAGGAGTTCTGGCGGGCCCGCGCGGCCGGGGACAAGGCCGCGGGGGAAAGGCTGCGTGCGGCGTTCACCGTGCTGCGCGAGGCCCCGGCGCGGCTGCCCTCCCTCTCCGGCGAGGCGGGGCCGTGGCTGGACCGGCTCTCGCGGTACGGGGCGGCGGGCGAGCTGGCGGTGGACCTGCTGCGGGCGGAGGCCCGGGGTGACGGGGCGGCCGCCTGGCAGGCCTCGCGGGACCTGGCGGCGGCCCGGAGCGCGCTGGCGGAGCAGGACGGGGTCCGGGTGGACTCCTCGGTGCTGGACCCGTTCCTGGCGAAGGCCGCGGCGGAGTCGGACGCCTGGACCGGCGCGTCCCGGCCGGCCGGGACCGTGCGGCGGGAGCCCGGCTCCTGGACCGTGCCGCTGGAGGAGCCGCGTCCGCTGGCGGCGGTGACGGTGATGACCGACCCACTGGCGCCGGGCTCGCGGGGCGCGGCGGTGGAGGTGCACGTCCCGGGCGAGGGCTGGCGCCGGATCGGTGAGGCCGCGGGATCCGGGTGGACCCAGGCCGACGCGGGCGGCGTTCGGGCGGACGCCGTGCGACTGTCGTGGGCGGGCGAGGACCCGGTGGTCCACCAGGTGGTCCCGTGGTTCGCGGACGACCCGCAGGCGGGGTTCGAACTGGCCGACGGGGGCCGGGTGGACGTGGAGATCGGCGGGGCCGCGCGCACGGTGTCGGCCCAGCTGGCGGCGGTCCGCCCGGGCGAGGTCCGGGGCGCCCTGTCCCTCTCGGGCCCCCCGCCGGCGGGCATCGAGGTCCGTCTCCCGGGCCAGGTCACGCTCCCGCGCGGCGGCCGGCTCTCCCTCCCGGTCGAGATCCGCCTCCCGGCGTCCACCCCGGCCGGCACCTACGCGATCCCCGTCTCCTTCGACGGGCAGGTGCGCACGCTCACGGTCCGGGCGGTCCCGCGCACCGGCGGGCCGGACCTGCTGCGCACGGCCCGGGCCACCTCCTCGGGGGACGAGTCGGCGCGGTTCCCGGCGTCGGCGGCGGTGGACGGGAACGAGGGGACCCGCTGGTCCTCGAAGCCGGTGGACGGGGCGTGGTGGCAGGCGGAGCTGGCCGCCCCGGCCCGGGTGGGGCTGCTGACCCTGCACTGGCAGGAGGCGTACCCGTCGGCGTACCGCGTGGAGACCTCGTCGGACGGGGTCACCTGGCGGGCGGCCGCCTCCGTCTCCTCCCGGGGCGGTACGGACACGCTGCGCCTGGACCCGTCCGCGGAATCCCGCTTCCTCCGCGTCACCTGCGACCGGCGCGCGACCCCGTACGGCTGCAGCCTCTGGTCCGCGACGGCCTTCGCGGCGGCTCCGTGACCCGGCGGAGGTCCGCCGCCGCGCGGGTCGGTGCCCGCGCGGCGGCGGCCCGTCAGGAGGCGGCGGCCGTCACCCCCACCCCGATGCGCTCCAGCGCGTCGTCCGCGCCGTACGGCTGGAGGTAGGGCATCCACCGCGGATCCCTGTGCCCGGTCCCGATGATCCGCCAGGCCAGCCCCGACGGCGGGGCCGGCTGGTGCCGCAGCCGCCAGCCGAGTTCGAGCAGGTGGCGGTCCGCTTTGACGTGGTTGCAGCGGCGGCACGCGGCGACCACGTTGTCCCAGACGTGCTGGCCCCCGCGGCTGCGCGGGATGACGTGGTCCACGCTCGTCGCGACGGCCCCGCAGTACATGCAGCGGCCGCCGTCGCGGGCGAACAGCGCGCGGCGGGTGAGTGGAACGGGCCCCCGGTAGGGGACCCGCACGAAGCGCTTGAGCCGGACCACGCTGGGCGCGGGGACGGCTTGGGTCGCGCTGTGCAGGAAGGCGCCGGATTCCTCGAGGGAGATGGCCTTGTTCTCCAGGACGAGGACGAGCGCGCGGCGGAGCGGTACGACGCCGAGGGGCTCGTACGACGCGTTGAGGACCAGGACGTGCGGCACGGACTGCCTCCTTGTACGCCGGCGGCGCGTGGCTCGCGCCGGGACGATCTGTTCTCCAGTCTCCCCTTACGGCTGGTCGAAACGCCACCACGCGCCGGTAACGGGCCCGAGGTGTTTTCAACCACACTCCCTTCTTCCCCAGGTGAGGAGGGTCTCTCCCTCGAACACGGCAACGAGGTCGGGCCCGTGCCCGGTTAGTGTGGAAGGCCTGCCCGTACACCCCGTTCCGTTTCCGCGGGCAGGACGCCATGCCTGGAGGTTCCCCCGTGCCCTCGCCCGCCGCCCTGCTCCCGTTGGCAGCGACCACCGACGACGCCGCCGAGAGCGTGACCAACGCCGCGAGCTTCATCGAGGAGAACTGGGCCACCTGGCTGAGCATCGGCCTGCGGATCCTGCTGATCATCGTGATCGCGGCCGCGCTCCGCTCGGTCGTCCGCAAGGCCCTGACCAAGCTGATAAGCCGGATGAACACGAGCGCGGAGGCCGTCGAGGGCACCGCGCTCGGCGGGCTGCTGGTCAATGCCGAGCGGCGGCGCCAGCGTTCCGAGGCGATCGGCTCGGTGCTGCGCTCGGTGGCCTCGTTCCTGATCCTGGGCACGGCGGCGCTGATGGTGCTGGCCGCCCTGAAGATCGACCTGGCCCCGCTGCTGGCGAGTGCCGGTGTGGCCGGTGTGGCGATCGGTTTCGGTGCCCGCAACCTGGTGACGGACTTCCTGTCCGGCGTGTTCATGATCATGGAGGACCAGTACGGCGTCGGCGACAAGATCGACGCGGGCGTGGCCTCCGGCGAGGTGATCGAGGTCGGCCTGCGCGTGACCAAGCTGCGCGGCGACAACGGTGAGATCTGGTACGTCCGCAACGGCGAGATCAAGCGGATCGGCAACCTCAGCCAGGGCTGGGCGACCGCGGGCGTGGCCGTGCAGGTCAAGCCGACCGAGAACCTGCCGCGGCTCCGCGCGACCCTCCAGGAGGTGGCGGACTCCTTCGCCAAGGAGTCCCCGTGGGACGAGCGCCTGTGGGGCCCGGTGGAGGTGCTGGGCCTGGACGAGGTGCTGCTGGCCTCGATGACCGTGAAGGTCTCGGCGAAGACGATGCCGGGCCAGCAGTTCGCCGTGGAGCGCGAGCTGCGCTGGCGGATCAAGGAGGCCTTCGACGCCGCCGGCATCCGGATCATCGGCGGTCTGCAGGCGGCCGGCGAGGAGGAGGCCCCGGCCGACCCCTCGGCCTCGGTCGCGCCGCCGTCGGCGCTGGCCAACCCGGCCTCGCCGCAGTCCCTGGCCACGACCCCGATCCCGGCGCCGGCCACGCCCCGGCTCCCCAAGTAGCCCGCACCGCGCCACCGCCGCCCCACCGCCCCGCCGGCCTTCCGGCGGGGCGGTTTCATTGACACCGCTCAGCAAGCGATAGGAAACTTACCTAACAGTTCGCTTCGGTGAGGGAGAGCCTCGTCATGCCCGCCGCCACGCCCGGAACGCCCAGCCTGCTGCGCGCCATGAACGACCGCGCCGCCCTGGAGCTGCTGCTGACGCACGGCCCCCTGTCGCGGACCCGCATCGGACAGCTCACCGGCCTCTCCAAGCCCACCGCCTCCCAGCTGCTGGCCCGGCTGGAGGCCGCCGGACTGGTCGTGGCCACCGGAACGGACGGCGGCCGGCCCGGCCCGAACGCCCAGCTGTACGCGCTCGACGCCCGCGCCGCCCACGTCGGCGGCCTCGACGTGACCCCCGACCGGGTGCTCGCCGCCGTCGCCGACCTCACCGGCACCGTCGTCGGCCGCTTCGAACTGCCCTACGCGGAGGGCGCCGACGCCGTCGGCCAGGTCACCGGCGCCCTCGCCGGAGCCCTCGCGGACGCCGGACTCCACCGGGACGCCCTGCACCGCGTGGTCATCGCCACCCCCGGCGCCTTCGACCCCCGCTCGGGCCGGCTGCGCTACGCCAGCCACCTCCCCGGCTGGCACTCCCCCACCCTCCTCGACGAGCTGGCGGCGGCCCTGCCCGTCCCCGTCGAGTACGAGAACGACGTCAACCTCGCCGCCGTCGCCGAGCAGCGCCTCGGCGCGGCCCGCGGCCACGAGGACTTCGTCCTGCTGTGGAACGAGGAGGGCCTCGGCGCCGCCCTGGTGCTCGGCGGCCGGCTGCACCGGGGCTGGACCGGCGGCGCCGGCGAGGTCGGCTTCCTGCCCGTCCCCGGACACCCCCTGGTCCGGCAGGTGACCCGGGCCAACACCGGCGGCTACCAGGAGCTGGCCGGCGTCCAGGCGCTGCCCGCGCTCGCCGCGCGGGCCGGGGTCGACGCCCCGGGCCTCCCCCGCGACGCCCAGGTGCCCGCCGCCGTCGAGCTGCTGCGGCGGGCCGCCGCCGCGCCCGAGGGGGCGCACCTGGACTTCCTCCGGTCGTACGCCACCGCGCTCGCGACCGGCCTGGCCTCGCTGGTCTCCGTGCTCGACCCGGAGATCGTGGTCCTGGCCGGCGACGCGATCGCCGCGGGCGGCGAGCCGCTGCGCGCACTGCTGGAGGCCGAGCTCGCCGAGCTGGCCCCCTCCCGGCCCCGGCTGGTCTCCGGCGAGGTCCTCGAACGGCCCGTCCTGCGCGGCGCCCTGGAGAGCGCCCTGGCCGCCACCCGCGAGGAAGTGTTCGACACCTCCCGATAGCACCGCCCCGTCCAGCCCCGTCCCGTCCCGTCCCGTCCCTGACCGGCATTCCCCCCTCGGAAGTTCCTCCCCCCCAGAGAGCGAGCCCCGCCATGCCCACAGCCGGACGAACCACCCCGGCGGCCACCGCACTGGCCGCCGTGTCCGCCCTGGTCCTCCTCGCCACGGCCTGCACCGGCCGGGGCGCAGCCACGGCCTCCGACGACCCGAGGGCGGACACCACCCTCACCTTCTGGCACGGCTGGTCCGCGCCCGGCGAGGTCAAGGCCATCGAGGAGAACATCGCCCGCTTCGAGAAGGCCCACCCGAACATCAAGGTCAAGGTCACCGGCAACATGACCGACGACAAGATCAACCAGGCGCTGCGCGCGGGCGGCGAGAAGGCCCCCGACGTGGTCTCCTCCTTCACCACCGACAGCGTGGGCAAGTTCTGCAACTCCGGCGCCTTCGTCGACCTGAACCCCTTCCTGAAGAAGTCCGGGGTCGACAAGGCCCAGGTCTTCCCGGCGAGCCTGCTGGAGTACACGCAGTTCAAGGGCGACCAGTGCACGCTGCCCCTGCTGAGCGACGCCTACGGGCTCGTCTACAACAAGACCGCCTTCGCCGCCGCCGGCATCAGCGGGCCGCCCCGGACCTGGAGCGAGTTCGCCGAGGACGCCCGCAAGCTGACCAAACCCGCCGGGGACTCCTACGAACAGCTCGGCGTGATGCCCGTCTTCCACGGCTACGAGACCACCCCCGTGCGCCTGGCCGCCCAGTGGAGCCCCTCCTGGTTCACCCCCGACGGCCGCTCCAACCTGGCCGGGGACCCCGCCTTCGCGAAGATGCTCACCGCGCAGAAGGACCTGGTCGACCAGCTGGGCGGGTACGAGAAGCTGGAGCGGTTCCGGGCCGGCTTCGGCGACGAGTGGAGCGCCGAACACCCCTTCCACAAGGGACTGGTCGCCATGCAGGTCGACGGGGAGTGGCGGGTCTCGATGGCCGAGGAGGCCGGGGTCGGCTTCGAGATCGGCACCGCGCCCCTGCCCGTACCGGACGACCAGGCCGCCGACTACGGCAAGGGCTACCTCTCCGGAACCGTCATGGGGATATCGGCGGCGAGCCGCAAGCAGAACGCCGCCTGGGAACTGGTGCGGTACATGACCACCGACACCGAGGCGGTGGTCTCCTTCGCCAACGCCATCCACAACGTGCCCTCGACGCTGGCGGCCCTCGCGTCCCCGCAGCTGAAGGTGACACCCGGGTTCCGGACCTTCCTCGACATCGCCCGCCACCCGAAGTCCAACACCACCCCGGCCCGCGCCGACGGCGGCACCTACCAGCTGACCTTCCAGAACTTCGCGTACCGCACCGAGAAGGGCGACGTGCCCGACCTGCGCGCCGGACTCGCCGCCACCGACCGGCAGATCGACACCGACATCGCCAAGGCCGAGTAGCCCGATGGCCCCGACCGCCCTCGCGGCCAAACGCCGCCGGTCCGCCCTGCGGACCCTCGCGTTCCTCTCGCCCTGGTTGATCGGCTCCGCCGTCTTCTTCGCCTACCCGCTGCTGTCCACCGCCTACTTCTCCTTCACCCGCTACGACGGCTTCCGCCCGCCCGCCTTCAGCGGCACGGCCAACTGGAGCTACGTCTTCACCGACTACCCGCTGTTCTGGCCGGCCCTGCGCAACACCCTGTGGCTGGTGGCCGTCATGGTGACCTGCCGGGTCGTCTTCGGCCTCGGCGTCGGCCTGCTCGTCACGAAGGTCAAGACCGGGGCCGGGGTCTTCCGCACCCTGTTCTACCTGCCCTACCTGGCCCCGCCGGTGGCCGCGACCCTCGCCTTCGTCTTCCTCCTCAACCCCGGCACCGGGCCCGTCAACACCCTCCTCGACGGGGTGGGACTGCCCGCCCCCGGCTGGTTCACCGACCCCGGATGGTCCAAACCCGCGCTGACCGCGCTCGCGCTGTGGGGGGTGGGCGACCTGATGGTGATCTTCATGGCCGCGCTGCTCGACGTACCGAAGGAGCAGTACGAGGCCGCCGCGCTGGACGGGGCCGGCGCCTGGGCGCGCCTGCGCCACATCACCCTGCCGAACATCTCCCCGATCATCCTGTTCGCCGTGGTCACCGGGGTCATCCAGGCCATGCAGTACTACACCCAGCCGTTCGTCGCAGGAAAGGCCGCCGCCGGCGTCATCGGCGGCTCCGGGCAGCAGTTCGAGCCGGGCTACCCCGACGGGTCCACGCTGACCCTGCCCCAGCTGGTCTACAACCTCGGCTTCCAGCGGTTCGACTACGGGGCCGCCAGCGTGCTCGCGCTGGTCCTGTTCGCCCTGTCCATGGCCTTCACCGCGCTGCTGATGCGCCGCCGCGGCGGACTGACGGGAGCGGGCGGATGACCGTACGCGCCGGCCGCCGGGCCGTACTGCACTGGATCGCCGTCCACGCGCTGGCCGTGGCCGCCGGCCTGTTCTTCGTCCTCCCGTTCGTCTTCCTGCTGCTCACCTCCCTGATGGGCGACCAGCAGGCCCTCACCCGCGACCTGTGGCCGCGCACCTGGGAATGGGGCAACTACGCGAAGGTCTGGCACACCCCCGGATTCCTCACCTGGTGGCGCAACACCCTTCTCTACGCGGGCCTGGGCACCCTGCTCACCGTGGTCTCCTCGGTCCCCGTCGCCTACGCCCTCGCCAAGTTCCGCTTCCGGGGCCGGCGGCTCGCCCTGCTGCTCGTGATCGCGGCGATGATGCTGCCGCCGCAGGTGGTCGTCATCCCCATGTACCTCTTCTGGGCGAGACAGCTCGACCTGTCGGGCACCCTGTGGCCGCTGATCGTCCCGATGGCGTTCGGCGACGCCTTCTCCGTCTTCCTGCTGCGCCAGTTCCTGCTGACCATCCCCGACGAGTACCTCGACGCGGCCCGGGTCGACGGCTGCGGCGAGCTGCGCACCCTGCTGCGGGTGGTCCTGCCGATGGCGAAGCCCGGCATCGCGGCCGTCGCCCTGTTCCAGTTCTTCGCCGCCTGGAACGACTACTTCGGCCCCCAGATCTACGCCTCCGACAACCCCGCCGCCTGGACCCTCAGCTACGGGCTGGAGTCCTTCAAGGGCGCGCACCACACCGACTGGAACCTCACCATGGCGGCGACGGTGCTCGTCATGGCACCGGTGATCCTCCTCTTCTTCCTCGCCCAGAAGGCGTTCGTCGAGGGCGTCACCCTGACCGGAGTGAAAGGCTGAGCCCGATGAAACTCGCAGTGGTGGGCGGCGGTTCCACCTACACCCCCGAACTGGTCGACGGGTTCGCGCGGCTGCGCGACACCCTGCCCGTCACCGAACTCGTCCTGATCGACCCCGCCGCCGAGCGGCTGGAGCTCGTCGGCGGGCTGGCCCGGCGGATCCTCGCCCGGCAGGGGCACCCCGGCCGGATCACCACCACCTCCGACCTGGACGCGGGCGTCGCCGACGCGGACGCGGTGCTGCTCCAGCTGCGGGTCGGCGGGCAGGCGGCCCGCCTCCGGGACGAGACCTGGCCGCTGGAGTGCGGCTGCGTCGGCCAGGAGACCACCGGCGCGGGCGGGCTGGCGAAGGCCCTGCGCACCGTCCCCGTGGTGCTGGACATCGCCGAACGGGTGCGGCGGGCGGCTCCCCGGGCCTGGATCATCGACTTCACCAACCCCGTCGGGATCGTCACCCGGGCCCTGCTCCAGGCCGGGCACCGGGCGGTCGGGCTGTGCAACGTCGCCATCGGACTCCAGCGGAAGTTCGCCGCGCTGCTGGGCGCGGCGCCCGCCGAGGTCCACCTCGACCACGTCGGGCTCAACCACCTGACCTGGGAGTTCGGTGTACGCCTGGGCGGGCCGGGCGGCACGGACGTGCTGCCGCGGCTGCTGGCGGAGCACGGGGAGGCCATCGCCGCCGACCTGCGGCTGCCGCGTGCCGTGCTGGACCGGCTCGGCGTGGTGCCCTCGTACTACCTGCGCTACTTCTACGCCCACGACGAGGTGGTGCGCGAGCTCGGCGCGAAGCCCTCGCGGGCGGCCGAGGTCGCCGCGATGGAGCGCGAACTCCTCGCCCTGTACGCGGATCCCGCGCTCGACGAGAAGCCCGCGCTGCTGGCCAAGCGGGGCGGGGCCTTCTACTCGGAGGCCGCCGTGGACCTCGCGGCGGCCCTGCTGGGCGGCGGCGGCCCGTCCGTCCAGGTCGTCAACGCCCGCAACGGCGGCACCCTGCCCTTCCTCCCGGACGACGCGGTCGTCGAGGTCCAGGCGGCCGTCGACGGCTCCGGCCCGGTACCGCTGGCCGTCCCCCGCCCCGACCCGCTGTACGCGGGACTCCTCGCGCACGTGACGGCGTACGAGGACCTCGCGCTGGACGCCGCGCTGCGCGGCGGGCGCGAGCGGGTCGCCCGGGCGCTCCTCGCGCACCCGCTGGTCGGGCAGTTCGACCTGGCCGAGGCACTCACGGACCGGCTGCTCGCGCACAACGGGGAGCACCTGCCATGGGCGTGAACCGCCCCTCCCCGGCCGCGGTCCTCGCGCTGGACGCGGGGAACAGCAAGACGGACGCGGTCCTGGTCGGCGCCGACGGCACGGTCCTCGGCACCGGCCGCTCGGGCGGCTTCCAGCCGCCCCGGGCGGGGGTGGAGGCGGCCGTGGACGTCCTCGGTGAGGCCGTGGCGGCGGCCGCCGCGGCCGCCGGCCTGGCCGCGCCGCCCTTCGCCGCGCGGGTCTCGGCCTGTCTGGCCAACGCCGACCTGCCGGTGGAGGAGCGGCAGCTGGCCGGGGCGATCGCGGCGCGGGGCTGGGGCGCGGCCACGGAGGTCCGCAACGACACCTTCGCGGTCCTGCGGGCCGGGGTGGACCGGCCGCGCGGGGTCGCCGTGGTGTGCGGGGCGGGCATCAACTGCGTGGGGATGCTGCCCGACGGGCGCACCGCCCGCTTCCCCGCCCTCGGGCGGCTCTCCGGGGACTGGGGCGGCGGGGGCGGCCTGGCGGAGGAGGCCGTGTGGTGGGCGGCGCGGGCCGAGGACGGGCGCGGCGGCCCCACCGCGCTGGCGCGGGCCCTGCCGGGGCACTTCGGGCTGGCGGCGATGGCCGGGCTGATCGAGGCGGTGCACCTGGGCGGGATCCCGCGGGGGCGGCTGCACGAGCTGGTGCCGGTGCTGTTCTCGGTGGCCGCGGCGGGCGACGCGGTGGCGTCGGCGATCGTGGAGCGGCAGGCCGAGGAGGTGGTGGCGCTGGTGTCGGTGGCGCTGGAGCGGCTCGGGCTGCTGGAGGAGGAGGTGCCGGTGCTGCTGGGCGGCAGCGTGCTCGCGGCGCGGCATCCGCAGCTCAACGGCCGGATCGGGGAGCTCCTGTCCGGCCGGGCCCCGCGCGCCCGGGTCTCGGTGGTCACGGCCCCGCCGGTGCTGGGCGCGGCCCTGCTCGGCCTGGACGCCCTGGGCGCGGCGGCGGGGGCGCACGGCAGGCTCCGTACCCAATTCGGCTGAACCCGCGCCGGGGAGGGGTCCGGGCGGAACCGCGGGGGCGGGCCGGGCGTATTCACGGTGAAGGGGCGGTGGGGATGCCGGGGGGAGGGTGACCGGGGCGGTCCGGGGAGGGGATCGCCCAAGATCGAGCACCGGGTGCTGTGGTCCGGCGCCACTACGGCCATACTGCTGCGGAGCAGAGGGACCGAGGGGGAGGCAGGGTGGCCATCACGACACGCCCGTCCGCGCCCGGGGGCGGTGCCTCCGGGGCACCCGCCGGGCCGGCCGGGCGGGGTACCGCCTGGGCCGAGGGCGTGGAGCGGCTGCGGGCGGCGGCGACGACCGAGCCGGGCCGGCTGCGGATCGTCGGCGCGGTCATGGCGGCGCTGGTGCTGCTGTTCGGCGCGGTGGCGGTCTGGGAGGTCTCCGGCCGGGTCACCGCCGCGCAGGACGTGGTGGGCCGCAGCCAGCCGCTGAGCGCGGACGCGGCGAACATCTACCGCTCCCTGGCCGATGCCGACACGGCCTCCTCCAGCGGGTTCCTCGCGGGCGCGCAGGAGCCCCGCGAGGTCCGCCAGCGCTACGAGAAGGACATGGCGAACGCCTCCCGGCTGCTGGTGAGCGCCGCGGCGAACACCGGGGCGGGCGGGGAGTCCCGCAAGGAGATAGCGCTGCTGGGCGAGCAGCTGCCCCGGTACACGGGCCTGATCGAGCAGGCCCGTGCGAACAACCGGCAGGGGCTGCCGCTGGGCGGCGCGTACCTGCGCTACGCCAACGAGCAGATGAGCACGGTGCTGCTGCCGGCCGCCCAGCGGCTGTACGAGGCGGAGACCGGCCGCCTGTACACGGACTACGACGAGGCCCGCGACTGGCCGCTGGCCGCGACGGGCGCCGGGCTGCTGGCGCTCGCCGCGCTGGTGTGGGCGCAGCGGCGGGACTACCTGCTCACCAACCGGGTCTTCAACCACGGTCTGCTGGCGGCGACGGCGGCGGCGGCCGTGGTGCTGCTGTGGCTGACGGGGGGGCAGGCGGTGGCCCGGTCGGGGCTGGGCGAGGCCCGGGCGGGCGGGCAGGAGTCGCTGAAGGTGCTCAACGACGCCCGGATCGCCTCCCTCCAGGCGCGGGCGAACGAGAACCTGACGCTGATCGCGCGGGGTGCCGTACTGGCCGCGGACAAGAAGTCCGACAAGTACGACGTGGACTACGAGAAGAACATGAAGCAGCTCGACGCGGGGCTGGCGCGGGCGCTGGAACTGGCCGACGACACGAGCGGCCGGGATCCGGTGTCCAAGGCGCTGGCGGGTGCGGCGCAGTGGAAGCAGCGGCACGCGGCGGCCCGGGAGGCGGACATGAGGGGCGACTACGAGCTCGCCCTGACCCAGGTGATCGGGGGCAAGGGGCGCAAGGACAGCAGCGGTGCCTCGTTCGACACGGTGGACGCCTCCCTGGAGCAGGCCGTGACCCATGAGCAGAAGCAGTTCACCCTGGCCGCCCGGGGCGGGCTCGGCGCGCTGGGCGGGCTGGTGACGGGCTCGGCGGCGCTGGCGGTGGTCGGCGCGGGCGCGGCCCTCCTCGGCATCGGCCGCAGGCTTTCGGAGTACAGGTGAGTGCGATGCGGGTACGGCGGACACGGGCGGAGCGGGCCGGCCGGCTGCGGCGTGCGGCGGGGCGGCTGCGCGGCTGGGGCGGGGTGAGCGCGATGGCCGCCGCCTGCGCGATGACGGCCGCCGCCGTGCTGCTGCCGCTGGCGCAGTCCTCGCCGGGTACCGCGCACCACCCGGGCGTGGTGCACGAGCCCGCCTCGATGGCGGCGGCCCCCTTCGTGCCCGCCGACACCTGCCCGGACCCGGAGGCCAGCCTGCGCCCGTCCGCGCTGGACGGGCCGACGATCGAGCGGATCCGCAAGGCGGGCAAGCTGGTCGCGGGCGTGGACCAGAACAGCTTCAAGTGGGGCTACCGGAATCCGGACGGGCACCTCGACGGCTTCGACATCGACCTGGTCAAGGCCATAGCCAAGGACATCCTGGGCAACGAGGAGGCGGTCATCTACCGGGCCATCCCCACCAGCCAGCGCATCCCGGCGCTCCAGGAGGGCCGCGTCGACGTCGTCGTGCGGACCATGACGATCAACTGCAAGCGGCTGGAGGACGTGGCCTTCTCCACGGCCTACTTCGAGGCGGGCCAGCAGGTCCTGGCGCCCAAGGGGTCCCCGATCACCGGGTACGACGCCTCGCTGAAGGGCCGCCGGATCTGCACGGCCGCCGGCTCCACCGCGGAGGCGGCCCTGAAGTCCCAGGGGTACGGTGCGGTGCCGGTCTCGGTGCCGAACCAGCTGGACTGCCTGGTGCGGCTCCAGCTGGGCGAGGTCGACGGGATCATCACCGACAACGCGCTGGCCGCCGGGCAGGCGGCGCAGGACCCGTCGGTGCAGCTGGTGGGCGCGCCGTTCACCCGCGAGTTCTACGGTGTGGCGATGAACAAGGACGCCTCGGACCTGGTGCGCCGGGTCAACAAGGTGCTGGAGAACTACCGCGCGGGCGGTGACCAGAGCCCGTGGGCGACGTCCTACCGCAAGCACTTCGAGGACGTACTGCCGAAGGCCGCGGTGCCGCCCGCGCCCAAGTACCGGGAGGGCTGAGGCCGGTGGTGGGGGTACCGCCCGCCCACGGGGCAGGATCGGAGCCGTACGTGAGCCGCACGGGGCTGATGGACCGGGACGACGTCGACCGCGCGCTGACGCGCCTGGGCGCCGAGCACGAGGCCGTCGAGACCTCGCTGCTCGCGCTCCAGGACCACGCCGGGCGCCGGCTGCTGGAGGGTGCGGCGCTCAGCGGGGTCACCAAGGAGCGCTGGGCCGCCGCCGACGCGGCCGTCACCCGGCTGTGGACGTACTTCGACGCCTACAGCGGGGCGCTGGCGGCCGCCCGGGAGATCCGTGAGCGGCGGCGCTGGCCGAGCCGCGAGGACCTGGCCGAGCTGACGGAGCGGCTGCGCGGGCCGGGCGTGACGATCGCCGGGGCCGGGGCGGAGGGCGCCGCGCTCGCGGAGCGCTTCTCGCTGGCCGAGCTGGTGGCCCGGATGAACGAGCTGTACGCCGGCTCGCTGGACGTGGTGGTCGCCGCCGACGCCGTGTGGTCGGCGCTGCCCGCGCGGATCGACCTGCTCGCCGCCGAGCTGCACCGGACGCGCTCGCTGGCGCACTCGGTGGGGGTCCGGCCGGGCGAGCACCCGTCGGGGGACGACCTGGAGGAGATCACCGCCGAGCTGGCGCATCTGCGGGAGGCGGTGATCGCGGACCCGCTGGCCTTCTGGGTTCCGGCGGCGGGGAGTGCCGCCCCGGGCGGCGGCCGTCCCGACACCGCCCGCTACGACCGGGCGGCCCGCGCGCTGGACGACGTACGCCGGGAGGTCGAGGCGGTCCTGACCGTACGGCAGGACGCGGAGGCCCGGCTGATCGCCCTGCGGGACGTGCTCTCGCGGGCCGACCGGACCCTGGCGGAGGCGCGCACGGCGCGCGGCGAGGTGCTGGCGAAGATCGCGGCGTCGGAGGTCCCGGCGGTCAGCGGCCCGCCGACGGCCCTCCAGGAGCATCTGGCGGCGGCGGCCGAGTACCGGCGGCAGTCGCAGTGGCACCGGCTGTCCCCGCTGCTGGACGCCCTGGAGGACCGGGCCGACGAGGAACTGAGGCGGGCCCGCGAATCGTTGACCGCGGTGACGGCGCCCCTGGCCGTGCGGGCCGAGCTGCGCGGGCGGCTCGACGCGTACCGGGCGAAGGTGGCCCGGCACGGCCTGGCGGAGGATCCGCTGCTGATCGAGCGCTACGACACGGCCCGGCGGATGCTGTGGAGCGCGCCGTGCGACCTGCGGGCGGCGGAGGGGGCGGTGCTGCGCTACCAGCAGGCGGCGGCCGAGGCACTGGCCCCGCCGGAGGACCGACGGCCCGACGGGCCCGGAGAGGAGGAGGCATGAGCCTGATCGGAACGCCCTGCCTGCGCTCCGGCTGCCCGGGCGCGTACGAGGACATGGGCGGCGGCGAGGTGTACTGCGACACCTGCGGGCTGGCCCCGGTGGGTGCGGTCGCGGCGGGCGCGGAGGAACTGGTGTCCCCGCCGACGGGGATGACGAGCGCCGCCCGGCACGGGGACTCCCGGGGGTCGGCGGGGTCGCGCGGCTCCGGCCGTTCCTCGGCGTCGGCGCGCTCCGCGTCCTCCCGGTCCTCGTCCTCGCGCCGCTCGGTGTCCGGTCGGCTGTCGCGTTCCCTGCCGGGTTCGGGGTCCAGCAGGTCGGTCTCGGTGCGCAGTTCGGGTTCGGCGCCCGGCTCGTCGGGACGGAGCCGGCTGGGCGCCGGCCTGGTCAGCGTGCCGGAGGTGCCGCGTCCGGATCCTTCGTCGGCGGTGCTGGAGAACCCGGAGGTCCCGGAGCGCAAGCGGTTCTGCTCGCGTTCGGACTGCGGGGCTCCGGTGGGCCGTGCGCGGGGGGACCGGCCGGGCCGGACTGAAGGGTTCTGCACCAAGTGCGGGCATCCGTACTCCTTCGTCCCGAAGCTGCGCGCCGGTGACGTGGTGCACGGCCAGTACGAGGTGGCCGGCTGCCTGGCGCACGGCGGGCTGGGCTGGGTCTACCTGGCGGTGGACCGGGCGGTCTCGCACCGGTGGGTGGTGCTCAAGGGCCTCCTGGACACCGGGGACCAGGACGCGATGGAGGCGGCGATCTCCGAGCGGCGCTTCCTCGCGGAGATCGAGCACTCCAACATCGTGCGCATCTACAACTTCGTGGAGCACCTCGACCAGCGGACGGGTTCGCTGGACGGGTACATCGTCATGGAGTACGTGGGCGGCAAGTCGCTGAAGGAGATCGCGAACGAGCGGCGCCGGCCGGACGGGCGGCGCGATCCGCTGCCGGTGGAGCAGGCGTGCGCGTACGGCATCGAGGCCCTGGAGGCCCTCGGCCACCTGCACAGCCGCAACCTGCTGTACTGCGACTTCAAGGTGGACAACGCGATCCAGCAGCAGGACCAGCTGAAGCTGATCGACATGGGCGCGGTGCGGCGGATGGACGACGAGGAGTCGGCCATCTACGGCACGGTGGGCTACCAGGCGCCGGAGGTCGCGGAGCTGGGGCCGTCGGTGGCCTCGGACCTGTACACGGTGGCGCGGACGCTGGCGGTGCTGACGTTCGACTTCCAGGGCTACACGAACGTGTTCGTGGACTCCCTGCCGAATCCGGAGCACATCGAGGTGTTCCAGCGGTACGAGTCCTTCTACCGGCTGCTGGTGCGCGCCACCGACCCCGATCCGGGGCGGCGGTTCGCGTCCGCGCAGGAGATGGCGGACCAGCTGACGGGCGTGCTGCGGGAGGTGGTCGCGCTCCAGACGGGCCGGCCGCGGCCGCAGCTGTCGACCCTGTTCGGTCCGGAGCTGCGGGTCCCGGACACCCAGCTGTACGAGGACGCCCCGGAGGCGGAGGTCTCCCGCCTGGGCCCCCGCCCCGTTCCCCGCCGGGGCTTCGCCCTGGGCCGCCGCACGGCGCGCGCGGGCGCGGTCGTCGCGGCGGGTCCGGGGCCGGACGGTCTCGCGGGACCGGGTTCGGTGGGCCCGGCGGGTCCGGTGCCGGGCGGTCTCGCGGAACCGGGCGCGGCGGGCCCGGCGGCCGCCGGCCCCTTCACGGCCTCCGGGACCGGCGCGCCGGGTGCGGGCGGGCCGGCGGGGGCCGGGGTGCCCGGCGCCCGGGCTTCCGGGACCGGGGCGGCGGGACCCGCCGGGGCGGCGCCCCGGGCGTTCGGGCTCGCCGGGCCGGGCGTCGTGGCCGGCGGCGGCACGCCGGTGTCCGGCGGGGCCGCGGCCGGGGTTTCCGCGCTCGGGACCACCGCCACGCACGTGGGTGGTGCCGGTGTGCCCGGGCCCCGGCAGGCGCCGGCGGCTCCCGCGGCCGCAGCCGTCTCCGCTCCCTTCACGGCGGCCGCGGGACCGGCGCCGGTGGCGGCCTGCGCACTGGCTCCGCTCGACGCCGCCGACACCGCCCTGGCCCTGCCCGTACCGCTGGTGGACCCGGCCGACCCGAACGCCGGGTTCCTGGCGGGCCTGCTCGCCTCCGCCCCCGCCGACCTGCTCGGCGCCCTGGGCGCGGCCGCCGCCGACTCCGCCGAACTGCGGCTGCGGGAGCTGCGCGCCCGGCTGGAGCTGGGCGAACTGGTCGCGGCCGCAAGGGCCCTGGCCGAGCTGGAGGCCAAGTACCCCGACGACTGGCGGGTGGTGTGGGCGCGCGGCATCGCCTCGCTGGCCACCGGGGACGACGAGATAGCGGCCCTGTCCTTCGACGCCGTCTACGACGCCTTCCCGGGGGAGCCCGCGCCGAAGCTGGCGCTCGCGCTGTGCGCGGAGATCCTGGGCCAGTTGGACAACGCGGCCGAGTACTACCGGCTCGTCTGGATCACCGATCCGGGCTTCGTGAGCGCGGCATTCGGCCTGGCCCGGGTCCAACTGGCGTGCGGGGACCGGGCGGCGGCGGTCCGTACGCTGGAATCCGTGCCGGAGGCCTCGATCCACTACACCGCCGCACGGGTGGCGGCCGTACGGGCACGCCTGCGCGACCGGTCCCCGCAGGAGGAGCTGCTGGCCGACCTCGGAGCGGCTTCCGACCAGGTCGAGGCGTTGCGGCGGTTCGGGCTGGACCCGGAGCGGCAGGAGCGGCTGGCGACGGAGGTTCTGGGCGCGGCCCTGGACTGGGTACTGTCGGGCAGCCGGGGTGCCGACCCCGGCCGGAGCTCGTTGCTCGGCAGTCAACTGGACGAGCGGGGGCTGCGCTTCGGCCTGGAGCGCTCCTACCGCATCCTCGCCCGGCTGGCACAGCGGGGCGAGGAGAGGATCGAACTGGTGGAGCGGGCCAACCGTTTCCGTCCCCGGACGTGGGTGTGAGTGATGTCGATGCATCGGCCGTCGGGCTGCCCCAGCTGTGCGGAGCCCCTGGAAGAGGGTGACCGTTTCTGCGGGGTGTGCGGTTACGCCCTCTCCGCCCCGCCCCCTCCGCCGGACCACGCGCCGACCCTGCCCGACCGGGCGCCGGGCGAGGGCTTCGGCGCCGGCCGGGCGGCGGGCGGGGCACCGGGTGCCGCCCTCGGGACGGCAGGCGTCCCCGCAGCCGGGCGCGCGTCCGGCGGCCCGGCGGGCGGCGGCAACCCGGCGGCCCCCTGCGGCCCCGGCCGCGCGGGCGATCCCGACCCAGCCCCGGGCTTCGGCGGCCCGACCGGGTCCGCGTACGCGGCGCGCGTCCCGGCTCCGGCGACCGGCGGGCCCGTCGGCGTGCCGGGCCCCGGCGCCCGGGCGGGCACCCCGGCCCACGGCGCACCGGCGGGCGGGTACTCCGGCGCCCCCGCGCGGCAGGCCGGGCCGGGCTTCGGCTCGGCCGTCGGGGTCCCCGCACCCGGCTGGGAGGGCACGCCCGTGGCCCCGGGATCCGCGTCCGCCGACGACACCCCCTGGGGCGCCCCGGCGGCCGGGTCCGAGGCCCGGGGCGGCCCCCACGGCCCGGCCGGAAGCACCGCGCCCGCAGCGGCGTACGGCGCCACCCCGCAGGGCGCCCGGCACGAGACCCCGTACGACGGCACCCCCCAAGGCGACCCGCACCAAGCCCCGTACGCCACCGCCCCGGAGGGCGACCGGCACGAAGCCCCGTACGGCGGCACCCCGCAGGGCGACCGGCGCGAGACCCCGTACGACGGCATCCCCCAAGGCGACCCGCACCAAGCCCCGTACGCCACCCCCCAAGGCAACCGGCGCGAAGCCCCGTACGGCACCACCCCCCAAGGCGACCCGCACGAAACCCCGTACGGCACCGCGCAGCACGACCCGCACGGAGCCCCGTACGGCACCCCCCACGGCGACCGGCGCCCGGCCCCGTCCGGCGGCGCCCCCCGTGCGGAGGCGCATCCGGACGCCCATGACGCCCCGCAACCGGACCCCGACGGTGCCGCCGCGCAGAGGACCCCGCACGAGGACCCGTACGGCGGCGCCCCGCAGGGGACCCCGCCCGAGGGCGCCCGCACCGGCACCCCGCAGGGCAGCGGCGGCGGCCGGACCTGTGTGGCCTGCCGCGCCGGGTACGTGGACACCGACGGGTACTGCGAGCACTGCGGCCACGCCCAGCCGCGCGAGCGGGACCACCTGGAGGAAGAGCTCTGCAGCGTGGCCGCCGTCAGCGACCGGGGCCTGCGCCACCACCGCAACGAGGACTCCTTCGCGGTGGCGGCCACGGCCCTGCCCGACGGATCGGCCGCCACCGTCGCCATCGTCTGCGACGGCGTCTCCTCCGCCAGCCGCCCCGACGACGCGTCGGCCGCCGCCGCCGGCGCCGCCAGCGAGGCACTGCTCGACGCGCTGCCCCGGGGCGCGCACCCGGCGGAGGCCATGCACGAGGCGATCCTCACGGCGGGCGCCGCCGTGAGCGCCCTCGCCCCGCAGCCCCCCGGCGCGCAGAACGCCCCCGCCTGCACCCTGGTCGGCGCCGTCGTCTGCGGCGGCCTGCTGACCATCGGCTGGGTCGGCGACAGCCGCGCCTACTGGATCCCCGACGACCGCACCACCCTCCCCCGCCGACTGACCGAGGACGACTCCTGGGCCGCCCAGATGGTCGCGGCGGGCCTGATGGGCGAGGCCGAGGCCTACGCCGACGTCCGGGCCCACGCCATCACCGGCTGGCTCGGCGCCGACGCGTACGAGCTCGACCCGCACACCGCCAGCTTCAGACCCGACCACCCCGGTGTGGTCGTCGTCTGCACCGACGGCCTGTGGAACTACGCCGAGTCCGCGGCCGACATGGCCCGGATCCTTCCGCCGGACGCCGCCGACCGCCCCCTGCACTGCGCACAGGTGCTGGTCGGGCACGCCCTCGACGGGGGCGGGCACGACAACATCACCGTCGCCGTCGTCCCGTTCGCGCCCCCCGCTGCGGAACAGGAGGCGGAGCACGAAGCGGAACCCGAACGCGGCCCGGAACCGGAAGCCGCGGCGGAAGCGGGCCCGGGGGCCGCGGCCGAGCGGCCGCGCCCGCCGGCCTGAGCCCGCGCCACCGCCCGAGCCGCGCCACGGGCGCCGGTCCGCCCGCCCCGACAGCCCCCGAGGAGTCACCCCGATGGCGAACTTCGCCAAGCCGCGCGCCCCGCGCTTCAGCGTGGAGGTGTACCAGAACGAGTTCCTCCCCGAGGGCGGGCGGGACGTGCACGCCATCGTGACGGTCACCTCCACCGGCGGCGCCACCGCCACCTCCGCGCGGGCGCTCGGCCGGGACGCGGCCGTCGTGATCATGGTCGACTGCTCCGGCTCGATGGAGTACCCGCCGGAGAAGATGCGCGGCGCCCGCGAGGCCACCGCCGCCGCGATCGACACCCTGCGCGACGGCACGGCCTTCGCCGTGATCGCCGGGACCCACGAGGCCCGCGAGGTCTACCCCGGCCAGGGCCTCCTCGCCACCGCCGACCCGGCCACCCGCGCCGGGGCCAAGGAGGCCCTGCGCGGCCTGAGCGCCGGCGGCGGTACCGCCATCGGCACCTGGCTGCGGCTGGCCGACGGCCTGCTGCGCCGGTCCCGGGCCTCCATCCGGCACGGCATCCTGCTCACCGACGGCCGCAACGAGCACGAGGACCCGGCCGCGCTGCGCGCCGTCCTCGACGCCTGCGCGGGCCGCTTCACCTGCGACGCGCGCGGGGTGGGCACCGACTGGGAGGTCAAGGAGGTGACGGGGATCGCGAGCGCCCTGCTCGGCTCCGCCGACATCGTCGCCGATCCGGCCCACCTCGCCGAGGACTTCACGCTCATGATGGAGAAGGCCATGGGCAAGGAGGTCGCGGACGTCGCGCTGCGCGTCTGGACCCCGGTCGGGGCGGAGATCCGGTACGTCAAGCAGGTCTCGCCGTCCGTCCAGGACCTCACGGGCCGCCGTACCGAGGCGGGCCCCCGCGCCGGGGACTACCCGACGGGCTCCTGGGGCGACGAGTCCCGCGACTACCACGTGTGCGTACGGGTGCCGGACGCCTCGGTGGGCCAGGAGATGCTGGCCGCCCGCGCCTCGCTCGTCCTGCCGGGCCCGGACGGCGAGCCGCGGCCCCCGCTCGCCCAGGGGCTGGTCCGGGCGGTGTGGACGAACGACCTCGCCGCGTCGACCGCGATCAGTCCGCAGGTGGCGCACTACACGGGACAGGCGGAGCTCGCGCAGGCTATCCAACAGGGCCTGGAGGCCCGCAAAATGGGCGATGTCGACGGCGCCACGGCCAAACTCGGGCGTGCCGTGCAGTTGGCGAGCGTCTCCGGGAACGCCGACACCGCCAGGCTGCTGGCCAAGGTGGTGGATGTGGTGGACGCGGCGGCGGGTACTGTGCGCCTGAAAGCCAAGGTCGCCGATGCCGACGAGATGACCCTTGAAACGCGTTCGACACAGACCGTCCGAGTGAAGAAGACCTGACAAGAAGCCTGCCGCGATGCCGCAGGGAGAAGGGGGAAGCGCCGCGATGCCGACCTGCCCGAACGGGCACCAGTCCGCCTCCGACGACTGGTGCGAGGTCTGCGGCCACCGTATGGCCGCCCCGACGAGCCCCCCTCCGGCGCCCTCCTACGGCTACGGCTTCCCTCCCACCACCGGTGAGCCGACCGCCCAGGCGGAGCTGTGCCCGCAGTGCCGGACGCCGCGCGAGGCCATGGCCCCGTTCTGCGAGGAGTGCCGGTACAACTTCCTGACGCGGGCGGCGACCCCGTACACCCCGCCGCCCGTCCCGGACGCGGCCCCGGCCGGTACGGGTGCGCAGCCCGTCGCGGGCCCGGCAGGCGCCGGGACCCCGCCGCCCCCGCCGCCGCTCCCCCCGCAGCCGGTGTACTCCCAGGACCACTTCGACTACCAGGGCTCCCGGCCCTCCCGGGTCAACCGGCCGGCCGAGCCGCTCCAGGCCGAGGACGACTGGCTGCTGCCGCCGCCCGCCGCCCCGGAGCCGCCCGCCCCGCCGGTGGCGGCACCGGCCCCGCCGCCCGCTCCGCCCGAGTACGCCCCGTCGGAGCCCGCCGCCCGGCCCGACTACCCGCCGCACCCCGTCCCGGAGCAGCAGGTCAGCACCTCCTGGACGGCGACGATCGGCCCCGACCGCGCGTACTTCATGGCGATGATGCGGCGCAGCGGCCCCGAGGCGGCCGGGCTCAACCTGCCCGCCTACTCCCCGGAGCTGCACCTTCCGCTCTCGGGCGGCCAGATCACCATCGGCCGGCGCCGCGCCTCGACGGGCGAGTCCCCGGACGTCGACCTCTCGGTGCCGCCGGAGGACCCGGGCGTCTCGCACAGCCACGCGGTGCTCGTGCAGCAGCCGGACCTCACCTGGGCCGTGGTGGACCAGAACTCGACCAACGGCACCACCGTCAACATGGGCGAGGAGCCGATCCAGCCCTACGTCCCGGTCCCCCTCGCCGACGGCGACCGGGTCCACCTGGGCGCCTGGACCACCATCACCATCCGGCGCGGCTGAGCGGTCGGCCGGCTAGCCCTCCGCCGTTCCGGCGGCCTCCCCCAGGGGCCACACGTAGGGTCCCTGGGGGTCGTCGAGCCAGGCCCACTGCCCCTCGCGGGTGACCGTGACGCCGAACCGCTCGCGCGGCGGTCTGCCCTCGCCGCGCCACAGGTCCAGCGCCTCCCGGGGGCGCAGTACGCCCGCGGTCAGGATCAGCAGGAACTGGAGGCGCTCGTTCTCCACCAGCTCGTACGGGACCCCGTGCAGCGGCCCTCCGGCGCCGGGCGGCGGCGGCCCGGCCGTGGCCCCGCGCAGCGGGACGAAGTAGGCGGAGGTGTGCAGGAAGCGGCCCTCCGCGAAGTCGGCGTCGTGGACCGTGAGCGCGATCAGCCCGGTCGACAGGGGGGCCAGGATCCGCGCCCCAGGCCGGCACTGGCCGAGCCAGGCGTGCGGGATCAGCGGCAGGGTGCAGGTCACCAGGATCCGGTCGAAGGGGGCGCGGGAGGGGCAGCCGCGCGCCCCGTCGCCGGTGACGACGGCGGGCCGGTAGCCCAGCAGCGCCAGGTGCGCCCGCGCCGACTCGGTGATCTCCTCGTCCAGGTCCACGGTGGTGACGTGCTCCTCGCCGAGCCGGTGGCAGAGCAGGGCGGCGTTGTAGCCGGTGCCCGCGCCGATCTCCAGCACGTCGTCCCCGTCGCGGACGTCGAGGGCCTCCAGCATCCTCGCCATCAGGGAGGGCTGGCTGCTGGAGGAGAGCAGCTCGCCGTCGCGCAGCCGGGTCGCGAGCGGGCCGTCGGTGTAGACCCCGCGCAGCCAGCGGGCCCGGCGCTCGGGGTCCGGGTCCTCGGCCCACAGCCGCTCGTGGCCGGCGCCGCGGCCGGTCCAGAAGTACGGCACGAAGAGGTGCCGGGGCACGGCCGCGAAGGCGGCCCGCCAGGCCGGGTCCTCCAGCGCCCCGGCGGCCGTGAGCTCGCGCACCTGGGCGGCGTGCGCGATCTCCCGCAGATCGCGAGCCGGCTCCTGGGGTTCCCGCGCGGTGTGTGCGGTGTGTGCCGCGTGCGCGCGCCTGCCTCCCGTGCCCATGTCTCCACTGTGCGGCGGGCGGCCGCCTCGTGCGAGCCCTCCGCCGCCGCAGAGCGGTCCTAGGACCGGGGTCCTCCGTCCGGGCGTCTGAGACGATGGTCGGGTGAATGACGATCCGCAGAGCAACGTCCAGGAGACCACCTTCTTCGAGCAGGTGGGCGGCGAGGCGACCTTCCGTCGCCTGGTCCACCGCTTCTACCAGGGTGTCGCGGAAGACCCGCTGCTGCGTCCGATGTACCCGGAGGGGGACCTCGGGCCCGCCGAGGAGCGGTTCGCGCTGTTCCTGATGCAGTACTGGGGCGGCCCGGGCACGTACAGCGAGAACCGCGGGCACCCGCGCCTGCGCATGCGGCACGCCCCGTTCCAGGTGGACTCGGCGGCGCACGACGCGTGGCTGAAGCACATGCGGGAGGCGCTGGACGAGCTGGGCCTGGCACCGGAGCACGAGGCGCAGCTGTGGCGGTACCTGACCTACGCGGCCGCCTCGATGATCAACACGGCGGGCTAGCCGGCCCGCGGGGCGGGGCGCCCGCGGCCCCGGGAGGGGCTGCGGGGCCTCAGAGCGGTCGGACCTGGAGGGCGCCGAGGCCACCGCCGCCGGGGCCGGGCGTCCGGGTCGCGACCGATCCGTACGGGGTGCTCAGCCGGAGCCACCCGCCGGAGGCGAACAGCGCCACGGGGGCGGGCGCGCCGGGGGCGCCCGCGGACGCGGGGGCCGGCACGGTGGCGCGGACGGGCCGCAGGAAGCCCAGGGACTGGGCGGCGTGCGCGGCGCGCAGCGGGAGCTCGGTGTCGCCGAGCGTCCGCGACCAGATCTCGCGGCCGATGCGGTCGCGCTCGGAGCGGGTCCGGTGCTGCGGGGGCAGGGCCTCGTCCCGGGCCCGGAACTCGGCGACGGCAGCGGCCAGGACCGCCCGCACCGCCTCTGGGCGGGGCAGTCCGGGCACGGGCCGCCAGCCGCCCTGGGGCGGCAGGACGCCCGTCCAGGGCGGGCCGGTGACGGCGCCCGGCACCCGGGCCCCGGCGCCGGTCTCGTCGACGGACTCCAGCAGCTCGCCCGCGGACACGGTGACGTCCAGCGGCGTCGCGAGGGGCGCGGCGAGGCGCACCGCGCGGACGGCCAGGACCTCGAAGGACGGGGGCCGCCCGAAGACGGCGAGCGCGCCGCCGCCCGCCCGCGCCTGCAGGCGGACCGCGGCGGCGCGGTCGTAGTGCACCAGCCGGCCCAGGAAGGCGGCGAGGTCCGCCGCCTCCCCGGAGTCGGCGAAGTGCAGCTGATCGGTCATGCCGCGAGGCGCCCTTCCGCGCCGCCGGGGCGTCCGGTGACACGGCCGACGGGCTCCTCCAGGTACTCCTGGAGGAAGACCCGCTCCTCGTCGGTGATGCGGCGGGGCCGCCCCTCGGCGAGGTTGTAGGGCACGACGACCGTCTCGGCCCGGACGTAGACCGTCTCGGGCGCGTCCTCGGTCGCCTCGTCCTTGACCTCGTAGCGGATGGTCAGGGACGCGGCGCCTATCCGGGTGACCCAGGACTCGATCAGCACCGGCTCGTGCCGGTGCACGAGGGGCAGCTTGTAGTCGATCTCGTGACGGGCCACGACGGAGCCGCCCGTGAAGGACTCACTGCCCTCCCCCGGCGCCAGGCGGAACATGAAGTCGATGCGCGCCTCCTCCAGGTAGCGGAGGAAGACCACGTTGTTGACGTGCCCGAAGGCGTCCATGTCCGCCCAGCGGAGGGGGCACCGGTAGTGGTGTCTGGCCATGTGCGCGACCTAGCCCCGGGTGAGCTTCTTGTAGGTGGCGCGGTGCGGACGGGTGGCGTCCGGGCCGAGCCGCTCGACCTTGTTCTTCTCGTAGGACTCGAAGTTGCCCTCGAACCAGAACCACTTCGAGTCGCCCTCGTACGCCAGGATGTGCGTGGCGACGCGGTCCAGGAACCAGCGGTCGTGGGAGACGACCACGGCCGCACCGGGGAACTCCAGCAGCGCGTTCTCCAGCGAGCCCAGGGTCTCGACGTCGAGGTCGTTGGTGGGCTCGTCGAGGAGCAGCAGGTTGCCGCCCTGCTTGAGGGTGAGCGCGAGGTTCAGGCGGTTGCGCTCACCGCCGGAGAGCACGCCGGCCGGCTTCTGCTGGTCCGGGCCCTTGAACCCGAAGGCGCTGACGTACGCGCGGGACGGCATCTCGACGTTGCCGACGTTGATGTAGTCCAGCTCGTCCGACACGACCGCCCAGAGGGTCTTCTTGGGGTCGATGTTGGCGCGGCCCTGGTCGACGTAGGAGATCTTGACGGTCTCGCCGACCTTGATGTCGCCGGAGTCCGGGGTCTCCAGGCCCTGGATCATCTTGAACAGCGTGGTCTTGCCCGCGCCGTTCGGACCGATGACGCCGACGATGCCGTTGCGCGGCAGCGTGAAGGACAGGTCGTCGATGAGGACCTTGTCACCGAAGGCCTTGGTGAGGTTGTTGACCTCGACGACGATCGAGCCCAGGCGCGGGCCCGGCGGGATCTGGATCTCCTCGAAGTCCAGCTTCCGCATCTTGTCGGCCTCGGCCGCCATCTCCTCGTAGCGCGCGAGACGGGCCTTGGACTTGGCCTGACGGCCCTTGGCGTTGGAGCGGACCCACTCCAGCTCTTCCTTGAGGCGCTTGGCGCGCTTCTCGTCCTTCTTGCCCTCGACCTTGAGGCGCTCGGCCTTCTTCTCCAGGTAGGTGGAGTAGTTGCCCTCGTAGGGGTGCGCGCGGCCGCGGTCGAGTTCGAGGATCCACTCGGCGACGTTGTCGAGGAAGTAGCGGTCGTGGGTGACGGCCACGACGGCGCCCTTGTACTGGGCCAGGTGCTGCTCCAGCCAGTTCACGGACTCGGCGTCGAGGTGGTTGGTGGGCTCGTCGAGGAGCAGCAGGTCGGGGGCCTCCAGCAACAGCTTGCAGAGGGCCACGCGGCGCTTCTCACCACCGGAGAGGTTGGTGACGGGCCAGTCGCCGGGCGGGCAGCCCAGGGCGTCCATGGCCTGCTCCAGCTGGGCGTCGAGGTCCCACGCGTTGGCGTGGTCCAGGTCGTCCTGGAGCTTGCCCATCTCCTCCATCAGCTCGTCGGTGTAGTTCGTCGCCATTTCCTCGGCGATCGCGTTGAACCGGTTGAGCTTGGTCTTGATCTCGCCGACGCCGTCCTCGACGTTCTCGAGGACCGTCTTGGACTCGTCGAGCTTGGGCTCCTGCATGAGGATGCCGACCGTGTAGCCGGGCGACAGGAAGGCGTCGCCGTTGGACGGCTGCTCGATGCCCGCCATGATCTTCAGAACGGTGGACTTGCCGGCGCCGTTCGGGCCGACCACGCCGATCTTCGCTCCGGGCAGGAAGTTCAGGAAGACGTCGTCGAGGATCACCTTGTCGCCGTGCGCCTTGCGCGTCTTGCGCATGGTGTAGATGAACTCAGCCAAGAGAAACCGTCCGGCAGATCGATGGGTGGGCAGATACACCCCATACTGCCGTACGTCCATCCCCTGGGGGAAACGCGAATGGTCAGGGCCCTGATCTGGGCCCGGCTCCCCCGGGGAGGGAATTCCCCCGCGGGCGGCGCGCACGGGCGGCAGGATGGCGCCAGGTCACGGTCCCGACGCACCCACCGGAGGAAGCAGCGGCAATGGAGAGCACCCTGATCGCGCTCGCCGGTACGACGGTCGCCGTGGCGGGGACCCTCCTCGCCCCGGTCCTGTCGCAGCGCCTGCTGTCACGGGCGCAGTCGGACCAGTTCGAGCGGCAGGAGCGGGCGGCCGACGCCCAGTGGGCGCGCGAGCGGCGCGTCGCCGAGCTGGACAAGCGGCGCGCGTGCTACGTGGCGGCGAACTCCGACTACCGGCGGTACCGGGTCGAGCTGATGAACCACCTGTGGCGGGTCCACAAGGGGGAGGTCACCCCGGAGGCGCGGGCGGCGCTGGAGGACGCGCGGCACTCGATGCACGCCTCCTTCGCCGAGGCCCAGATGGCCTCCTCCGACACCGTCCTGGCCGAGCTGGACTCCATGGCGCAGACCCTCGCCCACGCGTACGACCGGGTCATGCGCCTGCACGAGGGCGTCCCCAGGGCGGACGGGACGTTCGAGGAGATACGGGTGATGCTGCTGCGGGCGAACGACCAGTGGATGGGGATGCGGACCGCCATGCGGGCGGACCTGGGGGTGGATCCGGGCCCGGCAGGGCCCTGAGGTCAGCGGGGGCGGTAGACGGGGAGGGCGTCGGGGAGGGTGTCGAGGACGAGGGCGGGCGGGGCCTGGGCGTATTCGCCGTCGTAGGCGAAGGGGGTGCCGGGCGGGATGTCGGAGACGTGCAGGCGGCGCACGCGGACGGCCACGTGGGCCGGTGAGCGGGTCAGCGGTCCGGCGAGGGCGGCGGCGAGGAGGCGGGGGCCGGGCCGGCCGCCGCCGTGGACGAGGCGCAGGTCGAGCAGGCCCTCGCCGAGGCCGTCGCGGCGGCGGGGGGTGGGGCCGGAGCCGTGGTAGGTGCCGTTGCCGGCGAAGAGCAGCCAGGCGCTCCGGGGCCGCCCGGCCAGCGTCAGCCGTACGGGGCGCTCGGCGCGCAGCACCCGCCAGGCGGCCGCGAGCGCGGCGGGCCCGCCCCCGATCCGCGGGGCCCAGCGCAGCCGGTGGCGCAGCAGCTCGGGGTAGACGCCGAAGCTGAAGGTGTTGAGGAAGTACCCGCCCTCCCCCCGACCGCCTCCCGTACCCCCGGCCGGCCCGCTCGGCCCGCTCCCGGCCCCCGGTCCGGAGTCCGCAGCCGCGCCGGCGGCCGGGGTGAAGCGGCCGACCGCCACACGGACCGCCTGGCCCTCGGCGACGGCCCGGCAGGTGTCCTCCGGGCCGACGAGGCCGAGGTCGAGGGCGAAGTGGTTCAGGGTGCCGCCCGGGAACACCGCCAGCGGCACCCCGGCCCGCAGGGCGGCGGTCGCGGCGGCGTTGACCGTGCCGTCGCCCCCGCACACCCCGAGCACGGCCGCCCGGTCCGCGGCCGCGGCCAGCTCCGCCTCCAGGGCGTCGCCCCCGCACTCCACGACCTCCGCCCGCGGCAGCCGCTCCCTCAGGACGTCGAGCACCTGGGCGCCGACCGTTCCCGCGCCGGTGTTCACCACCACCGTCAGCCCGGCCCCGTCGGGCAGCGCCGGCACCCCGGCCGCGGGCCGCTCGTCACCCGGGACGGCCCGCGCCTGCTGCACGCCCCGCGCGAGCCCGCGGACGGCGAACCCGGCCGCGACCCCGAGCAGCGCGCCCGCCGCCACGTCGGACGGATAGTGCACCCCGGTGTAGACGCGGGAGAAGGCCACCGACGCGGCCAGGGGTGCCACCACGGCCCCCCACGCCGGGGACTCCAGCGCCAGCCCGGCCGTGAAGGCGAAGGCCGAGGCGGAGTGACCGGACGGGAAGGAGGTGGTCCAGGGCGGCACGGCCGGCTGCCGCACCGGGGGCACCCCCTCCAGCAGGGGCCGGGGCCGCCGCACGGTCCACTTCCCGACGGTGTTGACGGTCGCGGAGGCCAGCGCGAGCGAGGCCGCCCCCCGCAGCGCCGCCTTGCGGGTGCGCGGCGTGCCGAGGGCGGTGAGCGCCACCGCGATCCCGCCCCACAGCACCCCGTGGTTCGCTGCCCGCCCGAGCGCGGGCAGCGCCCGCTCGGCCGCGGGCCAGTGCCGCCGGGCCACGGCGTCGAACAGCCGCCGGTCCCATTGCGCGGCGGTGCCCCGCCAGGTCAGTTGCTGATCCCGATCTGCCATTTCACGCCCTTACCCGGGCCCCGGCGGGATGAAGCACCCCACCGCTCGTTCAGCCCTCCCTCTCCCCCTCCTCCCCTTCCAACGGACGCCTGCGCACCATCAGGACCACCATTCCGCCCAGCACCACCAGCCCCACCGCCAGGGCGGCGATCACCGGGGTGGCGGCGGAGCTCCCGCTGACGGCCAGCCGCTCCTCCTCCGGAGACTGCGTCTCCGTGATGGCGTCGGGGGCCGGGGCCACCTCGGCGCTGCCCGCCAGCGTGCCCACCTTCCCGGCCGGTCCGGCGGGCGGCTGCGGCCAGACCGCCGTGGCGGTGGCGGCGGCCGCCGACTCGCTGGAGCCGGCCACGACCTGCGCCTCGGCCGGGATCCCGCTGGTGAAGACGCGCCCTACCGGCACCTTCGTCGAGCCCTGGACGATGACCGAGGCCGTCCCGTCCGGGGTGCCGGCGGGCACCTCGAAGTACAGCCGGCTGCCGTTGGCCGCGGAGCCCACGGGCTGCCCGTCGGCGTCGACCACCCGCACGCCCAGGGCCACGGCGGCCGCGTCGGGGGTGACGGTCACGCTCTGCGCCCCCGTGCGCACGGTCACCGGGCCGAGGCGGGTGCCGGCGGGCCCCGTCACCGTTCCGGTCACCCGGCCGGGGTCCAGCCCGAGCGAGGCCGGCGGCTCCGGCAGCCGGCCCGCCTCCCGCTGGAGGTAGTCGGCCAGCTTCTCGGCCGCCTGGTCGGTGGCCTCGACCTGGGCCCCGTCCGCGAGCCGCCAGATCGCCACCTGGGTCCCGGCGGCGGCGCTCTCGGCCGTCAGCGCCCCGGCTCCGGCCGCCTTCGCCAGTCCGGCCAGGTCGTTGTGCTGCGGGTAGGAGTGCTCCAGCACCCAGCGGATCCGGCCGCCGGCCTCGGTGTTCCCGGTGACGGGGATGCCGCCCCAGCCGCTCTCGGTGAACCGGGCCTGGGGCTGCGCGTTGCCGGCGACACCGACGCCGTACGTCTGGAGCATGCCGCCGCCGTTGACCCGCATCTCGTACAGCCCGGCGGGGATCTGCCGGACCGAGCCGTCCCCGGCGCGCAGGACCGCCTGGCCGTAGGTCTTCAGGCCGTCGAGCACGGCGCTCGCCCCTCCGGCCGCCGCGCTCGCCACCGCCGGGCCGGACTCGGCCCAGGCCCGGGCGCCCGGGGCGGCGGTGAGGGCCGCGGCCAGCAGGGCCACCGCCAGCGGCCGCCGCGCGGAGCCCCGCGCCGCGCCGCCCGCGGCGGCGGGAGCGGACCCGGCCCCGGCGGCACCCGCGCCGGAGCCGGGACGGGAGTCGGGAACGGGTCCCGCGGGAGCGCCGGAAGCGGCGTGCACGCCGGGAAGCGGAACCGCCGGTGCGGCGGCTCCGGCAGCCGCCGGGGCGGAGGCCGGTCCGTCCGTGGACGCGGTGTGGGACTCGAAGGACGCGCAGGACGCGGGAACAGCAATCGACACAGTCTTCCCCTTCGGGCCAAAGACCCAGGTGCCCGTGAGTACCGGGGAATCCTAGCCTCATCGAACACTCAGACCACCGCCGCCTTCTGAGGGCCCATCAGCGGGGTCTCCGTTTTGACCACCCTGCGGAAGGCCGCAGTTCCGCGGTTGAGGTCGTGTCCGACGGCGAAGGCGTCGATGTCCGCGGAGAACCAGCGGACCCCGTCGCCGTCCGGCGGCCCCTCCCGGACCCTCAACCTCCCGTGCACCACCAGTGGTTCCCCGACCGAGACGGAGCTGGCCAGGTTCACTGCCAGTACCCGTCGCGCCCACACGGTGTAGAAGCTGGTGGTGCCGTCCGTCCAGGCGTCGGTCCGCCGGTCGAGGTACCGCGGGGTCACCGCGAAACGGAACCTCGCCGACGGGCCGGTCGCCGTCTCCTTGAAGTCGATCTGCGTCGCCACGTGCCCCACCAGCGTCACCAGGGTGTCGTTCATCCCGGCCGCCCTCCCCGCGTTCCGTACGGCTCGCGCGGACCGTCCGCGCGAGGTACGACCATGCTGGCCCGGGCCCCCGACCCGCCGCTCCGGCCTGTGGACTACTGGCGGGTTGTGGACAACCTCGTCCCCCCTGCGGAGACGGTCGCGTACTGCTCCCGCACCTCCCGGTAGCGCAGCAGCTCCGCGGCCACCGGCTCCAGCACCCTGGCCCGCCCGCAGCCCGCCGCGGCCTGCCGCAGCCGCCGCTCGGCGTCCTGCCCGTACCGGCGGGCCGGCCCCCGGGCCGCGAGCGAACAGGCCCACTCCACCAGCGGCCCGCCGATGATGCCCGCCACCATGAACAGCACGGGCGGCAGCAGCCTCGGCTCCAGGACCCCGGCGATCTGCCCGACCAGCCACAGCCCGCCGAAGATCTGCACCAGCGTCATGGCGGCCTGGGCCAGTACCGCAGCCGGCCACCAGGCGGGCCGGGGCGGTTTCGTGCCGGGCACCGGGGCGGGGGCGCCGAGGGTCACCGCCAGCTCGTCCAGCGCCTCCGGCAGCCGGGCGGCCCCGCGTACGGCGGTCTCCCGCACGGCCTGCGCCCAGGGCTCGGGCAGTCCGACGACCGCCTCGTCCGCGACGGTCCGCACGGCCTGCTCCACCCGCTGGCGGGCGGTCACCTCCTCCTCGACCGGCGCGGGGGCCGCCGTCGAGGAGCGGCCGATCACCGCCAGGGCGGACAGCCCGGCCAGCGTGCGGGGGGCGCGCCGGTTCTCGTACCAGCGCCACAGCCGCAGCCAGGGGGTCCCGCAGGCCTTGCCGGCGTTGCGCCGCCAGGCCCGTTCGGCTGCGAGGCCGGCCGCGTACGCCCCGACCGCTTCGGCGAGCCGGTCCTCGAACTCGGCGCGCGCCGCCTCGCCGATCTCCGGCCCGGAGGGGCCGTTGGGCCCATCGGCGACGTACAGCGGGCGCAGGCGGGCGGCGGCCCGGTCGACGTCGGCGGCGATCCGCCGGGTCGCGGCGCCCTTCTCCTGGGTGAACTGTCCGAGGAGCTCGCGCAGTTCCCCGACCCCTTCACCCGTCAGGGCGGACAGCCCGAGGACGGTGGCACCGGGCTCGCCGTGCTCGCCGAGCGCGATGCCGTCCTCGTCCAGGAGTCGGCGCAGGTCGTCCAGGACGAGGTCGGCGGCCTCGCCGGGCAGCCGGTCGACCTGGTTCAGCACGACGAACGTCACCTCCGCGTGTCCGGCCAGCGGCCGCAGGTACCGCTCGTGCAGGACGGCGTCCGCGTACTTCTCCGGGTCCACGACCCAGACGACGGCGTCGACGAGCGCCAGCACGCGGTCGACGTGCTCGCGGTGCACGCCGAGCGCCGAGTCCAGGTCGGGCAGGTCGACGAGGACCATCCCGCGCAGGGCCTCGGCCTCGGGGGTCTCGCGAGGCCGGCGCCGCAGCCGTCCGGGGATCTCCAGCCGGTCCAGCAGTCCGGCGGCCCCGTCCGACCAGCTGCAGGCGATCGGCGCGGCGGTGGTCGGACGGCGCAGCCCGGTCTCGGAGATCTGCACTCCGGCGAGTGCGTTGAAGAGCGTGGACTTGCCGCTTCCGGTGGCTCCGGCGACGGCGACGACCGTGTGCTGCGCGGACAGGCCCCGGCGCGCGGCCGCCTCGTCGAGGACCCGGCCGGCCTCGGCGAGGGTCTTGCCGTCGAGGCGGGTGCGGGAGAGCCCGACCAGCTGGCGGAGTGCGTCGAGGCGGGTGCGCAGGGCCTGGGCCTCGGGGCTGAGCGGGGGTGCGGGGGACTTGCCGCCGTCGCTCCCGGCGCCGGAGACGGCGCGGACGAGGGCCTCCTCGCCCGCGTCCGGCTCCTCGTCGAGTTCCTCGGCCGGGAGTTCCTCCCCGGCGCCGCGCGAGCGGCCCCTGCCGAAGCCGCCCTTGCGGGTGGTCCGGTGGCGCGAGCGGGCGATGAACCCGTCGTCCCAGCGGTCGGCCGCGCGGTCGGCGGCCCGGTCGCCCGTACGGCCGTCCGGGGCGCCGTCCGGGTGGCCGGCGGCCGGTTCGGCGTTGCGGCGGGCGGCCCGGCCGCGGACGCGCACCCCGTCCCCGGCCTGGTCGCGGACGTGGTCGCGGTCTCCGGCCTGATCGCGGTCGGTCAAGGCGGTCACCCCGTCACCTCTCCTTCTGCAGTAGGGACAGCGCCGCGATCAGTTCGGCCTGTGGTTCCGGGGTCACTTCGAGCGCCTGGAGCGGTGCGAGCCGGCGGTCCCGTTCGGCGCGCAGGATCTGGTCGAGGTGGTCGCTGACCGCCTCCCCGCCCCGGTCGCGCAGGCGCACGGCGGCCTGGACGCCCATCCGCTCGGCGAGCTTCTCCCCCGCCGGACGGGCCCGTTTGCCGCCGAGGAGGGCGGCGACCAGGAGGGCGGCGATGCCGTCGGGGTCGGGCGCGGGCTGCTTGTCGAGCTTCGCGACCTCCTCCTCGGCGAGTTCCTCCAGCACGCGCCGCCAGCGCCGTACGGCCATGCCGATACGTTCCGCCGCCTCCCGGTCGGGCCCGGGCAGCGGTACCGCCCCGGCGGCCGGCTCGCGGCGCCAGACGTCGGCGATGCGCTCGTCGGCGGCGGCGACGGCGCACTGGAGCAGCGCCGCGAGGGATTCCGCGAGGGAGTCGAGCAGTTCGTCGGCACTGGTGTCGAGGGGGTAGCCGCGCCAGCGGGTGAGGGCGTCCCCGGCGAGGACGGCGCCGCTGTCGAGGCGGCCCTGCACCCGTTTGCCCTCCCTGCGGTACGCGTCCTCGACGGCCGAGGTCAGCCGGACGGCCGCGGCGTGCTGGGCGGCGACGGCGGAGGCGAGTTCCGGCATGCGGCGCCGGAGGGAGTCGAGGGCGCCGAGCGCGGTCCGGCCGACGGCGTACTGGCGGGCGGCGGGGTCCTGGACGTGGTGGCCGAGCCAGGCGAGCAGCGGTGCGACGGCGCTGGCCGGCAGCAGACCGCCGCCCCCGGCCGACTCGGGCAGCTCCGGCACCGTGAACCGCGGTACGTCGCCCAGTCCGGCCCGGTTGAGCAGGGCCCCGTACTGGCGCGAGACCTCGGCGAGCACCTGGTGCGGGACCCGGTCGAGGACGGTGATCAGGGTGGCGTTGTACTGCTTGGCGGTGCGCAGCAGGTGCCAGGGGATGGCGTCGGCGTACCGCGAGGCGGTGGTGACCATGACCCAGACGTCGGCGGCGCAGATCAGCTGGGCGGCGAGGGTCCGGTTCTCGACGACGAGGGAGTCGATGTCCGGGGCGTCGAGGAGGGCGAGTCCTCGCGGGAGGGTGGAGACGGTCTCGATCCGCAGTTCGCGGGTGGTGGGGCCGCGGTGCGCTCCGGGCGGGCGGCCCTTCCGTACGGGGAGCAGGTCGTCCTCGCCCTGGGGCGCCCACACGCGCATGAGGTCGGGGAGGATCCGCATCCCGGCGAACCAGTGGTGGTCGTCGGGGTGGCAGACGAGCACCGGGGTGCGGGTGGTGGGGCGCAGCACTCCGGCCTCGCTGACCTGGCGGCCGACGAGGGAGTTGACGAGGGTGGACTTACCGGCTCCGGTGGACCCGCCGACGACGGCGAGCATCGGCGCCTCGGGCGCCTTGAGCCGGGGGACGAGGTAGTCGTCGAGCTGCGCGAGCAGCTCGGCTCTGGTCTGGCGGGCGCGCGGGGCGCCGGGCAGGGGCAGCGGCAGACGCACGGACGCGACCCGGTCGCGCAGGGCGGACAGGGCATCGAGCAGCTGAGGCCGAACATCCAAGGTCACCACATGCGAAGAATGCCCAATTTGGGACCATTTTTGAAGCTTATACGCCCTCTGCGCGCCGACCGCGACTCCACGGGGACATCATGGACACGGAGGACGAGTGGGACGCAGGCATAACGAGTGCACAACACCCAGGCCGCCGCGGCGCAAAAGCGGTGCGAGAATCGCACCTGCCTGCGATTATCGGGACCGCTTCACCGAACCTCCACAACGTGGCACGCCAGCGAAGCAACCGGGACAAGGCAACCGGAGCCCTATCCTTGACCCGGCACGGACCGCAGTCCCACCCCCCTCAAGGGGCTCCAGGCCAACACGGTCACCACCGGCCCCCGTAGCTCAGCGGATAGAGCAGGCGCCTTCTAAGCGCTTGGCCGCAGGTTCGAGTCCTGCCGGGGGCACTCTTCCTCCTCCTCCCCGAGGGGCCCTGCGCGGGCGCCCCGGGGAACGCCGTCCACCACTGGCGGAAAATCACCCGACCGGATCCTTGCAGGCGCAAAACGGCCGTCGCCCGGACGGGCGGGCCGGCGCGCCGGGGCCGGACCGGGAGCGAAGGCCGCCGTCGGGGCGGGAGTTGACCGGGTCCGCTCCCACGACGCGGTCCGGGCACGGGTGTTCGTGCCCGCGGCGGGCCGACCGCACCGGGAACCACCCTCAGGTATGACTCCGTATGCGACTTGCGGCAGAGCCGAGGTTCGTACCGGGGAGGGACGCGCGAACGCCCACCGGCACGAACACTTGTAGGCATGAACCGCCGTCCGCTCGTGATCGCCGCCGCCATCGTGGGAGCCCTCGCCACCGCCGCCTTCGCCCTGCCCAACCTCCCGCCCAACCCGGTCAGCAACGCCCTCAACGACCGGTTCTTCAAGGAGAAGGGCCGGCACTTCGCCACCGCCGGCGTCGCCGAGGCGCACACCCGCGGGGACCGGACCCTCGCACTGCCCAGCTGGATGCCGAGGGACGCCACCGACATCCGCATACAGGCCCGCACCGACGGCAAGGCCCGGCTCATCCGGTTCACCCTCGGCAGGACGCCGCTCGACGGACCGCAGTGCGCCGCCGAGACCCCGAAGAAGGCGGGCGGCCCCCGGCTGGGCGCCCGCTGGTGGCCGCGCGACACCCGGGCCGAGGAGCGGCCCGAGTGCCGGGACCGCTACCAGTACCAGGTGTCGGTGCGCGGCAGGAAGGTCTACGCCTGGACCGACGGGACGCCCTCCCCGGGGTCGCGAATACCGCAGGGCGTCCCGGCCGTCCCCCAGCCGGGGGCCGTCCCGGCCGTACGCCGCTGACGGGTCAGTCCCGCGCGAGCGCCTCGGCCGCGGCCCGGGCGAAGCCTTCGGGGTTGTCGAGCATGATGTTGTGCCCGCACTGCGGTACGGGGACGACGGCGACCCCGGCGGCCTCCAGGTCCTCGGCCCCGGAAGGGGATCCGTCCGCCTCCGGGTGCAGGAAGCTGCGCGGGACCTCCAGCTCCAGCAGCAGCTCCCGCATGGTGGGCGTCGTGCCCGCGGCGAGGTTCACGGCACTGCGGTACAGGCCGGTGCGGCCGGCCAGCCGCATGGTCGACCACCAGTGGTCACCGACCCGGTCGCGGACCTCGGCCCAGCCGCCGGCCAGGAACTCCTCCTCCGTGTAGGAGGCGATGCCGCTGCTGCCCGCCGTGCCCGGTGCGGGCGGCGAGGGGTCCAGGTTGGCGTCGACCAGGACGAGGCGGGAGACCAGGTGCGGGTGCCTGGCGGCCAGCACGATGGCCACCGCGCCGCCCATGCTGTGGGCGATCACCTCGGCGGCGTCCACGCCGGCGGCGGCGAGTGCCCGCGCCACGGTGTCCGCGTGCGCCTCCAGGGTGTACGGGAACGTCTCGGGGCGGTCGCTGTGCCCGTGTCCGAGGAAGTCGAGCAGCAGCGAGCGCCGCCCGGCCAGCCGGGGGTGCACGGCGCTCGCCGCGAAGTAGGCGGGCGCGGTGGAGCCGAGCCCGTGCAGGTAGACGCGGGCCGGCTCCTCCCCCGGGAGCTCGACCCAACGGATCCGGTCGCCTTCCGGCGTCACGACGGCATGGTGCACGGTGTGTTTCCCCCTGAGTCGTCCACAGTTGATCGGGCACGAGGTTAACCGGGAGGCCAACTGCCCGGACTACTCTCGTGAGGTGATCGAGGAACTGAACCAACTCGGCGGGTCGGCACCCCGGCTCGGGGACCTGCCGACGGGCTCCAGCGCGGCGGTGTGGTCGCTGGACACCACGCGCGAGGTGATCGGCGGATACGACGCCGGCGGGGCGGCGGAGCTGCTGGACGCCGACGAGCGCAGGCGGGCGGCCCGGTTGCTGCGGCCCGGCGACCGGCGCACCTACCTGGCCTCGCACCTGGGGCTGCGGGTGCTGCTCGGCGGCTACCTGGGGACGGCGCCCGGGGAGGTGCGGTTCGTCCGGGAGGACTGCCCGAGCTGCGGCGGCCCGCACGGCCGGCCCGCGGTGGCCGGGGGCGGGGTGCACTTCTCGCTCTCCCACAGCGACGGCCTGGCGTACTTCGCCTTCGCCGGCGTACCGGTGGGCGTGGACGTCGAGGGGCTGCCGAGCGCGGGGGCGGTGGCCGACGTCCTGAGCAGCCTGCACCCGGCGGAGACGGCCGAGGTCACCGCCCTCCCGGAGGACGGGCGCCGGGCCGCGCTGGCCCGCGTCTGGTCCCGCAAGGAGGCCTTCCTCAAGGCCACCGGCACGGGCCTCGCCGAGGGCTTGGTCGAGCCCTACGTGGGCGCGGCCGCCGCCCCCGCCACGGTGCCGGGCTGGACCCTGCGCGACCTCCCGGCCCCACCCGGCTACGCCGCCGCCCTGGTCGTCCGCACACTCTGACGCCCGGACCACCCCGGCCACCGGGCCCGACGCCACACGGGCGGCGAGCGGGCACCATCCCGGCGGCGCCGCAGCCCCGCGCCGCCGCAGCCCCGCGACCCCGCCCCCACCGCCGGGCCCGACGCCACGCGGAGGGGGGCGGGCACCACCGCGGTGGCGCGCCCCCGCAGCCCCGCGCCGCGCCGCCGCAACCCCGCCCCCACCACCAGGCCCGACGCCACGCGGGCGGCGAGCAGGCACCACGGCGGCGCCGCAGCCCCGCGACCCCGCCCCCACCGCCGGGCCCGACGCCACGCGACCGTGGCGGCACGCCCCCGTGCCCCCCGCAGCCCCGCGCCCCGTGGTGCCGACTCGCCGCGCCCGTCCTGGCGGCGTGTCGTGCGGCCAGTCGGCGCACCCTCCGCGCGGGGCCGCGCGGGCGGGCCGAGCATCGGGCGCATGACCGCGATGACCACGCTCCTCCCGGCCGCCGCCCTGCTGGCGGCGGCCACCGTCCTGCCGCCGCACCCCGCCGCGCACGCCGACGGCGCCGACGCGCCCACCGCCCCGTACGTCGTCGTCCTCAAGGACGCCACCACCCGCGCCCCGGCCCGCGCCCTGGCCGCCGAGGCGGCTCGGGCGGGCGACCGGGTCGACGCGGTCTACGACACGGCCCTCGACGGCTTCGCCGTACGCACCACCGCGGCCCGCGCCGCGGCGCTCGCCGCCGACCCCCGCGTGGCCTCCGTCGAACCCGACACGGTGTACCGGATCTCCGACACCGCCGAGCGGATCCCCGACCGGCGGCCCGGCCGGCCCCCCGCCCCCGAGCGGCCCCCGGCCGCCGTCCCCGGGAACCAGCCGCAGGCGCCCTGGCACCTCGACCGCCTCGACCAGCGCACGCTGCCGCTCGACGGCTCGTACACGTACCCCGCCACCGGCGAGGGCGTCACGGTCTACGTGGTCGACACCGGGATCAACACCCTCCACCAGGAGTTCGGCGGCCGGGCCCGCAGCGGCTACAACGCGCTGTGGACCGAGGGCTCCGCCGACTGCAACGGCCACGGCACGCACGTCGCGGCGACCGTCGGCGGGGCCACCTACGGGGTCGCCAAGGGGGTCTCCCTCGTCGGGGTGAAGGTGGCCGACTGCCGGGGCGACGCACGGCTGTCGCACATCCTGCGCGGCCTCGACTGGATGGTGAAGGACGCCACGCGCGGCGGTCTGCCGCTGCGCCCCGCCGTCGCCAACATGAGCCTGGGCGGCTCCCGCAGCCACTCCATGGACGCGGCGGTCATCCGCGCCGCCGCCTACGGGATCACCGTCACCGTGGCCGCCGGCAACGAGGGCCGCGACGCCTGCTCGGGCTCCCCGTCCAACGTCCCGCAGGCCCTCACGGTCGCCGCCACCGATGCCGCCGACCACCACCCCTCCTTCTCCGACCACGGCCCCTGCGTGGACCTCTCGGCCCCGGGCGTGGCGGTCGTCTCCGCCTGGAAGGGCTCCACGACCGCGCTCGCGCGGGCCACCGGCACCTCCATGGCCGCCCCGCACGTCGCGGGCGCCGCAGCGCTGGTCCTGGCAGGCGGCACGGCCCACAGCCCCGAACAGGTCCGCGCGGCCCTGCTCCGGGACGCCGCCCCCGACCTGATCACCGGCCTGCCCGCCGGCACCCCGAGCCTCCTCCTCCAGGTCCCCTCGGCGGGCTGACCCGCCCCGCCCGGCCGGAAGCGCTTCACCGACCGGCCGGTATCCGATGTCCCATCAGACCGGGCCTGATGGGACATCAATGTCTGTGTGCTTCGGACCCGGGCAATCCATTGACTTCTCGACACCGCGACGCGTCAATGACGGCCATCCGCACCGGCTCGGCCTCCCCCACACAGCGGGTGGGGGGAGGGGTTCGTTCGCCATGACGAAGGAGTCGCGACCCAGTGAGTTCGAGAACCCTCAAACGAAGAGTGCTGGCCGGGGCGGGCGCCCTGTCCCTGGCCCTGACGGGCGGCGTCGTGGCCCTGACGGGACCGGCGCAGGCCGCGACCAAGACCACCCCCGTGCCCGTGAAGTGCGTCGCCCCGGCCCCGCAGCCGGGCGCCAACGGCACCCAGGACTACACGGTCACCGTCCCGGACACCGCCAAGGCGGGTGAGACCGTACCGATCACCATCGACCCGGGCGAGACGCCGGTCGTCCCGATGTTCACCATCGACACGGTCAACACCATCAAGGCGAAGCTGCTCGTCGGAGGGGTCGCCCAGACGGTCACCGGCCCCGCCGTCCCCAGCCACCAGGAAGCCGGCAAGAAGTCCGACCCGCCCGCCTTCTCCGGCACGGTCAAGATCCCGGACGGCAGCGAGGGCACCACGGTCCAGATCACCATCGACCAGGTGGTCACGGACGCCGATCTCGGCGGCACGGTCTACACCACGACCTGCACCCCGGACCCGCGCCCCAGCGGCGCCGTCGGCTCGATCGCCGTCGAGGCCCTGCCGAAGGACCCGGTCACCACCCGGCTGACGCCCAACAGCGGCAAGGCGGGCACCGCCGTCGTCGCCGCCGGAGCCAACTTCCCGGCCGGCCCCGTCACCTGCTCCGCCCTCCTCGCGGGCGCGGCCACCGGTGACACCGGCACCGGCACGGCCGACGCCTCCGGCGCCGCCACCTGCAACATCACCGTCACGAAGAAGGCCGACGCCATCAGGATCGACGGCTCGGTCCCACCGGCCAAGCCCTTCGTGTTCGTCGAGGAGCAGGCCGGCGTGAAGAACCCGGTGGACGTCGAGGTGCTGCCCGGGCCGCTGGCCCTCGGCCCGAAGGACGGCCAGCCCGCCGTCAGCTTCGGCTCGGTGACCATCAACGGCAAGGCCCAGTCGGTGTTCGGCGCGTTCAACGCCGCGACCGTCCAGGACTTCCGCGGCGGCACCCTCGGCTGGGACGTCACGGCGACCCGTACGCCGTTCCTGAACCAGACGACCGGCCACGCCATGGCCAAGGCGCAGATCGGCATCCAGCCGTCCTGCACCGTGACCAACCCGGACAGCCCCAGCACCTGCACCGCGGGCGCGCCCGGCGCGATCACGGAGACCCCGATGAAGGTCGCCTCGCAGGCGGCCGGCGGTGACGAGCTGACCGGCGGCGAGTTCGCCGTGGGCGGCGCGGCGATGCTCCAGCTGCCGCCGTTCATGTTCGCCGACACCTACCAGTCGGTCGTGACCTTCTCGATCGCCTGATCCCGCCACCGCAGCCCCGGGGTGGTGGGGGGCCCCCCCCCCCCCCCCCCCCCCCCCCCCCCCCCCCCCCCCCCCCCGGCCAAACCCCCCCCCCCCCCCCCCCCCCCCCGCCCGGCCCCCCCCCCCCCCC